>NZ_JBRFVG010000001.1:0-681672 GCF_052950655.1 Ralstonia sp. VS2407
CAACTACATCGAGATGTTCTACAACCCAACACGGCGCCATTCGAGCGCCAACGGACTATCACCGGTAGAGTTCGAACAACGTCATTCCCAACGGCTCGGGGGTGTCTAGGAAAGTCGGGGCGATTCACTCTCAGCATCCAAGCGTGGAGCGCGAGGCCCAGACCGTGGAGTTCGAGTGTTGGAGAGTGAAGCTCGACTCGCGAACCGTGGAGGGCGATCTTCAGACAGTGACGCTCCACTGTGTGAGCTTCAGGCGCCAGTCTCAAACCGTCGAAGGGCCACGCTTTGACACTGACGCTCGACCCTCGAACGGTGGAACGCCAGTGTTTGACCCTGACGTTCGACTGTTTGAGGGTGACACTCCACTGTCTGAGAGTGGAGCGTGACCTTCCGACTGTCGCTGCCTGCGAATCAATAATCCAACTTTCGCCGCTGCCCCCATCGCTATAATCCATCCCGCTGCCGCACCAACGGAAGCCGGGTTTGGCGACCTGCATAGCAGTTCTTAGAGAGGCTATCGCGCAAGCGATGGTCCGCTCCTGCTCGCATGCGTTTTTTATGGCGGGCCGGGCGGGGAGACCTTCGGGTCTGCCGGTCGTTCTCTAAGGGCCGGTTCGCCAGCCCCGCCGTCAGGCCCGCCACCCCTCGTCTGGCGACGAATGGCGTGCCTCCACTGCAACTTAGAGAGGCCGACATGCCACCTGTCGAAAGCGGGCACCGCCCCGCGTCTTACCCATCTCCACCCGCACCACCCACGCCCACGTCATCCGACACAGGCAGGCTCACCAAAAACCGCACCTACCTGAACGGCGCCATCGCAGCGCAGGCGTATCTCAAGCGCACGCGCACCGCCATGTGCACACACGGCCAATGCCGGCCGGGCATGCTGCGTGAGCAGCTTCAGCACCTGTCCGCACATGCATTTCCGCCGGCCTTCATCAAAGGCTTTGTGGATGCGATTGATGCGTACGTATCAATGTCGCTCGGGGGCCGCGAAGTCGATCCGCAGACGTGGGACGTGCTAGCCGCCATAGAGCGGCGTGGCTACAGCCAATAACAACAGATTGACGCATTCCCGGGACGGGCGGGAATGCCCAGGCCAGCCGGGCGGAACCATCGTGTCAGTCGGGCAAGCACGTACGCAACGTTTGAGCGAGTCGGGCCGCTTCACCTGCATCGGCAATGTTGGCGAAGCCGATCACAAGACCGCGCGGCACATGGGGTGTCCGACCATTCGCGTACCAAATTGAAAGTGGCAGCACGGCGAGCCCGGCCTCACGCGCACGCGCGGCTACGGCAACATCGTCGACCGGCCCGTCTGCCCCGTCGGTGAAGTGCACCGCGAACTGGACGCCGCCGGGCGGCAATTCGACGCGCAATCGCGGGCCGAACGCATGCTCCATCGCGTGCGCGATCAGCATGCGGCGCTGCGCGTACAACGCACGCATGCGCTTTACATGGCGCGCGAAATGTCCTTCGTCCATGAAATCTGCAACGGCCGCCTGCAACAGCGTTGGCGAGCCGGCGTTCATGCTGCACGCCACCCGCCCGACGCGCTCGATGGCGCGCTCCGGCACGACCGCATACGCGAGCCGCAAACCGGGAAACATCATCTTGCTGAACGTGCCGCAATAGATAACGTGATCATGGCGGTCAAGGCTCTTCAATGCCGGCAATGGCCGGCCCTGATAACGGAACTCGCTGTCGTAGTCGTCTTCAACAATCCAGCGAGACCCTTTCTCGGCCCAATCCAGCAGCGCCATGCGTCTGGCGAGCGAAAGCGTGTGCCCCAGCGGGCTCTGATGAGACGGCGTCACCAACGCGAAGCGCGCTTGCGCGTCCAGTGCGATACCGCGTTCGACGTTGAGGCCTTCTTCATCCACCGGCACCGGCACAAGTTGGATGCCCGTTTCGGCAAGAAAGCTGCGCGCGAGCAGGTAGCCAGGGTCTTCAAACCATACGCGATCGTTCGGTTGCGCGAGACTGCGCAGCACGAGTTCCAGCGTTGCGCGATAGCCGCCGGTGACGAACACCTGCTCGGGCAAGCAGGTGACGCCGCGTGCCAGCCCGAGATAGGTGGCGATGTGTTCGCGCAGCGGCCGGTAGCCAGCCGGATCGGGGTACGCAAGCACGGCACGTTCGCCGCTGCGCGCGCGGCGCGATACGAGCCGATTCCATACCTTGCGCGGAAAGGCGTCCAGCGCGGGCAGGCCGGGTTGCAACGGGCGCGGCTCGCCGCTCATTGCGACGGCGATTGTCAATGGGCGCGCGGGGGTTTGCGGCATCCGATCTGACGCGTCGGACGTCTTTTGTGCGCGCGTTTTTCCCACGCCCCGCTTGCCGCTTGCATCTTCCGGCGCGGCCCGACGTGATGAGCGCACCACCGCGGCCGGCAGCGACGGCGACACAAACGTGCCGGCCGCCCCGCGCATCTGCAGGTAGCCTTCATCAACAAGGATCGTATAGGCCAACTCGACGGTGCCGCGCGCCGTGTTCAGTTGTGCCGCCAAGCCCCGCAATGCGGGCACGCGATCGCCGGGGCGCAGATGCCCAGCCGCGATCGCCGTCCTGAAGCGCTCGCAAATCTGCTGATAGACGGGCAATGCCTCTTGCCGATCGATTTCGATGGTCAGCGCGGGTGTGGGAGCGGTCATGGCGGCCTCGTCTGCAAGAGAGGTGGAAACGACTTGGACTAGTCATTTCGACAATTCTTGGCCCTTATTCATAGGGCGTGATTGTTCCACACTGGGTCTCAAGCGATGCGACGACAGCGACATGTTCGGACGGCGCCGCGCCCCCCCCCAGCGCCTCGGGCGTTCACTGACTCTTATCCGGAGAAGTTGCCATGAAGATTGTCGTCATCGGTGGTTCGGGCCTCATCGGCTCACGTGTTGTCACGCTGCTCAGCGAAGCAGGTCATGCGGTGCTTGCCGCCTCGCCGCGCAACGGCGTGAATTCGGTCACAGGCGAGGGCCTGAGCGACGCACTCACCGACGCGGATGTCGTTGTTGATGTGACGAATGCACCGTCGTGGGAGCCGCAAGCGGTGCTCGACTTCTTCCGCAGCTCGGCGCGCAATCTTGGCAAGGCAGAAGTTGCCGCGGGCGTGCGCCATCACGTCGCGCTGTCCATCGTCGGCACGGATCGGATGGCGGACAACGCCTATTTCACCGCCAAAGTCGCGCAGGAAGAGGCGATCGAAGCGGCCGGCGTGCCGTACACGATCGTGCGTGCGACGCAGTTCATGGAGTTCATCGGCGGCATTGCCGACTTCAGCACGGTCGCAGGCACGGTACGCGTGGGCGACGGCCTGTTCCAGCCGATCGCGGCGGACGATATTGCGGCAATCCTCGCGCAGGTGGCACTCGCGGCACCGCTGAACGGCACGGTCGACATTGCCGGACCGGACCGCGCGCCCTTCGCCCAGATCATCGCGCGCTATCTGGAATCCATTGGCGACGCACGCCAAGTGGTGACCGAGCCCGACGCGCGGTACTACGGCGGCCTGGTCGAGCAACTGTCGCTCGTGCCGCTCGGCGAGGCTCGGATCGGACGCACCGGTCTCGATCAATGGCTTGGCACGCAGGCAAAAGACCGTTGATCAGCGACTGACATATTCCACACAACAAGCCCAGGGCGGCCCATCTCGCCGTTGCCGGGCACGACCACTCGGTCTTCTCCACTGGAGCGCTTCATGACGCAACGCCTCAACTACTTTCAGCAATCCCCGGAACTGAGCAAGAAGCTCGTGGAACTCAACACGCTGCTTCAGAAAACCACAATCGAGACGCACATCCGTGAGCTTGTCGAACTGCGCGTGTCGCAAATCAACGGCTGCGCATTCTGCGTCGACATGCACGTCAAGATGGCGAAGATCCACGGCGAGCGTGAACTGCGCCTGTACCACGTGGCGATCTGGCGGGAGTCGACGCTGTTCTCGCCGCGCGAGCGTGCTGCGCTGGCGTGGGCTGAAGTGCTGACCCAGATTCCCGCCTTGGGCGTGTCGGACGACATTTACGACAGCGTGCGCGCGCAGTACTCCGAAAAGGAGCTGGCCGATCTCACGTTCCTGGTGGGCGCGATCAACAGCTGGAACCGGCTGAACGTGGCGTTCCGCATGGTGCCCGGTTCGTCGGACAAGGCATTTGGCCTGGACAAGGCCCACCTGGAGTAATGCCATGAAAAATCCAGTGTGCTTCGCTGCAGCCGTGGTGTGTTCGTGCCTGCTGATGGCGCAGTTGGTCAAGGCGGCGCCAGAAGCAAGCGTGACGCCGTTGCGCTCGGAATCGTTGCCCGAGTTCCCGGGCAAGGAGGCCGAGATGATCGTGGTGGACTATCCGCCGGGCGCGGTCGACCCCGTGCATCGTCATGACGCGCACGCCTTTGTCTATGTGCTCGAAGGCAGCATCGTCATGAGTTTGAACGGCGGCAAGGAGGTCACGCTCAAGGCCGGCGATACGTTCCACGAAGGTCCCAACGATATCCACACCGTCGGGCGCAACGCCAGCGCCACGCAGCCGGCCAAGTTTGTGGTGTTCCTGATCAAGAAGAAAGGCGCGCCGATTCTGACGCCGGTGAAGTAGGGCTGTCGCCTACGCGGGCCTTGGCGATCCAGGTGTCGGTTGTGGTGTCGCCCCCATGACAAATCGAATGGAGCGCGAATCTTGAGCTATCTCAACGGATAAGCAGAACAGCCGCCTAGCATGAAAGGGACGGCGTGCGTAACAAGCGCATGGCGCTCATCCACTGCTTGCATCGCGCTGGGAAGCAAGATGCAAGCGGGTTGCTCACGGAGATTGTCATGCGAGGCTGGCTTATCCCCATCATGCTTGCGGCGACGCTGAGCGGCTGCGCGTCTACCGAGTCCGTCAAGGCGTCGCAGCAAGAAAGTGTGCATCGGGTCTACGCGGCACCCTACAACTCGGTCTACGCTGCCACGCTTGCTGCCGCGAAAGCGCAGAAACTCGAACTCGTGGAAAGTGACCCGGCGGCAGGGCGCATTGTTGTCTCCCACGGCATCTCCTTGTGGAGCTGGGGCGAACGCATTGCGATATGGCTGCATCGGCTGAACGAGTCGAACACGGACGTGGCGATCGTGAGCAAGCCGATCCTCGCGCCGCTCAACTTTCCGCCGGACTGGACATCGAAGCTGTTCGAGCAGATCGCGACTGAGCTAAAGGCTCCGGCAACCTAGTAAGGTTGTGCTCCACCATCGTCCCGGCACCGTTCGGAAGTGGGACCGCTCTGCCGTATAAGTTCGCAGGGCCTTCTACGGTTGCGCTTGTAAAACCTCGGCGTTTGCGCCCATCTTTGGCAATGGGCGATGCGCAATCTCTTCGGCTTCTGTGTGGCTCAAGGCCAAGTGCTGGCCGTCAACAAGACGCAGATCAACGTGAAGCCGGTCGTCTTCAGCCTGAATGTTGGATACCGGTTCTAGTGGATCGAGAATGGAAGGCCAATAGCCAGCGTCGAAACTCTGCGGGCGGCATGCGGCCTTCAAACAGTCGCATTCCACTGTCTGAGCTCCAAATTTTCGACCTCCGGGGCGACTCAGGCCAGCCTGTTTCACGGTTGAATCCGTTTCGGCGTTTTTTTTGAAGAAGCGCCATCGCCAAAGCTCTCAGGTGTAGTGCGTTCGAGCCTTTAGCCGACTTGGTGTGATTTTTGCACGGCTCATACGACCTCAGCGCCATCAGCCCTTTACATAGCGCGGTCAGAACGTTCGACAAGTGGCATCGAGAGGGAATGGCACGAGGGCCGTCAAATCTCGTTGTTGCGGCAGTGTTTGGAAAACCGGGACGAGCGCTTCCCTGAGGTGAGGGAGGCACGTTTGGTCAAGGGGACAAATCATGACTTCCAAACATTGCGCGCCAGCGTGGGCATGCACGGGCCTGCTGGTAGCCGTGATCGGGCTTGTGGGGACAGCAGAGGCGGCGGGGCCGACAAGCGTACCCAACAATGCCGGCTTGAACCCGCCGCATATGCAGAACGGCAAGGTGGTTCCGCCGCCGCGCCCGAGTGTGCCGACGGTGATCGTGCCGGGCATGCCGCGTTCGCTCATGCGTGAGGCAGAGCACGGCCATAGCACGGGCGGCACGATCGCCTCTCCGGCGTCGGTACATCGCCAGGACGGCAAGGTCTGGGTCGACTAAGGGGCACGATCATGAAAAAAGTCATCCTGGCGTGCCTACTCGCGCTCAGTCTTCTTATCGTGTATCGGCCGATCACGATGCCATCGGCGCAGGCCGCAACGACCTTGAAGGTGCTGGTGCTGTATGACGCACCGCCAAACGACCCCTACAGCAATCTGGGGTTTGCCTACGCAATCATGCTGCGTAACCTGCTCGGGCACTGGAATACGACGGTCAGTCTGGTGCCGATCCAGAACTACACCGCTGGCTCGGTGCAAGCCAACCAGGCCACGTTCTATCTGGGCGATTACTACAACAACACCATCCCCGCCGCGTTCCTCAAGGACGTAATGTCGACCACCTCCACGGTGGTGTGGTTCAAGTACAACCTGTGGGAACTGGCTTGGGACACGGTCGATTACACCAATCCGACCTTCACCCAGAAATTCGGAATAGCCTTCGACCAGGTCTTCGGCTTCAACGGCAACGTCTATCCGTCGTCGAGCAATCCGAATCCGGGATTCTTCGATACCGTGACGTACAAGGGCATGTCGATGGTGAAGTACTACAGCTTCAATGCCACGACAGGTGCCGTCAGCGCTGACCCGGACATCGGCATCACGCAGGTGACGGACGCCACCAAAGCACAGGTGCTAGTGAACATCACTGACAGCCAGAGCGGGGCGGTTGCGCCCTATGTGGTTCGCTCGGGCAACTTCTGGTATTTCGCCGATCAACCGTTTTCATATATCGGCCCGCGTGACCGCTACCTGGCGTTTTGTGATCTGTTGCACGACATTCTGGGGGACAGCGCGTCAACGGCGTACACCCACCGGGCCATGGTGCGCTTTGAAGACATGAACGCTTATACGAGTACCAGTTCGATGAAGAAGCTCACGGACTATCTGTACAGCAAGCACATTCCGTTTTCGATGGCGACCATCCCCGTCTATACAGACCCGAACGGGTACTACAACAACGGCGTGCCGGAGACGATTACGCTCGCTAACGCGACCGGGTTGAAATCTGCAATCAACTACGCGCTCAAGCGCGGGGGTAAGGTGATGATGCACGGCTACACGCATCAGTACGAGAACATTCCCAATATCGACAACGCAGTGAGTGGCAATGATTTCGAGTTCTGGTATGCGACCGCCAATACCCCGACCGACGACGACTCACTTCAGTGGGCTGGAGGGCGGCTGGATGCGGGCCTCCAGCAGTTCACCAATAACGGTTACAAGCCGTTTGCGTGGGAAGCCCCACACTACGAATCGTCGCCGCTGTCGATCGCTGCAGTGCCGCCACGCTTCAACTCAACGTACCAGCGCGTGGTGTATTTCGCCTGCACCAATAACACCACGAGTAGCGTCACCAATACCAATACCATTTGTAGCAATGGCGATCTGTACACGCTCAATTCAACGGCCAACAACCATGCGTTTGCGGTCGGGCAGTTCTTTCCGTACGTGATCTATTCCGATTACTACGGCCAACGCATCATTCCTGAAAACCTGGGCAACATCGAATACAACATCTGCAATATCGATCCGTTCTCGTGCCTGACCTACACTTGGCAAGATATTTACCTGAATGCTCAATATGCTCGGGTGGTACGCGACGGTTTTGCCTCGTTCTTCTTTCACCCGTTCTGGCTGGACTCCGATATGTCAGGCACGGCTGCTTCCAACGCGTTCCAGGATTTCCAGAGCCTAGTGAGCGGCATTACTGGCCTGGGATACCAGTGGGCGGATGCAAGCACGCTTAAATAGGGTGCCTGGATGTAAACCGGCAAGGCGGCGGAGACCACACCACCGCCTTGCAGGGGCGCGAAAAGCCGTTGCTATAGCCAGTCCGCGAGTTTCACCGAGGCCGGTTTGCCGTCAATCATCGTTGCCGGTCGGTCGGGGCAATTGTCGGTGGTTAGTCGGGTATGGTTGTCGCTAGATGGTTGTCGGCGGCGCCCGGTCTGTTTGTCGCTGGCGGGGTGCTTCCAAGTATCTCGCGCCAGGAGTTCGAGACCTCCTGCATGCAAGACGTCATGCCGGGCCGCCTCGTTATCTGCAAAGACGAGGTGACCGAATCGGTGGACCCGGAAGCCTTCTAGCTGCGGCTGTGGAACATGTTCATCCAGCCGCTCCACTGCCTGCTTGAACTGCCGCAGATCGACCGCATCCGCTGGCACCTCTTTACCGATGTGCGCATCGTCAGCCGGCAAGGCAGCCCGTTTGAGGCGGATGACCGGTCGCGATGACCGGGCGGACGTTACGCCTTAGCAAGCCGCTCCTTGGCCAGTCTCGTGCCTTCTGCCAGCGCTTCCAGCTTGCGCCACGCCACGTCCCGCGCCATCGGCGCCAGGCCGCAGTTCGTGCACGGGAACAGTCGCTCCTTCGGCACGAACGCCAGCGCCCGGCCGATGGTGTCAGCCACTTCCTCAGGTGTCTCTACCACGTCGCTGGCCACATCGATCACGCCGACCAGCACGTCCTTGCCGACCAGCAACTTCATCAGGTCGGGCGGCACATGGGAGTGGATGCATTCCAGGCTCACCTGGTCGATGCGGCTGCGGGCAAGCGCGGGGAATACCGTCTCGTACTGACGCCATTCGTCGCCCAGGGTGCGCTTCCAGTCGGTATTGGCCTTGATGCCGTAGCCGTAGCAGATGTGCACCGCCGTCGTACAGGTCAAGCCCTGCGCCGCGCGCTCGAGCGCCTGCACGCCCCAGTCAGCGGCGTCCTTCATGTAGACATTGAACGCGGGTTCGTCGAACTGGATGATGTCCACGCCATCGGCTTGCAGTGCGAGCGCTTCCTGGTTGAGCAATTCCGCAAACGCGAAGGCCATCTTGACCTTGTCGCCGTAGAAGCGGTCTGCCACGGTGTCGACAATGGTCATGGGGCCGGGCAGCGTAAACTTCAGCTTCTTCTTCGTGTGGGCGCGCGCCAACTGGGCTTCGAAAGCGTGCACGCGGCCCTTCAGGCGCAGGGCAGCAACCACCTGCGGCACCATCGCGTCGTAGCGGTTGTCGCGGATGCCCATCTTCACCTTGTGCTCGAAGTCGATGCCCTCAACCTGCTCCAGGAAGCCGTGTACGAAGTGCTGGCGCGATTGCTCGCCGTCGCACACGATGTCCAGGCCTGCGTCTTCCTGGGCTTTGATCCACAGCAGCGTCGCGTCGGCCTTGGCCTGGAGCAGCGCATCGCCTTCAGCCTTCCACTGAGGCCAGAGTTTGTTGGTTTCAGCCAGCCAGGCAGGCTTCGGCAGGCTGCCGGCGATGGAGGTTTCAAACATCGGAGGATTCCTTTCAAGAAAGATGGGTGTGGCAAACGTGCTTCGGGACCGTTTTGCCAGAGCAGCCGCGGGATGGTGTGTTATGTGGGGCAGGACTGCCGGCAGCGCCGATGCGAGTGCCGCTAGACAGCGATATTCGCTTTGGCAAGCCTGGTCAACGAGATGTCGGAAGAGTGGCCTATGTATTTTGGCCAGTCAGAGCGCGAAATCGGTCGCCCATTGTTCAAGGACGCGCTTATAGGGCTTGATGAAATGCTCCTCTGCAAACTTCCCTTGTTTGACAGCCAGCTGGCTGCGTTCTTCCCGGTCATAGACAATCTGCGTCACCGAGTAATCCTGATGCTTCAGGCTCGGTTGATAGCGTTTTCCTGCTGCAGCATTGGCGTTATAAATTTCCGGACGATAAATCTTTTGAAAGGTCTCCATGGTGCTGATGGTGCCGATCAATTCGAGATTCGTGTAATCACCCAGCAGGTCGCCTTGAAAGTAGAAAGCCAAGGGTGCAACGCCATTCGGCGGCATGAAAAACCGAACCTGCATCCCCATCTTTGCGAAATACTGGTCAGTTGAGGACAGTGCATTCTGTTGGTACTCCACACCCAGTACGGGATGCTGGTTCCCGGTCCGCCGATAGGTCTTGCTGGTCGAGGCGCTGATGCAGATGACAGGCGGCTTGCTGAAGCGCTCCTTGTAAGCGCGCGAGTTGACAAATTGCTGGAACAGCTTGCCATGCAAGTCGCCAAAATCGTCTGGAGTGCTGAATTCCGCTCGATGGGCGTTGTACTCCGGAAGCAGGACGCTGAAGTCGTAATCGCGCACATAGGAAGAAAAATTGTTTCCCGCGATGCCGTCGATGCGCTTGTTCGTTGTCCTGTCGAGAATGCTGGTTTTCAGTATCTCGATCAGCGGAAATACATCGTTGCTGCTTTGGGCGTCAAGGTTCATCTCGACAGAGATGATCTCGAGTTCGACAGCGTAGCGATCTCCCGTGGGATTGTCCCAATGCGCCAAATCATTGAAGCGATTGTCAATCATCCGCAGTGTGTTGCGCAGGTTCTGCTGCCGATTCTTCCCACGGGCCAGGTTGGCAAAGTTTGTGGTGATGCGAGTGCTGTCCGATGGCTGATAGTTTTCATCGAAACAAATGCTTTTGAGGCTAAAGGTGAGTTCTTGGTTCATTGTGATCCCGTGACCTAATTTCGCAGAGAAAAGCCAATTCGTGTTTCAGGCCACAA
Organism: Ralstonia sp. VS2407; assembly: GCF_052950655.1. NCBI lineage: Bacteria > Pseudomonadati > Pseudomonadota > Betaproteobacteria > Burkholderiales > Burkholderiaceae > Ralstonia > Ralstonia sp. VS2407. The sequence goes on from NZ_JBRFVG010000001.1 coordinate 10,658, forward strand.
CCACCGCATCGGCCAGAGACGACCTGGCGTGGTGCGTCAATTCGACCAATGGCAATGCCCGTTGGACGGCCAGTCTTGCCCGCTCAATCAGGGCCTCGTCCTGCAGGCGGTAATCCACGAAATCCTTGTCGGTCGCATAGACGCCCAGCGGCAATGTGCGTGCTTGGAAAAAGCTGAACAGCGGCCGCAACTGGTGGTCGATCACCAGGGCATGGCGCTCACTGCCGCCGGTGGCTGCCAACAGAACGGGTTTGTCGATCAGGGCGTCCTGGTGGATGAAGTCGAAGAAATGCTTGAACAGCCCGGTGTAAGAGCCGCGGTAGACCGGCGTTGCCACCACCAGGACGTCAGCTTGCTCGACCGCCGCGAGCTCCCGCTCCACCGTATCGGGCAGTTGGGATCGCCAGACCGCGCCGGCAAGCCGTGGTGCGAGTTGGCCCAGTTCGATCAGGCGTTGTTGGCACGGAACTTCGTCGGCGATCAGATCCAGCAGGTGCTCTGCCAGGGCTGCAGCCTTGGAGGGGCGTTGCAGTCCGCCGGAAACCGCTACTACTCGAAGTGGACGTGTCATTTTTGCTTTCAGATGGCTGCGATCGAACAATCGGAACGCATGGTATTGATGTGGATCAATGAAGTAAAATGGTTTTATTTCACAAATTCATGAATAGGAATCATGTGAATGCTTGAGCGCATCCACCTCAGCATCGTTCAGCAAGTCGAGAAGCAAGGGTCGTTGACGGCCGCCGCCGGCGTACTGAACCTGACCCAGTCAGCCCTGAGCCACAGCATGAAGAAACTAGAGCTTCAGCTGGGCACCGACATTTGGCTGCGCGAAGGACGAAGCCTGCGCCTGACGCAGGCCGGCCAATATCTGTTGGCCGTGGCGAACCGGGTGCTGCCGCAACTGGACTTGGCCGAAGAGCGCCTCGGCCAATTCGCGCAGGGCGAGCGCGGGGCGCTGCGTATCGGCATGGAATGCCATCCCTGCTACCAGTGGCTGCTCAAAGTGGTGTCTCCCTATCTGGCCGCATGGCCCGACGTGGATGTGGACGTCAAGCAGAAGTTTCAGTTCGGCGGGATCGGTGCGTTGTTCGGCTATGAGATCGACCTGCTGGTCACGCCGGACCCGTTGTTCAAGCCGGGGCTGAAGTTCGAACCCGTATTCGACTACGAGCAGGTGCTGGTCGTGGCCCGGGGCCATGCCCTGGCTTCGGCGGCCTATGTGAAACCCCAGCAGTTGACCGGGGAAGTGCTCATCAGCTACCCCGTGGACATCGAGCGCCTGGACATATACAGCCAGTTCCTGTTGCCGGCCGGTGTAACGCCCAGGCGCCACAAAGCCATCGAAACCACCGACATCATGCTGCAGATGGTGGCCAGCGGCCGCGGCGTGGCCGCCCTGCCGCGCTGGCTGGTCGAGGAATACGCGGCCAAGATCGACGTGGTGCCCGTGCGGCTGGGCGCGCGCGGCATCGCCAAGCAAATCTTCCTGGGCGCACGCGAAGCGGACACCGCCATTGACTACGTGCGGGCCTTTATTGAACTGGCCCGCGAGCCAGCAATTGCTACCAACACTGCCATTGCCCAAGGAGCCAAGGGATGAGCACCGATCGGCAAGCTGGGTGGTCACCGGGCGCGCTTGCCGTCTGTCGAGATTCACGCAACCCTGAACCGGCAGGTCACGATTCATAGGCGTTTCCGGCGGAGGTGCTCTGCCAACTTTGAACTCTTGGTTCGCTTAACTTTGAACTATCCGCGTTTTGGTTCACGTAACTCTGAACTTTCCGGGAGCGCCGCACCGCAAGCGCAACACGCGATGCTTCCTGCACTCGGTTTGCGCATCAAAGGATGCCGACATCCTGCAGCGCCTTCCGAGTCGAGTCTAGGCAGTCCTGGGTTTCATCATCGGGTCCGTTGATCGGACTGGCCAGGATGACGTTGTTGAGCTCTAAGACGTGTTGTTGCCACTCAGGGTCCGCCCCGCCGGATTGCGTCATGTCGAGCAAGGCATCGAGCTTTGCGAGTATCAATTCGAAATAGTCATCGAAGTTACTGTTGCTTCGAGTGCGCCGCACGGCGACGAGTCGAGCGCGCGCACTGTACAGTGCGCTGTCAAAGGACTCGGCGTTACAGCACAACGGCAATCTCATCGACGTCTCGATCGTCGGCCGGCCTGTTGGGCAGTGTTCCAAACAAGCGTTCCAGTACCACATCCAGATTGTCGAGCACTTCGAACCGGCGTCGATGGACTACCCGATGGCCAGCTCGTAGCTGCTTGACGCCGGCGGAGGTTGCACGCGTATGCCGGGCGGGTGGGCCGTCCCTCAAGTCTGGTAGCGGTTCTCCTGGCCGGGCGCCAAGCCAGCGATAGGAGCGCAGGTTCAGAGCGTGGTCAACCACGATCCAAAGAACACAGCCGCTGGGCTTTTGCGCGAGCTTCAGATTGATAATGACACTGACCGCTTTGCCGCCGTCAACGATGGACTTGAGCTGCAGATGACGAACCACTGCGCCGCGACTCAACACCAGGTCGTATCCGCCGGCGTCGAACTCCGAACGCAGCACCTCCACATCGGTGACGCCGCGCTGCCACAATCGGCGAAGAACCTCACCCACAAAGACGTGTTCGACGATGCGCTCGCGCAGCACGGACCGGACAGAGTGCAGGTCTGCCTGTGACGTCATACGTTTGGAACTGGCGGGCGTTGCCATCCTGCGCCTTTCTTCTACGTCGTCTTGATATACGCGCCGACCTCGATGTCGGCGCTGTCGCATTGCGGGCAACGCGGCCGCTGGTCGTTCGGCGCGGCTCGCTTGCGGCCCGCCTCGGTAGCGCTTGGGGCGGCAGTGATAAAGCCGGGGTAGGTGGTCTCGCAGCGATTCCAATCATCGGATGACCGAATGCATTCGCCTTCGTGGCCACATGCACGGCAGATCGCCTTATAGTGGTTGTGTTCCCAGGACATGATGCGCTCCGCCAAAATATGCACTGGTGTATTCGGATACTAGTCGATTGCCGAGGGGCGTTCGAGCTGGAAATTGCCAAAGAATGCGTTCAGCAATTCTGGACTACTGGCGGTTCCATGCACTTGGCGCAGCTTGAATGCGCTGATGGACTGCTGCGATCTCAGCAACGTACGGAATGACTTCTTCAGAGAAGAACTCGCGCGCGTTGTTGAGTCGAAACGGTGCGAGCAGCTTGTGCAAAGCGCTTTCTAACAGGTCGTAGTTGTCAACCCGGTAGGATGCCAACTCTTCGAATTTGAACATGGCCCCTGTCGTATAGAGCTGGCGAATACGGGCGGCCAGATCTTGCGTGGTGTATCCGATCTTGACGATGTGCTTTCCGTCCTTGGTATAGACACCAGTCCCAAGCACGTACACGATGCCAGTCTCCTGCTCTGGATTCTCTCCAGCTTCTGCGTCGATGTTGTCATCTAGCTCTGTGCCGGCCTCCAAGGAAACCCGAAAAGGTTTCACGCTGCGGTCAATCACGTAGCGCTCATCCTTCTTGACCGCGGTGTAGATCGCAGCGAGCAATGCGTGCCCGATGTCGTTGTAATGCCCTGCCTCTACGCTTTTGTGTTGCGCCGAGGTGCCGTAGAGATAAGGGTATGCCACTTTGATCTGATCTCGCAGTTGTTGCGGTGTCATGCCGCCTACTGCTTGCGAAAGAAGACGAAAAATGGCTTCGGGCAGCTTGAATCGGAGTATCGGTTCCATGTCGCGTGTGGTGGTGAGGGTTGTCAGTCGGCATAGACCATCGTGATGCTGTCGGCGCGCGTGGCAAACAGGTTGTCGACCAACAGAGGCTAAAAATGAAAATTGCCGGGATTGCTCTCCTTCCACACCAGCATGCCTTCGTGCTCGCCGTCATGGCACCCGTGATGTCGCAGGCTGGCGAGAACGGTCAGGTCCAGGACGGTCAAATCCCAAGACACACCCCGACAGCACACCTTAGTTTCCTTCCTGTCGAGAAAGGGTAAAGCGAATGCCACTCGGGCCTGTCAGTGAAGCAGACGTTGATCCCAACGTCTCTTCGTTCCATGGTGATTGGACAGTATGCGTCCGCGTTCGAACTGATGCGTTCTCTGAGTCCTGTGACCTGACGCGAACACGTCGCTTTTCTCGCCGACTCTTGGCTCGTTTAACGATAAGTTGATCGGCTTGGTTGCGCGCTCCGCCTCGGTCCATATCGAGCACCTCGCGAGTAAAAGCAACCGTGTCGAAGGGTACTTCTAGCCTCAAAGAAGTCAGTCGCTGGTACACCTCCTCTCCCCCATTGAATGTTGGCTCAATAGGGTCCACCTCGATGGACCGATACTGGATAGCGCGTTGCCACGTCTGATCGGGCGCAGAAAATCCAGCGCGCGGCAATTCGTCAGCAATAACACTGCCGTCGGATTCCCGGTGGTCGCCAGGTTGTTTGCCTCCGTCAATGGAAGATGCTGTTTGCCACAGTCCTGCAGCCATCAGTTCTTTGGCGAAGGATATCCGGTAGATACCGGCCTCAATCACGTCGGGAGATAGAGTTTCCAGCTTTTGAATTCTCGAGTCTGGTTTAGGATCTATATACATTAACAAGGCGTCTTCTTTGCTTGCATGCTGAGGGACATAGATCCCTCCCACCATGCTCGATGTGAATATCGTTCCGTTGGAAAAATTGTTCTTCTGGTCGATACCCGTCTCGAGGGCCGTAATCAAATAGTCAGTTGAAGCTTGCGTACCTTTACATTCGAGCACATGCAATCGGCCTTTGGCATCGATGCCGATGAAATCTGGGCTTTTGGCAGGTCCTCGCTTACTCGGTCGCAGTGAGGAAACTCCGACGAGTGAATCTAGCAGATAGCTAGTATTCGCGAACGCTTGTATGCCGTGTTGTTCGGCCAAGTAGTGGCAAGCGAAACCCATGCCAAAATCATCGGACATCACGGACATTTGATGCGTATCAATTTCCGACCAGACAGGTTTGAGACGCAAGCCGGAATAGCGCTCCGAAATGGCACTGGCATACCTAAGCCATGCCCAGAAGGTAGACAGATCGATTCCTGTATACCGAGGGGGCGACGTCAATACTCCCACCCATAACAACGTCGTTAGGACATTGCATTGCCATGTGGCGGTGTAGGGAAGGCCCGGCAATAGCCCAGCGGAGCCGTATTTATGACTTACACGAACTTGAATTTCCTTTTGCATTAATCCGCCCTCGTTGCTACTTGCTTCATCAGGGGCCCGTTAACCTGGGCGTATAGATCAACCGCTGCACGAGTTTGGTCAGTGACCTTCAGCCGCTTTCTCAAATCGCGTCTGCTGGAATACCGTTTTCGCGCAGCCGCGCCTGCAATAGCGTGCTGCGATCTTGAGCTAGATTGAACAGCCGTGATGCGGTCGTCGGCTCAGATAGGATCTCCCGGTGCGAAAGACTGGGCTTTGTCCACGACGATCGGGGGTTGCCAATCCATTTCTTCAATGCGTGGCTGAGCGTTTGATCGTCATGTCCCGACGACAGCCCCAGCGCCGCAATGAGCGCGATGCAAGCAAGGCTATCCCACTCGTTCCGCGCGCAAACTGCCATTGCGGCGTGGCAATCGCCGCGCTCAACGAGCAGCGTCTTAACTTGCTCAAAAGGCACGAACGCTCCTAGCGCGCATAAGCGGGCGCCCAATTTTCGAACCCTCCGTATTGGATCGAACAGAGCGCGCAGTGCGATCTCGTCCTTCAGAGAAGGCGAAATTTTGACCTGCAAAGCCATGGCATGCGCACGGATATCTGAGCGTCTGTCTTTGGCGAACTGTGCTAGACGCGCGCCAACGTCAGGCGCGCGCCTCTCTACTAGGAGGGATAGCGCCGCTCGAATTTGCGTGCCGGACAACTGGCCAGATTCCAGCATCGCGACGCAGTGCGAGATGACATCTAGGCCCCTGTCGTGTAGCAATCTCGCCGCCGCCGAACGCAAACTCGCTTGGACATCAAAGATCGCGGGCCAAAGAAGCGGCTCAATATCAGCGTCCGACTGATTTTCTGCCACATGCATGAATGCCGCATGGCGAACGGGGCCAAAAGGAGAGGTGGCTGCCAGTGCAGTGCACAAGGGACGCTCCTGGCGTGGTATGCGGCCAAGCAAGGTAACTGCCCTTCTTGCGACCATGATGTCGCCAGATTTGAGGCCAATGGTTGCCAGTTCAGTGATTGGGAGGAGCTCGTGGTCTAGTGCGACAAAATATGCAGCACGCCTGAGTCGGAAATCAGCGCCCGCCATTGCGGCGATGATCGCAGTGGCGCCGCCGACCTGGACGAGTTGCTGTTCAAACTCGAGTAACCAGGAACGATGGTCCGTACGCGTAGCCGCTGCGAGGCTGCGAATTTTTGGAAGGAGCGAAACAAAATGCTCCGATGGGACTGTGAAAAGAAGTGCAAGCAGCCCTTGTCGCGCGATTTTGCGAACCTCCAGAACCCAGTCGTTCACACGCTCAATGATCAGTTCGAGGCAGGAGCTGCCGCCAAGATCAATCGCTCGTGTAATCGCAGCCTCTCTGACATAGCCTGAATAGTGGGATATGCATAGCGCGACAAATTGCCGATCCTCGCTGGCCGAGATCATTTCAACGGCCACACGCAATGGCATTGGCTCGCCGTGCCTCAGATAGACGGTGTGCGCAGGGAGGGCCCTCGACGGTGGGGTGCTGGAGGTGATCGAGACGGAGTGCATATTGGTAGTCAATGCCTAACCTGTGTGGGATGGACCCACGGTGACCATGCGGCCGTTTGACAGCGTGAGGCGGTTGCCCTTTTGCCGTCGACCGAAATCAGCATGCCAAGCTTTGCGAGTCAGAATCACTGGGCTAATCTGCCGGCAGCTCCGGTGGTGGTTCGGGCTGGTTCGTACCAGCGCTTTGCTCGATTGCTCGGCGGGCGCGGTGGCGGTTGCGCATTTCAGGAAACTCGACAAGGGTGACGAATAACAACACAGTCGTCAGAACCGCGATGCAGGAGCAGGACCGGCACTGCCAAGGCTCGCCATCCATCAGGTTCGCCACAGTTCGGACCGGCGCGCTGCAGGTCCTATAGACCCCGACCAGATTCTCGTGCGGCATCTGCTGGCTTCGTTCAGCGCAGCGCAGCGATAGCACATTCGCCATACGCCCTCGGGCATAGATGCTCCTTCTGCGCATAAGAATAGGGGTTCTGAAATCCTAGCGTGCCGTAGCAGCCTAGCGTTCGCCCTCAAGCACGTAGTGATTGACCGGGTGTGGGCTTGTTCTGTATTCGACCCAATTCACGTGATGTACATCCATGGATTCCCGATCGGCTTGCAGCGTGATATCGCGTGGATCTACTTCGCCGCTTGACGGGGTCATCAAAAACGGGGCTAGCCAGTAATCGATAGCCGCATTGGCCTCAGGTTCCAACTGGGGGGGGACGTGTTCCATCACTGAATAATCGCTCTCCCAGCCGTCCTCTGTGTCGTGGCCGCAATATGCGTCAAACTTTGTGCCTTTGAGCACCGGCAGTGTGTCCACCCGCGCTGCCTTTTGAAAGAGGACGACATTGCGCCCCCCTTTTGACTGAACCGATCTGAAGATGATCCCGTCCAGCAACGGCTCATTCTCTGTGGCCAGGAAATCAGCGATTGCCTGTGTTGCTAAATACTCGAATGCCTCATCGTCCGGCATGACGGGTTTTGTCATGCGTTGCCCGAGAGTTTGCAGGAATGCGACTCGTTCAAGGCGCTCTAGAAAGGTTGGATCGAAGATGCTCCCGGTGACGTGAACATCTTCAATGATGGTGAGATCCAGCAGGCATAGGGGCCGAACGATATTGAATTTTGCGACCACAACCTTGCTTCCGACAGGGGGTCTGACCTCTGCGATTGCGACCTTGGGCTGGGTTGCGCCATAGAAGACAGATATGCCACGAGCATTCATGCGTCCAGCATTCGCGAGTCTAGCGGGCGGTGATCCAATGTGAAGATCCGGACGACACAAGGCTTCTTCCAACTTATCGTCGGCCTGAAAAACGCGGGCGCGATATAGCTTGCTAAGTCTTGACTGCGGTCCCGCATGTGCTACCAATGAGCGCCCTCGCCTTGTTTTGAATTTGTCGATCCCACCAAAGATTGATGCTAAATGTTGCGCAGCTGATCGACTGAAGAACCTCGCTTCAGTCTGCAGCGATTGCTCAAAGGTGTTCCACTGCAAGTGCCAACCAAGCGTGCTCGCACCTCGCTCCTCATAGTAGGATTCAGCCGAAAACTCTGTTTCCTCCCCCATTGCCGCCCGCTCGATGTCCTCGTGTTGCGTATCCAGCACGGTTTGGACATCTTTGGCAGCTGCATGGGGTATCTGGGCAGCATCTTCGATTGCCTCGATGACAGGAGTGCCATCCCTTTCCCAGTCGTAGTCGGACTCTCGATCGCCAAGTAACGACTGCTGCCAAGCATTTGGCTGATCTGAAGTCCGGACATAATGCTGTTCGAACGCGATCTCGATGCGATTCGCGAGCTCGCCGATGGTGTGCGACTGTAATATCTGCTCGCAATACGAACACTGCGCGATGTGACCTGTCGCCCTGATCTCTGCTGCAAGATACTCTTCACCCACGCAGTCAAAGCAGATGTGTTTGATCTCAATGTCGTCGACATCGATGTCGTTCTGCACTGTGCCCCCGCCGTCCCGCAAGATTCGAACTCAAACCATCAAACACGCCTAAGCTGGATTTCTTACCACTGTTCGTGTACCCGCATGCCAAGAATATGTGCGAGCGAGTGCGGCAAGTGTTCTCGGCTTAAGCGCTCGCCGGTGGCTTACTACTGCGCCGCACCGTGCTTTTGGGAGCTGTCGCTTCCACAAAACGATCGACGAACTTGTCGTTCCCACGCTCACTACACCGGCGACACGCTCTCTGATAAAAGCGCAGAGAATGGAGTCGCTGTGGTTTCATCGTGGTGTTTCCGCTTCAGAGCGGGATGGAGCCAATATTCTTCTTCAGCAAGGCTTGCGTGCGTGGGCGCCCGGCTGCCGAGGTGTCGAAACCCAGCCCGTACCGATAAATTTCCGGTAGGAACAGCCGCTCCTCACCGAAGTTTCCGTCGCCGTCTTCATAGATTACGCCGATCTCCTGCAAGGCACCAAGAAGGCTCGCATTGAGCTGCGCCTGCTCCATGCTAAACGGCACTTTAAGGTTGCGAATGTGCTGCTGCTCCATCAGTTCCGTCCATCGTTTAAGAGGCGCGATCTCTGATTTAGCTTCGTTCACCTTCTCGACACTGCAGAAGGGGATAGCCTTGCGCATTGACTCTGGCGCAAGGATACGATCCGGCCACGTTTGTCCAGTTCGCGTTGACTCCAACTCCGCAGCGAACTTCAGGAAGCGAACCAAGTCACGCGCCTGCACATTGCCCTTCAAATCGCACAACGCCGCGTACACCCATCGCGCAGAGTGCGCCTCTTTGGATTTTTCGCCGCCGAGCTTTTTCCCCCAAACGCGCTCCAGCTCCATCTTCAGTTCCTCGACACGCAGGGATTCTGCTGACTTGGGTTCATTCGGATGAATGCTTGCCTGGCAGCTCAGCATGAAGGCTAGACGCAAGAAGCTCTCGGGATTCCATTGCAAACGAAATGGCTGGAAGCGCTGCAACCACTGGCCTAGGTTTTGGCGGATTGTTGCTTGCACGTAATCGGCTCGCGCAAACACTATGGCACCTACGTGCCGATTGTCGAGCTCGCTGATGCGATTAGGCAAACGAAGCAACGCGTGAATTGCCTCAGGGGCGTGTCCTTCATTCGCGTCTTTGAACGCATCCTCGATGCCGTCGAAGACGAACACGACGCGAGTGGAGCGTGTCGTCAGAAATTGATTCACTGCGCGCAGGCCGCCTTCCGTGATGCCGAGCTGCCGGGCGATGACGCTGTCCCAAAAGTCCTCCCAGTGGTCAGGAGGGGACTTGAGCGATTCCTCAATCAGCCGCCGCACCGCACTGGCACTAAGCAACAGCTGTTTGTCGCTTTGAGTCAGGTCAAGTGTGCGCCCTTGTGCCAACTTGATCTCCCCATTTGGCTTGTCCTCGATGTTGTCGGACCAAAGCACCGGAAAGATCGCCGCGTCGGTCGTGCTTGACGGCTTGAATCCCAACTTGTCCAAGAAGCGCTGCCATGACCCCACCCCCACCAATTGACGGAAGGTGAACGTCTTGCCAGCACCTTTGGCACCGATCATCAATAGGTTGGGCAACTCATTGGCGTAATGTTTGCCAAGATTGAGCAGTGGTTCCGTAGCGAGAATGGCGCTCGTGGTGCTGCTATCCGCAAACTCTGCCGCCTTGCAAACGTCATGCAGTTTCTTTGCTTGATCCTGCCTTGAGGAAGCTCCCGCGCCTACGTCGTCAATAGGTGCAGCCGGCACTGCCAATGTGCTTGTGGAGTAGAGGGCCTTAGCCCATTCGCTCGCACTGGAAAACAAGCGACTGGACTGAGGTAAGGCGTCCAACGCCTCGCGCACCGACCCGATAGACATCAGGGTACTCAGGAACTCGGCTTCCAGCCATTGCACTCCTGGGTTCAGCGCGTCATCCGATGGATAGGCTTCGCCCAATGCCTTCAAGGCCTGTTCATAGTGGGCCGCATCTCGCAACTCCTTGGTCAGCAGGCTCAGCACTACGGTGGGGCGCGCCTCCCCCTGTCGCTCTGACGGTAACTGTCGATTGACGGCATAGAGTCGGCGCAGCACCTCAGCCATCCCCTGCACCGACTGTGGCGCCACCGTACTGACAAAGAAGTGATCCACTCTCGGATCGAAGAGGATGGGACTTGCCAGTTCGCTTAAGCCTGCCCGCAGATCGATGAACACCGCGTCTACACCAAGACGCTGGCCCAGGGCATGCAAGTGATCCGACAATTGCCAGGGATTGGTCGGGTTGCGAGCTAGGTGTTCGGGCGTCACCGGCATGTCCTGAATCTCGGTCAGGTCCGAAGCCGCCGGCAACACAAACAATTCGCGCTGCAGCCCTCCCACGCTGAGCGATGTCTTGCGCAACTCTTGCGCGAAGAAGTCCAATGTGGTTTGAAGTCCAGCAGGCGGGTAGTGCAGTGCCTCCAGAAGCTTAACGAACGATACCGTGGGTCGATTGACATCATCCAGCCAGAAGCTAACGCCAGGGGCCTCAAGATCTGCATCCACCACGAGGATCTTCTTGGGGCCGGAACCAGGATCCTGCATGCAAGCAGCAACGTAGGTCATGAGCGCAGTCGTTCGCCCAACGCCACCTTTGAAGGAATGGAACGAGACCAAGTCTGGGCCTGTTCCCCATGCTGTCGGTGTGCTTGCTAAGCGGCGAACCAGGGGGTGCACGCCAGAAGGTTCTGTGACAGCCTCATCGGTAGGTAGGTAGGTGACATCGCGCCATAGGGGGTAGTTCTGCCCTACGGATACTGAAGCAGCTTCAGTGTCTAGCATCAACACCACTGGGTAGCTGCTCTCGCCGATGCGCAAGCCAATGGATCTATGCTCCCGTTGATATGCGGAGCCAAATATGTTGCTCAACCAGTCGTCGATCTTCTTGGCATCGGAAAAATAATGCACCTCCATGCCGTCGGCAAAGCAATCGACACTCAGTACTCCCTCGGGCAATTGAGTCCATAGCGCAGTGTGCTGCTTAATCAGGCGCTCAACGTCCAGCCAAGTCAGAAGACGCTCGACCGCATCTGCTTGTCGGCTCATTTGAGTTCTCCCTGAATCCACTTCAGTACCTGTTCCAACTGGTGTTCGCAATCGTTGTTTGTCGGGGCAGAGCAGTCTCCGCCGTAGCGCCACGCTTGATGCAGGATGCTGATGTCGCCGTTCCTAGGCTCTAGTGTGCCGTTGCGCATAACTGGCTTAAGTTGCAAATTTTCAGGTAGCGACAAATCTGTCCCTACCTTCAACTCTTTGAGCACCTGTCGCAGATTGTGCCCCGTCTTGTCGATGTCTTCTTGGTCGAACAGGCTACGGTTCTGGCGTTTAAGCCACACTGCCTTCAAGCCACACTCTACGGCATAAAACAACAGCAGGCGGTGTGGGTTCTTACGAGTATTGGCGGCTATTGGCATAGCGATGGCGGAGAGCTCTCGCCACGCATTCCTTAGTTCCCGGTCGGTAAATGGGATCGCGCTCATTGCCGCGCTTCCGGGATGAAGGGATCCAACGGGTGCCATACCGACCCGCCCGCCGGACTCTTGCCGAAGACCGCAAGAATTGGCATCAGATCGCGATTACCAACGATCGACAGCACATTTTGGTGAGGGTTCGCCCAATTCCAGACCGAACGCGACGTGTATTGCCTTTCGACCAATCGAGTCTCCATTTGCTCTATCAACAGGGGGCTATGCCCTCAGCAGGAGGATACTTTAAGCGATGGCTACTGCGCTCTGGGGTCATTGCAAGTCTTTGGCTGTCCCTACCACCTTGTCACGTACCAGCGTCATCCGATGGAGTGCTTGACGAGGCCGTCGTATCTTGCCGGCGTTAGGGTGAATCCTTGCATAGACTGCGGCGTCATCGAGCAATGATGGCGAGAGGAATGGATAGGCAGCATGTAGCGTTGCGAAAGGAATGCCGTCGGCCACCGCAGCAAGAGCGTTTCCAATTGGTAGCCGTGTTCCCTTGAAGCAGGCCGTGCCGCCTAGGATTCCTGGGTCCTCCACGATACGGCGCACCGCCCGGCGAGCTTGCAGCGCGTGCTTGATGGCAGCAAGCACGTATGGCGCCAGCGCTATTGTGATGCAGCCAAAGGACACCGACCAGTCAAACTTCGTCTTTCGCGACAGCCCGTTTAGAGCCAGGAATATCTGGCAATCGGAGTGTTCAAGTACCCTCCTGCACAACATAGCGATGGCATGTTTTCGCGCTACTGGAGTCAGCTCTTGGTGTGCCTGGAAATAGAACGCAGCAAAGGCTGCCGCCAGTGGCGCGAAGCGCCGATTCCGAGTGTCCACGACTAGCGCTCCTGGCAGTGCACCAATGCGAACCAAATTGTGAACTTGTTTTGTAGTCACGCCGGCTATGAAGGCGATCTCGGCCGCGGGGACGGTCTGCGCGTCTGTTGACATGACTTTCTCCGCAGGCGTTAGTCACTTGGAGCGTTGCTGGGCTTTTGGCTTTGACTTCTGGTCCAGTTCTCCGCGGTTCTTCACCTTTGGCGTCCTCAGCGGGTGCAGTGCACTGTATTTCACTGTGCGCTCGACCGGCTTCGGGGGCGGCGCCCATTGACGTCCTTTGAGACTGGCCTCAGTACACTTTTCCACCCACCTGTCCCACTCCGGGTTGCGTCGCTTCCGTGGCCGCTTGAGCAGCATCGTCAGGTCTATCTTGAATGATCGTTCCAGGCAGTACGCGCTGACTAGGCTGTCGACGCCATAGTGATCGCGTTCATGTCTCCGATACTCCGCGAACGACGCAAACACGAGCCGTCTGACCACTTCCGGGTTGGCTTTCAGCCATAGCAGGAATTCCACGCTCAAACCGTTGCGATACCCCTTCATACCAAACACTCCCCTTTGCGCCGCAGAGAGGAATGTCTGTTGGATGCGCAATCTGGTGGGAGACAGCCACACTTCGGGGTAATTTTCTGATGGGGTAGCCAGTGGGTGACGGCAGGCAGCACAGTGATCGATACCAAGCACCGTTTCGCCAGACATGCCAAGGCACGGCTCGGTAGCACGGATCTTTGCCTTGCAGGCAGGACAGCGCTCCAGCATCTTGACGCGATGGTCCGGACAGATCTTCCATTCCTTTACCCGCCACGACGTGCGCAGATACGGAATCCGATCTGTGACAAAACACTTCGGACAGAATCGATAGGCGGGGTTCTTTCCATCAAAATTGAGCAACTGCCTTATGGAAGGGCGAATGCGAGCGGCTTTGAATGAATCGGCGAGAGGTTCAATAACCTTGAACGGTATCCCGGTTCCCTCGGCGATCCGACACAGGTGCTTTCGAGTGGCGGTAAGGTCTGGATCAAAGCATCGCTTCATGCCGAGGGACGCGGCCAAGTCCTTGTATGTCACTCCGTGCAACTGACAAGTTCGCTGGATCCAAGACGCTGCAGACTCGTTGGGTAACGGATCCGGCACGATCATGATGCTAGAGCTATGGTTCATCGGCGACTCCAAACAGGGAAAGCTGTGGGTCAATGCAGGCCAGGCGATGTAGCTGCGGAGAGGGGAAGCGTTTTTGCAAGCGCGCGATCAGGCATCCGATGAATCGCACATCCGCGGTCGAGGTACATTCGTCGTAGAGAGCCTGTAGCGCAGGCATCGGAACGCGTAGAGGTTCCTTTGATGGCCGGTTCGCGATGACTGGGACGAGTCGATCAAAAGCGCGGCAGACGACGTCTGCGGCTTCAGCCGTTGGCAAACGACGACTCGCGCATCTGGGATGATCCTTTGACTGGCCGGGTCCAACGATGCCAAAGATCCAAAACAACCTCAGGAAGGTATCGACGGAAAGGCCCTCGAGGCCACAGGGAAGGAGCTTCGCCAGACACTGGCTGATCTGATTAGGTGCCGGCTCCAACAGAGAGGCAATCTGGCAGCTCACGGCAAGTTCACGTGGATCCGCTCTGGTGACTCTCTGCTCGGCTGTTCTCAGGCGTCGACCGCACTCGCAGGTGTCGAGCGCGGGCCGGCGCCAGCGTGTCGGGCGGCCACATTGACACCGATCCAGGAGTCGGTTGCCGTGCAGAGGACAGCTCGTGACGAGGCACACGGACCATATGGCCCGAGCGATGCGGTCTTCGGTGAGACAGGCCGGGCACACTTGCGGACTACCTTGCCTCAAGTGATAGGGCCGCAGAAAGCGGTGGCCAAGAAAATCCGCTGTTTGCGTTCCGCGGTGACATTGCCGTACCACGAAGGCATTCTTCAGCCGCGACGGAGTGCATCCGAACATGAAGGCGACGGTGTCGCTCGCATGCGCAGGAAGATAGAGGTGCCCGGGGGACGCCAAGTGCTCCGCCAACTCGCGGAAGGAAAGCCCGTTGGCCGTGGCCATACGCAAAGCAAATCCAACGCCATCCTCGTCCGGGGCAATTTCGTCCTGCCGCGGAAACGGCGTGGTTTCCGTGCGCAGCATCATGCGAACGGGTTGCCCCGGCTGGAGGCCGGCCCAACCAGGCGTTGAAACGCAAGGGAGAGGTGCTTTCGCTCGACTTTATTGTCATTGGCGTCCACCGCAATCATTGCGACTTCCATGATGAGCGTCTTCAGAGTTCGCATGACGCCCTGAGTGGCTTTGAAGATCAGGGTGGCGTACGCTGGAAGCTCCGACAGGTCTACGTCTTTGGCAGCAGCGACGTAGGTCGCAATCACTCCCCGCCAGTTCTCGTCGTTTGAAAAAACGGGTAGGCGGAAGATAGACGAAACTCGCGTCGTCACCTGAGAGTCTCCGTGTTCAAAGTTGTCTAGCAACTCTGTGCCGACTAACAGGACAGGCCGACATGTTTGGGTCATCAGACGTTTGACCCAGTCGTTAATACCGGAGTGAGCAACGCCATTCTTATCAGCGCGGAAGACATGCTGATACTCGTCGAGAGCGATCAGTTGAATGTCGTGCTGCTCGATTGCCCGAACCAGCATGCCAAAATGCGCCGCGTTGGTCCTCGTTCCAGCCTTTGGAGAGATGGCATAGTTGAAGTCGGCCAGTAGGTCCTGCTGGATTTGGCCAACCGTTGGGGCCTCTTTCAGGGATGCGACGAGCACGCTGTGGGGTCGCAGAAAGGGCCAGTTGCAGATGTTGCGTCGGACGGATTCGATTAAGAGGGATTTGCCAGCGCCACCGGGTGCAATCACGCAAGCGCCAAACGGATGCTGGAGACTGTTCCCCAACTGAATGACACGACCGATACCTTCCAACGTCTCCTTGAATGCTAGGTGGTTCACCCGTATCTGGTCGATGTTCTTGCCTACCTGGATCGCTTTCGCGCTGTAGCTCATAGCTCGTCCCTCATGAACACGTCGAAGGTCGGAATCGCGCCGATGCCGGGTTCCAGTGCGTCGGTATCTGCCACCAGGGCAGTTGCTCGCGCGCCTGCGGTCCGCTGGGGTGCGTTGATTCGCGATAGAGAGCTCACTCCTTGAAACAGAGCTAGCTCCCGGGAGCCGCGCTTTAGTTTTCGTCCGCCTCTTATGGCTTGCGACCAATGGTCTTGCAACTCCAGGCGAGTTCGCCTGAGGACGGGTTCGGCGTTCTTTTCCGTCAGCTTCTCGGTTGCTGCGCTTCGTATGAGCTTGTGCTGTGTTGCTGTTAGTCCGGAGGCATATTCTTGGTCGCGCGCTTCCACTGCCATCCACATACCGCTGCGGGGATGCTGCACGAAAACGCTGCCAAGGTCATACGGGTTGTACTTGATCGTCGTTTTGAACTTTGCGCCTACCTCTTTGCGCATCGACGCAAGGTCGTCGTTGGTATATCGAATCCACTTGTGAACGAGACCGCTGTGATCGATCGTGACCGAACCGTGCAGGCCAGCAATGACGTCAAGGCTGGTTGCATCATCGATGAGCGTAGGTGCAGGACAGGCATCGAGCCCTTCGAGAAAGAGGTCGATCGGTCGTGCCAGTTTCCGATCGTTGATCTCAAACGGATGAACATCGACCACCCACTTGAGGATGCCGGCACACAGATCACTGAAGGTGATGCACGCACTTTTGTTCGGATCGATCGGATCGGGTCCGGAGCCCGGCTTTTTGGGGCGCCCGGCGGCGGGGAGCTGTCGGGTGAGTTCACCAAGATGTCGTTCCACGCATGGCTTGAACCACGGCATGCGTACCGGGCAGTATTCGACATCCATGCAAAGTTCGCTTGCAACATGGCGCACTTGCCCGGCATGAAACGCCAAAGAATTGTCGAGTACGGCCGCTTCCCACGTTCCCATCGCATACCAAGGGTTCGACAGCCCTTGCCCGGCGGTAATGATGTCCTTGGGTTGCACGGCTACCTTGATACTCTGCACAACACGACCAATGGTCTCGCCTTCAAATGAAATAAAGAAGCCGAGGATGTAGCCGCTGAAGCTGCAGACGGCAAGGGTGATGACGGGCCGGCCTAGCGGTATGCCGAGTACGTCATCAAGGACCACGATATCCAGGATGGTGTGATCCATCTCGACTCGCTCAAGCGGACGAGTGGCGTAGCCTCCTGGCTTGGAAAATCGCCATTTAGCGCGTGCTTGCCCGGGCCCCAAGCGCGCTCTGTCCCGATCGAAAGGCGTTGTCTCATATGCGATTCGTCGAACGGTCGATAAGCTCACGGAGTCACAGGCTTCCGCGGCTGCGTTGTTCTGCGCCGCCCGTTCCAGTTCACGGAGGACCTTGTCATGTGCCTCACGCAACGTGCATCCGTTGCGGATGAAGTAGTAGCGCTTCAACACTTTGGTCACTGCGGCCATAACCTCCGACTGCAGTCGTCTTGGCGCGCGCCGCTTTACGTTGCGAGACAGCAAGCTGGTTGGGTTTTGCCCGGTCGTTTCATAGTCACGCATCCACCGCATGACCGCTGAGGAGCTGGGCGGGTACTCATCACCAAGAGTTATAGCGACAGAGGCGATGGCCTCGGAGATTCGTGTACGTTGCCCTTTGCTGATACCGCGCTTGCGCATTTGTCGGACATAGTCGTACACCCGTTCAAATTGGGCCTTGTGCTTTGGCGCCAAAGTGGCGGTGCACATGACCGAGTTGCTATTGGTCTGATGGCTCTCACGCGCCCCGCCTTCATTGGCCCTAACGACGGTCAGCTTGCCGCAAGCGATATCGCTGGCGAGCTTGCTTATCTTCATCTGACGCATGCCTGCAGTGGCTTGGTTTTCGAGTTGGACATGTTGAGCATCCAGTACTCGATGAAGTCGCCATTGCGCATCTCCGTTTTGTACGACGAGGTCGGTATCAAGCGTGTAGACGGACATCATCGCCTCCGCTCGGGTAGACCAATTGGTTGTCGTCAAAGTGGAGCGCACTATTGATGCGCAAGTGCCGGCGGCCAACCAGATGCAACACCGTCTCGATTGATGTCTGGGCCTCTGCAGCCAGCTTGCGAATTTGGATGCCCTCTGGAAGGGTGGAGGCGATCACGATGACTCGACTCGTTAGCTCGGCAGCGATTCGACTTCTGGCGTGCCTCAGTAGGATCGATGCGCGCACGTGGCGTTTGCCTTGATGCACGAGCTTGTCCGTGGCGACCATGAAATGAAAGCCCTGTTCTCGCAGCAGCCCTTGTGCGCGAGCCAACCGGGGCTTGTTCCTGGTGCTCCTGGCATGTTCTTCGGGCTTCACTTCAACAACGAGCCGCCGGTTGCGTCCCATCAAAAGGAAGTCCGGCACGTAGTTGCCGAGTTCTCCAAGATCCAGAGAAAAAGGTTGGTGGGAAATCGAGGAATTTTCTGGGTCTAGAAGCGCAAGACGCACGAAGTCTCGCTCAAGCAAGCTCTCGTACTCGATGACGTTTGGCTGAAACCACGGACATGCAATCAAGCCCACTCGTCGATGAGGCGAGCGGGTGACAACCTTTCTAGCGGCAGGCATGAGGACTCTCCAAGCGAAGGGGTTCCCTCTTCCCGAGAGGGAAGGCTTGAAGAGGACTTGACAGGTGGGATAGTGCGTTCGATACTGATCGTGCCATCGAGGTATCGAGAGATATCTCCACGCCGCCTAGTCCTCCTGGATTTAGGTGGCGTTTTTATTTTCTACATTGGTTTCTCCTCTGCGTCGGTCGACACGGGTCTCGTACAGCCCGGGAGGCGCTTGCCGCGTTGGAAGACATCCAGCATGGCCGACAAGGCCTTTGATTCGGCTGGCGAGAGCGTCGGAAGAATTTCGGAGAACTGGGCGCACAGCCTGTACGCGGCTGCTGGTGCACCGGGTGGAGGGAGGTTGAAGTGTCTCGATGCTTCGAAGGCTTCCTGCAAGCTTGCCTCGTCTGACGAGTCCAGATCCAAGGCATCGACGATCTTGCGCACCAACTCCGCTTCCTTTGGAAGCTTCGTGCCGCATTCGAGAGCTGAGACGTATGCCTGGCGATAGCCCAACCGAGCGGCGAATTCTCCCTGCGCGAGTTCGAACCGCGCGCGCAACGTTCGCAGAGCTATTGAGAACGGACTCATGGGAAAACGGCGAGAATGATCTCCGATGAGACTAAGAAACAATTTCTACGTTTTCAAGAATTATGTGAACTTTATTGCGTTAGTTAATTTTAATCATGATTTTTACATGGTATTCCATGATTTAAATTAAATTTGCGTAGCCCGGAGCCGGGTATTTTGCATTTGATGATGTAGTTGATGATTTTTTTATTCCTCGTTTACCGTCGCGAGCCTTTCACCAATCCGTCGCGGCCTGAGAGGTCGAGCGACGGCGCGATGGAGTTCAGAGTTGAGTGAACCGGTGCCCTAGGTTCTACGGGCCGTCCGGGCGAAGTCGCTCGGCCAACTTTGAACTCGTGGTTCGCTTAACTTTGAACTATCCGCGTTTGGGTCACGAACTCTGAACTTTCGCGGGTACCCGGTACGCCATGACTCATGGGACATCCTGGAGAACTGCTTTTCGGCGCGATCCGTCTCGCGGCCGACACCGGCCTTCACTCACATGGGCGGCACCGATCAGAGGCGTATGGTCGCAAGGGTCCCGATTGAGAATGGCGGCGCCACGCGGAAGACATGAACAACCGGGCTCACCACTACTTCTGCTACCAGCTGGGTCGGGTGTGCGAATCAATCACTGCGCTTCGCGATTTTTCCGACGATAACAACATCGCCGTCATGTCCGATTATGGAGAGCCGAGCGATTCGCATTTAGCCCCGGGAGGACGCCACGGAAACACCCGTCACCCCATGCCGCTGCAAGGCCTCCGCAACGAAGCCCAATTCCTTCATCGCTTCAACAAAGCCGGCGACATACGCCGCGGCTTCAGCGCCACGGCTTGTCGGCACGCCCATCGCCTGGCGGATCACCATGAATCGCTCGTCCAGCAGGCGCAACCCGGGCACGTGCGCGGCATCGGCTTCGAGCTGCTGCTTCACACCTGCCGCCACCTCGCACTGCGTCTCCAGGAAGGTCTTCACCACTGAGGGCGACGTCGGTGCGCGTACGATCTCCGCTTGCTGCAGCTCACGCGTGAGGAACAGGTCGTATGCGCTGCCTTTGCCCACGACGACGCGATTACCCGCGCGGTCCACATCGGCATTGGTGCGGACGGGCGAATCGTCACGCACAAGGTAGTAGCCCTCGATCAGCACGTAAGGTTCGGTGAACGAGATGCTTGCCGCGCGGCGCGGGTCGATAGCGAAGAAACCGATGTCGGCTTGTTCCTGCGACACCACGTCGACGGACTTGCCAGCCGCATCGACCACGACCAGTTCCAATTCGACGCCCAGCTTGTCCGCCAGCGAGCGCGCCAGATCAACCGACACGCCAATGGCCTGTCCTCGGGCGTCCAATCCGGCGAGGATCGGGTTGCCGGTGTTGATAGAAGCGCGCAGGACGCCCGTTGGGGCAAGTGCAGCAAGCAGCGTCGAATCGATGGACATGGTGCGTTCGTTGGCTAAGGGGTGAGGATGTTCGAGATCTTGGAAATGGCGTCGAGCGTGTGGCGCAGGTGCGCCCGCATCATGTTCGAGGCCTCTTCGTTGCGCTCGCGTTCGAGCAGTTCGAGGATGTAAAGGTGCTGCTTGGCGTGTTCGGGATAGCGCTCGCGATGCTGCATCGAACGATACGACAACAGGCGGCGCACGCGATTGACGCGACGGATGGTGTCGATGAAGAACGCGTTGCCCGAGGCCTCCACCAGCGATTCATGGAAGCGAACGCCACGGTCGTGGAGTTGGTCGGCGGTGTCGGTTTCGATGCCGCCGTCGAGCAGGTGGTTCTCTGCGGCACGCAGCCGTTCGATGACGCGTTCGTCCAGCCGATACGTCGGCTCCAGCAATGCCGCCGGCTCAAGTGCCAGGCGCAGGCGATACGACTGCAGCAGGCTGTCCGGCGTGGTCAGCATGGTTGAGAACTGCCAGCCGTAACCCGGCTTGCGCTCGGCCCACCCCTCCTGCGCGATGCGGCCGAGCACGCTGTTGAGCTGCGTGGTCGTCAGCCCATAGCGCGTGCGGATGGCCTGCTCGGCAAACTCATCGGGCAGCAGACCCTTGAGGCGGTCGTCGGCAATCTGGAAATACGCGCGGGTCACCACGTCGTCTTCATCCAGGCCCAGCTCGGTGGCGACCACCGAAGCCGGCGCCGTGACCGGCTTGGCGACAAAGTAGCCGCGGTTCTTCTCACGCGCGAGGATGCCCTTTTCATGTAGCAGCGCCAGCGCCTCGTTGACGGGCGAGCGCGACACGCGCAGCCGGTCGGCAATCATCTGCGCGGGCAGGTGCGAGCCGACCTCCATGCCCTCGGCCTGGATCAGATCGACGATTTGCGTAGCGATGGGGCGGTCGTGCTTCATGGCGTGTGGGGCATGGGGCACGGGCATCTGCGGATTACGCCGAGGCGGTCGCGTGTTGTCCCGCCAGCGTGTCCCCCAAGATAGAGGGGATCACGCCGCCACGACGGAGCAGCGCGGTTTCGAGCTGCGTTTCCACAGCGGCGGTCGCTTCGAACGTTTCCACACGGCCATCGGCGCGATGAATGCGGACCGGGACAGTGCAGCGCGGTTCGATCCGCCCGGGCGGCGCAGAGATGTGAACCGTATCGCCCGGCTGAATGGCCAGCGCCTGCGGATTCATCCCTACCGGAAACCGCAGCGGCAAGATGCCCATGCCAATCAAATTGGAACGGTGAATGCGCTCGAAGCTTACCGCAATGACCGCCCGGATACCGAGCAGCCGCTGCCCCTTGGCCGCCCAGTCGCGCGACGAGCCGGTGCCGTAGCGCGCACCCGCCAGGAGCACAACTGAAGCACCTTCATCGTGATAGCGCTGCGCGGCTTCGTGGATCGGCATGACATCGCCGCTGGGTGCGTGCACGGTGTGGGCGACAGGCGCACCAGGTGCCAGCAAGTTCACCAGCGTCTTGTTGTAAAACGCGGCGCGCACCATCACCTCCCAGTTGCCGCGGCGCGATGCGAAGACGTTCAAGTCGTTGCGATCGTCCCCGCGCTCCACAAGGAAATCGGCGACGAAGCTGTCCTTCGGAATCGCGCTGGCCGGCGAGATGTGGTCGGTCGTGATGTCGTCGCCCAGTACGAGCAGCGGGTGCGCGTCGAACTCGCCGAGCTGGCTGCCCGCGTCCAGCGCCGCGAACGGCGGGCGGCGCAGCGCGGTGGACTGCGCATCCCACGGGTAGCGTGCAGTCGTGGGGGCATCGATGGAGGCCCACATCGGGTTGCCGGTTGCAACGGCGAAAGCACGGCGGTAGTCCGCTGGCGATGTGCCAAGTTGGACCAGCGCGTCGATTTCCTCACGCGTCGGCCACAAGTCGCGCAGGTAGATAGGGGTGCCGTCTGCGGTGGTTTGCAACGGCTGCTCGTTCAGGTCGAGCGCGGCATCGCCCGCCAGCGCAAACGCAATCACCAGCGGCGGCGACATGATGAAGCCCAGGCTCAGATCCGGGTGCACGCGCCCCGGAAAGTTGCGGTTGCCCGACAGCACCGCAACTGGTGCGGTCTCGCCAAGAGCAATGGCCTGCTGGATGGGCGCCGTGAGTGAGCCGGAATTGCCGATGCAGGTCGTGCAGCCGAAGCCGACGATGTCGAAGCCGACCGCCGACAAATCCTCAATCAAGCCAGCGCGCTGCAGATACTCGGCCGCCGCAGGCGAACCCGGCCCGAGCGACGTCTTTACCCACGCCGGCACGCACAATCCACGTTCACGTGCACGGCGTGCGACCAGTCCTGCCGCAATCAACTGAGCAGGGTCCGACGTGTTGGTGCAACTCGTGATGGCCGCAATGGCGACAGGGTGCGCGGGCAGCGTTGCGCTCGGTTGCGCGTTCGCGGCGGCGGCGGACAACGCGCGCCCCGTCTGCGTATAAGGCAGTAGGTCCTGCGGCCGGCGCGGCCCCGCCACGTGCAGATGCACGGTGCTCAGGTCGATTTCGAGCACGCGGGTGTAGCGCGGTGTGTTGTCCGGGTCGAACCACAGACCGGAGCGGCGGTGTAGCGCCTCGATCTGTGCAATGGCGTCTTCCGATCGGCCAGTCGCGCGCAGGTACGCCAGCGTTTTTGCGTCCACAGGGAAGAAGCCCGTGGTCGCACCGTACTCGGGTGCCATGTTGGCGACGACGGAACGCTCGCCTGCCGTGAGCGTCGCCACGCCCGGCCCGAAGAACTCCACAAACTCGCCCGACACGCCGATGTCGCGCAGCGCCTTCGTCACCGTCAGCGCCAGATCGGTGGCCGATGAGCCCGCCGGCAGCGCGCCACGCAGCCGCACGCCAATCACATCCGGAATGCGCTGCATGACCGGCATGCCAAACATCACCGTCTGCGCTTCCAGCCCGCCCACGCCCCAGCCCAGCACGCCGATGCCGTTGATCATCGGGGTATGGCTGTCGGTGCCGATCAGGGTATCGGGCACCAGCCACTGCGCACCGTCGATGGTCTGCACGGTGGCCACCGTGGCCAACTGCTCCAGGTTGATGGTGTGCATGATCCCCGTGCCCGGCGGGTGGATGCGCACGCCGCGCAGTGTGTTCGATGCCCAGCGCAGGAAGTGGTAGCGCTCGGCATTGCGACGCATTTCGATCTGCAGGTTGCGCGTGGCGGCATCGGGTTGCGCGTAGGCCTCGACGGCCAGCGAGTGGTCGACCGACACATCCACAGGCAGCACAGGGTTGAGCGCGGCTGGGTCAGCGCCAGCTTCGGCCAGTGCGTCGCGCATTGCTGCGATGTCCACCAGCGCGGGCGTGCTCGTCGTGTCGTGCATTAGCACGCGGTTCGGCTGGAAGGCGATCTCTTCCTCGCTGGTGCCGGTGTCCAGCCAGCGCAGCACGCCGTTCACCGCGCGCTGGCGCTCTACACCTTGCGTGTTGCGGATGACGTTCTCGAGCAACAGGCGCAGCACGACCGGCAGCCGCGTGAGCACGCTACCGAACATCGTGGGCAGATCGACATAGCGATAAGTGGCGCCATCAACACTTACCGACGCTTCGGGTGGGGTGTAGGTGTTTTCCATGACTGTATTTTTGCACGTGTATACGAAAAAATGCAATCAAGTGGAAACCCGAATCACCATAACGACACACGGAGACAGCATGAAACCGGACCCCGCCCTTATTGCGCCTAGCCCTTCGCGACGGCGCCTGCTGCAGGCCGCGCTGTCGGGCGGCGCGCTGGCGTCCGTCGGCATGTCTGCCCGAAACGCCGCGGCCGACGCCACATCGCACCTCACCTCAACAACTTCGAAGCCCATGACTATGTATGCCTACGTTGGCTCGCGCACCACGCGCGAACGCAACGCCCGCGGCGACGGGATCAGCGTGTTCCGCGTCAACACGCACACGGCGGCGCTTGAGCCCGTGCAAATCGTTAAAGACCTGGTGAACCCGTCGTTCCTGGCGATTAACCGCTCGGGCGACCGCCTCTACACCGTGCATGGCGACCTGAGCGACATCAGCGCCTTTGCCGTCGACCGCGTTAGCGGCAAGCTCACCTTCATCAACAAACAAAGCACGCAGGGCAAGAACCCGGTGCACTTGGCGATCGACCCGTCGGGCCAGTTCATGGTGGTGACCAACCACATTGGCGCGAGCTTGGCGGTGCTGCCGATTGGCGGTGATGGTGCGCTGGGGGAGGTCACTCAACTGGTCAAGCTCGACGGTCCCATCGGCCCACACCGCGTCGAGCAGAAGCAGGCCAAGCCGCACTTCAACCCGTTTGACCCGACAGGCCGCTTTGTCATCGTGCCGGACAAGGGGCTGGACCGCACGTTCGCCTTCCGTTTTGCCGATGGCCGCCTCACGCCCGCCGCGCCCAGCTTTGTGGAAGCGCGCGAAGGCGCCGGCCCGCGCCACGTGGCGTTTCACCCCAACGGCCGCTTTGCCTACGTCGTCAACGAGCTGGATTCGACCGTCACCACTTACGGCTACGACGCCACCACCGCGACGTTCACACCGCGACAGGTGCTGTCATCCCTGCCGGACACCTTTACCGGCAACAGCCGTGCATCCGAGATCGAGGTCGACGCGGCCGGCCGCTTTGTCTACGCATCCAACCGCGGCGACGACAGCATCGCCGTATTCCGCATCGACTCCGCAACAGGGCTGCTGCATTTCGTGGCCGCTGACAAGACGAGCGGCCGCACGCCGCGCTTCTTCACCATCGCGCCGGGCGGCCGCTTCCTGTACGCGCTGAACGAAGACAGCGACACCATCGTTGCCTTCGGCATTGACCCACATAGCGGGCGCCTGCGCCCGACCGGCCACAGCGTGCAGAGCGGCAGCCCCGTCTGCATGGTGTTCTCGCATCCGGCTTGAAGAAGGTGAACAACGTGTCTAATCCCACTGTCTCAACACACGCCAACACGATGGCCACAGCACTGCCGGACGAACAGGCAATCGTGCGCAAGATCACCTGGCGCATCATTCCGTTCGTGTTCGTGCTGTACATCATTTCATATCTCGATCGCGCCAACATCGGCTATGCGGCGCTGCAGATGAATAAGGAACTGGCGCTCAGCAGCGAGGCTTTCGGCTTCGTCTCGGGCATCTTCTTCATCGGCTATTTCCTGTTCGAGGTCCCGAGCAACGTCATGCTGAACCGCTTCGGCGCGAGACGCTGGATCGCGCGCATCCTCGTCACGTGGGGCATCGTGGCGATGGCGTCCGCTTTTGTGCAAAGCGCGACGCAGTTGTACGTGCTGCGCTTTCTGCTGGGCGTGGCGGAAGCCGGCTTCTTCCCTGGCATCATCGTCTACCTGACGTACTGGTTCCGTGCGCGCGAGCTGGCGACCACCGTATCGCTCTTCACTGCCGCGATTCCCGTGTCGTACATCATCGGTGCGCCGCTTTCCACGTGGATCATGGACAACGTCCACTGGCTGCAATGGAGCGGCTGGCGCTGGATGCTGTTGCTCGAAGGCGCGCCCGCGGTGATTGGCGGCGTGCTGTGCTACCTGTACCTGGCCGACCGCCCGAAAGATGCGCGCTGGCTATCCGAAGCCGAACGCGACTGGCTGCTCGCTGAACTGGAGCGTGACAAAAAGGCCCGCCCCGCTGCCGCACACCTCGGCACGCTCCAGGTGATGTCGAATCCGAAGGTGCTGTACCTGTCGTTCATCTACTTCGTCTATCAGTGCGGCAGTCTTGGCATCGGTTACTGGATGCCGCAGATCATCAAGGGCTTCTCGGCCAAGCTGTCGCACACGCAGGTCGGGCTGATCGCAATGCTGCCGTATGTGGTTGCAACGGCCGCGATGATCTGGTGGTCGCGCCGCTCCGACAAGCGTGCCGAGCGTCGTCTGCATTCGGCCATTCCGCTGGGCGTGGCGGCGCTCGCGTTCGTGGGCGCGGGCTTCATCGGCAATCCCGTCATTGCCATGGTGATGATCTGCCTGAGCCTGGCGGGCCTGTATGCATTCAAGTCGCCGTTCTGGGCGCTGCCCACGCTGTTCCTCACGCGCTCCACCGCAGCCGTGTCGATTGCCGTCATCAACTCCATCGGCAACCTTGGCGGCTTTGTCGGGCCGTTCGCCATCGGCTACCTGAAAGGCCAGACGCATAGCACCACGACGGGACTGCTGTTCCTGTCAGCACTGCTAGCCATCTCCTTTGTCATGACGCTACTCGTGCGCGTGACGGAGGCGGCTTCGTCTCAGCCCTCGTAAGGCGGCAGAGCCCCCCGTCCTTTTTGTTGTTCTTCTCCGGCTTCCGGGCATCGAGCCGCCCGGCGGCCGGGTGCTGCCTGCTTACCTACAAATAGACCTAGGAGGAATCATGAAACGTCATCTGCAACTGGCCGCATTGGCCGTCGGCATGACCGCTGGCTTCGCGCACGCGCAATCGAGTGTCACGCTCTACGGCGTGGCCGACATCGGCATCGAGGTCATTAACAACGTGCCCAAAACAGGCGGCGGCAGCGCATCCGTCGTGCGCATGCAGCCAGGCAACCAGTCGGGCTCACGCTTCGGCCTGCGCGGCGTGGAGGACCTCGGCGGCGGTATGAAGGCGCTGTTCCTACTGGAGAACGGCACCAACCTCGACACGGGCACGCTCGCCAACGGCACCGGCAGCACTTCGCGCCTGTTCGGCCGCAGCGCCTATGTCGGGCTACAGGGCAGCGCCGGCACCGTCACGCTCGGCCGCCAGGATGCGCCTATCTATGACTTTGCCAAGACGTACGACCTGATGGGCGTTGCAGCGCGCTATTCGATTACGTCGATGGACCCGGTGTTTTCCCAGCGCATCGACAATTCCATCAAGTACCTCGGCCAGTTCGGCGGCCTGACGGTCGAAGCCACTTACAGCACGGGCTGGGATGCGGGCTTCGGCGGGGAAATCGCGGGCGCCAGCAAGGCCGGCCGAGAGATCGGCGGGCAACTCGCCTATGCCCTGGGCGCGACTAGCTTGGCCTTGGCGTATGACCAGACGCAGGGTTCCAGCGTCGCTTCACAGGACCTGTCCAACAAGAACCTCGCCTTTGGTGCAGCGACCGCACTGGGGCCGGTCAAATTGGTGGCGGGGTATCGCTGGGCGCGTTCGCAGTACGGTGGTTCGGCCGGTAGCACGGCCCTGACCACGGCGCTGCGATCCAACATGTACTGGCTCGGCGCCACGTACAACTTCACACCCGCCTGGTCTGTGACCGGCTCGGCCTACTACCTGGACATCCGTGCAAACAACCAGGACCCGTGGCTCTTCATCGTGCAGGCCGATTACGCGCTCTCCAAGCGCACCGACCTGTACTTCACTGCCGCCCGCGCGCTGAATCGGAACGGCTCGTCACTCGCGCTGGGCAGCGGCGGCACGGTGCTGGCCGGTATTGGCCAGACGGGCGCACTGATTGGCATGCGCCACAAGTTCTAGGGAGTAGACGTCCGGATTACAAAGGCGCCCTCAACGGAGTTGGGGGGCGCCTCATCCTATTACTCGCATCTCCGGACCAGCTATTTGGATACGAAAAACGGGGAGGTGAAGCGCTACCCACACGTTAAGCGTGCTTCCACAGCGAAGCCAAATAGAGGATAAGAAATATCGCTCCCAACAAGGCGAAGTACACAGCGGGGAAGGCGTATGTGTCCCACAACCGCAGAGGCTTGGGCTTACGAATGTGATCTATTTCCGGCATTGATTCCCTCCTAGTCTAAAATCGAACCGATCAGTTCGATTTTGAAGTGTACCATCGCTCGGGCAAAATCGAACTCATGAGTTCGACAAAGGGGGAGCAGTGCGGACTAAGACGGAACAGAAGCGGCTGCAGTTACTGAGCGCCGCCACGGAAGTGTTTTTCGAACAGGGTTATGAGCGAACCCTAATGTCCCACGTCAGCGAGCGCGCCAAGTGTTCCAAGGGCACGCTGTATAGCTACTTCGAGTCGAAGGAAGAGCTGTACTACGAAGTCATCATTGCCGCTACAGCACAGGAAACAGGCGGAGTTCTGGAACAGCTGGATGCCTCAGCAGAATGCATAGAAGACTTGTTGTTCGCGTTTGGAGTACGGTTGCTCCAAACGGTGTATTCGTCGCGCTTTCAGGCGCTTCGCAGGCTGGTCTTTTCCACCCCGGCCGATAGCAAGTTGGGGGCAACGATATATGCGCGGACAGTGAAGCCGTACATGGACCTGACAACGCAATTTCTGGCCTCGGCCATGGAAAGAGGGCAACTGCGTCGCGATGACCCTGAAGTGGCTGCTGCGCATCTGTGCGGGCTACTGGAGTCGGAGCTGTTACTGAAGTTTCTGCTGCATGCACTCGACAACGTGCCTCCAACCCAACTCGAATCTATCGCAAGGCGCGCTATGAAGGCATTCGTCGCTGCCTATCACGCATGAAAGGCCCAGCGCCCGCTTGGCTACACCAAACGGTGGGATGTCGTCCGGAAGCCGCAGTCAGAGTATTTCGGCTCCGCCATGCCCTTCGTCGGCACATAAGGGGCTCCAAGGTCGTCTCGCTGCAGTCGGCGTTAGGGCAGCAACTCGTGCAGTCACCGATGTGTTGCATCAACCGGTTGAACAGCAGCACTGCAGGCCGGACGTTCAGGCCTTCTAAGCGGCCGCCCGCAATGGAACGGACGCGGTGTGACTGGACGGTGGCGGCCCTAGAGCCCGCATGTTTATCCGAATGTCGACAGTCGCCCGGGACTGAACGTGCGGATATCCCTTTTTTGTGAATCATAATTCACATAGTTGATATCCCGGAAAGAGGTGCAAACTTGGGTGAGCTTGCTTTGTGGCGCGTTCCGCAGCGTTTTCGGCGCCCGGCATTTGTCTCGCCGCATCCAGCAACCTGTTGACGGAAAAGGGATTCTTCGAGGGCAGCCGGGCGGCGACGCGAGGGAGTTCATAGTTGAGTGAACAAAGTTCAGCGTTGAGTGAATCTCGACACCGTCATCGACATCTCGACATGAATTTCAGCGCCCGTTCTTGAAATCGTAATACCCCGTCCCTATAATTAGCACTCGCTGGGCAGGAGTGCTAACAACGCCTCCGGTCCCCGATGCTTTCCCGATGCGCCGCGTTCTGCGGCGCGTTTTGTGAATAAACACTCACTTTGCATTGAGGAGTTGTGTATGAACCTGCGTCCTTTGCACGACCGCGTGATCGTGAAGCGCCTGGACAACGAAACCAAGACCGCTTCGGGCATCGTCATTCCTGACGCCGCCGCTGAAAAGCCGGATCAAGGCGAAGTGCTGGCCGTCGGCCCGGGCAAGAAAGACGACAAGGGCAATGCGATCGCGCTGGACGTGAAGGTCGGCGACCGCGTGCTGTTCGGCAAGTACGCCGGCCAGGGCGTCAAGGTGGATGGTCAGGAAGTCCTGGTCATGCGCGAAGAAGACATCATGGCCGTGGTGCAAAAGTAAGCACGCGCTCTGTCGCATCGCTTACCTGTAACCCAATCCTCATTGCCGGCGCCGCTGACTGAGCGCGCGGGCAACATCCAAAGATTTCGGAGATTCTCAAGATGGCAGCTAAAGACGTAGTGTTCGGCGACGCCGCACGTGCCAAGATGGTCGAAGGCGTGAACATTCTCGCCAACGCAGTCAAGGTGACCCTGGGCCCGAAGGGCCGTAACGTGGTGCTGGAGCGCAGCTTCGGTGGCCCGACCGTGACCAAGGACGGTGTGTCGGTCGCCAAGGAAATCGAGCTGAAGGACAAGCTGCAGAACATGGGCGCGCAAATGGTCAAGGAAGTTGCTTCCAAGACCAGCGACAACGCCGGTGACGGCACCACCACCGCAACGGTGCTGGCCCAGTCGATCGTGCGCGAAGGCATGAAGTACGTTGCCGCCGGCATGAACCCGATGGACCTGAAGCGCGGCATCGACAAGGCTGTGACGGCCGCCGTCGAAGAGCTGAAGAAGATCAGCAAGCCGACGACCACCAGCAAGGAAATCGCTCAAGTTGGCGCCATCTCGGCCAACAGCGATGAATCCATCGGCCAGCGCATCGCTGAAGCCATGGACAAGGTTGGCAAGGAAGGCGTGATCACCGTGGAAGACGGCAAGTCGCTGGCCGACGAGCTGGACGTCGTGGAAGGCATGCAGTTCGACCGCGGCTACCTGTCGCCGTACTTCATCAACAACCCGGAAAAGCAAGTTGTCCAGCTGGACAACCCGTTCGTGCTGCTGTTCGACAAGAAGATCAGCAACATCCGCGACCTGCTGCCGGTGCTGGAGCAAGTGGCCAAGGCTGGCCGTCCGCTGCTGATCATCGCTGAAGACGTCGAAGGCGAAGCCCTGGCAACGCTGGTGGTCAACAACATCCGTGGCATCCTGAAGACCGCCGCCGTCAAGGCTCCGGGCTTCGGCGACCGCCGCAAGGCCATGCTGGAAGACATCGCCATCCTGACGGGCGGCCAAGTCATCGCTGAAGAAGTTGGCCTGACGCTGGAAAAGGCGACCCTGAACGACCTGGGCCAAGCCAAGCGCGTTGAAATCGGCAAGGAAAACACCACGATCATCGATGGCGCAGGCGACGCCCGCAACATCGAAGCCCGTGTGAAGCAAGTGCGTGCCCAGATCGAAGAAGCGACTTCGGACTACGACCGTGAGAAGCTGCAAGAGCGCGTGGCCAAGCTGGCCGGCGGTGTTGCCGTGATCAAGGTTGGCGCTGCCACCGAAGTCGAAATGAAGGAAAAGAAGGCTCGCGTGGAAGATGCGCTGCACGCAACGCGCGCTGCCGTGGAAGAAGGCATCGTGGCTGGCGGCGGTGTTGCACTGCTGCGCGCCCGTGCACTGATCTCCGGTCTGAAGGGTTCCAACCCTGATCAAGACGCCGGCATCAAGATCGTGCTGCGCGCCATGGAAGAGCCGCTGCGCCAGATCGTCACCAACGCTGGCGACGAGGCTTCGGTTGTGGTGTCGAAGGTGATCGAAGGCAAGGGCAACTACGGCTACAACGCCGCCACCGGCGAGTACGGTGACCTGGTGGAAATGGGCGTGCTGGACCCGACCAAGGTGACCCGCACCGCGCTGCAGAACGCCGCTTCGGTTGCTTCGCTGATGCTGACCACGGATTGCGCCGTGGCAGAACTGCCGAAGGACGATGCAGCTCCGGCAATGCCGGGCGGCATGGGTGGCATGGGCGGCATGGACGGCATGATGTAATTTGCCGCACCGGCCCTGGCCCGGCCATCCTCCAGGATGGCTGTTCCAAACAAAAAACCCCGTGGGTGCGAGCCCGCGGGGTTTTTTGTTGCCTGCTTTGTTAAGGCGACGTTAACGCTGCAACGCAGTGGGCTTGGCTACAATCGGCCCACCCGCGAGCCTCAGCGTCGTTGAATATCGATACGCGTCCTGAAGCGGGGCACGACAACAAATCAGGGAAGGGAAAAACAGATGAACGACATCGCACGCGAGTCCATCCTGGGCAGCGCCCCCGCTCCAGCAGCGCCGCAACCCTTGCGACTGCGCTTTATCGGCAGCGGCTCGGAATACTTCCGTATCTGGATCGTCAACCTGCTGCTGACCATCGTCACGCTGGGCGTCTACTCGGCATGGGCAAAGGTGCGCACGCTGCAGTATTTCTATCGCAACACCCAACTGGCCGGATCGAGCTTCGATTATCACGGCAGCCCGATTGCCATTCTCAAGGGTCGCGCGATCATTTTCGTGCTGGCGCTTGCGTTCAACCTGCTCGGCCATTCGTCAGCTGCGGTGGGGCTGGTACTGCTTGCGCTGATGGCCGCTGCGTTTCCGTGGCTGCTCGTACGGTCGCTGCGCTTTCGCATGGCCAACTCCAGCTACCGTGGGCTGCGCTTCGCCTTTACGGGCAAGGATGCCGAGGGCTATATGGTGTTCCTGGTGTGGCCGATCCTGAGCGTTTTCTCGCTCTACCTGTTGGCGCCGCTGGCGCATCAGCGCTTCAAGCGCTATCAGCACAAGAACACGCGCTTCGGTACCGCGCCGTTTGATTTCTCGGCCACGCCGGGCAACTTCTACGGTGTGTATCTGCGCACATTCGGCTTGGCAGTGCTGGCCGTTGTGGTGGCTGGTGTGCTGTCGCTGTTGCTGGGGGTGTCGTTCCATCGTGCGCCGGGCATCGGCCAGATCTTCGGCTTCATCGTCATCGGCTTGTTCATGTATGCGGCGATGCTGTTCCTGACGCCGTACGTCCTGTCGCGCCTGCAGAACCTGGTGTGGAGCAACACGACGCTTGGCGCGCACCGTTTTCAGAGC
The DNA here is from genome assembly GCF_052950655.1 of Ralstonia sp. VS2407. Classification (NCBI taxonomy): domain Bacteria; kingdom Pseudomonadati; phylum Pseudomonadota; class Betaproteobacteria; order Burkholderiales; family Burkholderiaceae; genus Ralstonia; species Ralstonia sp. VS2407. The sequence goes on from NZ_JBRFVG010000001.1 coordinate 43,440, forward strand.
CATGTCGGTGCTGGCAAGCTGTTCTGGATCTTCGTGTCGAACGCGGTGATGATCGTGATCACCGTCGGCCTGTTCACGCCGTTTGCACGTGTGCGTACTGCACGCTACAAGCTCGAATCCGTGACGATGTTTGCATCGGGCTCACTCGACACCTTCGTGGCTGGCGAGACCACCAAGGTGAGCGCCCTGGGCGACGCCACCGTGGACTGGTACGACATCGATATCGCGCTGTAACCGCGCTGCAAGGCAAAGGCACCCGCTGTGATTCTCGCGACCTACTTCGACGGCCGTACCTCGCGTGCGCAACCGGTGCGCCTTGCTGTCGAGGCGGGCGAGGCGGTGTTGTTTGACCCCGAGGGCACGCCACTGCGCCGTGCACCGCTGTCTACGCTGCGGGTGTCGGAACGCGTCAAGCATGCACCGCGCCTGATTACGTTCGAAGACGGCGCGTTTTGCGAGATCACCGACCTTGCGGAGCAGACGTCGTTGAACGCGCTGCTGCATCGCACCGGCTATCGCGAGGGGTGGGTCGTGCTGGCGCAGAACAGCTGGAAGCTGGCGCTGGGCGCGCTGCTGGCCATGGTGGTGGTGCTGGCACTGGGGTATCGCTACGGCTTGCCATGGGGTGCCAAGGTGGTGGCCAACATGGTGCCGCAGCGCGCCGAAGCACAGCTCGGGCGCAGCACGCTCAAAGCTATGGATGAACGCTGGCTCCGGCCAAGCAAGTTGCCCGTCGCGCAGCAGGACCGCATCCGCGCACGGTTTGCCGCGCTGCACCGGCCCCCGCAGGCCACGCACACGTATCACATCGTCTTTCGGGATGCCGACATCGGCGCCAATGCCTTTGCGCTGCCGGGCGGGGACATTGTCGTGACCGATGCGCTGGTGAAGCTGGTGGGTGAGGGCGATGGTCTGACGGGTGTGCTGGCGCACGAGGCTGGTCACGTGGAATATCGCCATGGGCTGCGACAGGTGATTCAGTCGTCGGCCATTGGCGCAACGGCGGCGCTGTTGTTTGGCGATGTCTCGACGATCCTGTCGGGTGTGCCGGCGGCGCTGCTCACGCTGCGCTATTCGCGTGACTACGAGCGCGACGCCGACCGCTATGCCGCGCTGCTGCTGCAGGAGAACGGCTTGTCTGTCGGCGCGTTTGCCGACGTGCTGCAGGCGCTGGAAGACACGCATGGCGGTACGCGCAAGGCCGATGCCGCCAAGAAGGGCGACGCCGCCAGCGATGACGATGCTTCGGCGTTCTTCTCATCGCACCCGCTCACGCGCGAGCGCATCGACACGCTGCGCCGCTTTGACCGCACGCACGGCGGCAGTGACAGCGGCGACGCGGACTGAGGTGTCGCGCACTCCGCTCATCAAGCTCGTCCAATTCCTGACAGCTTCGTCATCCGTTTGATCGATTTCCCCCCTGCCTCGTGCCACCAAGAATGGTGACAGAGGGACGGGGGACATCATGCGACACGCTGAAACGGGCGTCATGAACGCATTGGCAGGTCTGCTGCCGCCAACGCTTGCGCAGCGGCTGCCGGACCGCATGATGGTGATCCGAGTGCTGCGCTTCGGGGTCTCGGGTGTTGCGGCCACCGGCATGCACGTTGCCATCGCCACCACGCTCATCAACGGCTTTTCTGCCTCCCAGGTGACGGCCAACGGCGTAGCGTTCGTCTGCGCCAACGTCTGCTCGTACCTGCTCAACGCGCTGTGGAGCTTCTCGGCCAAGCCGGGGCGCGCCAATTTCCTGCGCTTCTACGCCGTCTCACTGCTCTGCTTGGCGCTGACGCTTGCGATCTCGTGGCTGGCGCAGACGTTGGGCCTGAGCTACTGGGCCGGGCTTGCGGCCATTCTGTCGGTGGTGCCGCCGCTCACCTTTTTATTGCATCGGTTCTGGACGTTCCGCTAGCGGAGGGCAACATGGGCTGCCTGCACAAACCGCCCGCTATGCAAGCCACCAAGCGGCTTCGCGTTTCATCGCTGAATCATACCTACGGCCAGTTTCGGACTGCGTCCGTGGCGGCTACAACTGACGATAAGGGACGGGGAGATCTGCAAGCGACCGGCGAGCCGCGGCAGGTAGTCGATACAACGCCCGATAGCCATTCACACCGGCGGAGGCGAAGGCATATGCGCACGCATACCAAACAGAGAGAACGAGGGGCGGTGCTCCCGATGGTTGGCCTGATCCTTGCCGTGTTGCTGGGAATGGCAGGCCTGGTCATCGACTTGAGCGGCCTGTTCGTGGCCAAGACGGAGCTTCAGTCAGCGGTGGATAGCTGCGCCTTGTCGGCAGCGCAGGAACTGGACGGTGCATCAGATGCGCTGACCCGGGCAACGAATGCGGGGCTGACAGCGGGCAACGCCAACCGCGTCGTCTATCAAGCGTCGTCGGCGTCGTTGGCGAATGCGGATGTCACATTCAGCACGGCACTGAACGGTACCTACAGCGCAGCCGGCGTGGCGTCGAGTTCGTCGAGCTACGTCAAATGCACTCATACCAAGAGCGGGATCACGGCGCGTCTGATCAAGTTCGTTGGCGGCGCCACAAGCAATGCTGTTGCCGCACTGGCGGTGGCCACGCGTGTACATGCGCAGAGCACGTGCCCCATTCCCGTGGCCCTGGTCCCGAAAGCCGGTGGGACCGCCCCCAACTATGGCTTCCAGATTGGTGAGTGGGTCAGCATGCTGTATGCCGGTGGCTCCCCCACGCCTGGGGAGATGGGTTGGTACAACCTCGACGGCTCCACCAATGCCAACGAGACGAAAACCGAAATGGATCAGGGCTACTGCAATTCCAAGATCGGTGACCAGCTTGGTACACCGGGTGCGAAGGTGTCCGTTGACGACAACTGGAATGCACGCTTTGGCATCTACAAGAACAAGTCAAATGCATCGCAACTGCAGCCGGATTTCACGGGCTACTCCTATACATCGACCAACTGGACGAACGCAGTGCCGCAGAACGCCTACAGCGGCACACCAGCATCGGGCTCGGACACGAGCGCTGCAAATTTCAAGAACAAACGGCTTGCCTATGCCAACTACGACGATACCGGGACGAGTGTCACCGGCGGCGACAAGATCACCGGGCTCAACGTCAAGGGCGGCTACAAAAGTCTTGCGACAAGCGGAAGCAGCGGAGATCTTGCCACCTATGGGGCGAACCGGCGTGTCGTCCTGGTGCCCGTCATCTCCTCCGCGTCAAAGATCATCGACTACGCCTGCATGCTGATGTTGCAGCCCATTGACGGTGTCCACAATACGCCGCAGTTCGAGTTCCTCGGCAACGCAGGGTCCGCCAGCAGCCCGTGTTCACCCAGTGGTCTGGCTGGCGGCAGCAAGGGCCCCTTGGTTCCAGCATTGGTGCAGTAGGAGCGAACCATGAAGACACGACAACGACAACATGGTGTGGCGCTGGTCGAACTGGCCATCATGCTCAGCCTGCTGCTGGCCATCACCTTTGGGATAACGGAGTTCGGCCGGGCGATCTACACCTACAACACCCTGGCAAAGGCCACGCGAGACGCCACCCGTTACCTGAGCACGCAGGCCGCCGGCAACGCGACCTCCTATACGACGGCAACCAATCTGGCGGTCTACGGCACGCCGACTGTCGGCAGCACGCAAGCGCCCCTGGCACCAGGGCTGACGTCCAGCATGGTTTCCATTTGCGATGCGTCCAACACGAGCTGCACGTCCAACATCGCACAAGGGACCAACCCGGCCATCAATACCGTCACCGTCACGATCTCGGGCTACACGTTCAACCCGGTAATCGACATGATGGCGTTCCTGCGCTTCTATGCGGGCGGCAGCGGGTCGATCACCTCGTTCCCGTTTGGGAACATCTCAGTGACCATGAGGCAGTCCTATGAATAAGCATCAGAAAGGTACGACGGCGGTTGAGTTCGCCATTGTGGTGGCGCTCTTTCTGACGGTGCTGCTTGGCATCCTCGACTTTGGGCGCATTCTATTTACCTGGAACGCCGTGGGAGAAGCGACGCGCTGGGGCGCGCGACAGGCGGTGGTTTGCGGTCAGGGCTCGACATCTGTGTTGAGCAAGATGCAGACCATTCTGCCGACGCTCACGTCCGCGAATGTGTCGGTGCAGTGGTACGACACCAGTGGGGCGGTGAGCACCAGCTGTGATGCTACGAGCTGCGGTGGTGTTGCCGTCAGCGTGACCGGTATGACAGTGGCGCCTTATTCGCCTGCTACCTGGATTGGCTTTTCTCAACTCGCTGTGCCGGGGTTTTCGACTTACTTGCCGCGAGAGGTCATGGGGCAGGATCCAAATAGCAGTAGCGTTTGCTCTTGAGGGTACTTTTCTCGCTGCTGGTTGGATTCATTTTTTTTCTTGAGGGATGGGCTTTGGGGTCTGTCCCTTTTTCGTTTTCTGCAGGGGTGTTTTTTTGTTCTCGGTGCATCCCTAGTTTCATCCCCTGCCGGGGCTCAATCGCTTTCTCTGTCTTGCCAAAGAAGTAAGCAATGAAAGACACGCCCGAGATGGCGACTCCCTCCTAGGATTTTTGCCGCGGGGAGGGGGGTGAGCCAAACTCGCTTCGCTCAGACAAGGCTCCTTTCTTGATCCTCCTCGCAACGAAAATCGAAGGCGCCATCAAGGGCAGGAACATCAACGGCCACACCAACGGTGTGCTGGCCCAGGTGGCGCCTATTTTTGCTGTTGTTGCTCGCCTTGCTTCGCGTTGTGTTGTTGGTTCCTGCTGCGCCGGTGATCGATGGTTTGGCCTTTCCCTGCCCTATGCGGCGCCTTGATTTTCTGTGAGCGGGCGGAAAAAGGAAGGAGCCTTGTCTGAGCGCAGCGAGTTTGCCTCCTTCCCCGCGCGGTCACATAAATTCAAGGGGAAGTCGCTGCATCGGGCGTGCCTTTCTTTGCTTACGTCTTTGGCAAGACAAAGAAAGCGCGTCAGCCCCGGCAGGAAATGAAGCAGGGGTGGAACACAAAGGTCTGCACCGGCAGAGGATGCAAGGGAGGCAAACCACCGGGCTCAATCCCCAAGCAGAAGCACCACTAACCCCAACCGCTCGAGATACAAAGGAAAAAACCCGGCGCGCGTCCGGGAACTGGACCACCGCGCTAGCACATACGCCAGGTGATAGTCCGGGGGCCTTTACTACCAGCTATGGTTGCGCGCGCATGTCAGCCTCCCGAGCCTGTCATGGTCGGCAGCAGCACACGGTAGATCTGGATGAATGCAGGGCCGAGCAACACCAGCAGCAGCGTCGGGAAGATGAAGAAGATCAGCGGGAAGAGCAACTTCAGCGCGATCTTGGCGGCTTGTTCTTCCGCACGCATCCGGCGCTTGGTGCGCAGCATGTCGGACAACACGCGCAGCGAGTCGGCAAGGCTGGTACCGAAACGGTCTGCCTGGATCAGCATCGATGCAAACCGGTCGACGTCTTCCACACCGGTGCGCAGCGCCAGGTTGGTGAGTGCTTTTTCCTTGGGAAACCCCGAACGCAGTTCCAGCAGCGTGAGTTCCATTTCTTCAGCCATGACGGGGCAGCGCAGTGCGAGTTCGTCCGACACGCGCATCATGGCGGCGTCCAAGCCAAGCCCGGCTTCTACACACACCGTGAGCAGGTCGAGCATATCGGGAAACTCCTCAAACACATCGCGCTGACGATGCTCGACCTTGCGTGCCAGTGCCGCATTGGGCAGGTAATAGCCGATGGCGCTCAGTAGCCCCAGCACAGCGAGGACCACCTCTTGATCGTGATGTTCCGGCCGGCTGCTCAGCACCAGCAATGCCGTCAGCGGGAAGAGGATTGCCAGCACCGTCTTCACACCAAAGTACAGCGACGGCGCCCACGGTTGCCGCCAGCCGGCATTCATGAAGCGGGTGCGCAGTTGCGAGTTCTCCCAGCCGTCTTTGGGCAACGACAGTTGCGAGACCGGCTTGGCCCAGGTGGCCAGTTTCTCTACCCAGGCATGGTCCGGGCCGCCGGCCAGGTCTGTGCCCACGGTCTGGCCGCCGATCTGTTGCATCCGGCCGCGTGCGCGGTTCGGAGAGAACAGGTGCAGTAGCCCAAGTGCACCGCCAAAGGCGGCCACGAAGATCAGGACCAGGATGAAATATTGATTGGAATAGAGCGCTTGCATGATCGTCTCCCCCCAAGAAAACGAAATCACGTTGTCAGGTCAGGTCACCGTGCTGGATATCGCACGTCCGTCAGACCCGAATGCGGATGATCTTGCGCATCCAGATCAGCCCCATCACCATGTTGAACAGCGCCAGGCCGATCATCTTCAGGCCCATCGGGTCTGTCCATAGCACCTTCATGAAGTCCGGATTGACGAAGAGGATCATGCCGGCCGTGCCGAAGGGCAGCAGCCCGAGAATCCATGCCGACAAACGCCCTTCGGCTGAAAGCACGCGGATCTTGTCGTACAGCTTCAGGCGCTCGCGCACAAGGTTGCCGATGGTGTCGAGAATTTCCGCCAGGTTGCCGCCGCTCTCGCGCTGGATGAGCACGGCAATCACGAAGTAGCGAAGGTCATTGACGGGCACTCGCTTGGCGAGGTTGGTCAAGGCTTCATCGAGCGACACGCCGTAGTTGATCTCTTCGAATGTGGTGCGGAACTCGGGGCCCATCGGCTCCTTGATCTCCTGCCCGACCATGCCCAGCGCGCTGGCGAAGGAGTGGCCGGCGCGCAGTGCACGGGCGATCATGTCTACCGCGTCGGGAAGCTGTGCCTCCAGCTTCTTCAGGCGCTTGCGCCGCTGCGATGCGATGTGCAAGACCGGCAGCGCAGACAAGAGCAGCGCGCAGGCCGTCACGATGCCAAACGGGAACGGCAGCAACGCACCTACTGCCAGCACTCCAACGCCAATCAGGATGGTGTATCCCAGGAGCTGCGCGACAGACCAGGCGCTGCCGGATTGCTCCAGCCAACGGTCGATCGTGCTCACGCGAGGCAGATTCATCAACCAGCGCTGGAACTGCGGTGACTCGCTCAGCAGGCGTTTCTTGAGAATCGAGAGCTGTTCGGTGCCGATGTGTCCGCCCGCGGACAGTGCACGGATGCGGGCATCAACACGCTTGGCCTCGGGGCCGTGGTAGTTGTTCCACCACTGGTAGACCCCCTCGATGCAGAGTACGACGGCCGCGAACAGCAGGATTGCGAACGCGTAGAAGATTTCGTTCATTTAGGGTGCCCCCGTTTCTAGATCGCGCCTGGGCCACACTGGCGGTGGCTTTGGCTTCAAGCCTTTAGACCTCAAAGTGCCTTTGCGGGTCAAAGGTCTCGTCTGGCAAGCCCACCCCGAATACGCGCAGCCGCTCGGCAAATTTCGGATAGACCCCCGTGGCGCGGAAGTGCCCCTTGACGGATCCGTCTTGCGCGATGCCCGTGCGCTGGAAGGTGAAGATTTCCTGCATGTTGATGACATCACCTTCCATGCCGGTGATCTCCTGGATGCTGATGACTTTGCGGCGCCCATCCGTCAAACGCGCCACTTGAATGATCACGGTGATGGCCGAGGCGATCTGCTGCCGGATCGTCTTGGGTGGCAGGTTCAGGCCTGCCATGTTCACCATGTTTTCCATGCGCGTCAGCGCATCGCGCGGGGTGTTGGCGTGCACGGTAGTGAGTGACCCTTCGTGACCGGTATTCATGGCGTTCAGCATGTCCAGGGCCTCGCCGCCCCGCACTTCGCCCAGGAGGATGCGGTCTGGCCGCATGCGCAGGGCGTTGCGCACCAGTGCACGCTGCGTGATCTCGCCTTTACCCTCGATGTTGGGCGGGCGCGTTTCCAGGCGCAGCACGTGCGGTTGGCGCAGTTGCAGTTCTGCGGCATCTTCAATGGTGACCATCCGCTCGTCCGCCGGGATGAAGCCTGAAAGGATGTTCAGGAGTGTGGTTTTGCCGCTGCCCGTGCCGCCAGACACCAGCACGTTCACCTTGGCCTGTGCCAAGGCTTGCATCAGCTTGGCCATGGGGGGCGTGAGTGTCTTGAGATCAATCAGGTCCGACACCTGCAGCGGGTTGGTCGCAAACCGGCGGATCGAGAGCAGCGGACCATCGATGGCCGAGGGCGGAATGATGGCATTCACCCGCGAGCCGTCGGGCAGGCGCGCGTCCACCATCGGGCTGGTTTCATCAATGCGACGACCCACGCGCGAGACGATCTTCTCGATCACCTTCATCAGGTGTGCATCGTCGTAGAAGGTGACGTCGGTGAGCTCCAGCTTGCCACGCCGTTCGACGTAGACTTGCTTTGCCGTGTTGACCAGGATGTCAGACACGGTCGGGTCCTGCAGCAGCGGCTCGAGCGGGCCGAAGCCGAACATCTCGTCATACACATCGGTGGTCATCTGCCGGCGCTCGGTGTCGTTGAGCAGCAGCTTTTCCTCGTCGATGATGTTGTTGACCAGGGTGCCGATCTCGTGGCGCACCTGCTCGGTCGGGAAGCGGGCCAGCCGTTCCAGATCCACGCGGTCCAGGACCACTTCGTGCACGGTTTTCTTGAAGTCCCGATAGGCCGGATGGCCCGCCACCTTGTGGTGGTATGGCGCGTGCCCGTTCATGGACATCGGCGCGTGGTCCGGGCGGGAGAGTTGGTCGCGGATCGACATGATGGGCTCCGTCTGACTGGCGAAATGGACAGGAGAAACTCAGGCAATGTTCGGAGACGACGTCTTGGCCCGCGAGAAGAACTTGCTCAAGGAGAAGCCTTTCTCTTGCGATGCGTGACGATCGTTCTCGCGCGCTGTGGCGAAGACGTTGGCTAATGCCGTGAGTGCCTTGGCCATGGCGCTGCTGCGGTGATGCTGGGCAATGGGCATGCCCTGGCAGATGGAGTCATCCACCGAGGCCGCATCTTCGGGAAGCACATGGAAGAGCTTCTGTCCGAAGACTTGCTCCAGCGTGCTGCGCGGCAGCTCGTCGCGCTTGCCATGCCGGTTGACCAGGATGCGCAGCTTTTCGGCGGGGTAATGCAGGCCGTGCAGGATATCCAGCAGGCGCCGCCCCGTGCGGGCAAAGGCAATGGTCGGCTGGACCACGACGCAGATCTGGTCGCAGTGGTCGAGCACCGCAATCGACAGCGGGTTGATCGCCTGCCCGACGTCCACCAGGATGAAGTCGTAGATCGGTGACACCAGCGAGAGTACGTACTCGATCTTGTCCTTCTTGATCTCGCCCGCCTTGATGGGGTCGCTGGCGCCGGCCAGGACGTCAAAGTCCTTGGCCACGCGTGTCAGACACGCTTCCAGGAAGGCATCGTCCAGGCGGTCGACCTGTGCGCACACTTCGGACAGCGTGGCGGGTGGTGTCTTGTTGCTCACCAGAAAGTGCGTGTCGCTGAACTGCGTGTTCAGGTCGATCAACAGCACGCGCTTGTGTTCCTGTGCGGCCAGCGTGTAGCCGACGTTGCTGGCGATGAAGCTGGAACCGGCGCCGCCCTTGCTGGAGATGAAGGCAATCACGCGCGCTTCCTCGCGTGTTCTCGGGATGTGGTTGGTTTCCAGCCGCGTGAGCGCTGTCGTCAGTTGGGCGCGTTCCAGCGGCCAAGTCAGTATGTCGCTGACGCCGGCGCGCAGTGCGCGAATCAGGTCGTCGCGCTCCTGGGTTTGCGTGACGAGGATGCAGGGCAGGTCAGTGAACTGCTGCCGCAGCAGTTCGATGCTCAGCATCTGGCTCGGGCCACCGCTTGGCTGGTCGATGATGAGCGCATCCGCGCCGCGCAGTTGGCAGGCATGCGTGGACAGGCTGCCCGGTGCAGCATGCAGGTGCATGACCTGGTAGCTGCCGGCGGCGGCTACCAGGCGTGCAAGGTCCGCCAGGCGTTCACCGTCTTCGGAGGCAATCAAGATCTTGAGCATGGCAAAGCTCCCCGTTCGATCGTGTGTTCTGTATGTCGTTGCATCGCGCCGTGACAGGGCTGGCCTGGTATCAGGCTGGCGATGGCGGATGCTGTTTGGGCACCCGCCAAGTGCTGTCAGCGCGAGAAGCTGCCGGACATCCCGCTACCGCCGTACCCACTGCTGCCGAATCCGCCGTACCCACCGCTGCCCGTGCCAGTACCCCCAGCGGGGAAGCGGGTCATCGAACGGTCATAGTTGCTCATGGCGGCTACCGCGGCTTTGCCGTCATAGCCATTCAGCGCGGGCAACCCGGCAGGTGCGTCGGGATTGATCACCTGTGCTTGCTTGACGCTGGTGACGGCCTCACCGAAGTGCTTGTCCCAGTTGGGTGTCGTGGTCATGCAGGCAGTCAGGGCCTGGCAAGCCAGGATCGCGAGTGCGGCGCGTTGCAAGTATTTGAGATTGGTGTTCATGGCATTTCTCCACATGGTTCCCGGGTTAGCGTGTCTGCGGGGTTGTGGTCGTGTCGGCCACTGCCGTCTGCCGGCCCTGCGTCTTGGTTCTGGCCTGGGCCAGCCGTGCTGCGGTGGCTTCGATTCGGGCGACACGCGCGGCGTTGTCGTCCGTGGGCGCCGTGGCCGAGGTTGTGGCGGACGCGGGCTCCACAACCGGTTGCGTGGCCGCTGGTTTCTCGGGCATGGCGTTTGCCGGTTGCGTGGGCGGGGCGATGCTCACCTCAGTGCGTGGTGCAGGGGTGGCCGGGGCCACCGGGGCGGGCGCAACCGGAGCCGGCATCGGCGCCTGCGAGCTGGGCGCAGCGGGTGCGCTCGGTACCTGCGCAGGTGCCTGCGGTGCCGTTGCAGGTGCGGCAGCCGTTGCTGGTTTGGCCGTACGGTTCTTGGCGCCGGAGCCTTCCATGTTGCCCGTCAGGTAGACGGCAAGGTCGCTGGGCGTCGAGAAGCTGTCAGTCGGCAGCGGATACGAGGCTGTCTGCATTGGCTGCACCAGGCGCGGCGTGATGACGATGACCAGCTCCGTCAGATCATGCTGGAACTGCGTGCTGCGGAAGAGCGTGCCCAGGACGGGGATTTCACCCGCGCCAGGCAGTGCCTTCAGCGAGCCGCGTGCGTTGTCTTGCAGCAGCCCACCGATGGCGAAGCTCTCGCCGTCACGCATCTGCACGGTGGTGGAGGCGCGCCGCGTGGTAATGAGCGGCAGGATGGTCTGGCCATTCGTGTTGGCACCGGTAACAGTTGCGCCCGTGGGTGAGAGTTCCGACACCTCCGGTGCCACCTTGAGGTTGATGCGGCCATTGGCCATCACGGTCGGCGTGAACTTCAGGCCAACGCCGTATTCCTCCTCTTGCAGCGTGATGGTGGGTGCACCACCTGAGCTGCTGCTCTGCGCAACCGGGATGTAGATCTTGCCGCCTGCCAGGAAGCTGGCTTCCTGGCCACTGAGCGTGACGAGATTCGGCTCGGCAAGAATCTTCACCAGGCTATCGTTCTTTTGCGCATCCAACTCAACCTGGAAGGGCCGGTTGTTCGCCTTGTTGGCAAAGAGCGCGGTAGACGATCCGGTTAGCAGGGAGGTCAAGAGGCCGCCGCCCCAAGAGCCGAATCCGCCTTGGATATTGAGTGCCGAGCCCAGCTGGTTCAGCAGGGTCTTCGACACTTCCGCCACCTTCACTTCCAGCATGACCTGCTGCGGTGTATCTACGATCATCATGTTGATGACGCTGGCACCGCCGGCGGCACCACCACCGCCGAGTGCACCTGCCGCGCCGCCGCCCTTGTCCGCACCGCTTTGTGCAGAGGCTGCATAGGCGTGGGCGATTTCCATGGCTTGCTGTGCCGCCTGTGCGCTCGACACGTTGCCGGCCAGTACCAGGCTGTCTGCCGCGGTCATCACGCGAATCTTGCTTTCACTCGGCATCAGTTGCGCGAGCGAAGTCTGCAGGCCACCGGCATCGGCGTTGACCACCACATTGACGATGCTGCAGGCGCCGCTGCGACCCTGCACGATCATGTTGGTGGTGCCGACACTGCGGCCCAGCAGATACATGGATTGCGGCGACACCATGGTGGCTTGCACCACGGCTGGGTTGCCGAGGGTGCGATTGCGCACCGGCTCCGGCAGCGAGATGAGCGAAGACTTTCCAACAGGCACCACCACGCTGCTTTCGCCGCGCACGGCGCCTGTGCAGTTTGGGCCCCGTACGTCAGCGACCGGCGCGGTCGCCAGCGCCGGGTTCATGCTGATCGTCATCTGCACCGGCGCGATTGCCCCGGCACGAGACTGCACCACGACCGGTGCTGTGGTGGACTTGGCTACGGCGCCTGCTTCCATGGCCGTTTGTGCTGTCGCGTGCGTTGGCATGCAGAGCATGGCACCGGCGGCACTTGCCAGGACGAGCATGCGCGTGCTGCCGAGGATCTGTCCGCTACGTAGCGCGACAGTGGCGACATTGGTTTTTTGGTTCGTATTCATATCTCCCCCCCCGAGGGTCTGCTGCACAGGATGAAAATGCGGTTGATACGCTGTGGCTGGTTAACCTCTACGTTGCAATGCGTGTTGAAGGACTGTCAGGTGTAGCGGGTCAGAAGCACTCCATGCTGCCTTGCACGCCAGCCAGTACACCGATGCAGTCGCGTTGCCGGCTCGGACCCGAGGCAACGTGGCGCACCTTGGCGGTTGCACGCGTCGCGCTGACCATCACCACCTTGGGTGTGGGCTCGGCTGCGGGCGTGCCCAGCAACGTGCCCTTGGTGGCGCCGCCGGTTGCCGTGGCGGCCACGTCGACCTGATTGCGCAGCACCAGCGAGAGCGTTCCGACGCTGCGTGCCACATCGAGCTTCTCTGCCTGCTCGGGTGTGACCTCCAGCGTGACCGCGTTGACGACCTTGGGTTGCGTGTCGTCCCGGCTGACTTGCTGTGCGACTGCCAGCACCAGGATCTTTTCCAGCACGATCTTGGAGATGCTGTTGTTATTGTTGTTCGCGCTCTTCGCGTCTTCATTGGTGTTGACGATCACGTCGACCAGGTTGCCTGGCAATGCGAAGCCCGCTACGCCCACCACGTCATTCACACGCACGGTGATGGCGCGCTTGCCTTCGGCGATGACGGCGGAAAGGCCGCCCTTGGTACCGATGGGTGCGAGCTTGCTCTCCAGGATCGGTTCGCCTTTCTGCAGGCTCGCGCGCACCACGCGCCCTTGCAGCGCCTTGGGATCGTCAAACGTGCCCGGCGGCAAGCTGCCGGCAGGCCAACTGACCATGCGCAATTGCTCATTGCCCAGCGGTTGGCCAAGATCCATGTCGCTGGCGGCCACTGCGACTTGTTTGACGGAGCTGGATGACTGCTGAGACAGCCAGCGTGATGCAGAGACAACGGCCGCGATCCCTGCCACCAATGCGACGACCAGCATCACGATTGCACGCGCGTTTTTCATGATGAGTTCCCCCTTCTGAGATCAATAGAGCGGATCGGATCGGCAAGGCTCAGGTGCGAGCCTGCTTGTCCTGCCGCCAGCCCATGCCCGCACTCATGGAGTCGGTTGTCTTGAAATCTGTGTGCGAACAGAAGTAGATGTCCCACGCCCGGCGCAGTGCCTCTGGGGTTACCTCGGACGGCCCGCCGTGGTACTGGACGGCCGAGGCCACCAAGCGCAGCAGATCGCGTGGAATGCAGGCCAGCAATGGCTTGCCGCTGACTTCGTGCAGCGCTTCGCGCAGATAATCGAAGGCGGCATCTGCGTTCTCCAGGCCGAGTTCCTGCGCAGCGCGCAGATAAACCTCCCGGTAGTCGGCCACCGAGAGCGGGCCTACGTAAAGCTTGCTGCCGAGCCGGCGCAGGAAGGCGTCGTCGCCCAGCTGAGCCGGTTCAAGGTTGGTCGAGAAGATCGGCCAAACATCGAACGGCACGGAGAACCGCACGCCATTGCGCAGCGAGAACATGTCGACGCGGCGGTCCAGTGGCACGATCCATCGGTTGAGCAGCTCGCTCACGCCCACTTGCTGGCGGCCAAGGTCATCGACGATGTAGATGCCGCAGTTGGCCTTCATGTGAGGGGGCGCTTGATAGAAGCCGGTCGTGCCGTCATAGCGCAACTCGAGCATCTCCAGCGTCAGCTCGCCCCCGGAGAGCACTGCGGGCCGATGGCACATCTGCCAGCGGCGGTCCAGTGGACGTCGGGCCACGGGGCTCTGTTCATCTTCCTGCGCTACGTGCACGAGGGGGTCGAAGATCTGGATGATCTCGCCCGCGATCGTGATGGCGTGCGGCACTGGCACGGCGCCGGGCAGCAGCATCCCGAGGTGCTGGGCGAGATAGGTCTTGCCGCCGCCGGCAGGGCCGTAGAGCATCAGCGCGCGGCTCGTGTTCAGTGCGACGCCGACATCGTCGAGCAGGTCCGGCGGCATCACGAACGTGCTGAAGGCCGCGGTGACATCAGACTTGGACAACGAGGCGAACTGGATGGAGTGCCGTTGAACGGATTCAACATAGGCTTCCAGCGTGACGGGTGCGGCGCCGACATAGCTGCAGCGCGCGGTGAACTCAGCCGCGCGCACATAGCCGGCGTCGGTCAGGTGAAAGCGCACGTCCAGGTCGTTGGCGCCACGGTGGGCGACTTCCAGCATGCGCTCGCGCACGGCGTAGGCCGCCACTTCATTGATGACCATGGCGGGCAGCTTGATGGTGTCCATCAGCATGACCAGCGTGGCGCTGCGATGCAGGTAGGCCACTTTCATGAGCAGGCCGAGCAGCAACGAGATGTCCAGGCCCGTTTCGGCCACGGTGCGCGGCAGGATGTGCCAAGGGGCAGCGGGCTCGCGACGGGAGGCGTCCAGCCCGGTGGGCGATGGCACAGCTTCCAGCGAGCGCGGCGCATGTTGGACGCCCCCGAATTCTGTGTGCTCGATTTTTTGGTCCCCGATCATCTTCATCACCATTTGGCTGTGTGAATACGAAGTGCGTGCCCAGATGTGCAAATTGCGCGCATCAAGCCGATGCAAACAGGACTGCAATCGTGCCGGCGGCAATCGCAACGCCGTACGGCAACGTGCCCACCGACCAAGAGGCATCGGCTTGCGGCGTTGGTGCGCCGGCTTCCCTGCTGATCTGCCCCGACGTCAACAGGACGTCGCGCAGGTTGCGGCGCAACTGCGCCATGCGCTTATGTCGAAGGGTAAATACCAGCGCCCAGATGCCACCGATCACGAACGTGGCCATTGCAATCTCAAAAGCCATGAACGCACCAAGCCAGGCGCCCACGGCCGCCATGAGCTTCACGTCGCCCGCAGCCATGCCGCGCAGCAGATAGAAAGGAAGGAAGATCGCCAGGCCCGTAAGCCAGCCGCACGTCCACTCCAGGGCGCCGTTGCCGAAGCCATGGATTGCTACCTGCAACGGCAGCGCCGCAAGCCATGCACCGAAGGTCAGCCAGTTCGGGATGCGGCGATGCTGCGCGTCGATGGCCGCCGCTATCAGCGCTACGCCCATGGCAACGGGGCCAATCATTGACGAGAGCAGGGTGGCGTCGTTCATGGTGTCCTCGGGTTCTTTGGTGCGACTGCGTGTTCAGTTCAATGAGGTCGGGACTCGCAAGCGTTGTTGCTATTCGGTGCGGAGCAACATCACGGGATGGCCGCAGCGATCATTTCGTAGAGAGACTTCACACTGCTACCCAGCGCCACGACGGAGCCGAGAATGACGATCGCGATAAGTGAACCCAGCAGTGCGTACTCGATCGAGGTAACGCCTTGATCGTCGCGCAGCCACTTCCTGGGGTTGATTGGCTTATGCATGCTGGTCTCCTGCGTAGCGCTGGTAGCTGACCGTGTTGGCAGTCCGCTAGAGCGCGGCTGCAATGTTGGAAAACACCGTACTCAGGTTCGTGCCGACGAGTTGAACTGAGGCGATGATCACCACGGCGATCAATGCCGCGATCAGGCCATATTCGATTGCAGTGACGGCTTGTTCGTCGTACAGGAACTGCTGTAGAAGCGTGCTGTAGCGGTTCATGACAATCTCCCTTTGCCTAAGGCAGAAGTTCTGCCGGTTGTTGCTGGAGCGTGGGTTGCCACGTTCATGGCGACCCACGCTTGCACTTGCTTGGCATGCATTGCTGGGCAGCAATGCGGTGAGCCTCGCGTTTGCAACATCAGCGCGTTAAAGCGCGTTTGCGATGTTGTTGAACACGGTGCTCAGGTTGGTGCCGACCAGCTTGACCGAGGCGATGATCACGACAGCGATCAGGGCGGCGATCAGGCCGTATTCGATGGCGGTCACACCATCTTCGTCACGGGCGAATTGCTTGAGTGCGTTGAGGTAGTTCATGACAATCTCCTTCAGTGGAAAAAATGCGCGTTCGAAAAGCCAGAGTGAGGGAGGTCATGTCGGCGGCGCACAGATGGCACAAGCATGAAACGGCCAGCAGCCCTTGCTGCCGTCACCTGCCCGCAGGAACTCACGTGACACGCACCGGGCGGCGTCGCGCAGGGTGCTGTCCCGTATGGGCGATGTGAGCGTGTTGTTGGTCGGCATTTCTCTCGATCCCTTTTTCAATTCGTTGCTTTGAATTGGAGATTCCGTTTCGCTTCGCCGTCTGCTGTGAACTTGCTGCTCCCCGTTCAAGGCGGCGGTGACGATGTCCTGCGATCTGGCATAGGCAAAAGCCGGGCCACCCCCGTGCACTTCCATGTGCGACAAGGCTTTGCGGGCGATTGGCTGAATTCGAGGGCGCGTGCCTGACACTTGGTTCCGGCGTTCTCGGGGGCGGAGTTGCCAGGGGGAAACGCGTAGCGAGGCCCGTCGATTTGGATGAGGCTACGTAGGGATGACGCAGCGCAGGGGTGTCCTCATTCAAACGGACAGGTTGGGGGGTAGCGTAGTGGATGGTGGAAATCGCCGCTGGGTAGGCTGGGGGTCTGCGTGAGGCTCTTCGCCGCGCCCCAGTTGGCGGTGTGCCAATGGCCGGGCGACGTTTCCGGATGGAAACGTTGATGGATCCTCCTTGCGTAGCGCTTGGATGGTTGCGCGTAGCAAGGCCGCAGCAACAACGCATCGCGGGAAATGTCCCCGTGCTTCAGTGCTGAAACGTCGATGCAATTTCGACGCTTGGGCGGCGCTCAACACAGACCGCAGGCGCGTGCCGTCCCTTGCCTTATCCGAGTGAGCGAACAAGACTGGGCTCTAAGACCCGCACGCGGCGTGAAGCCGTCGCGCGCGTGACGAAGCCCCACTCAGCGCAGCGCAGACATCGTGTGCCGCGCATCACCCGGAACCGACGCGAGGAGCAGCATGAGCCAGAGATCTGTGCGTCTGCCAGCCACGCGCAGTGCCGCTGCAGCAATTCGTGCAACCGGTGAGGATGCTGCCGGCCACTGGATCGATCTGGCCCGAGTGCAGGCGTACAGCGGTGCGCTGCTGGTTCTGTTCTGCGTGCTGCTGCTTGGCTGGGCCTGGACGAGCAATGGCTTTACCGATGTGACGATGGCGCGTCCTGGAACGGATTTCTCGGCGTTCTGGGGGGCCTCCCATCTCGCGCTGACGCAGGGGCCCCTGCATGCATATGACGTGCGCGAACTGACTGCGGTGATTGCCGAGCATGGAACGTTGGGAAAGGGGGCTGAGCTGATCCTTCCCTGGCTCTATCCGCCGACCTTTCTGCTGATGGTCTTGCCGCTGTCGTTGTTGCCGCTGACTTTGAGCTACCTGCTGTTCCTGGCCGGCACGGGGCTCGTCTATTTCAAATCGATCGGCATGTTGACGCGGGCACAGCACCCCTGGCGCCAAGGGTTGTGGTTGCCTGTGCTGGCCGCTCCGGCAACGCTTATCACCATTCTTGCTGGCCAAAACGCGCTGTTGACAGCCGGTGTGGCAGGTGCTGCGATGTATCACCTGAACAAGCGCCCCGTACTTGCCGGTGTGCTGATCGGCTTGCTTGCCATCAAGCCGCAGCTGGCGCTGTTGTTCCCGCTGGCCCTGGTGATCTCGCGTGCATGGACGGCGCTGGCCAGCGCGCTGCTGACAACCGCGGCGTTTGCGAGTGTCAGCGTGCTGGTCTGCGGCTGGCGCACGGTGCCGGCGTTCCTTGCCAACGCGCAATGGGTGCGGGCGAGCTTCATCGAGGGCGGCGCCAACCTGTGGTGGGGCATGCCAACACCTATTGCAGCCGCCCGGCTGGCCGGGGCGAGCGTGAACGGTGCGTACGCCGTACAGGTGCTGACAGCGCTGACGATGGCCGCCGCGATGGCCTATGTCTGGCGGCGGACGACGGCGTTTGAGTTACGTGCTGCGGCGCTGGCGATTGCCACGCTGATGGTGTCGCCATATCTGCGTGACTACGAGTTGACATGGTTGGGGCTGGCCATTGCCGGTTTGGTTGGCGACGGTGTGCATGAGGACAGTGGCCATGGCCTGGCGAGCGGCGAGCGGGCGCTACTCGTTGTGGCCTGGCTGCTGCCGATCTATGAGCACGCCAATCCTTATCTGAAACTGCCGCAGATCGGGCCCCTGGTTCTGATCGCCATGATGGCGCTTGTTGTGCGGCGTGTGGCAAAGTGGGTGTGAGGGTGCCATGTCCATCGCCTTGAACCTTCTAAAGCACAGGGCGCCTGAGGTATCGGCGGCGTCTCCAGTGGCCGCCGCGGGTGCTCGCCACTGGTTGGGCGCGGACCGCCTGCGCGTGTACTCGATGGCTGCGCTGGCCTGCTACGTCGCGTACTTTGTAATCTGGGCCGTTCGCGCCAGTGTGTTGAGGGTCGCGGGTGTCTTTCCGCTTGGCGGCGATTTTCTGGTGTTCTGGAGCGCCGCGCAGTTGGTGCTGCAAGGGCACCCACTCGCTGCCTACGATGTGGCTGCGCTGCATAACGTGGAGCTGGCAACCGTCCCGCTGGTGGCGACAACCCAGGGGTTGTTGCCCTGGTTCTATCCGCCAACCTTTCTGCCCTTCGTCGCCCCCTTCGGGCTGCTGCCGTACTGGCTTGCCGTGCTCGTCTTCCTGAGTATGAGCGTCGGGTGCTTCCTGTGGGTTGTCGGCCGGATCGTGCCATTGCGGCAGGCATGGCTGCCGTGCGGGGCGTTTCCGGGGATTGCGGTCGTGCTTGCAACCGGGCAGAACGCGTTGCTCTTGGCGGCGTGTGCTGGTTTGGCGCTCACGTTGCTGCATTCCCCTCGCCCCAAGCGGCCCGCAAGCCCGATCGCCGCGGGCATGTTGCTGGCTCTGCTGACAGTGAAACCGCAATTGGCGGTGATGTTTCCGGTGGCGCTGATGTGCGCCAGAGCCTGGAAAGCGTTGATTGCAATGGCGCTGACCTCGCTCGCATTGGTAGTGCTGGCGCTGATGGCGTTCGGGCCGCAGTCGTTCATTGCCTTTCTTCAGAACGCGGCGTTTGCACGGTCGGCGGTGGAATCCGGTGCAGTCCATCTGGAGCGCATGCCCACCCTCTTTGCCATGGTCAAGATGCTGCACGGCAGCGTGATGCTGGCCTACGTGCTGCATCTGATGGGGGCCTTCACGGCCTGTGCCGCAGTCGCCTATGCCTGGAGTCGGCCTTGCAGCTTTGCACTGCGCGCTGCAGCCGTGCTGACGGCAAGCATGCTCGCCAGCCCCTACCTGTACGACTACGACTTGGCCTTCCTCGGTCTGGCCATTGCCTGGCTGGCCTCCTACGCGTTGCGGGATGGGTGGCTGCCCGGTGAACGTGAAGGGCTCATCCTGCTGTGGCTTCTGCCGCTGGGCGGAATGCTCTTGATTGACCGACTCGGCTTTCAACTGATGCCGCTTGTATTGCTGTTTGCACTCGCGCATATCGCGCGCCGTATTCATCTTGAGCGCACACGCAACGCGTCACGCAGCCGCGTGCCAAGGCGCCTTGGACGGGGAGAACAATGATGTTGGATTACAAGAGAAACCAACTCCTTTCGCTGGTCGTACCGTTCTATAACGAAGCCGAGGCGCTAGAGTCCTTCTTTGCACGGGTCGTGCCGATCCTGGAGTCGATCGAGTTCACGCAGTTCGAGATCGTGTGCGTGAACGACGGTAGCAAGGACGACACCCTGCAGAAGTTGATCGCCGTGTCACGCACGGACGAGCGTGTACGGGTGATCGATCTGACACGCAACTTCGGCAAGGAAGCCGCGTTGACGGCCGGCATTGACGAGGCACTTGGTGATGCCGTCATCCCAATCGATGCTGATCTGCAAGACCCGCCGGAACTGATTCCCACTCTGGTAGCGCACTGGCAGAAGGGGGCGGAAGTGGTCCTTGCACAGCGCGCCAGCCGTGCCTGCGACACCTTTCTCAAGCGGGTGACTGCCGCCGCGTATTACCGCGTCCACAACACGTTGTCCGACCTGAAGCTGCCGGAGAATGTTGGCGATTTCCGCTTGATGGATCGTGCGGTCGTCAATGCGCTCAAGCAGTTGCCCGAGCGGCACCGGTTTATGAAGGGCCTGTTTGCGTGGGTGGGTTTCAACACCGTGATCGTTCCGTACGAGCGCGAGGCACGCAGCGCAGGTCAGTCGAAGTTCTCCGGCTGGCGCCTGTGGAACTTCGCGCTGGAAGGCATCACCAGTTTCAGTACCTGGCCGCTGCGGAGCTGGACGTATATCGGTTTGGCCATTGCAAGCCTGGCATTCGTGTACGGCAGCTACATCATCGCTCGCACCATGGTCCTGGGTGTGGATGTGCCGGGCTATGCCTCGCTGCTGTCGCTGCTGCTGTTTTTTGGTGGCTTGCAATTGATCGGGCTGGGCGTGGTGGGCGAATACATTGGCCGTATCTACGACGAGGCCAAGGGGCGCCCGATCTACCTGGTGAAGCGCCGCTATCAGGAGCGCCGACTACGCAACCGGTTCACGGGTGAGCGGCGCGTCATTCAGATGGTGCGAGGTCAGCGCGGGTAGGCGTGTTCCAGCGAGAGAGGCGCGTCATGTCGGCAATGGATTCTGGGCGCCTGGCCCGTCGCCTGACCATCTACGCGATGGCAGCATTGGCGCTCCAGATCCTGGCGTTGATGATCTGGGGGATCCGGTTTTACCTGCTGCACGACTGGACAGCGCCAATGCTCGGCTACGACTTTTCGGTATTCTGGTCTGCCGCCCGGGTGACGATGGAGCACAACGCAACAGCCGTGTTTTCTGCGCAATGGATGCAGCCGCTGGAAGAGTCGTTGCGACACCAGATCGGCTACTCCCCATGGCCTTATCCGCCCACCTTCTTGCTGGCAGTCATTCTCTTCGGACTGCTGCCATTCGGGGCTGCCCTCATCCTTTACTTTGTGCTCGGCTTGTCCGCTTATGGCGCGATGCTTGTGCGTATCAATCGCAACGTCGACCGTGCATGGTCGCCTTGGTTCGCCGCGTTCCCGGGGGTGCCTGTCGCGCTGGGGTTGGGCCAAAACTCGCTTCTGACAGTGTCTGCAGCGGGTGCCGCGCTTGTCTTGCTTGAGGCAAACGCGGGCGTTGCCGGACTGTGTATCGCGATACTGGTGATCAAGCCGCAATTTGGCGTGCTGTTTCCGCTGGCGCTTGCGTGCGGTCGGCAATGGAAGGCGCTTGTTGTGGCGGGTCTGTGCACCTTGGCCTTCGTTGGAGGCAGCGTTGCCGTCTTCGGAGTTGACGCATGGCGCGCGTTTGCAGCGTATCTTCCCGAGTTCAGCCGGATCGCGGTCGAGCACGGCGGCCGTGAAATGTGGCTCGGCATGCCAACCGTGTTCGCCGTGAGCCGCAGCGTGGATCTACCCGTGAGCGTGGCTTATGTTGTGCATGGCTTGGTCGCTGCGCCTGCCGTGATCGTCATGACCTTCCTGTGGGCCAAGCGCGCGAGGTTCGAGCTTCGCGCAACGGCCTTCGTCGTGGCCACGCTATTGATGCAGCCCTACATCATGTTCTACGACCTGGTCTGGTTGATCCTGCCGATCGTCTTTCTGATGCGCGATGCCAAGGTCCAAGCGTTGAATCGTCTGGAGTGGATTCTGCTGATTGCGGCGTGGCTGGCACCTGTGCAGGGCGTTGTTGCGGCCTATGTCGGCCGCTATCTTCAGGTGCTTCCTGCGGTGCTGGTTGCGTTACTGCTGATGGTAATGCGGCGTCATTTTGCATCCATTGCAGGAAGCACGCATTCTGCTGACTGTCTTGCCGACCATGTGGCAGGCGTATCCCGCGTCGTTTAAGTGTTTGTTGCCGAGTAAGTTGCGCCCCCATGCGTTAGCGTTGCGGCACCTGCGATGACGTTGCACGCGAGAGCATTTGAGACCACGCATTGAACCGGTTACGAAACGGCAGCTCGACGTAGTTGTGCAGCACATGGGCGGCGGCAAACGCCCAGAAGAGAAACAGCGCGTAAGTGACAAGTTGATCCGCGAGCCCGACGTCCGCCGGCATGCTCACGACAAGCGGCAGCATGACGCCATGTGCCAGATACAGCGGATATGACACCTTGCCAAGATACTGCGCCGCTGGCGTTTGGAGGATGTGCGAGACGGGGCCGCGATCACTGATGAGCGCACCGATCAGCGCGCCGAACGTCAATGGCGCGGTCAGTGCAGACCCGGGAAGGGCATCTGCCGAAATGAGCAGGAACAGCGCTGCTGAAAATGCCGTCACCTGAAAGACGGGGCGGCTCGCCCAGGTAATAAGGCGATCTCGGAACTCATAAAGGAGGGCGCCGATGAAGAAGCCTGCAATACACCGCAGCCAGCCGAATTGGTGAACCAACTTACTGAGGCAGCCGCCCTGGAGAAGGCAGGCTCGGTCGATCTCGATCCAGGCGGCCAGCGCCCACGCGGTCAAGCCTAACGCTGCGAATACCACCCTGCGGGTGCGGCCGCGCATCAGGATGCAACCCGCACCGAACACAAAGTAGACGTACATTTCGTCGCTGGCGCTCCAGCTCACGGCGTTGCCGATGCCGGCCTGGAAGACGTTTAGGCCCTGCGACATGGTGGCGAGTGCCAGCGCCTCGCCAAACGCCGGCAGATGGCGGGCCACAATGAGGGCCAGGACCGTGGTTGCGATGTGCGTTGGCCACAGACGGCCAATGCGGCGGATCATGAACGTGCGCAGCGATGCAAGATTCGACAGCTGCGGGCCACACGCGCTGCTGATGACGAAGCCGCTCAAGACAAAGAAGAGGTCCACAGCAAGATAGGCGTTGGCAGAAAGCGGGTGCGGCCATGCGCAGAACATGTGATGCACAACGACAAACAAGGCCGCGATGCCGCGCAGGCCCTCAAAGCTTCTGTTCA
The DNA here is from genome assembly GCF_052950655.1 of Ralstonia sp. VS2407. Taxonomy (NCBI): domain Bacteria; kingdom Pseudomonadati; phylum Pseudomonadota; class Betaproteobacteria; order Burkholderiales; family Burkholderiaceae; genus Ralstonia; species Ralstonia sp. VS2407. The sequence goes on from NZ_JBRFVG010000001.1 coordinate 66,530, forward strand.
CGCCGTTGTCCCCTGCGCAGGGTTGGATGCGTGTGCGCCAATCGCGGCTGCGGGTGGTGTTGCAGCGTCAGAGCATTCGCGTCGTGCGATCACGCGTTGTGGTGCCCGCGCCCGCCGCACGATGATGGCGAGCAACGCCACCAGCACGATCGGCGCCCATTGCCCTGTCCGGTGCGAAAGCACGGCGAACAGGCCTTGTGCAGGTACCAGCCAGGCGGCAAGCAGCACCGCATTTTCGAAGCGGTTGCTGCTGTGGCGCACGAAATCGACCGCAAGCCAGGCCATCGGCAAAGCGAGCCAGGCGAGGTCGTAGTAGATGAGATAGGGCTGCACCATCAGCGTTGCAACGGGCAGTGAGGCAGCGCGCAACTCAAAGCGGCAGGCGCTGCGCCATAACCAAACGCAGACGGCAATCACGAGCATCGCCACGCCGGCGTGAGCCGCATATGACACCGTGGTCGAGCACCCGGCAGATCGCAGCGTGCCGAATACCGTCGGCGCGCCATACAGGATCACACCACCATTCTCGACAATGGCGTGGCGGAACATGGCCATGCTTCTTGCGGCGGCTACAAAGGTGGCTGTGCCAAATGCGAGCCAACTCACCGCCAAAGTCAGCACCGAGAAGAACGCTGCCGATGCAAGCGCGCGCCACTGGCGCTCGCAGAGCAGGTATAGCGGGAACAGGATGCCCAGTTGCGGTTTGATGCACAACATGGCGATGCAAGCACCTGCCGCCACCGGAGATCGCCGCAGCAGCACCAGCGCCGCACCCGCTGCCGCTGCGGTGAAGAGCGAATTCTGCCCCGTGACCAGCGTGACCCACACGCCTGGGAACGCAACCGCCGGAATGAGCCAGGGCAGCCGCAGCGAGTCTGGCACCGACCGCAGCGTTTTGTTGAGTATCCCCAGAAAAAGCGCAATGCCGCAGCCTGAGAAAACCACCGTGGCTGCACCAAACGACAACGCGCCAATCGGGTAGATCAGCAGCAGAAACGTTGGAGGATAGGAGAACGGCCCAAAGATGTCGGGCGGCAGGATGGCGGCTTCCGCAGCGCGCAACAACCCCCAGTCATAAGCTGCTGCCGCGCCGTGCGTGATGGCCAGGTTGGCGGCACTCCAGAAGACAGCCAGATCCCACCCCGGCGACGGAATGGTGGTGTTCTGCAGGATGTGGTGGCCCCACCACCACATGCCGAGCAGGAAGTACTCAAGGAAGAGCAGGGCCCCGCCATAAACATACAGCCGGCGGGACCCCTGCCAACTTCCCCCCCTCGCTCCCCTCGACTTCGGCGCTGGTTCAACCCGCGCCGTATCCTGCTGGCTGACTGACATGGTCCGCCCCTATTATTTTTTCTGCCCCCGCCTTTCCCCCTTGCCTTTACCCCTGTACGCACACCATCCCAAGTTCGCCCTTGCGGATCTGCAGTTTGTGCTCGCGCATCATCCGGAACAGCGTGACGCGTGAGATGCCGAGCTCTTCAGCTACGTCGATGAGCCGTTCATGATTGCGTTGCAGGGCTTCTTTTACGGCACAACGTTCGGCTGCTTCCCGGGCCTCAGCCAGGGTAGGCGGGCGCGACGGCTCGACGGGCGGCTGCAGGTCGAGATCGGCCGGCTTGATGATGCCGTCTTCGCACATGGCTGCGGCGTGCCGGATGCGGTTGATCAGCTCCCGCACATTGCCCGGCCATGTGTGCGCGCTGAGGGCGCGCAGCGCCGCTGGTGAAAACCCCTTGATGTGTTCGGGCGAATGGCTGCGCACGCTGTTGAGGATGTGTTCGGCCAGCAGCAGGATGTCGGTGTCGCGCTCGCGCAGTGCGGGTTGCTTGACGCGCAGCACGCACAGGCGGTGATAGAGATCGCCGCGAAAGCGTTCCGCCGCAATGGCTGCTTCCAGGTCGACATGCGTGGCTGAGATGACGCGCACGTCGACGGCAACCGACTCTGTGCCGCCCAGTCGTTCGATGCAGCCGGTTTCCAGAAAGCGCAGCAGGCTGGTCTGGCTTTCTAGCGGCATGTCGCCGATTTCATCCAGGAAGAGGGTGCCCCCGTGCGCCATCTCGATGCGGCCGAGTTTGCGCTTGACCGCGCCAGTGAAGGCACCGCGTTCATAGCCGAACAGCTCGGACATCAGCAGCGTGGGCGGAATCGCCGCGCAGTTGACGGCAATGAATGGCTGGCCGGCGCGCCGCGAGGCACAGTGGATTGCGCGTGCTGCGAGTTCTTTGCCTGTTCCCGATTCACCTGAGATCAGAACTGGGGTATCCCATTTCGAGACTTTCTCGATGCCGCGGAACAGGTTCTGCATGGCGGGACAGTTACCGATCATGCCATCGGGGCGCAGCGCATCGCGTGTGAGCGTTGCCGCCGGGCGCAGGCTTGCCATGCCGACTGCGTGCCCCAGTGCGTGTGCCAATTCGGCGCTGTCGCACGGGATGTTGTAGTAGTCGACAAAGTACAGGCCGAGCAGCTTGCGCATCGGGTCAGACAACATGTCGCCGTTGCCGACCACTCCGATCCAGCCAATGTTCTGCCGAGTAAGCCAGGGTTCCAGTTCTTCCAATTCGGCGTCGGAGTAACCGCAATCCAGATCCAGCAGACCGCCCAGGACGGGCTCATCGCACAGGTTCAGCGCTTCAAGGTCGCGGCGGTTGTTGGCGAAGAGCAGTTGCCAACCCTGTTGAGCCAGGTAGCGGCAACGCGTTGCATCGTGACGCAGTGAAACATAGAGCAATGGGCGGTTGATGTACGCGTTCATGTTTTCCCCCAACGTTTTTCTATGGGGCCGCGCATTGCTGTTGCGGCCACCAATGGACTGCCAAGTCAACCGTCGGACAAGGGCGGAAAGCCGTCCGTCCGCAAATGCAGTCTGGGGGAGGAACCTCTATGCACCATGCGGCTGTCGGCGTGCGGTGCATGCCTGGCAACCTGGCGGTCTCGTTTGTTCGAGACTGGCTTTGACGTCGGTTCGTACCGACGTTACCCCCGGACAACTTCTAATTCGACTTTCACTGCTACGAGTGGACTCCCCTCGCATTGCCCGAGGCCGTTATGAATGGCTGTATCAGGCGTGTTCTCGGGTGCTTGGCCATCTGGTGTGGCCGCTGCACCGCCTTTGTTCTGAGCTTCCCCTCGGAGTGCCGTTGGATTTGCACTCCGTCTTGAATCTGTCCTGCGGTCTCGGCGGCGGCGTTTCACGCTGCTCTGGTTTGATTGCCGAGCCTCCGGATCACTGGTTGGCCTTGCTGGCCCGGACAGTAGAGCGACGACCATGCCACGGCGGATAAACCGTTGAGCCACAACGATTCCAGCGCGAATCAAGGTATTTGCAGTGGCAGGCGCTGGTCGGATGTTTCGTATTGGATACGTGCCGGATACCGGCAGTGGGCACTGAAAATCGCCTCAGATGGAGGTGATTTGTGCGCGATACATCGCGCAAACGGACGCAAAAAGTGACGTTAAATTCCTGTTGCGGTGCAAAGGTTCGGGGGTAACCAGAGGGGCCCCGAATGGTTGCATTCATGAAACATGGGTCGCAAATCTGGCAATGCGGAGCCACCGTAGCAGGTGCCTTCGTATCGCACGACGCACATGTCCGTCGCGGAAAGGTGTAACGGCTTCTCGGCGATGTGGGTGACGGCACCGCAGAACATGAAGCAGACGCCTGAGGTGCAGCGCCCGTCAGGTCATCCTAAAAGATGAGGCGCCTGATTGCCTGGGCGTGTTGCTCATGCGTTCCATCGCGCGTGCGCTTTCGTACCAAAACTGAAACACGTGCGGTGGAGGTGCACGTGCAGTCGGATCTTTGCGAAACAACGCTACGGATGTGGCGGCAGATCCGGCTTGGGACGCTGCTTGGCAGCCTCACTCAACGTAGCGCCGTTACAGTACGACCGGCCGGTCGCTCAGCTCATTGGTGCGCGGCGTGCCATCGGAAGGCACGTGTGTGGCGAGGAGGTCGTTGATCTGCGCCAGCGCATCGAGCACCGGCGTCATGCTCACGCGCTGCGCGAAGCCGCGCGTGATGGTCTCGCAGATGGTGCGCCACGTGTGCGCGTCCACCTTGGCGGCGATCCCGTGGTCGGCCAGGATCTCAACCGCGTGGTCGGCCAGGTTGATGTAGAGCAGCACGCCCACGTGCTCGCGCGTGTTCCACACCTCCAGCAGCCCGAACAGCATCCGTGCCCGGTGACGCGGCGACACACCGGCCCACGCATCGCGCACCGGCAGCGAGCTTTCGATGACGACCCGCACTTCACCGCGATGGCGTTGTTCGCCTTCGCGCACGGCGGCTTCGAGTTTTTGCAGATCCGCCGGCGGAAACGCACGCCTGGCGTGCGACGACGTCGTCAGCAGGTGGGTGATGGCACGGCGAGCGCCGTGGGGGTGTCGGGTCGTGGATGCCATGGATGCGTTCACCGGTTACCAGTTGCCGGAGGCGCCACCGCCACCGAAATCACCACCGCCGCCACCGCCAAAGCCGCCGCCTCCACCGCCACCGAAGTCGCCCCGGTCGCGTCCCCATTCGCCGCCCAGGCCTCCGCCAAGGCCGCCAATCGTGCCCGGGCCCCAGCCGCGGTTGCCCATCATCACGCGCGAGCCCGGCCGCCCGGGCAGGCTGCCGGTCACGCGCCCGCCCGAGCGCATGGCCGCACTCAGCACGAAGAACACGATGATCGCCAGCGGAAACAGCACGGGCAGCCAGTCGCCGAAGCCGCCGCCGGATTGCTGATGCTTTGCCCGCTCAGCCGGCGGCAGGCTCTCTTGCGCAATGACAGTCTGGATGGCCGAGATGCCAGCCGACAGCCCGCCGTAAAAATCGCCCTGGCGGAAGTGCGGCGCCATCACGTCCTGCAGGACACGCTTGGACTGCGCATCCGTCAGCGCCCCTTCCAGCCCGCGCCCGACCTCGATACGCATCTTGCGCAGCGACGCCGGGTTGTCCTTGGCGATGAGGATGATCGCGCCGTCGTCCACGCCCTTGCGGCCGGCCTTCCACGCATCGGCCACACGAATGCCGTACGCCTCGATAGGCTCCGGCGCGGTGGACGGCACCATCAGCACGAAGATCTGGCTGCCGCGTTGCTGTTCGTAGTCGGCCAGCACCTGTTCGAGCGCGCTCTTCTGTTCGGCGCTGAGCGTGCCGGTCAGGTCGGTCACGCGTGCAGCCAGCGGCGGCACGGCCACCATGTCGCTTTGCGCGCGCGCGGGCAGCGCACTGGCCAGCCACAGGGCCGCAGTCAGCAGGAAGGCCAAGCAGGCACGCGCACGCATCGACATGATCGTCAGCTCGTCAGAACTTCACCGCCGGGGCGGTGGAAATACCTTTCTCATTCTCGACCGTGAAGTTCGGCTTGACCTGATAGCCCATCACCTTGGCCGTCAGGTTGGTCGGGAAGCTACGGGCCAGCACGTTGTACTCCTGCACTGATTTGATGTACCGCTGACGCGCTACCGTAATGCGGTTCTCGGTGCCTTCCAGCTGCGATTGCAGATCGCGGAACGACTGGTCAGCCTTGAGCTGCGGATAGTTCTCCGACACCGCCATCAAGCGCGACAGCGCGCTCGAAAGCTCGCCCTGCACCTGCTGGAATTTCTGGAACGCAACCGGATCGTTCAGCACCTCCGGCGTGATCTGGAAACTGGTGGCCGCGGCGCGGGCCTTGGTCACGGCTTCCAGCGTGTCCTTCTCGTGGGAGGCATAGCCCTTGACCGTATTCACCAGGTTCGGAATCAGGTCGGCACGGCGCTGGTATTGGTTGACCACCTCGGCCCAGGCAGCCTTGGTGGCTTCGTCCTTCGCCTGGAAATCGTTATAGCCGCACGCAGACAGGAACGGCGCAGCCAGCACGGCCAGCGACAGTGCCAGCCAGCGCAGCACCGAAAAACGCGTCGAACGGAAGGTCAGGGCAGGGGTCATGAAGTCCTCTAGATCTGAGTCTGAAAAGAATGTGGCATGAGACTGACATCGCCTCATGTCGATTCAGCGCACTTTAGCTTATGCGCTTGACGCTCCAGTCACACATCAGTACGGTATGGGGACTTTTTTGACAATTTCCATGCGCGCGATTTCCCGTTCCTCGTCGATCTGCTCGGCACCGGCATTCAGCCTGTCGGTCGTGTCGACGCTCGCGCGCGCCAAAAAAGCCACCAAACAGCCGCTCGTCTGACCGGAGCGCTGTTCCGTCAGATGAGCGACGGAGCAGCGGTTGACCGATACGTTAGACACGGTTGCCTCACACCCGCATCTCGCGGGGCCGCATTCCCGAAGCGCTCCTGACGGTTCTTGACCGGTCGTTGATTCGTCCAGGAGTGTTGTCGTGCTTGAAAATTCATCCACCAATTTGTCCACCAGCGAACGTCCGTCTTATGCGGGCATCTGGGTGCCCATCGTGACGCCGTTTGCCGATGATGCGGCGCGGTCCGTCGACTACGGCGCGCTGTATACATTAGTGGCGCGGTACCGAGCGTTGGGCGTCGCTGGCTTTGTTCCGTGCAGCAGCACCGGCGAGGCCATTGCGCTGTCCGAGCAGGAGCAGGCCGACGTGCTGGATACGGTACGTGCCGCCGCCGGTGGCCTGCCGGTGATGATGGGCTTGCCCGGCAGCATATTGACGCCGGTGCGCGAGCGCATGCTGCGGCTGGCCGAGCACAGCCCCACAGCGTTCCTGGTGTCGGCGCCTTCCTACATTCGTCCGTCGCAGCGCGGGATCATCGAATACTTCAGCGCATTGGCCGACGCCTCGCCCGTGCCCGTGCTGCTGTATGACATTCCGTATCGCACCGGCGCAAACATCGACACCGAAACGCTGCTTGCGCTGGCGGCGCATCCGAACATCCACGGCATCAAGGATTGTGGTGGCGATGCGGACAAGACGCAGCGCGTGATTGCCGATGGGCGGTTACAGGTGCTGGCCGGGGAGGACGCGCAGGTGTTCGGCACGCTATGCGCGGGCGGCGTCGGGGCGATCATTGCTGCCGCGCATGTCCGCACGGAGCTCTTTGTTGAGATGGCAAGGGCGGTGCAAGAGCAGCGGTTGAATGATGCGCGACGGTTGCATCATGCGCTGGCGCCGGTGATCCGGTTGCTGTTTGCCGAGACGAATCCGGGGCCCTTGAAGGCCTGGCTTGCCGCCGAGGGGCTGATTCGGAATGTGTTGCGGGCGCCGATGATGGCGGCTTCTGAGGGGTTGGGGCGGGAGTTGGGGGAAGTGGTTGGACGGGTTTGATTTTGTTGTTGTTGGTCCATCCCTGTTTCAGCCCCGGCAGGGGGTGAAACAGGGGACGCACCACTAACCCCCATCCCCAAAATACAAAAAAACTCAAACAGCCTTAAACGCCTTCCGAGCTGCCTCAAACGTCGCATCCAAAATCGCATCATCGTGCGTGGAAGACACAAATCCGGCCTCGAACGCTGACGGGGCCAGATACACACCCTGATCCAGCATTGCGTGGAAGAACGCATTGAAGCGCCCAACATCGCTCTTGGTCACTTCAGCAAAGCTCGTCGGCACGCCTTCGAGGAAGTAGATGCCGAACATGCCGCCCACGCTGTCAGCGGCAAAGGGCACACCAGCCTCCCGGGCGATGTCCGCCAGGCCATCGACCAGCTTGCGTGTCTGCGCCGCCAGTCGGTCATGGAACCCCTCCGCAGCGATCAGCCGCAGCGTGGTGAGCCCGGCCGCCACGGCCAGCGGATTTCCCGATAGGGTGCCCGCCTGGTACACGTTGCCCAGCGGTGCCAGGAACCCCATGATGTCTCGGCGGCCGCCAAACGCAGCGGCCGGCATGCCGCCGCCAATCACCTTGCCCAGGCACGTCAGATCCGGCTTGATGCCGTACAGCGCCTGCGCGCAACCGAGCGCCACGCGGAAGCCCGTCATCACCTCGTCAAAGATCAGTACGGCGCCGTGTTCGGTACAAAGGGCGCGCATGGCCTGATGGAATTCGGTGCTGCCACGCACGAGGTTCATGTTGCCGGCCACCGGCTCGACGATCACGGCGGCGATTTCCTTGCCGTGGCGGGCAAAGGCCTCGCGCAGCGCGGTGACGTCGTTATACGGCAGCACCATCGTGTGCTTGACCACGTCTTCCGGCACGCCGGCGGAAGAGGGCGCGTTCTGCGTCGTATCGGCAAACGTCAGCAGGCCCGAGCCGGCCTTGACCAGCAGGCTGTCGGCATGACCGTGGTAGCAGCCTTCGAACTTGACGATCAGGTCACGCCCGGTAAAGCCGCGCGCCAGACGCAGGGCGCTCATGGTGGCTTCGGTGCCCGACGACACGAGCCGCACCTGCTCGATCGACGGCACGAGCTTGCAGATTTCCTCGGCCATGACGACTTCGGCCTCGGTGGGCGCGCCGAACGAGAAGCTGTCGGCCGCCACTTCCTGCACGGCGCGGACGACATCCGGATCCGCGTGTCCAACGATCATCGGGCCCCAGGAGCCCACGTAGTCGATGTAGCGGGTGCCGTCGGCGTCCCACAGGTGCGGGCCAGCTGCCTTGGCAATGAAGCGCGGCGTGCCACCCACCGAGCGGAAGGCGCGTACCGGGGAGTTCACCCCACCTGGGATGGTCTTCTGGGCACGTTCAAACAGGGCAGCGCTGCGGGAGGGTGTCGACATGGATGCGGTTGAGAGCAATAGGCGCCGCGCAGAACGCCGCTGCGGCAAGGTTGAAAGGCACTTTTGAGGCGATTATGTGGTGGTTTGCCGCAGATACGGGTTGAATGCAATCAAACACCGTGTCTGCCCGGCGCGTGTTCTGGCGCACCCGGGCGTGATTCGGTACCATCTGGCCTGCCATTTTAATAGACGGAACCCACCGAAGCTTTGCCCTATGGAACAACAGATTGAATACAAGACGTGGATGTGCCTGATTTGCGGCTGGATCTACGACGAAGAACAAGGCGCCCCGGACGACGGCATTGCGCCCGGCACGAAGTGGGAAGACGTGCCCATCAACTGGACGTGCCCCGAGTGCGGCGCGCGCAAGGAAGACTTCGAAATGGTGCAGATCTGATCCGGATCTGACCTGTCTCCCGTCAGCAAGTGAGCGTTTGCCCTCTTGCTGACAGCCAAGTATCAGGAAGTGACGGTTCGATGAAATGGGCTCGTCGCTTCCATGCCACAAGCGCTCGGCGGACAGCCGACGCCATTGACGGCGAATAGGTGACTTGTCACACTTCGTCAAATTCTGAGCTTCACACTTCATAAGCGGGCCGGGGGGCGTAGTTTTGAAGTCGTCGCCAGCGTGGGCCTTTTCCGTTTGGAGGGCACGCTGCGTGGCGATTTGCCGCGATCCATCCGGTCAGAATGTCGTGGCGACCCGTGGTCGCGCACTGCGAGAACATGATGCAATCCGCGCGGGTGGAACAACTGGCTGACTCCCAACCGCTGGCGAACTCTCCGCTGGCGCATTCCCTGACAGGCTGCAAGGTGCTGGTAATCGACGATTCCAGCACCATTCGCCGTACCGCGCAGATTTTCCTCACCCAAGCCGGGTGCCAGGTCATGCTGGCCGAAGACGGCTTCGACGCACTGGCCAAGGTGGGTGACCTGAAGCCCGATCTCGTGTTCTGCGACATCCTGATGCCGAATCTCGACGGCTACCAGACCTGCTCGCTGATCAAGAAAAGCCCAAAGTTTCATGCCACGCCTGTGATCATGCTGTCTTCGCGCGACGGAATTTTCGACCGTGCGCGGGGCAAGTCGGTCGGGGCGGTGGACCACCTTGCCAAGCCGTTCTCGAAGGAAGCGCTGCTGGAGGCGGTCCAGACGCATTTGCCGGTGGCGCCAGCTGCCGCGCAGTGATGGCATCTCTCTTAACGAAGGACTGTTTGTATGGCAATCAAGAAAGTGTTGGTGGTCGATGATTCTCCGACCGAAGCGCTGCATCTGTCGGAGATCCTCGGCAAGAACGGTTTCAAGGTGACGGTCGCTGCCGATAGCGAGCAGGCCATGACCAAGCTCGAAGCCGAAACGTTCGACCTGATCCTGATGGACGTGGTGATGCCGGGCCAGAACGGCTACCAGGCGACCCGCGCCATCAAGAAGGACGAGCGCTTCCAGGGCATCCCCGTGATCATGTGCACGACCAAGGGCCTGGAGACCGATCGCGTGTGGGGCATGCGTCAGGGCGCATCGGACTACATCGTCAAGCCGGTCAAGGCCGAAGAGCTGCTCGAGAAGATCGCCAAGCTGGCGCAGTGATCCTGCGGCAGTTCGTTTAGAAGCGCGACGTCGAGACCGCGCGCAGCAAAGAACCAGCACCGGACATGAGCCAGACGTGAACGAACAGCGCACCAACCTGACCTCCCGCCAGCGCCTGCACGAATACCAGGCGATGCTGGCCCGCCGCCTGCAAGAGGCGCGCGCCAAGTCGTCGACGGAAGGCTTTCTGGGCGTGCAGATCGGCGAGCACCACTGGCTGCTGTCCCTGACGGAAACCGGCGAGGTGCTGGACTACCAGCCGCCCGCACGCGTGCCGCTCACGCAGCCGTGGTACCTCGGTCTCGTGAATGCGCGCGGCAACCTGCTGGGCGTGATCGATTTCGGCCTGTTCTGCGGTGAAGCGCCGACGGGTAGTGGCGCGGGCGCCAAGATCGTGGTGCTGTCCAAAGACCCGCAGCGGGCGTGCGCAATCGTTGTGCCGCGCGTGGCGGGGCTGCGCAGCCTGAGCGACCTGCAGCCTGCGGAAGCCACCGTGGAAGAGGGGCGTCCTTGGCTGGGCCGTGCCTGGCGCGACGTGCACGGCACGCAGTGGCGTGAACTGGACGTGCGGCAGTTGCTGGCCGATCCGGCGTTCCTGCAGGTTGGCCGCAGCCGCGCATAAAGCGATTGGGGAATCAGGCCGTAGAGCCGTAGAGCAAACAAGAAAAGATTGGGCACGCCGCAACGGGAGCGGGGTGCGCAGGGGCAAGAGGCGGTGCATGGCGCGCGCAACAGGGCGCGCCAGGTGGCCAAGTGTATTCACAGGCACCGCCGAAGGTGCGTACCACGCCGGTTAGAACAAGGCGCGGACGCGGACGGGAAATCCATGCGGCTGATCTCGATAGAACGAGACGGCAGCATCGACAAGACAAGAGGGTCCTATGGGGTTCAAGTGGTTCAACGCAGGTCGCCGTGCCGCAGAGGCAGGGGCGCCGGAGGTTGCAGTGGAGGGCGCATCGGCGGCTTCCGTGCAGTTGGCGCAGTTGGACAATGCGCCCCATACGGATGACGACAATCCCGCTGGGCCGCCCACGCAACTGGGCCGCTCGCCCATGGATGCCGTGGTTGGCTGGATGGAGCGCGTGCCGTTTGCCGCGCAGCAGCGTGTCTTCACGATCGGCCTGGTGGTTGGTCTGCTGGCCCTGCTGATCTCGGTGTACCTGGATAACCGCCAGGCCAACAACGGTTCGGTGCAGATTGAAATTGCCGGTGACACGCTGATGCACTCGCAGCGTCTGGCCAAGGCAGTGCCGGTGGCGCTGCTGGGTAACGCCAACGCATTCACCCAGCTCAAGGAGAGCCGTGCGCGCTTGCAGGAGAACCTCGAGGCGTTGAAGAACGGCAGCTCCGAGCGCGGCGTGCGCGCCTCGGGTGGCGAGGCCGAAGCGCTGCTCGACAAGTCGATCGAAGAGTGGAAGCGCAGCGACAAGAGTGCCCAGGCCATCCTGGCGCAGGAAAAGACGCTGGTGGCGGTGGGTAAGACGCTGAACGTGTTCAACGCGTCGAACCCCGAGCTGCTGGAAGAAGCCGAGCAGATCTCGTCGATGAAGCTGCAGACCAACGCGCCGGCCCGTGAAGTGGCCGCCTCGTCGCAGCTGGTGATGTTGACGCAGCGTCTGGGTAAGAACATGAACGAGTTCCTGGCCGGCGAAGGCGTGAACCCGGAAACGGCGTTCCTGCTCGGTAAGGACACCAACACCTTCCGCGAAACCCTGAACGGCCTGCTCAACGGCTCGGAAGCGCTGCGCCTGTCGGCCGCCACCGATGCCGAGACGAAGGGCTACCTGCAAGAGCTGTCGACCCGCTTCGACAACGTGCAGAAGACCACACAGATCATTCTTGAAAACCTGCCGGGCCTGATTGCCGCCAAGCGCGCCCAGCAGCAGATCTTCAACGACAACGAAAAGCTCCGTGCCGACCTGTCGGACCTGCAGTCGGCCTATGCCGGCAGCGTGCGCAGCCGTCCGGTGACGCTCGGTGCGGTGGTGCTGTCGGCCATTCTGACCGTGGTCTGCCTGGCCGGCCTAGCCGCCCTGTACCTGCGCGATTCGCGCGTGCGTACGATGGAAGCAGAAGCCCGTCAGCGTGAGGCTGAAGAGCGCCGGATGGTGGAAAAGCGCAACAACGATTCCACCCAGGCTGCAATTTTGCGTCTGATGAACGAGCTGCAGGACATTGCAGACGGTGACTTGACCAAGCAGGCCACCGTGTCGGAAGACATCACCGGCGCCATTGCCGACTCGGTGAACTACACCGTGGAAGAACTGCGCGAGCTGGTCGGCCGGGTGCAGCAGACGGCCGAGCAGGTGACGCAGGCATCGTCGGCGGTGCAGACCACGTCGGAAAGCCTGGTGGCCGCATCGGAAGAACAATCGCGCCAGATTCGCCAGACCGGCCAGTCGGTGGTGGAGATGGCAGACCGCATTACGCAGGTCTCGCGCGGCGCAGCCGAATCGGCCAACGTTGCACGCGCCTCGCTGGCCGCTGCCGAGCAAGGCCAGCAGGCCGTGCAGAACGCCATCACGGGCATGAACGACATCCGTGACCAGATTCAGGAAACCTCGAAGCGGATCAAGCGCCTGGGCGAATCGTCGCAGGAGATTGGTGAAATCGTTGAGCTGATCTCGGACATTACCGAGCAGACCAACGTGCTGGCACTGAACGCGGCCATCCAGGCGGCATCGGCGGGTGAAGCCGGTCGCGGCTTCTCGGTGGTGGCAGAGGAAGTGCAGCGCCTGGCAGAACGTTCGGCCGAGGCAGCCAAGCAGATCGGCGCGCTGATCCGCACGATTCAGACCGACACGCAAGACGCGGTGCACGCCATGGAGCGCAGCACGGCGGGTGTGGTGGAAGGGGCGAAACTGTCCGATAACGCCGGTGCCGCACTGGTGGAGATCGGCCGCGTGTCGCGCCAGCTTGCCGAACTGATTGAGAGCATTTCGCAGACGACGTCGCACGAAGCGACGCTGGCTTCGGACGTTGCGCAGAACATCGAACAGATCCTGCACATCACGGAACAGACGTCGACGGGTACGCGCCAGACCGCACAGTCGGTGCGCCAGCTCACGCAGCTTGCTGAAGAACTGCGTGACTCGGTGGCGCGGTTCCGCATCGCCTGATCTCGTCACCACTGGATTTCGGGCGGGAGCGCCGAAGGGGCCACCCCGGGGCAATCGCGGCAACCGCCACCTGCTTTTTGGAAGCACACATGCGTCATCAATCTGCCGCCGAGCCCGCCCAGTCCCATCCTGTCTCGCTTGAGGCGATCGGGGCCCCTGCGGTTCGTCCGAAAGCTGCCGTGCCCGCGCGTGACCTCTCCGCACTGGCGTGGGTCGCGCCCAACATGCGCGCTGCGCTGGACGATGCAGTGCGCGAGTTCGGCGAATACGCGGCCGAGGTCATCGCCAATCCGGAAGTCATCGGTGCGCGCGATACGACCTCGCTGCGTCTGGCTGGCCAGTATCTGCACCAGGCTGCCGGCGCGCTGCTGATCGTCGGCCTGCGTGGTGTCGACGTGTATTGCCAGGCCGCCAAGCGCCTGCTCGAAGCCGTTGATGCCGGCTCTGTAGCCGCCGATGTGCAGACGTTGGACGTGTTCTCGCGCGCGGTGCAGGCTTTGCAGGAATACGTGGCCGACCTGATGGCCGGCATGGCCGAAGAGCCGCTGCGCCTGTTCCAACCGTATCAAGCCGTGCTCGCCCGTCTGGGCGAAGAGCGCATCCACCCGGCTGACCTGTGGGCTGATGAACTGCGCCATCTCCCGGCGCTGCTGCTGCCCTCGCGCGATCTGCCAGGGCTGGCACGCCTGCGCCGCAAGTTCGAACTCGCGTTGCTGACCGCGCTGCGCGCACCGGCTTCCAACGCCGATGGTGCGCAGGTGGACCCGTCCGCCGCTGCTGCTGCCTATGCGCCGCTGGAAGAGCTGCTGCATGGCATTCGCGCGCTCGAGCGCGAGCCGCGCCGCACCGGAGATGATCTGCAGCGTGATCTGTGGCTGGTGCTTGCCCTGACCTTTGGCGCCTTGCGTGCCGGCCTGGTGCCGGCCGACATGACCGCCAAGCGTTTGGCGGCACGCGTCAACCTGCTGCTGCGCCAGTACTCGCACAACAACGTCCACCTGCCGCAAGGCCTGCTGACCGACGCGCTTTACCTGCTGGCCGGCATGGCCTACAGCAACGCGCCCGCAACGCCGGTGGGCGACGACACGCTCGGCCCGGATATCGTGGCCTGTGTTGAGGCCTTTGCGATTCCGCCCACGCACGCACCGGCTGGCGCACTGCATACGCGCCAGTATTACGCGCTGCTGCCGACGGACGCCAGCGACACGCTGCAACGCGTTGGCCGCTCGCTCGAAACGCTCAGTCAACAGCCCGCACCGGCTGCGGACGAACTCGATGCCGCGCTGCAGACGCTTGCGCTGCATGCCGATGCGCTCGGCCAGCCGGCCCTGTCTGACCTGTCGAACCGACTGACCGAGACTGCCGGGCAGGACGTTGCACCCACGCTGCAATTCCTCTCGCGCATGCTTGCACGCCCGTGGGCCGTGCATGGTGAATCCGGCGACTTGCGCAGCGCGTGGTTTGCCGCCCGCTGCAGCGAACTGGCCGAACGCACCCGCGCCACACAAGACGGTCACGCCGTGCCGGCACCCGCATGGCTCACGCTGCTGGCCGAAGAGGCCGCACAACGCCGCGTGCGCGCCGAGCAGGTTCGCGCACTGCAAACACTCCTGGCCTCTGCCGAAACGCACCTCGACGCGTTCGAGCGTGAGGGCGAAGAAAGCGGCGGCCTGCAAGAAGCCACGCGCCTGTTTGGCGAAATGCAAAGTGCGTTTGCCGCGCTCGACGCCTATGAGGCTGTGCACGCCACCGAAGCTGCGCAATCGACCATCAACGCGTTGCAGGCCGCGGGCGACGGCGCAACTGCCGATCGCGAACGCTACCTGGCTGCGCTGGCTGCCAACGTCAGTGGCCTGCAGGCATTGCTCGACGCGCTGTCGGCCGGCACGGAACTGACCGGCGGCCAGGTCGACGAGATCGTCATCGAAGGGCAGCTAACGCCGACCGAGCGCGAAACCGCATGGCGCGAGTTCGCCTTCGATACCGAATCCGGGATGCTGGCCCGGCGCGAGCCGCAATCCGAAACGCTTGCCGGCGCGGACGTGGCCAATGCCGATGCCGCATCGCCGCTGCAATCGCTGCTCGATCGTCTGCTGGCCAAGCAACCGGTCGACCCGACCGACCCGCTGGCTGCCGAGTTGCGCAGCGCGCTGCAGGAGGCGCGCGACGCCGCCGCCATCGACGACGATCCGGCTCGCCGCCGTCGCCTGGAAGAGGCGCTGGCCCAGTTCGATGCCTGGCAGGTCGGCAGTGCCGGCGCGCTGGAGCGCATGCAGGCTGCATTGGCGGCACCGGCTGCCGTGCCTGCCGCCGCAGCCGCCGCCGCGCCTGCAGCCGTGCGGGATACCCAATCCATCGATGCCGAGCTGCTCGACATCTTCCTGTCTGAGGCCGAAGAAGTGCTGGCCGGCGTGCGTGCCGATCTGCATGGCCTGCAGGCCGCTGCCGACATGGGCACGGGCGGTTTGGCTGCCGGCCCCGACCTGGACTTGCTTACGCAACTGCGCCGCGCGTTCCACACGCTCAAGGGCTCGGGCCGCATGGTTGGCCTCACGCGCTATGGCGAAGCCGCCTGGGCCATCGAGCAGGTGATGAACGTCTGGCTGGCCGAGAGCCGCGTGCCGACGCATGACCTGGCAGCGCTGCTCACGCGCGCTGAGTCGGAGCTGTCGACGTGGGCCGCCGCGATTGCGCAATCGCCGCAAGCCGATCACGCCATCGAACCGCTGGTCGCGGCCGCCGAGCGTGTGCGCCATGGCGGCCCGTTCGTGTGGCTGGAAGCCGTGCCTGAAGCGCAGGCCGCTCCCGAGCACGTTGAGCCGCAAACACCTGAAGCACCGGCTGCGGAACCCACATTGCAGGACACCCACGCGGTGCAGCCGATGGAGTCGGCTGCACCGGATGCGCCTGTTGCAGAAGCCGAAGAAGCCGTCGCGCTCACGTGGGATGACGAACCTGCACTGCCCGAAGTCGACGCGCCAATGCCCGAGGCCATCGCACCGGCGGTCGAGCATGAGGCAGTCGAGCCGGTCGCAGGGCACGTCGAAGCGTCCCATCAGGAAGCTGCCGCTGAACCGGTTGCCGCCGATGCCGATGCCGACGCCAAGGTGATCCCGTTCCCGTTCGCGCAGACCGGCGAACCGGAGGAAGCCCCGCACGACGACGGCGTGAAGGAGATTGGTCCGGTCCGCATCAGCGTGGCGCTGTACAACGTCTACCTGCAGGAAGCCGACGATCTGATTCGCCGCCTGGGCGTGGATTTCTCGGAGTGGCGCCATGAAGGCCGCACGCCGCCGAGCGAGCTGGCACTGCGCGCCGCGCACACGCTGCAAGGCAGCTCCGCCGTGGTCGAACTGGAGCCCGTGCGCCAGTTGGCTGGTGCGCTGGAGCAGGTGCTGCTGAACCTGAATAGCCGACCGGTGGCGATGCATCCGGGCGACTTCCGCCTGCTCGATCAATCCATCGAGCGCATGCGCGGCATGCTGCATCAATTCGCCGCCAGCCTCTGGCCGGAAGCTGACGAGGCGATGCGCCGCAGCCTCGACGAACTGTGCGAGCGCCTGCTCGTGCGTCCGCGCCTGCCGCTGGAGCCGGCGCCCGCCGCCTTTGCCGAAGCCGAACAGGCCGAGAACGAAACCGCTGGACTGGCCGGCGAGCCCGGGTTTGAGCCAGCGGAAGTCACACCGACGTTCGTGCGGTCTCTGGTGCCGGTGCACGAGTCGCCGGTTGCCGAGCCGGCCGTGGGTGAGCTGGTTCGCCAGGCACCGGCCGACGCGCTCGACCCGGCGCTGCTGGAAATCTTCCTGGAGGAAGCGCACGTTGCGCTGCCCGAGCTGGGCCAGCACCTGCGCGCGTGGGAAGCCGCGCCGCAGGACCGCAATGCCGCTGGCTTGCTGCTGCGCAATCTGCACACCGTCAAGGGCAGTGCGCGCATGGCCGGTGCCATGACGCTGGGTCAGGCCGCGCACGAAATGGAAAGCACCATTGAAGGCGGCCTGCGCCAGAACCGCGTGGACGACGCGCTGTTCCGCAAGCTCTACGTCTGGTTTGACCGCATTCAGGCGCACGTCGATGCACTGGGCGCGGGCAACCTGCTACCGCTCGATGCCGGCCTTGCCGACGCAGCCGATGCGCAGCAGACGGCCGCCGACGCGCAGGCATCGTCCTCCGCATCGATGCTGCCGGCGGTTGCGGTCTCGACGAGCGTGGATCTGACCGGCACGCGCAGCCCAGAAGCCGAAGCGCTGGAAGTGGCCGAACGCCAGCGCGCGATGGTGCGCGTGCAGGCGCGTGCGCTTGATTCGCTCATCAACGATGCGGGTGAAGTCGGTGCGGCGCGTGCGCGTCTGGAGTCGGAAGTCGATGCGCTCAAGACCTATCTGTCGGAACTGAACGACAACGTGGCGCGTTTGCGCTCGCAGGTGCGCGAGATCGAGATTCAGGCCGAAACGCAGATGGAGTCGCGCATTGCCGATGCGGCTGCCCACGACGAGTCGTTCGATCCGCTGGAGTTCGACCGATTCACGCGCTTGCAGGAACTCACGCGGATGATGGCCGAGTCCGTCAATGACGTGGCAACGGTGCAGCAGAACTTGTTCCGTGGTTTCGATCAGGCATCGCTCGATCTGGAAACGCAGGCGCGCCTCACGCGCGGCCTGCAGCGCAGCCTGATGCGCGCGCGCATGGTGCAGTTCGATACCGTGGCCGACCGTCTGTATCGCGTGGCCCGCCAGGCCGCGTCGGAAACCGGCAAGGAAGTCCGGCTGTTCATCAAGGGCGGTACGGTGGAACTGGATCGCAGCGTGCTGGATCGCATGGGCGGCCCGCTGGAACACATGATCCGCAACGCCGTCGCACATGGCATTGAATCCGCCGACGAGCGCCGCGCCAAGGGCAAGAATCCCGCTGGCGAACTGACGCTTGAAGTGCAGCAGGAAGGCAACGAAGTCGTGCTGCATTTCGTCGACGATGGTGCCGGGCTGAACCTCGACCGCATTCGCGCCCGCGCACTGGAGCGCCAGCTTCTGGCGCCCGACGAGGAGGCCAGCGACGCGCGCCTCACCGAGATGATCTTCACGCCGGGCTTCTCCACGGCGGATCAGGTGTCCGAGCTGGCCGGCCGTGGCGTCGGCATGGACGTGGTGCGTGCCGAAACCGTCGCCCTGGGCGGCCGGATTTCGTTGCAGACCACGCCGGAAGTCGGCACGCGTTTCACCATCCACTTGCCGCTGACCACTGCCATTACGCAGGTGCTGCTGGTGCGTGTGAGCGAGCGCGTGTATGCGATTCCGTCGGGCATGATCGACCACGTGCAGCAACTGCGTCCGCAGGCGCTGGCCGAGGCGTACAACGCAGCTGCATTGCAATTGCCGACCGGCCCCGTGCCGTTCCACTACTTTGGCGCGCTGCTCGAAGAAGCGAAGTCCGTCACGGGCGGGCGCAAGTACTCGCCGGCCGTGGTGGTGCGCAACGGTGCCGAGCGCGCCGCCGTGCACGTCGACGAAGTGATCGGCAACCGCGAAGTGGTGGTCAAGCACATCGGCCCGCACCTTGCGCGTCTGGAGGGTATTGCCGGTGCGACCACGCTGGGCGACGGCGAGATCGTGCTGATCTACAACCCCGTGGTGCTCACGCAGCGCTTCGAGCGCGAAGCCGCTGTGCGTGGCCTGTCCGATCAGGAAGCGACGGGCGCCGTAGCCGAGCTGCACCGCGACGGCAGCACCGACGCCGTGCCGGGCTTGGCCACACAGCCAATCGTCATGGTGGTCGACGATTCGCTCACGGTGCGCAAGGTCACGCAGCGTCTGCTCACGCGCTCCGGCTACCAGGCCGTGCTCGCGCGCGACGGTGTGGACGCGCTGCGCCAGTTGCAGGAGGTCACGCCCGACGCGATGCTCGTCGACATCGAAATGCCGCACATGGACGGCTTCGACCTTACGCGCAACGTGCGTGCGGACGAACGTATCGGCGCCACGCCGATCATCATGATCACCTCGCGTACTGCGGACAAACATCGCCGCTACGCCGCGGAGATTGGTGTGAACGTCTACCTGGGCAAGCCGTACAACGAAGAGGAATTGCTTCGGCATCTGCGCAACCTCATCGGCGAGCGTGCGCCGGCGGCCAACGCAGGCTGACGCGCATCGCAGAAACAATAACGGGCCGGTAGAACACCGGCCCGTTGTCGTTGGTGCGTGGCGATCTTCAATCGCCTTCGCTGTCTTTGCTCAGTGCCGCCGCCTCGGCGCCGGATGTGCGATGCACCTTGGTGACGGCATAGCGGTCGAGCGTCGCTGCGCGCGCGGCGGCATGATCGACGATCGGCAAGGGATACGTCTCGCCCAACGCAACGCCCGCGTCCCTCAGCACATTGGCGGGTGCCGTCCATGGCGCGTGGATGTACTTGTCAGGCAGCTTTGCCAGCTGCGGCAGGTACTTGCGGATGAAGCGGCCCTGCGGGTCGAACTTCTCCGATTGCGTGACGGGGTTGAAGATGCGGAACCACGGTTGTGCGTCACACCCGCTGGAGGCCGCCCATTGCCAGCCGCCGTTGTTGGCGGAGAAGTCGAAATCGTTGAGCACGTCGGCAAAATACTGCTCGCCGCGTCGCCAGTCGATGCCAAGGTCCTTGATGAGAAAACTGGCCGCCACCATGCGCAGGCGGTTGTGCATGTAGCCGCTCTGGAAGATTTGCAGCATGGCGGCGTCCACCAGCGGGTAACCGGTGCGCGCGGCCTTCCAGGCTTCGAAGCGCGCGTCGCCGGTGTCGCCGTCTACCCAGCGGATGCGATCGAATTCCGGGTGGAATGCGGCGCCGTCGGCCAAGTCCGGCCGGTGGTGCAGGATCATGAAATAGAAGTCGCGCCAGACCAGCTCCGACAGCCACGTCGCCGCCCCTCGGCTGCCGCGCAGCATGGCGGCGTGGGCACGCGCTGCCAGCGTGCGGATCGATACGGTGCCAAAGCGCAGATGCGTTGACAGATAGCTTGGGCCGCGCACGGCCGGAAAGTCGCGGCGCGCATGGTAGTCGTCCATGCGCTCCTCAAACTCGTCGAGCAAAGCCTGGCCGCCCGACATGCCGGTGGGCAGGGCAATCTCCGACAAATTGGTAGGCGCAAAGCCCATCGCTTCCAGCGCAGGCGTGGCGTACGCAAGCGCCTGCGGCGGCTTGGCCAGCGCACTGAAGTACGGCTCTGTCGGATACGCGCGCAAGTCGAACGGCGTCAGCGCGGCTAACCACGCGTTCTTGTAAGGCGTGAAAACGCCGTACGGTTTGCCTTGTCCGTTCAGGATTTCGTCGCGCTCGAAGATCACCTGATCCTTGAAGTCGAACCAGGCGCACGGCTGCTGGGCCAGCACTTTGCGCACGGCTTCATCGCGGGCCTGTGCGGAAGGCTCTTCATCGTGGTTAGCGAAGACGGCTTCGATATTGAGCTCGCGCGCGATCTCGGGAATCGCCTGGCGGGGGTGGTCATGCACGACGATGAGGTCGCCGCCGGCCTCGCGCAAGGCGCTGCGCAGTTCCTCGATGGACGCGCGGATGAACTCGATACGGCGGTCGGCCTTGAGCCCCCGCGCAAGCGGCGCGTCGAGGATGTCGCGGTCGAATACGAACACGCAATAGACTTCGCGGCAGTGGCGCAAGGCATAATGCAGCGCCGCGTGGTCGAAGTGCCGCAGATCGCGCCGGAACCACACCAGACCGCGCTGGAAGTGTGCTCCGATGTTGTACGGCTGGCGGATTGGGGCGGTGGAGGGCATCGGCTGGAATCGGTTGCTCTTTTGACCGGCCGAGCGTATCGCAAAAATCGCCCCTTTTTGTCTTGTTCACGTTGTTGTCATGGCTGATTCTTCTCGTCTTCCGCTGTATCGCATCCTGCAATCCCAGGGCTTCGGCACGCGCCGCTATTGCAAGGACCTCGTGCTCGCGGGGTTGGTATTCATCAACGGCGTCGAGATGGAAAGCCCTGACGCGCTCGTGGATACGGCTGGCTTGGTGCTGGATGTCGACGGCGAGCGCTGGGCATACCATGCCCGCGCCTATTTGATGCTCAACAAGCCGGCCGGCGTGGAGTGCTCGCAAAAGCCGAAACACCATCCGAGCGTGTACACGCTGCTGCCGGTGCCGCTGCGCGAGCGCGCTGTGCAATGCGTCGGGCGGCTTGACCAGGACACCACGGGCCTGCTGCTGCTCACCGACGACGGCCAGTTCGTTCACACCATCACGAGCCCGCGCCACCAGGTGCCCAAGGTGTACGAGATCACCACCGCCGAGCCCGTAGCCGATGCGCAGATCGCCCAGTTGTGCGCCGGCGTGCTGCTGGCTGACGAGAATGAAAACGTTGCCGCCGCCTGGGCGGAGCGTGTCGATACGCACCACCTGCGCATGGCGCTCACGCAAGGCAAATACCACCAAGTGAAACGCATGGTGGCGGCCGCCGGTAACCACGTGGCCGGATTGCACCGCAGCGCCATCGGCGGGTTGTCGCTGGGCGATCTGGCACCAGGTGAATGGCGCTGGCTGGAAGCCGCAGATCTGGAGGCGCTGAACACCACGCCGCCGCACGCAGGCGCGGCGAGTGCCTAAAGCGCCACAATGCGCACACGCAAAAAACCTTGCGCCGAGGGTCGATTCCTCCAAATGAGAGGGGCGGCGGCCGGGGGCTTTTGGTAAACTCCTCCCATGGCCTCGCCTGACGCACTTATCAATCTCACGAATCAGTTCCTGATCGCTATGCCCGGCATGGCGGATTCCACGTTTTCGGGCGCGGTCGTGTACATGTGC
This sequence comes from Ralstonia sp. VS2407, assembly GCF_052950655.1. Classification (NCBI taxonomy): domain Bacteria; kingdom Pseudomonadati; phylum Pseudomonadota; class Betaproteobacteria; order Burkholderiales; family Burkholderiaceae; genus Ralstonia; species Ralstonia sp. VS2407. The sequence goes on from NZ_JBRFVG010000001.1 coordinate 88,648, forward strand.
GAGCACAACGAGCGCGGTGCGCTCGGGCTCGTGATCAACCGCCCCATCGACATCGACCTGGCGACGCTGTTCGACAAGATCGATCTCAAGCTCGAAATCCATCCCCTCGCAGAGCAATCCGTGTATTACGGCGGCCCGGTGCAGACCGAGCGCGGCTTCGTGCTGCACGACGCCACGGGCGCGTATTCGTCGTCGCTGGCGGTGCCGGGCGGGCTGGAAATGACCACCTCCAAGGATGTCCTCGAAGCCGTCGCCCAAGGTGCCGGCCCGCACCGCTTCATCCTCACCCTCGGGTATGCCGGCTGGAGCGCCGGCCAACTGGAAGACGAAATCAGCCGCAACGGCTGGCTGACCGTCCAGGCGGATCCCGAGATCATCTTCAACGTGCCTGCCGAAGAGCGGTTTGCCGCGGCGCTGAACCTGCTCGGTATCAACCCCGCCATGCTGTCGGGCGAGGCCGGGCATGCCTGAGCCGGCGCGTCCGGCCACCCCTTCCGTGCCCGCAGAGGGCACCTTGCTGGCATTCGATTACGGCGAAAAACGCATCGGCGTGGCGCTGGGTAACTCCATCACGCGCTCTGCACGGGCGCTGGAAACCATTCCGAACCGCTCGATCGATTTCCGGTTCGCACAGATCAGCCGGCTGGTGGGCGAATGGCAGCCGGTTGGCTTCGTGGTCGGCATGCCTGTTCACCCCGACGGTGAAGAGCAGCCGATGATCAAGCTTGCCAAGCGCTTCGGCAATCAATTGCACGGCCGCTATGGCCTGCCGGTTACCTGGGTGGACGAGCGTTATTCGTCGATCGCCGCGCAGGACGCCGGTGCCTCCGACGATGTGCTCGACGCAGAAGCCGCGCGCATCATCCTCCAACAGTTTTTCGACGAACACGCATGACATCGCAACAGATCGATGCCGAGGCGCTGTACCAGAGCCTCGTTGCACAACTGCGCACGCGGCTGGCAGACGGCCATACCTGGTCGGTGGCCGGCATTGTCAGCGGCGGCGCCTGGATCGCCAAGCGGCTGGCACATGACCTTGGTCTGCCCGAATACGGCGTCGTCAACGTTGCGATGCACCGCGACGACTACGCCAAGAAGGGCCTGCACGCCAAGGCGCAGCCGACCACGCTGCCGTTCGACGTGAACGAGCGCCGCATCCTGCTGGTGGACGACGTGCTGGCCAGCGGCCGCACCATCCGCGCGGCCATCAACGAACTGTTCGACTACGGGCGTCCGGCGGCGGTCGAGCTGGCCGTGCTGGTCGATCGCGGTGAACGTCAACTGCCCGTTGCCCCCGATTACATCGGTGAACGCATCACGCTGCCGCCCGACGAATCGCTCGTGCTGAGCGAAACCGGCGAGGGCGCTTCCGCCCGCTTCACCTTCACGCGCGAGCCCAAGGGCGCTTGAGTTCGCGCCCCGCACCGCGCCCGCTTTGACCGGACCTGTACTGACCTCGTCGCCCTTCGTTTCTCATGCCCAAGACTTTTGCCAACCCGCAGCTCACGAAAAACGGCGAGCTCAAGCATCTGCTGTCGATCGAGGGGCTGTCGCGCGACATCCTCACGCACGTGCTGGACACCGCGCAGCAGTTCGTCTCCGTATCGGATTCCGACCGCGAAGTGAAGAAGGTGCCGCTGCTGCGCGGCAAGAGTGTGTTCAACCTGTTCTTCGAGAACTCCACGCGCACGCGCACCACGTTCGAGATCGCGGCCAAGCGGCTGTCGGCAGACGTGATCAACCTGAACATCAATGCGTCGTCCACCAGCAAGGGTGAATCGCTGCTCGACACGATCAACAATCTGTCGGCGATGCAGGCGGACATGTTTGTCGTCCGGCATGCCAGTTCGGGTGCGCCGTACCTGATCGCCGAGCACGTCGCACCGCACGTGCACGTCATCAATGCTGGCGATGGCCGTCATGCGCACCCCACGCAGGGGCTGCTCGACATGTACACCATCCGCCACTACAAGAAGGATTTCTCCAATCTGACGGTGGCGATCGTCGGCGACATCCTGCATTCGCGCGTCGCACGCTCCGACATCCATGCGTTGACGACGCTGGGCTGCGCGGAAGTGCGCGCCATCGGCCCGCGCACGCTGCTGCCGGGCGGGCTGGAGCACATGGGGGTGCGCGTCTTCCACAACATGGAAGAAGGCCTGAAGGGCGTGGACGTGGTCATCATGTTGCGCCTGCAGAACGAGCGCATGAGCGGTGCGCTGTTGCCCTCCGCGCACGAATACTTCAAGGCTTACGGTCTCACGCAGGACCGCCTGGCGCTGGCCAAGCCGGACGCCATCGTCATGCACCCTGGCCCGATGAACCGTGGCGTGGAGATCGACTCCGCCGTGGCAGACGGCGTGCAATCGGTGATCCTGAATCAGGTGACGTTCGGCATTGCGGTCCGTATGGCGGTCATGGGCATCGTGGCGGGCAACAACGACTGAGATCGATGAAAAACGATTCTGGCGGCCCGGCGCCGACTTGCCGTACTTTTTGTACTGTCTGCGTCGGCGCCGAACCGCCAGAACCGCTTCGCTTCGTTTTGCATCAATCTCAAAAAAACTTGAAACGATGAAACTGCATATCAAAGGCGGCCGCCTGATCGACCCGGCCAACGGTATCGACGCACAACAGGATCTGTACATCGCGGCGAGCAAGGTAGTCGGTGTCGGCCACGCGCCGGCGGATTTCCATGCCAACAAGACCATCGACGCGACGGGCCTGGTTGTTTGCCCAGGCCTGATTGACCTGTCCGCACGCCTGCGTGAGCCGGGCTTCGAATACAAAGCCACCCTCGAATCGGAGATGGCGGCGGCGATGGCCGGCGGCGTAACCTCGCTGGTGTGCCCGCCAGATACCGATCCGGTGCTGGACGAACCCGGCCTGGTGGAGATGCTGAAGTTTCGCGCGCGCAACCTGAACCAAGCGCACGTGTATCCGCTCGGCGCGCTGACCGTCGGCCTGAAGGGCGCGGTGCTGACCGAGATGGCCGAATTGACCGAATCGGGCTGCGTGGGCTTCTCGCAAGCCGACTCGCCGATCATCGATACGCAGGTGCTCATGCGTGCCATGCAGTACGCGCAGACCTTCGGCTTTACCGTCTGGCTGCGCCCGGAAGATCCGTATCTGGGCAAGGGTGGCGTGGCTGCAAGCGGCCCGCTGGCTTCGCGCCTGGGCCTGTCGGGGGTGCCGGTGATGGCCGAGACCGTACGCCTGCACACCATTTTTGAGCTGATGCGCAGCACGGGCGCGCGTGTGCATCTTTGCCGCCTGTCGTCGGCGGCCGGCATTGATCTCGTGCGCCGCGCCAAGGCCGAAGGTTTGCCGGTCACGTGTGACGTGAACGTCCACCATATCTCCCTGACCGACGTCGACATCGGCTACTTCAATTCGCAGATGCGCTTTGTGCCGCCGCTGCGCTCGGGCCGCGATCGTGATGGCATCGTACGTGCGCTCGCCGACGGCACCATCGACGCGATCTGCTCCGATCACACGCCCGTGGACGACGACGAAAAGCTGCTGCCGTTTGCCGAGGCCACCCCCGGCGCCACCGGCCTCGAAACCCTCCTGCCGCTCACGCTGCGCTGGGCTGCCGAGCACAAGGTGGATCTGCCGAAGGCGCTGGCGCGCATCACCAGCGAGCCCGCCCGCGTATTGGGCCTGCAGGCAGGCTCGCTGGAAGTGGGTGCGATGGCGGATGTGTGCGTGTTCGATCCGGATGCGACCTGGAAACTCGAGCCGCGCACCCTGCGCAGCCAAGGCAAGAACTCGCCGTACCTGGGCTTTGAGCTGGCCGGTCGCGTACGTGCCACGATGGTTGCTGGCCATCTCGCCTATGACGGGCATTGATCAGGACATGGCAGGCGTGCCCGCAGAGGGAAACGCGCCGCAGCGCAAGCATGTGCTGCGCAAGCTGCGATTGCTCGTGCATCTGGCAGAAGGTCTGATCACGTGCGCGCTACTGTTCTGGTGGGTCAAGCTTGAGACCAAGCAGAGGCTGATCCAGCGCTGGTCGCGCAAGCTGCTTGCGTTGTTCCGGGTCTCGCTCGTTGTGCATGGCGAGACGGTCGCCGGCAAGGAACTGGCGGGCTCCATGCTGGTGTCCAACCATGTCTCATGGATCGACATCTATGCGATCAACAGCTGGTATCCGCCGCGCTTCGTCGCCAAATCGGAGATTCGCAACTGGCCGGTGATTGGCTGGCTGTGTGCGCAGACCGGCGTGCTGTTCGTCGAGCGCGCCCGTAAGCGCGACGCGCATCGCATCATGCACGTCATTGCCGATGCGATGCGTTCGGGCGATGTCATTTGCGTGTTTCCCGAGGGCACGACGTCTGACGGGCTGCAGCTGCTGCCGTTCCACGCCAACCTGTTTCAGGCGCCCGTCAGTGCTGGCGCACCAATCCGCCCACTGGCGCTGCGGTATCGCATTGCCGAGACGGGCGCGTTGACGACCATTCCCGCGTACATCGGCGATCTATCGATGATGGACACGATCAACGCCATGCTGAACGGGCCGCCGTTGGTGGTCGAGGTATTCGTAGGCCCCGCCGTGGCTCCGGAGATGGACCGCCGTGCGCTGGCCGCACATAGCCACGACGCCGTTGCGACCCTGATCGCTCGCGCGGGCTAGGTCAAACGGCTACTTCTTTTTGTGCGCGAGCGGGTCCTGCGCCTGCTCGCAATCCACTTGGACCACGTCACGACCGGCCGGCGCCAACGACAGCTTCGCCGCTGTCAGCTTGCCCCCCCACACGCAGCCGGTGTCCAAGCCCATCACATCGTCGCGCATCACGAGCCCGCGTGTGGACCAATGCCCAAACACGATGGGTGTGCCGCGTGTGCGGCGGCCCGGCACGTCGAACCACGGCATGTGGCCATCCGGCGCGCCATCGGCATCCGTCGTTTCGAACTCCATCGTGCCATCTGGCTTGCAGAAGCGTAGGCGCGTGAGAGCATTGATGGTCAGACGCAGCCGATCCATGCCGACGAGATCGTTGCTCCACTTGGCCGGATGGTTGCCGAAGGCATCGGCCAGGAAGGTTTTCCAATGTGGGCTACGCAACTCGCGCTCCACCGCGCTGGCTAGCTCCAGCACATCGCCTGTTGTCCACTGAGGCAGGACGCCGGCGTGCACCATCAGGAAGCTGTTTTCGAAGATGGCCAGCGGCTGGTGTCGTAGCCAGGTGATGAGTTGGTCGCTATCGGGGGCGGAGAGGATGTCGGCGATGGTGTCTCGCTTGCCGGGTCTCCGTACGCCTGCCGCCACCGCAAGCAGATGGATGTCGTGGTTGCCGAGGACGGTGTGTGCGCGTCCTGATTCGCAAAGGGCGATGACCTGACGTAGCGTAGCCAGCGAGTCGGGGCCGCGGTTGATGAGGTCGCCGACGAAGCGGAGCGGGGCGTTGGCGGGGAGAGAGGCCAGCAGCGACTGGAGGGGGGAGCAGCAGCCTTGGAGGTCGCCGATGGCGTGGGGGGTGATAGACACTGTGCTTTTAGAGGCAGGTCACCGCCCAGCGAACCGCCGGGCCGAAGACTTCAATTGTGTTACAGCATGCTACAAAAAGATGACGCCTATCGGCGGGGCTTACCTTGGGGTCGGATAGAATACGGCACTTCCAATCGTCTGTAATATTCCGTGCCCTCCGATGGGGATATTGCGCGGAACGGCAATGCGCGTGGCTGGGCCCGCAACAAGGAGCACAGAGTTTTGTCTCACATCCTCGTCACCGGCGGTGCCGGTTTCATCGGCGGCAACTTTGTCCTGAATTGGCTGGCGAATCCTGACGCGGACGAAGTCGTGAATGTCGACAAGCTGACCTATGCGGCTACCCCCAAAACGCTGGCGTCGTTAGAAGGCGATCGGAGGCACGTGTTTTTGCAAGCGGACATATGCGATCGTTCCGCGCTCGATGGTCTTTTCGCGCAGTACAGACCGCGCGCCGTCGTCCATCTCGCGGCAGAGAGTCACGTGGACCGGTCAATCGATAGCCCAGGTGATTTCATCCGGACGAACGTAATCGGCACATTTAATCTGCTCGAAGCTGCCCGCACCTACTGGGTCGAGCTCGACGTCGCCAGCAAGGCTCAATTTCGGTTCTTGCACGTCTCGACTGACGAAGTCTTCGGCTCACTGGGACCCGGCGATCCGCCGTTTTCTGAAACCAGGCCGTATGCGCCCACAAATCCGTATTCAGCGTCCAAAGCGTCGGCAGATCATTTGGTGCGTGCGTGTCACCATACATATGGCTTGCCAATCCTGATAACGAACTGCTCCAACAACTTCGGTCCCTATCAGTTCCCGGAGAAGTTGGTGCCGCTGATGATTGCCAACGCGCTCGGAGGTAGACCGCTGCCGGTCTATGGGGACGGACAAAACGTGCGCGACTGGCTATATGTGGACGATCATTGTGCTGCCCTCCGCGGGGTGCTGGCGCGCGGCCGTGTAGGCGAGACGTATAACGTTGGAGGCTGGAACGAGAAGACCACTCTGGCAGTGGTTCAGGCACTGTGCGATCTGCTGGATCGCTTCAAACCGCGAGCTGCGGGCTCGTACCACGACCAGATCAAGTTTGTGAAGGACCGACCGGGCCACGATCGTCGCTACGCGGTCGACTGCCGCAAGCTGGAACGCGAAATCGGCTGGAAGCCCAGCGAGACGTTCGAAACCGGGCTCCGCAAGACGGTGCGGTGGTATCTGGATAACCAAGCCTGGGTGCAGGATGTGATGTCCGGTGAGTATCGAATCTGGATGGCGAAGCAATATGCATCTTAGTGGGGATGCCATTCCGAAGTTTCTGATCACAGGATCCGACGGCCAAGTCGGTTTTGAACTTCGCCGTAGTTTTGCTCCGCTGGGGGAGGTTATCGCGCTTGATCGGACGGGCTGTGATTTGAGCAAGCCCGACGTGCTGCGCCAATTGATTCGCGAGCATCGTCCCGGCGTGATCGTCAATGCGGCTGCTTATACTGCGGTGGACAGGGCAGAAAGTGATTCGGACGCTGCTTTCGCGGTCAACGGCGTAGCCGTAGGCATACTGGCCGAAGAGGCGCACGCCTTGGGCAGCTTGCTGGTGCATTACAGTACTGACCACGTTTTTGACGGTGCCAAAGCTGACGCCTATGTTGAGACAGATGCCGTCAATCCGTTGTCCGTCTACGGCAGAAGCAAGCTCGCAGGCGAGCGGGCGATTGCGGCTACGGGCGCCACCGCGTTGGTGCTGCGGACCTCGTGGGTGGCTGGCGCTCATGGCGACAATTTCGCCAAGACCATGTTGAGGCTCGGCCGCGAACAGAAAAATCTGCGTGTGATCTCTGATCATTTCGGTGCGCCGACCACTGCGGGACTGATCGCCGACGTGACGGCACAGATCGTCGCGCGCCGTTGGCTCGCAGCCGACCGATCGAGTTTCCCCTGCGGCACTTATCACTTAGCGGCTGGTGGCGAGACAACATGGTACGGCTATGCAACCGAAGTGCTGCGCTATGCGGCTATGCGGGGCGTCGAATTGAAAGTCGATATTTCGGACATCGAAGCCATTCCCTCATCCGCATATCCGCAGGCGGCCGTACGTCCGGCAAACTCGCGCCTGAATACGCATAAACTGCGCAAAGCATTTGATCTCTACCTTCCGGACTGGCACCTCGGCATCTGCCACTTGCTTGACCAACTTCTTTCTTGAATTAGAGATTGGTTAACTCACGGACCAAAGACGGACGGTATCAATACATATGCTTGCTGACGGGCGACGGAATTCTAGATGAAGGCGGTATCTACAGAAATCGACGGTGTACTGATTATTGAGCCTAAAGTCTTTGAGGACGCGCGCGGTTTCTTTTTTGAGAGTTTCAACCAGAGGATTTTTGGTGATCTCACTGGCGTCACGGAGTTATTCGTCCAAGACAATCATAGTCAAAGCGCTAAGGGTGTGCTGCGGGGCCTCCACTATCAAATTGAGCAACCGCAGGGAAAGCTTGTCCGAGTAATGCGAGGCGCTGTTTTTGACGTGGTCGTGGATATCCGAGTGGATTCTCCGACTCTGGGTCGCTGGGTTGCGACTGAACTCACCGAAGAGAATCGTCGTCAAGTATGGGCCCCTGCCGGCGTTGCACATGGTTATCTCGTTCTCTCTGAAATCGCCGATTTGATCTACAAGACTACCGACTACTACGCGCCCCAATTCGAGCGTTGCATTCGATGGGATGATATAAGTCTCGATATCGCCTGGCCGCTGCAAAAACATGGAATACTGGCTCCGCTGCTGTCGGAGAAAGATAAGAGAGGCTTGAGCTTCCTTGAACAGCTATCCGCGAGATGAATCCCCTTTTTTTTGGGGTGTGCCGCTATAGGGAAGAATCGATATGGCATAAGGCATGGTTTGATGATGATTGGGGGGGGAATTAGATGGAATTGCTCATGATGATTAAATTTGATTCGAGGGAAGGGTGATTAATTTAATTGTTGCTTTTGCGCTTTCTTTTGTTTGTACCATGATGCTGGTTCGGCATGCGCATCTTCATGAACATTTCTCCGCAGACTGGGATCTCGGAGGAGTGCAAAAGAATCATGCGCATCCGGTACCACGTGTTGGAGGGATTGGTATTTTCCTAGGCATTGTGAGCGCTATCGGAACCTGCCTAGTCCGAGGGCAGCCAGGTCTCGCTTGGGATATGGCGCTATTGGTGATATGCGCTTCAGTAGCCTTTCTTGCTGGACTGATAGAGGACTTAACGAAGAAAGTTTCGCCAAGAGAGAGGCTGCTCGCTACAATGGTTGCCGGCTTGCTGGCGAGCTGGTTGCTTCACGCATGGATTCCGCGTGTTGATATCGCATGGGTGGACGCTTATCTCGCGATTCCGATTGTGGCAATTGTTCTGACGTCCGTTGCCGTTGCTGGGCTTGCCAATGCAGTAAATATCATTGATGGGTTCAATGGACTCGCGTCGATGGTGGCAATGTTGATGCTGTTGTCGATAGCGTATGTTGCGTTTCAGGTTGGGGATGTGCTGGTTTTGACGATTGCGTTCGCAGTTGTTGGTGCTATTCTAGGATTCTTTATTTGGAACTATCCTGCCGGAACGATTTTCCTGGGGGATGGTGGGGCTTATCTCATTGGATTCATGATGGCGGAGCTCTCAGTTCTTGTAATTATGAGAAATCCGACGGTTTCTGCGTGGTATCCGGTGCTGATGTTCATTTACCCGATATTTGAGACCCTCTTTTCGATCTATCGGAGGCGAGTGTTGAGAGGGCGCCCTGCAGGGTATCCTGATGGGGTACATCTGCATACACTCGTGTACAAGAGACTGATGCGGTGGGCCATTGGAAGTCGAGATGCCAAACATCTGTTGCGGCGTAATTCGATGACAGCGCCATATTTGTGGCTTTTAAGTTTGTTGGCGGTCATTCCCGCGACGATTTTTTGGAATAACAGATTGGTATTGAACGTATTCACTTCGATGTTCGTTGTGGTCTATGTTTGGCTTTATTGGAGTATCGTTCGATTCAAATCTCCGCGATGGATGATTATTAAAAAGGGCCGGTGAGTCACACGCTGCACTGGCATGCACGCCGGGACGGCCTGCAACCATTGCATTGATATTGTGCGTGGACGCTGTGAGTGACCGGCCGCGCCGGGGAAACGCTTGGATGCGGCTTCCCCTCGAGTGGCCGTTCCCGTCTGCTGGGTTTGGTCGTGCGTTCGTGGTGCTGCGGACCGATCACAGGTGGTTATGCATCATTAATCGTCCCGGGTGCGCCGAAGAGCACTACCTTCTAAGTTGGTCATTGCGCGTCGCATAGGAAACGTCGGCAGTGCACCCGCTGATGCTGGGAGTTCAGCGATGCAGCACGCATTCGAACTAACGCGAAACATTCCGTAATTCGGTATAGACCCTGCAGTCTCGCGTTAGTACAATGTTCAAGTTCTTACAGAACCTTACTTTGTGGCCGCCGCCGCTTGTGGGGCGTGATGTGGCTCCATGATGGCGTGCCCGCAAATTTCCATCGCATCTTACAGAAGACGCTCGTCTATCTCATGACAAGTCGCCAAGCAAAACTGCAGGAAGACACCTATTTCCGGGTTATGCACATCCTGCAAGAAAACCCGGATATCACTCAGCGCGAATTGGCAGAGAGATTGGGAATCAGCGTTGGCGGACTGAACTACTGCCTCAAAGCCCTCACGGAGAAAGGGTTGGTGAAAATGAAGAATTTTGCCCATTCGAAAAACAAGTTTGGCTATGTCTATGTGCTGACGCCAAGTGGTTTGGCTGAAAAGGCAGCCATTACTCATCGCTTCCTGCAGCGTAAGATGGAAGAGTATGAGGCGTTGAGGGCGGAAATCGAGGCGCTCAAAAGCGAATTTGAGGCGAATTAAGATGCTTCTGTGCAGAATGGTGAGCCAGGCGATTTTTCCAAGTCAATAAAATCGAATAATTTCGGGCAGAAAAAGGACATCGATCATATGAAAACTGTTTTAGTTACCGGGGCTGACGGATTTATCGGATCTCATCTCACGGAGCTGCTTGTCACACAAGGCTACAAGGTCAAGGCTCTGTGTCAGTACAACTCCTTCAATTATTGGGGCTGGCTTGAAGATGTTAATTGCCGCGCCAAAATCGAGGTGTTAAACGGAGATGTACGTGACCCGCACTATTGTAAGTACATCACGAAAGGTGTTGACACCGTCTTTCACCTCGCTGCATTAATTGCTATCCCGTATTCCTATGTGGCGCCTGATAGCTACGTTGATACTAACGTTAAGGGAACGCTCAATATTTGCCAAGCGGCGCTGGAAAACGGGGTGAAGCGCGTAATTCACACATCAACTAGTGAAGTGTACGGCACGGCGCAGTACGTGCCTATAGATGAAAAGCATCCGTTGCAGCCGCAGTCACCTTACAGCGCCTCCAAGATCGGAGCTGACGCGATGGCAATGAGCTTCTTCAACGCGTTTGATCTGCCGCTGACCATTGCGCGGCCGTTTAACACCTATGGCCCGCGTCAGTCCGCACGCGCGGTGATTCCTACCATCATTACCCAGATCGCTAGCGGCAAGAAACAGATACAGCTTGGCGACGTAACCCCGACTCGCGATTTCAACTACGTGGCGGATACTTGTCGCGGCTTCGTATCGCTTGCAGCGTGTGATGAAGCGATCGGCCAGACCGTGAATATCGGCTCGAATTTCGAGATTTCAGTTGGCGATACCCTGAATCTGATCCGTGAACTCATGAACAGCGATGTGGAGTTTTTGACTGACGATCAGCGGATTCGTCCTGGCAAATCGGAAGTGTTTCGCTTGTGGTGTGATAACACGAAAATTCGCGAGCTGACAGGGTTCGAGCCCCAATACAGTATTCGCGATGGCCTTGCAGCGACGATCGCCTGGTTTACTCGTCCCGAGAATTTCGCTAAGTACAAGGCTGACATCTATAACGTTTGATTTCCGGCCCACACCATGTTTGACGCTCTCATTCACTTCATCCGTGAGCATTACCACAGCAACGACTTTATTCCGTTACACGCTCCGGTGTTTACTGGCCGTGAGCGAGAGTATGTTACGGAGACAATCGACTCGACATTCGTTTCGAGTGTCGGGGCGTTTGTGGACCGTTTCGAGTCGGACATGGCGAGCTATACGGGAAGCCAGCGGGCCGTTGCAACCGTCAACGGTACTGCAGCTCTACATGTCTCCCTATTGTTGGCTGGTGTGCAGCCTGGTGACTTGGTTGTTACTCAACCACTGACGTTTGTGGCCACGTGCAATGCGATAGCGTATTGCAATGCAGAACCTCTCTTTGTCGATGTTGATCGCCATACGCTTGGCTTGTCGCCGTCGGCTCTGGAGGGTTGGCTCGAGGAACATGCTTCTCGTGATGATATTGGAGTTTGCCGAGCAAAGAGTTCTGGGAAGGCGATCAGAGCCTGCGTGCCCATGCATACCTTTGGTCACCCCGTGGATCTCGACGGCCTGATGGCCGTCTGTTCCCGCTGGAATCTGGTTCTCGTCGAGGATGCGGCGGAATCCCTGGGCAGCTTCTACAAAGGTCGCCATACCGGCACTTTTGGTCGTCTTGGCACCCTCAGCTTTAATGGCAACAAGATCATCACCACCGGTGGTGGCGGCATGATCTTGGCGGATGACGAGCTTGGTGTTCGCGCCAAACACCTCACGACCACCGCCAAACGACCGCACCCTTACGAGTATGTCCACGACGAGGTGGGGTACAACTATCGATTGCCAAACATCAATGCAGCTCTTGGTTGCGCCCAGCTCGAACAGCTAGACGGGTTCGTTGCACTGAAGCGGCAGTTGGCAGCGCGCTATCAAGAGTTATTGAAGGACAGTGGTCTGCGGTTTGTCACTGAACCGGAGGGATGCCGTTCCAATTATTGGCTTAACGCCGTTATCTGTGATGATCGCGCGCAGCGCGATACCCTTCTCAAGACGACCAACGAGCAGGGTGTGATGACACGACCGATTTGGGCGTTGATGAGTCGGCTACCGGCCTACGCGCACTGTTGCAAGGGCGATCTGACCAATGCGGAATGGCTTGAAGCACGGGTGGTGAATTTGCCGAGCAGCGTCTTGTCGGAGAGCAAGCCGTGACGCGCCGGATTGCCGTTTTCACTGGGACACGAGCTGAATATGGCTTGCTGTACTGGCTGATGAAGGATATTCAGGCCAGCCCGTTGCTCGATTTGCAGGTCATTGTCAGCGGCATGCATCTTTCGCCTGAATTCGGCGAGACCTGGAAGCTTGTAGAGGCGGACGGTTTCCCGGTAGATGCGAAGGTGGAGATGCTTCTGTCTTCGGATACCTCGGTCGGCGTGGTCAAATCAATGGGTCTTGGCACGATCGGCTTTGCCGATGCGCTCGATCGCCTCAAGCCCGATATGCTGGTCGTTCTTGGTGACCGTTTCGAGGCCTTGGCTGTAGTCCAGGCTGCGCTCATCATGCGTGTGCCGGTCGCTCACTTGCACGGCGGGGAAATCACCGAAGGTGCCTATGATGACGCCATCAGGCATGCCATCACCAAGATGGCCAGTCTGCACTTCACCGCTGCAGAAGCATATCGGCGGCGCGTGATTCAGATGGGGGAGCTTCCCAGTACCGTTTTCAATGTTGGTGCGCTAGGACTTGATCATCTGGTTCGTACTCAGCCGATGAGTTGCGACGAACTGGTTGCGAGCTTGGGTTTTCCGTTGCATCAGCCCTATTTCCTGGTCACGTACCACCCGGTCACCCTTGCCGAAGAAGACCCCGTGGTGAGCTTCAAGGCCCTGTTGGCGGCGATTGATCATTTCCCCGATCATCACGTCATCCTTACCTATCCGAACGCGGATAACGGTGGCCGCGCCCTGATCCCGATTTTGGAGGATTATGCCCTTCGCCACCCTGACCGGGTCTTGGCAATCCCTTCACTGGGTTTTCGTCGCTATCAATCCGCGCTCAGTCGAGCCGCGGCCGTAATCGGCAATTCATCCAGTGGAATCATTGAAGCGCCGGCGTTTGGTGTGCCAACGGTGAATATCGGCGCCCGTCAGACTGGGCGCTTGGCAGCAGAGTCGGTGCTGAATTGTTCTCCTGACGTTCAGTCGATATGCCAAGCGATCTCCAGAGCGTTGTCAGTTGACTTTAAGGCAAGTTGCCATGGCGTCGCCAATCCCTATGGTGGGGGCAATGCTGCGCAGCAAGTCGTGCGTCTCCTAGAGGAGACACACGGTCCTTTCCATAAGCATTTCCATGACGTGGAGTTTCGGCCATGAGGGCAAACAGCGTTTATGTCATTGCCGAAGCCGGCGTCAACCATAACGGTCAGCGTGACTTGGCGTTTGCTCTTGTAGATGCTGCCGCCGAAGCCGGTGCTGACGCCGTCAAATTCCAGACATTCGATGCGGAGAAGCTCGCATCCAGAAGCGCCCCGAAGGCTGCGTATCAGAAGCAAACCACTGACGCCGCTGAAAGCCAGCTCGCCATGCTGAAGAAGCTTGAGCTACAGCGTGACTGGCATGTTGAGCTACAGGAGCACGCTCACAGCAAAGGGATTGATTTTCTGTCCACCGCGTTCGATCTGGATAGCCTCGCTTTTCTGGTCGAGCTCGGGATGCCTCTATTCAAGGTTCCATCCGGCGAACTGACCAATGGTCCATTGCTTTGGCATTTTGCGCGCACGGGCAAGCCGATCGTTTTGTCAACGGGTATGGCGACGCTTTCTGAAGTTGAGCAGGGGCTCGCCATTATTGCTCACGCCCTTCAGGCCGAAACTGAACCTGCTTGCATCGAAGACGTTTGGAAAGGCTGGGCCAATGCCAATTGGCGTACGCGGCTGCAGGGGCATGTCACAATTTTGCATTGCACGTCGCAGTACCCCACGCCTTTCAACGAGGTCAACCTTCGCGCAATGGATACATTGGCAGCGTCTTTCGGGTTGGAGGTGGGCTATTCCGATCATACGGAAGGCACCTTGATTCCGGTTGCTGCGGTGGCCCGCGGGGCTCGGCTGATCGAAAAGCACTTCACCCTGGACCGCACCCTTCCAGGACCGGACCACAAGGCATCTCTGGAGCCAGCGGAGCTGACCCAGATGGTGCGCGATATCCGCCTTCTGGAGGTCGCGCTGGGCGATGGCAGCAAGGCGCCGCAACCCAGTGAGTGGGACACGCGTCAAGCGGCTCGCCAGCAAGTGGTGGCTGCCCGCCCCATTGCCGCCGGTACCACGTTCGATCGGGCCGATCTGACCACATCCCGTTGTGGCCGTGGTCTGGGACCAAACGTCCTTTGGGAGCTCGTTGGCAAGCCCTGTCAGCGCGCGTATGAACTAGGGGAGATCATCGAAAGATGAGCGTTGCAGCCGTCATCGTGGTCGGGGCCGGCGGACATGCTGTGGTCGTAGCTGACGCATTGCTCGCGAGCGGCCGGTCGGTTGTGGGGTTTGTCGATCCTGCCCCCGGTATGCAAGGGCGTTCGATGTGCGGGCTACCCGTGCTGGGGGGCGATGAAATTCTGACTCAGCACAATCGTTCGGAGGTGGTGCTGGCGAATGGAATCGGGGGAGTCGGAGATTCGTCGGTGCGGAGGCGCGTGCAGCAGCGGCTGGTGGATTTAGGGTGGCGATTTGTCGGTGTGATACATCCTTCGGCAATCGTGTCGCCATTTGCAGCCATGGCAGCAGACACGCAGTTACTGGCACGAGCGGTGGTTCAGCCCAATGCGTCGATAGAGGAGGGCTGCATCGTAAATACGGGAGCCATCGTTGAACACGATGCCTTGCTGGGGGCTTGGTCCCACGCTGCGCCGGGATCGACGATCTGCGGTGGTGTGCAAGTGGGCGAGAGCTGCCATGTAGGAGCCGGGGCGGTGGTGATGCAAGGAATTCAACTGGGACCACGGACCATTGTGGGCGCAGGTGCCGCCGTGGTAAGAGATTTTGAAGGGTCTGGAACGTTGGTGGGCGTGCCGGCACGCAAGTTGGAGATCTGAATGAGGCAATGGGAACAGACACTGATTGGCCCGGAAAAGACGCTGCGGGAAGCGCTGGAGTGTATCGACCGCTGCGGTTGTCAAATGGCGCTAGTCGTAGATAGCGATCGGAAACTGTTAGGCATCCTGACCGACGGCGACGTTCGTCGAGGGCTTTTGAAGGGCATGTCACTTGAGGACGCTGTATTCGGTGCCATGAGGCCTAACCCGAACTGTGCCCGTGATGACGATGATCGCGCCACGATCCTCAGCATGATGCGCAAACTGGGCGTTCATCATATCCCGGTGCTCGACCGCAACGGCGTTCTTGTCGGCCTTGAAATGGTCGAAGATTTCCTGCTGCCGCGCCCCCGAGAAGAGTGGGTGATTGTGATGGCCGGTGGCCTGGGAACACGTCTAAAGGACCTGACCCGAGACACGCCCAAGCCGATGCTTAAGGTCGGATCGCGCCCCTTACTTGAGACTATTGTTCTTAATTATGCGGATCAAGGTTTTCGGAAGTTCTACTTCGCCGTGAACTACAAGGCTGAGCAGATCGAAAATTACTTTGGCGATGGAGCCGCTCTGGGTTTGGAAATTCGATATGTCAAAGAAACCAAGCGCATGGGAACTGCTGGAGCTCTTTCTCTTCTACCCGAGAGGCCCGATCACCCTGTGATTGTCACCAACGCCGATTTGCTGACCAAACAAGATTTTGGCCGGATGATGGATCTACATATCGAGTCCGGGGCTGATGCGACGGTTGGTGTTCGAGACTACGAAATGCAAGTCCCGTTCGGCGTGATTTCTGAGTCGGACGGACGCATGCAAGGTATTCAAGAGAAGCCTATTCATAGTTTTAACGTTAGTGCCGGGATCAATATCCTGTCTCCCAGTGCCCTCGACCTGGTTCCGAGAGAACAGTTTTTCGATATGCCGTCGCTATTCGAATCCATGCTGTGTCAGGGTATGCATGTCCGAGTACACAAGGTGGACGGCTATTGGCTGGATATCGGACGTTTGCACGACTACGAGAAAGCAAATTCCGACTTCCACAAGGAGTTTCCTTGAACATCGTTACTGAACCACGATGTGTGGTCGTTGGCTATGGCTCAATTGGATCTCGCCACACCCGTATCCTTCAGGAGCTGGGCTGCAACGTTGCCGTGGTCAGCCGGCGAGCGCTCGAAGGGTTTGTTGTCTACTCCAGCCTGGCCGAGGCAGTGCAACATCACAAGCCTGAATATGTCGTGATCGCCAATGAAACAGCGCTGCATCATGATGCGCTGTGCCAACTCGCTGCCGAGGGGTACCAAGGTGCGGTTTTGGTGGAAAAGCCACTGTTTGAATCCACATACGCTATGCCAGTGCATCGGTTTCGCTGCCTGAGCGTTGCTTACAACTTGCGGTTCCATCCTGTCATCGCGCGTTTGAAGGCTTTATTGGCGGATCAGCAGATTCTCTCAGTACATGGCTATGTCGGTCAGTATTTGCCAGACTGGCGACCGGGGACCGATTATAAAAACTCCTATTCGGCCAAGGCGGATATGGGGGGTGGCGTCTTGCTCGATTTGAGCCACGATCTGGATTATCTGGTGTGGATGTTCGGGGATTGGTTGCAGGTCACCGCCCTCGGCGGGCATCTGAGTCCCTTGGAAATAACCAGCGACGATAGTTTTACTTTGTTAATGAGCCTATCTCGCTGCCCAATCGCTGCGATTCAGCTTAATTATCTTGATCGCCGGGGGAGGCGCCGGCTGGTTGTCAACACCGCCAACCATACCTATGAGGCTGACCTGATACAGAACAGGCTCCTGATCGATCGGACGGAGGAGGTGTTTACGGTGGAACGCGATGACACTTACCGCTCAATGCATATGGCGATGCTGAAGGAAACGACCGACGCTTCTTGTTCTATCGACCAGGCGTTGTCGACCATGCGTCTCATTGACGCATCTCGCCGGTCAAATCAAAAGCGCGAATGGATAACGCAATGAAGCGAATCGGTTCTATCTGTGCCCGTGGTGGTTCCAAGGGCGTAAAGGGCAAGAATATCCGGCCGTTGCTCGGCAAGCCGCTGCTCGCATACAGCATTGAGCAGGCTCGGCAGTCGCGATTGTTCGATGCAATCGCGGTGAGCAGCGATTCGGAACACATACTGGAAACCGCACGACAGTATGGTGCCGACATCCTCGTGCAGCGCCCCGATGAGCTAGCCACAGATACGGCTGCAAAGCTGCCTGTGATCAGGCATTGTGTGGCAGAGTCGGAACGCATTTCGGGGTATGCGTTTGATGTCTGTGTCGACCTCGATGCCACGTCGCCGCTCCGCTCCGTCGACGATATCAGGCAGGCTGTTGCGCTTCTGGAATCCACGAGCGCGGGCAACGTCATTACGGCAATGCCAGCGCGGCGATCGCCCTATTTCAATCTGGTCGAGCTATCCGAAGAGGGGATCCCCCGATTGAGTAAGGTGTTGGAGCGACCCGTTGTAAGGCGGCAAGATGCTCCCGCTTGTTTTGACATGAATGCGTCCATTTATGTATGGACGCGTGCCGCCTTGTTTTCCGAACGCGGGCTGTTCAATCCGGACACGAGGCTGTATGTGATGCCTGAAGAGCGGTCGATCGACATCGACTCTGAGAACGACTTCGCGTTCGTCGAAGTGCTCATGCAGCGCGCGATTGCGCGCCCCAAAGGGGACGAGGAATGACCCAGATTCAGGAAAGGCCACAACTCAATGGGAAAGTAGTTGTGGTCACTGGTGGTGCAGGCTTGTTAGGCCGCACTTTCTGCCGCGCTATAGCCGCCGCTGGAGGTGTCGCTGTCATTGCGGACGTTGCGCTTGCAAACTCGCAAAGAGTTGCGGATGACATTTGTGCAACGTATTCTGGTGGTGCCCTTGCTGTAGAAATGGACATCACCAGCAAAGAGTCGATACACCAAGCAATCGAGATCATTCATCAGAAGTGCGGAATCATTGCCGCCATTGTGAACAATGCGTATCCCCGTAACGCCAATTACGGCCGCCGCGTTGAAGAAGTGACTTACGATGATTTTTGCCAAAACGTCGGCATGCACGCTGGAGGGTATTTTCTGGCAATGCAGCAGTTCTCCGCTTATTTTCGGGAGAACGGTGGAGGCAATATTATCAATATGTCGTCCATTTACGGCGTGATAGCGCCTCGCTTTGATGTATATCAAGATACGTCGATGACGATGCCCGTTGAGTATGCGGCTATCAAGGCTGGCGTGGTTCATCTCACAAAGTACTTTGCTCAGTATCTAAAGAGGCAAAATATCAGAGTGAATGCGATTAGCCCCGGGGGAATTCTGGATCGCCAGCCGACGGCATTCCTTGATAAATACCGAGAATATTGTGGTAGTAAGGGGATGATCGATAACGACGATGTGGTCGGGACATTGCTTTTCTTGTTGTCGGACTCTTCGCGCTATTTGACGGGTCAAAATATCGTCGTGGACGACGGATTTTCCCTATAAATTGATTTAAGAAGGCAGCATGTATTCTATTGCAGTAATTGGCGCGGGCCAGTTGGGCAGCCGACATCTTCAGGGACTGATTCGTCTGGATCTGGATAGCAAGATCTTTGTTGTCGACCCTTCGTCTGATTCCCTGAGGATCGCACAGAGCAGAGTGACGGAGATGGGCGCCCCAGGCGCCGCTGAGCGGGTTACGTATCACACTTCGCTCAGCGAACTGCCGGACCTTATTGACTATGGTGTGATCGCTACAGCCGCAGACGTGCGTCTCAGCGTACTGCAGAACTTGGTACGCGGTCGCTCAGTGCGGAATTTGCTGCTTGAGAAGGTGCTTTTCCAGCGTATTGGCGATTATCAGATCGCTTCGGATTTGCTCCAATGCACGGGAACGAAAGCATGGGTCAATTGCCCGCGGCGTGCTTTCCCCATTTATCACACAGTCCGGCAGTTCTTTGAAGGGCAGGTATTGCGCCATTTCCAGGTGCACGGTGGAAACTGGGGGCTGGGCTGCAATAGCATTCATTTCTTGGATCTACTGGGCTTCCTCACGGGCGAGGTTCCGCGAAATCTGTCGACTTCAGGCCTAGACCGGACGCTCACCGCCAGCAAAAGGGCAAACTTCTATGAGTTTACGGGAAGCTTGCGGGGCCAGTGCGGCGCTGCGGCTTTCAACATCACGTCAGTGCCCGAATCCAGTATGCGGTTGATGGTGACGATTCGCTCCGAAGGCCGCACCTGCTTTATCGACGAGGCTGGCGGCCAGGCTTTCTTCCATGATGGGGCTTTGCCAGAGCCGTGGTCCCAGCAGCGCTTCAGGAATCCGTTCGTGAGCGAGCAGAGCACTGCAATTGCATATGATGTCTTGGCCAATGGCCGGTCAGTGCTGACGACCTTCGCTGACTCTACTGCGTATCACCTGCCGCTAATCCAGGCGCTTGGCACCCACGCTGCTGACGTTCTCGGTACCCCCATCGACTTCTGCCCGATTACCTGAAATTCACACCGACTCATGAAATCTTCAAATATTTGGCTGATCGGCGCGGGTGCAATGGCCGTTGACTATGTCAAGGTTCTCACAGCGATGGACGCGACCGTTACCATCATCGGCCGCCGGGAAGAATCGGCGCTTCGCATGCAGGGGAAATGTGGCCTACCGGTGTTCACTGGCGGGCTGGATTCTTTCTTGGCAACGAATCCGGCCATGCCGGACGCGGCCATTGTTGCCGTAGGAGTCGAAGGTCTGGCATCGGTTGCGAAGCGATTGCTGGGTGCAGGGGTGAGGCGGGTGCTGTTGGAAAAGCCCGGAGCGCTGCATTACTCGGAGCTTCTGGCTTTACATGAACAGGCGCAATCTTCAAAGGCAGAAGTCGTTATTGGATACAACCGCAGAATGTACGCTGCGGTATTGGCTGCCCAGAAAATGATCGAGGAAGACGGTGGCGTTCAATCGATGCATTTTGAATTTACCGAATGGGGACATGTCATTGAGGGGCTATCAAAAGCTCCTGGCGTTAAGGAAGCGTGGCTGCTGGGTAATTCCACTCATGTGATTGATTTAGCATTTTATCTCGGCGGAAATCCGGTTGAGTTGCATGCTTTGAACAGCGGTAGCCTATCTTGGCATCCAACTTCAGCTGTGTTTGCGGGGTCGGGGCGCACTGACCGTGGCGTATTGTTCTCATATCAAGCCAACTGGGATGCACCTGGTCGTTGGGGTGTCGAGGTTCTGACGCGTCATCGGCGATTTATCTTCCGTCCAATGGAAGCGCTGCAGATCATGAAGCGAGGTTCAGTCGCAATCGAGACAGTTGCCATTGACGACGTCGAGGAAAAAGCCTTCAAGCCCGGCCTATACAGACAGGTGGAGAAATTCCTGGCAAAGGATGCCGATATCGGGCTTTGTTCGCTTGAAGAGCAGCTAGGTAAGTGGCCTATCTACGAAAAGATCGCAGGCTATAACTGCACGGATGGCATCGTTGCCTAACTCATTGTTCTATGAGAACGATTCGTCCTTACATCCTGTTGATTACTGACTCTTTGGCGTTTCCGCGCCGGGAGCCCGAGGTTGTTCGCTATGAGGAGACGTATATTTCGTTGCTCAAAGCGGAGTTTCCCGACTATGACTTCATTCATGTCGGGCGAGGCGGGGGCACGATTGTAGATCTCTATAAACACACAAGTTATTTTCATGCCACCGTCGAGCCGGCTCTTGTGCTGATGCAATGCGGTATTGTGGATTGTGCTCCCCGAACCCTCACAGTCGTTGAGCAACAAATCATCACGCGATTGCCAATTCTGGGGACCTTCATCGGAGCAATGGTAAAACGGTATGCCAAACACCTTCGTCGGTGGCGCGGGATCACCTATACGCCGTTGTCGACGTTTATTGAGTATATCAAGCGCTTCGAATCGCTATACAACGACGTTTACTGGATAGGGATCCTCCCGGCAGTACCGGAATATGAAGCTCACATCAACGGTATTGCTAAGAAAATTAACCAATACAACGACGCGCTTCGGCAATATCAATTCATCAGCACCGATGAATTTGTGGTCGATGACATCATGACTGATTTCCATCACCTCAACCGGTCTGGTCATCGGAAAATGTTTAAGAAACTGGCTGATCTAGTGCGTGCACAGCAAGCGGGCAATCACGTCTGCTCTGAGGAGAGTTCATTGTTACGCGCCAAAGAAGCTCAAGTCACCCACAACACCGAGGCCTAATTGAGCGGCGATTCAAAAAGTACACAGGCGCCTCAGAAGCAGGTCGTCAGCTCTGGTCGTGTAGGCAGGCAACTCCTGAATCAGCTTGGCGTTTCCGTTGTCAGTAAGCTGATTCCTCTTGCATCCATTTTTGTTTACAGCCGTTACATGAGCGTGGCGGATTATGGCGTACTTAATTTAAGCCAATCTTACTTGTGGATCTTTGTACTGGTTCTGTCTCTAAACTTACATGTGTCTGTTGGGCGCTATATCTACGAGCCCAATGCGGAAGAGGGGCCTTTTCTGGCAAGCACCGTGATAGCGGTGGGCGTGCTATTTTTGATTGGATCGATGGGGATATATTTCGCCTCGGATCGGCTAGTCAGTTGGCTCAATCTGCCTTTTTCAGCCATCATGTTAATGCTCGCTATCGTACTTGGCGCGCTGGCGGAGTCGTTGCTTACGCAGTTAGCAATTCATGATCATCGAGGCGGATTATTATTTATCTCTCTTGCTTCGAAAGCGTTACTTAGTTTCTTGGGCTGCGTAATTCTGCTACACGTTCTGACCGAAAAAAAATATATGGCCATTCTTCTTGCTGAATCATTCGCAAGCGTCGCCCTTTGTTTTTTTGTGGCATACCTGCTGCGGAAACGAATCGTCTGGAGGCCTCGTAAGGCTGACATGCTATATATGGCAAAATACGCGCTTCCTTTGATTCCGTACATGTTGTCCCTGACGCTGCAATCTCAGTTTGATCGCGTCTTACTGAATAAGTACTACGGAAACGAAGTCACGGGTTATTACAGCCTTGGATACAACATCGGTGCATTGTTGATGATGGCGGTAAGTGCTGCACTTAATGCACTCACCCCTGCATTCTTTGATGCACTAAATAAAGGGAATTCGACGCGCTTAAAGCACGATAGCGATGCAATTTTCAATTTCGCGGTGATCGCTACCGCGGCAATCGTGTTGTTTGGTCCGGATGTTGCCTCATTGATCCTTCCGCCGAGATATCAAGAGGGGTTCAGACTGATCCCGATCGTTGCGCTTGGGGGGCTATGTTCCGTAATTTTCCAGAGTTGGATTCGCGTTCTTGCCTTTGAACACCGCACTTTTTTAATCTCGGGAATTGCTGTACTAGGCGCGACTTTGAGCATTGGGCTCAACTTATGGTTGTTACCCAGAACTGGCTATCAGACTGCTGCGTACACCGCCTTGATGACTAGTCTGTCAATGAGCCTTATGTGTGTGGTTGCGGTTAACTGGGTCAGTTCCGTCTCTATCTCACTCTGGCGTGAAATGAAATGGATCGCCTTGATCGGGGTGCTGCTTCCTATGTCACACTTTCACCCCAGTCTTCCGCTGGCATTGCTTAAGTTGCTGCTGCTGCTAGGCTGTATCTGGTCATTTAGGGAAACTGTTCGAGCATTCGTGTTCCGGGGGGCGATGTGATCGTTAATCGGGCGCTCTGGGCAGTTTTGTATGCGGCAACGCTTCTGCTGCTCAATATAATGATGCTGACGCTGCCATGGGGTAGCGCGTATCTCTCTTTGATTATCGTCATAACTTACCTGATATTCAGGCCAGATCATATATTTCACCCGAATAATATGGTGTTTGCATCATATGGGTTGTATGTGGTTCTTTCTAGTACGTTGAATTTGATATTGGACCTGATCAACTGGGAATATGTCCTGCCGTGGGGGCAGACCGTTTTCTGGAACAAGATGTCGTTGTACTTGCTCTTTCAGGTCGAATTTACCTTCCTCGTCCTATTTTTTGCTTTTCGATATTTTTGTGGGCCCAAGTCTCCGCTGGCGTTCCCGCGAGCGGCCGATATTTCTGTTCGAAAGGAATTTGCGAATATCCTTTATGTTGTTTGCATTGGGCTGGTTCTTCTGTTTATGCAGTCTACTGCAGGTATCGGCGAGTGGATCAATAATTATAGCTATACCTATCTGACCAAGCGGGAGGGGCATGGCTTGTTGAATGTGATCATTATTGTGCTTGGAAATATTGCAGTCTTTCTTCTCGGGCTGCAAACAATGGGTGCTCAAAAAAAACTACCGCTGGTACTGAAGACCCTTATTCTTTGTGCTTTTCTTTCTTTTATTGGTGGCATAAAAAGTAGATTCATATTTCTTTTGATCGTCTATCTATCGCCGTATTTTTTGGGATTGAAGTTTAGGTTGCGGATCGTATTTTTGCTTGCTGTTGCTTTTTTTGTGCTTCTGTATTTTGGAACACTGTTGCGAACCGAATTTTTCTACGCATCTGGACCTTATTTTCTCGAAATGCTGATCGGCTATTTTAATGCATATCAGCTGCATGATTTGATTGTGGTTAGCCGCAGCCCCGATCTGTTTCAGACTGTTTGGCAAGTAGGTGTGAAGCCTTTGCAGATATTGGGGCTGATGCCGGAGGACGCAAATTTTGATATTAGCGTAATGCTAACCAGGGAATTCTTCCCCGAACAATGGGACAACGAACGCGCCACCCAACAATGGCCGCTTGAAACAGAGTTGTACTTGAATTACTACGGAATCTATTTTTCCTGGATTCCCTTGGCGTTGTATGCGGCAGTTTTGGGCAGGTTGTACCTAGTGGCTGTTGTTGGGCGAAATTATTGGTTACTCCTTATTTATGTTATGGAGTTTCAAAGAATTTTCAGCACCTTGCGCGGAACGCTGATCCCGTGGGAAACACCAATTTACATCGTGCAATATCTCGTAATCTATTTCCTCTGTAGATATGCAGTGCGGAGGACAACTATTTCGCCGCAATCGATGAATTCATCCGGAAATATGAAGCTTAGTCATTCATGAAACCCTTTCCTTATTCTAAGAATCGGTTGAAATGCGGCGCCGTAGTCAGCTTGATTATGGGGGCGCTGAGCAATGAGAGGGCTATTGATGTTCGATATCGGGAAATCGCCTCGCAGCAGGATTTTGATGGAGTGCCAAATTACAAGGTGATGAAGCAATTGGCGCTCCGAAGACGGTTCGGGCCGTTTTATCCTTTGTTGATTTTTCTTTCTCCATGGATTTCTGTTGCACTGTTTCCTTATCATTGGATTTTAGCGATATCGGGAAGTGTTGGTCGCCGGAAGGGGGGGGGGGCTCCTTGTGATTGCCGTATTCTGGCGACTACACAGCAGAACGTTGATTTGATTAAATCCGCACTCGATGTTGATGGCAGCACGTCTGAACTGAAACAGCAAAAGCAATCTCTATCCTGTTACGAATTAGGGCGCGAAATTGGCTTCGCCCTGGTGGTGCGCAGTATTTTTGCTCAGGTACGATTAATCTGCCTCTTGCTCGGATTTCCGGTAGGTGAACGTCGCGATATGATTTTGCATGCCCGGGACTCATTCGCGCTAATCATGATGGCATTCGATGTGTCGAGGGGGGCGAGTGTGGTTGTGACGGACGATCACTATCAACGTTGGAGTTACATACTTTCCCATTTGATAAAGGATTTTCGCGTTGTGCAACATGGGTTTCTTGATGCGAATATCCGCTTTCCTAATTCCTACGGAACGATTAGTAAACTCTATCTTCGGGATTCGCTGTTTCTAGAACAATTCGAGCGATATTATCGAGTGGAGTCCAGTCAGGTTTTTTCGCCGAAAACGACATTTGTGAAAACGGCGCTGTCTCAGGGCGGACTTTTTCTAGCATCATCGTTTCCTGCAATTGATTCCGAGATAGAGTTGCTGAGGGCTATTAAGCAGAAATGCCGTGTTCCGGTAATCGTAAAGTTTCACCCGGCGCATGCTTACGATGGGCGTAGGGCTATTCTGGCGGCATTGGCGGATATGGTTTTTGATGGAAATGGTAATCCGGCATGTAATATATTCGTCAGTTATAATTCATTTATGGAATTTGATTATAGGCAGGCCGGCGTTCAGACTGTCTCCATATCTCGCTCAGGTATCGGGTCGGCGTGCGCCCAGATCTTGGGGATGGCGAGAGCGGCTAAAGACGCGTCGACCTAGACGAATGGTGTTGGGGACTTAATATTTATATTTTCGGCTTGAAAAGTATGGATTCCAAAGATTCTAATAAAATGTGTTCGCGATGCATCATGGACACGTCGGACCCTAACATCACGTTCGATTCCAGAGGGTGGTGTGACTACTGCAATAACTTCGAATCGAATATCGAGCCGAATTGGTTGACGGATGATCGAGGAGCGAAACATCTCCAGCAGATGGCCGATATCATCCGCGCAGACGGGAAAGACAGGGATTTCGACTGCATCATCGGCCTGAGTGGGGGGCTTGATAGTTCATATGCCGCGTATGTCGCGAAAGAGAAGATGGGCTTGCGCCCGCTGCTCTTTCACGTCGACGCAGGATGGAACACCGACCAAGCGGTGGGCAATATTGAAAAACTTGTCGACGGGCTTGGGCTTGACCTCTACACCGAAGTGGTGAACTGGGAGGATGTCAAGCGGATGCAGGTGGCATTTTTGAAGGCAGGCATACCTGATCAGGATTTGGTTCAGGACGCCGCCTTTTTCTCCGGGCTGTATAAGTTTGCGCGGCGCTACAAGATCAAGCACATCGTCACGGGCTCCAATTTTTCGACCGAGTGTTGCCGTGAGCCGGAGGAGTGGGGTGGCTACCTTGGCATCGACAAAACACTGTTCTCTGACATTTGGAAAAAATGCGGAGATGGTCGGTCCATTGACGGGTTTCCTCTGGTAGACATTCTGGTGTACAAGCTGTGGTACCAGAAGATTCTGGGTATGAAAGTGCATCACCCACTCAATCTGGTTCCATACGTCAAGAAAGAGGCAGAGGACGAGTTGGAGCGTCGATTTGGATGGCAGCGCTTCCAGCACAAGCACCATGAGTCGCGCTTTACCCGT
This sequence comes from Ralstonia sp. VS2407, assembly GCF_052950655.1. Lineage (NCBI taxonomy): Bacteria > Pseudomonadati > Pseudomonadota > Betaproteobacteria > Burkholderiales > Burkholderiaceae > Ralstonia > Ralstonia sp. VS2407. The sequence goes on from NZ_JBRFVG010000001.1 coordinate 115,206, forward strand.
TTCTATGAAGACTATTGGCTGCCAAAGCGTTTCGGCTACGAGAAGCGTCGCGCCCATTTCTCCAGCTTGATTATGACAGGTCAGATGAAGCGCGATGAGGCGTTGGACCGTATTTCTCGACCGGAGATGGATGCGCATTTCTTGAAGCAAGAATTTGAGTACGTCGCGCACAAGCTTGGATTGACTGTGGCTGAGCTGGAAAAGCTCTTTGAACTGCCCAAGAAGACTTACCGCGATTACAAGAACAAGCGTTGGCTTATTGGCGTTGGCGCGAATGCTATGCGCTGGCTGGGACTGGAAAAGAGGTATTTCAGATGATCCGCATCGTCGACTACGGGGTGGGTAATATTCAAGCCTTCCTGAATCTCTTCAAGCGCTTGGGGGTGGAGGCGCAGCGCGCTGAAACGCCTGAGGCGTTGACAGGCGCTACCCGCTTAGTGCTGCCGGGTGTGGGGCATTTCGATCACGCCATGCAACGACTCAATGATTCTGGTTTGCGTCCTAGGCTTGAGGAGTTGGTGTTGGGCTCGAAGGTGCCAGTCGTGGGCGTATGTGTGGGTATGCAGATGCTGGCGGGTCGGTCGGACGAAGGGATGTTGCCCGGCCTGAACTGGGTACCCGGGCGGGTGCGCGCGTTTGCCGACAGCGCGAAGAGCGCGACCCTGCCTATGCCGCATATGGGATGGAATGAACTTCAGCCCAAAGCTGGCGCCGAGCTGTTTTCTAAAGGGTTTGACGGCACCCCACAGTTTTACTTCCTGCACTCGTACTACTTTGACGCTCAGGACAAGAGCGATGTCGCTGCCACTGCGCACTACGGAATGGACTTTGATGCCGTGGTCTCCAGAGGACACATTCATGGGGTTCAGTGCCACCCCGAGAAGAGTCATCATTGGGGCGAACAACTTCTAAAAAATTTTGTGGAGCTTTGACGAATGTTGCGACCCAGAATCATTCCTTGCCTGTTGGTGCATCGGGGAGGGTTGGTCAAGACCCAGGCTTTCAAGGATGCGAAATACGTGGGGGACCCCATCAACGCGGTCAGGATCTTCAACGAGAAAGAGGCCGATGAGTTGATGGTGCTGGACATTGACGCCACTGTCAAAAAAGTGGAGCCCGACTTTGGTCTTATTGCGAAACTGGCGGCCGAATGCCGGATGCCGCTTTGTTACGGTGGCGGGGTGACCACAGCCGAGCAGGCAGCGCGCATTATCGACATGGGTGTGGAAAAAGTCGCCGTGAGTGCAGCCGCAATTGCGAGCCCGGCGCTCCTGACCGAAATGGCCACGGCAGTTGGTCAGCAATCCGTTGTTGCTGTTCTGGACGTACGAAAGCGTACTGGCCTTTTTGGCAAGGGTTACGAAATCTGTACGCACAACGCAAAGATTGCCCATAAATTGGATCCGGTGAATCTGGCGAAGCAGCTGCAGGAAGCGGGCGCTGGTGAGATCGTCATCAATTCGGTGGACAGGGATGGCCTGATGCAGGGCTATGACCTTGACCTCGCTGCGCAAGTCAAGCAAGCGCTCAACGTGCCAGTGACGTTTCTGGGAGGCGCTGGGTCACTCGAGCACTTGGGTGAGCTAATCGGCCGGCTGGGGGTGGTTGGTGCAGCTGCGGGCAGCTTGTTTGTCTTCAAAGGAAAATACCGCGCTGTACTAATTAATTACCCAACGCCTACTCAAAAAATAGAACTCTGCAGAGACGCCTTGAAGATTTAAGGATCTAGATATCTTATGTTTACCGATAAAGTACTTTTGATAACCGGTGGGACCGGATCTTTCGGGAACGCTGTTTTGCGCCGGTTTATCGACTCCGACCTGCGGGAAATTCGCATCCTGAGTCGGGATGAGAAGAAACAGGACGACATGCGGAAAAAGTACAACAACCCCAAGCTGAAGTTCTACATTGGGGATGTACGTGATTACCAGTCGGTGATGAGTGCGGTGCGTGGTGTCGATTTTATCTACCATGCGGCGGCCTTGAAGCAAGTACCCTCTTGCGAATTTCACCCCATGGAGGCAGTGAAAACCAACGTACTGGGTACCGAGAACGTGCTCGAGGCGGCGATCACTTGCGGGGTGAAGCGTGTAGTGTGCCTGAGCACGGATAAGGCGGTCTATCCGATCAACGCCATGGGCATCAGCAAGGCAATGATGGAGAAGGTCATTGTTGCCAAGTCCCGCACTTCGTCGCAGACCATCATCTGCGCGACGAGATATGGCAACGTGATGGCTTCACGTGGTTCAGTGATTCCGTTGTTCACCAATCAGATTCGTGCAGGGCAGTCCATCACAATCACTGATCCGTCCATGACCCGTTTCATGATGACCTTGGACGACGCGGTGGACTTGGTGCTGTACGCTTTCGAGCGTGGCAATCCGGGTGAAATCTTTGTGCAGAAGGCGCCGGCAGCCACTATTGAGACCCTGGCCAAAGCGTTGACCGATTTGTTGGGCGTGCCTGAGCACCCCATCAATATTATTGGCACCCGTCACGGTGAAAAGCTATTTGAAGTGTTGTTGAGTCGGGAGGAGATGGTAGCTGCACGAGACCTCGGCGGTTATTACTGTGTCCCTCCTGATCTGCGCGATCTCAACTATGGCAAGTTCGTCGAACAAGGCGAAATTGAGATTTCAAAGGCTGTGGAATATAGTTCGCATAACACCATCCGTTTGGATGTGAATGGCATGCGGGAATTGCTGATGAAATTACGTTTCATGCAAGCGATTCTGCGCGGTGAGCATGTTGAACCCGAGGAATAAACCATGAAGGTCTTGGTTACCGGTGGAAACGGCTTTGTCGGCAAAAACTTACGGCTCCATCTGGCGGAGCGTAAGGATGTTGAGGTTCTCTGCTTTGAGCGGGGAAAAGACGAGCCCCATCTGATTGATTTGCTGGCAGATGTTGACTTTGTTTTCCATTTGGCAGGTGTTAATCGGCCGCAGGACCCGCAAGAGTTTACTTCCGGAAATAAGGAGTTGACAGAAAGCCTTTGCAACGCCATCGCTCGGACGGGGCGAAAGATTCCTGTCATCTACACGTCCTCTACTCAGGTAAATCGAGACAATCCTTACGGTTCGAGTAAGCGCGCTGCAGAGAAGGCACTTTTTAATCTGCAACGTGCGCAAGGTGTGCGTGTCCACGTATTTCGTTTGCCGAATGTCTTTGGCAAATGGTGCAAACCGAACTACAACTCCGCTGTAGCTACCTTTTGTCATAATATATCACGGGGATTACCGATTCAGGTCGACGATCGAGCAGCTTCTGTTACTTTGGTTTACGTGGATGATGTTGTCGAGCGGTTCATCCAATTGATGGATGAGGCGGAACCTAGCTTGGATGCGGAAGGGTTTGAGACGATAACCCCTCAATATACAACTACGGTAGGAGCGCTCGCTGACCAGATCGAAGCCTTCAAGAACAGTCGAGATACGTTACTGACTGAACGCGTGGGTGTTGGCCTGACTAGGGCGCTGTATTCGACCTACGTGAGCTATTTGCCTACGGAGACGTTCGCTTACCAGGTGCCTCAGCATGCGGACCAGCGCGGCGTTTTTGTGGAAATGCTTAAAACTCCGGACTGCGGACAGTTTTCTTATTTTACTGCACACCCTGGTGTTACACGGGGCGGGCATTATCACCACAGTAAAACGGAGAAATTTCTGGTCATCAAAGGGCAGGCGCGCTTCAAGTTTCGTCAAATGCATACGAACGAAACGTATGAACTTGTGACCGATGGCGAAAAAGCGGAGATCGTCGAGACCGTTCCGGGTTGGACGCATGACATCACGAATATCGGCAGTGATGAAATGGTTGTCATGCTTTGGGCCAATGAAGTGTTTGATCGGTCAAAACCCGATACGTTCGCATGCCCGTTGTGAGAGTTGAACAATGAAGAAACTTAAAGTCATGTCGGTTGTGGGGACGCGGCCGGAAATCATTCGGTTGTCATGCGTGTTAGCGGCGTTGGATCTGCACTGCGATCATGTGCTGGTACATACCGGCCAGAACTATGACTATGAACTCAACCAGGTATTTTTTGATGACCTTGGCGTACGCAAGCCGGACTTTTTCCTGAACAGCGCTGAAGGCAGCAAGAGCGCGGCCAACACTATCGGCAACCTCGTTACGGCGGTGGACGGCGTGCTCGCCGAAGTTCAGCCGGAAGCGATGTTGGTGCTGGGTGACACCAATAGTTGCTTGTCAGTGATTCCTGCCAAGCGGCGCAGAGTCCCGATCTTTCACATGGAGGCGGGAAATCGCTGCTTTGACCTTCGCGTACCGGAGGAAACCAACCGGCGTATTGTGGACCATACGGCAGATATCAATCTGACATACAGCACAATCGCAAGAGATTATTTGCTTCGCGAAGGGTTGCCACCGGAGCAGGTCATCAAAACGGGCAGCCCGATGTACGAAGTGCTGCATCACTACATGCCGCAGATCCGGTCCTCCGATGCACTGGAGCGTCTCGGGCTGGTCGCGGGGCAGTATTTTGTGGTGAGTGCGCATCGAGAGGAAAACATTGAGTCAGACCGCAGTTTTACCAAGTTGGTACAGGTCCTGAATGCGGTGGCGGAGGATTACGCCCTTCCCGTGGTGGTGTCGACGCATCCGCGTACACAGAAACGCGTGGATTTGACGGGTGCGAGGTTTCATCATCACGTCCGGCTGCTCAAGCCGCTGGGCTTTCACGACTACGTGAACCTGCAGATGCATGCCATGGCAGTGCTGTCGGATAGCGGAACGATCAGTGAAGAATCTTCCATCCTGAACTTTCCGGCGCTGAATCTGCGGGAAGCGCATGAGCGTCCTGAGGGCATGGAAGAGGCTGCGGTCATGATGGTGGGGCTAGAGGTTGACCGTGTGCGTCAGGGTCTTGCCATATTGCAGGGGCAGCCCAGAGGGACTGCGCGCAGTCTGCGCTTGGTTGCCGACTACAGCATGCCCAATGTGAGTGACAAGGTTGTACGCATCATCCACAGCTACACGGACTATGTGAAGCGAGTGGTCTGGAAGCAGTACTGAACTAATGGCCCAAACGCTACGAATCGCGCTTATCGCAGACACTTTTCCTCCTCTTCGCACCTCTGGCGCGGTGCAACTACGGGACTTATCACGTGAATTCGCTCGCCAGGGACACGAGCTTACCGTGATGCTGCCGGCAGCAGACCTTGAGACCTCATGGCAGATAGAAGAGATGGACGGTGTTCGAGTTCTGCGACTAAAGGCTCCCCGAACCAAAGACATCGATTATGTTCGTCGCACGATTGGCGAATTTCTCATGCCGTTTGCGATGCGTCGCCATCTCCGCCGGTGTCCGCTGGCCAATGAGCGTTGGGACGGTGTCGTCTGGTATGCACCGTCTATCTTCCATGGTCCACTTGCGAAGGCGCTCAAGAAGGCGAGTGGTTGTAAGGGCTACCTGATTGTTCGGGATATTTTTCCGGAATGGGCTGTTGACATGGGGCTGATGGGACGCGGCCTCCCATATCGGTTCTTTGACGCCGTAGCGCGTTATCAGTATTCGGTGGCTGACATGATCGGTGTGCAGACGCCTGGCAACCGTTCGTATTTTGAACGCTGGCAACAAATGCCCGGCCGTAAACTTGAGGTTTTGCAGAACTGGCTGGGCAAGCCGGCGAACGCCCGCTGTGGGATCCGCGTCAACAAGACATCACTGACGGGGCGCAAGGTGTTTGTGTACGCCGGCAACATGGGGGTGGCGCAAGGGATGGGCATTCTGCTCGATCTGGCAGAGAAGCTGTCGGAGCGCGCGGATGTTGGATTCTTATTTGTTGGTCGTGGTAGCGATGTACAGCGGCTGAGGCTAGATGCGCAGGCCCGTGGACTCACGAATGTCCTGTTTTTCGATGAGATCCATCCAGATGAGATTCCTGATCTCTACGCCCAATGCTCCATTGGCGTCGTTGCGTTGGATCCCCGGCACAAATCACATAATATTCCCGGTAAATTCCTGACCTACATGCAAAGTGGCTTACCGGTGTTGGCAAACGTAAATGCGGGCAACGATCTGGCGACCATGATTCGGGAAGAACGCGTTGGCGAGGTTTGTGAAAGCAACCAAGTTGATGAATTGCTTGAGTTGGCTGACCGGCTTCTGCGGCAAATCGATGGCGATGAGTCACTATCGCAGCGATGTCGAAGCCTTTTTGTACGTGAGTTCTCTTCGGAGCATGCGGTGCGCCAAATCGTCACCGCGTTAGCGAAATAGCAATGTTCAGAGCGAAATGAAAATATTTGCAAGTGACTATTTTGACCGGCTAACCGACCAAGCGAGATCTACGTCTCGCTTACGCCAACATCAGAATATTCATCGCAGCTACGACGAACCCTGTCAGCGATTTTTTAATGCCATTGAGCCTGGCAGTTACATTCGTCCTCACCGACACGCATCTGACCCACGTGACGAGCTACTTGTTGCTGTCCGTGGTTTGATGGCCTTGGTCACCTTTAGCGACAATGGCGAAATTGCGAGCACTATTCGATTGGCAACGGAGAGGTTCGGGGCCGATACATGCAATGCCGCAGAAGTCCCGTCTTGTGTATGGCATACGGTGATCGCGTTGGAGCCCGGAAGCGTTCTGCTCGAAATCAAGGCAGGGCCCTTCGATCCGCGCCAACCAAAAGACCTAGCCCCGTGGGCGCCTCAGGAGGGGGGCGCCGACGCTCTTCAATACTTGGCTTCAATGGAGGAGAAATTAGCCAATTTTCGGTGATGGCGGATCGATCCGGCTCGAATTTCGAGGGCAAAAATTGCTGCCGGCAGTCGCGCAATCGCTCTCGTGGAATCATCGGCATGGCACCCTCGGCACACGAGCCAATGGCGCGATATTGTTCCTACGCAATGATCTGGTCAGGAGCGCGGCGCGACTCCGCCAAATCGGTCGAACAACTTCCTCCAAAATTGCGCCCAGGATACTTTGTGCGGCGTTTGGCATTCCCTCGGTCACTGGACTGTGACGTAACGCTGCTTGTGGGGCGAGCACAGTGGAGATGGTCTCCAGAGAGGGAGGTGATGATCGGCATCGTCTCGTCTGGCTTGTAGCCGTATTGCCTTGGCCACACTCGCGCCACGACTACGCGTTGTCATGTGCTGCGGACCGAGTTCTTGAAGAGTGCGAGAGTGGCGCCAACCATCAGCCCAAGCGCGGCACCAGCAATGATGAAGATCGCGATGCCCGGCGTACTGGAGTGCGTTGGAACATACACAGGGGCCATCGCTTCAGTGGGATAGCTGCGTAGTGGATTCAACGCATCCTGATAGGCCACGACCTGTTGCTGCAATCCAAGAATCTGAGCACGGATCAGGGTTGCAGTGCTAGAGGCCAAGACTTCGCGTGTGCTGACGTTGGGAGCGCTTCGCGAGCTTGTCGCCGACTTCAACGTCTCATTGACGCGGGCATAGTCTTGCTGCGCGGCCGCAAGCTTGCTTTGCGTGCCGGCTAGATTGCTTTGCATGTTGCGGACTGTGTTGTCGAACAGCTTTCGATGCCCCGCTGAGAAGATTTCCAGTGACTTCTCAAGTGCTGCTGTAGCACTTTCTCGCGAATACGCCGAAACTTCGATGTTAATCACGTTAGGGCTTCGCCCGGCGGTTGCTTTCAACGAGTTAAAGATCAAGCTGGCATCTCGATTCCCAGCATCGGGACTGGGCAGTCCCAGCGCATTAAGTACTTGGAGGTGGACGCTGGGTTGATTGTATCTCTCGGTAGCGGTCAGTTGATTCTCAATCGGTTGAACGGCCGCAAGAGAACCCTTCGCATCAAGGCTGGCGACCTGCCCGAGGCGAACTGCCACCTTGGCGGTCCAGCGTGGATGCACCATCTGGAAGGCCGTCAGCCCAGCCACTGCTCCGATGATGCCCGCCAAAAGGATGACTCTGAATGACTTTGCCAGGAGGCGTACCGAATCTAGGATTGATGTTTGTGAATCGATGGAGGTGGCGGGCATATGTGGTACTGCGAGTGACTGTGGCTTGCGAGATTGTAACGTGGTTTCGGTCCTTCCTTTCTAGTGAGACGTTGGGCCGCCGTTCCGGCGTTGACGGCCGAATCCTTAAATCTTGAACCGCAAATGCAATGATCTTCCACCACAGCGAAAGGAAAGAGTGCTGCGTCGCACACGTCTGAGAAAATAGCGGGCGTTAGTACGAAGCGATGATTTCGGCGTTTACAATAAGCGGCGTTGCCCCTGTACACGCCTACGCACGAGCATGACCATTCCCACCATCTTCAAAGCCTACGACATCCGCGGCATCGTCGGAAAAACCGTCGATGCTGACACAGCACGCCTCATCGGCCGAGCCTTCGGCTCCGCAGCGCGCGCCAAGGGCGAATCCGCCGTCGTCATCGGCCGCGACGGCCGCCTGTCGGGCCCTGATCTCTTGGCAGCGCTGGCAGACGGCCTGCGCGCGAGCGGCGTCGATGTGATCGATCTGGGCCTTGTGGTCACGCCGATGGTCTACTTCGGTACGAACATCGAGCTGGCTGGCCGTCGCGCCACGTCGGGCGTGATGGTTACGGGCAGCCACAATCCGCCCGACTACAACGGCTTCAAGATGGTGCTGGCGGGCCAAGCCATCTACGGCGACCAAATCCAGGCTTTGCGCACGCGCATCGAGCAGGGCGATTTCACTGAAGGCGCCGGCGCCTACGTCCAAGTGGATATCCGCCAGCAGTACATCGACCGAATCGTCTCGGACGTCAAGCTGAGCCGCCCAATGAAGATTGCCGTGGACTGCGGCAACGGTGTGGCTGGTGCTTTTGCGCCGGAGCTGTTCCGCGCGATGGGCTGCGAGGTGACGGAGTTGTTTTGCGAGGTGGATGGCCATTTCCCGAACCACCATCCGGATCCGGCCCACGTCGAGAACCTGCGGGACCTCGTGCGCACGCTGCAAACGACCGACTGCGAGCTCGGCCTCGCCTTCGACGGCGACGGCGACCGCCTGGGCGTGGTGACCAAGGGCGGCCAGGTCATCTTCCCCGACCGCCAGTTGATGTTGTTCGCGCAAGAAGTCCTGTCGCGCAACCCGGGCGGCGAAATCATCTTCGACGTGAAGTGCACGGGCAAGTTGGCGCCATTCATTCGCGAGCACGGCGGCAAGGCCACGATGTGGAAGACGGGCCATTCGCTCGTCAAGGCCAAGCTCAAGGAAACGGGCGCTCCGCTGGCCGGTGAGATGAGCGGCCATATCTTCTTCAAGGACCGCTGGTACGGTTTCGATGACGGGCTTTACACGGGTGCGCGCCTGCTGGAGATCGTCTCGCGCCTGGCAGACCCGAGCGCTACGCTCAACGCGCTGCCGAACTCGCACTGCACGCCTGAGTTGCAACTGAAGTGTGCCGAGGGGGAATCCTTCGAGCTGCTCGACAAGATCAAGGCCAACGCCACGTTTGCCGGTGCGAAGGAAGTTAACCGCATCGATGGCGTGCGCGTGGAATACGAAGATGGCTTCGGCTTGGCACGTCCGTCCAACACCACGCCGGTGGTGGTCATGCGTTTCGAGGCCGACAACGATGCCGCGATGGCGCGCATCCAGGGCGAATTCCGCCGCGTGATCCTGGCCGAGAAGCCGGACGCGCAACTGCCGTTCTGATCGCACGGTCCGCACTCATGAAGTTGGGGGAAAGGGTGACGGCATGCGTGTGCTGATCGTCAAGGTATCGTCGCTTGGCGATGTGGTGCATTGCACGCCGGTCGTGGCCGATATTCTGCGTGCCCATCCGGATGCCGAGATCGACTGGGTGGTTGAAGAGGGCTTCGCGGGCATCGTCCGCATCGTGCGCGGCGTCCGGGGTGTGATTCCGTTTGCATTGCGACGTTGGCGCAAGTCGCTTGGTTCCGGCAGAACCTGGGGCGAGATGGCAGCGTTCCGCCGTGCGTTGCGCGCCAATACGTACGATGCTGTGCTGGACACGCAGGGGCTCATCAAGACTGCACTCATTGCCGTGCAGGCGAAGCTGACGCCGAACGGTTTTGTGGCGGGCCTCGGCAATCGTTCGGAAGGCGCTGGCTATGAGCCCGCCGCTAAGCTGTTCTATCAGCGCAAGATCGAGATGGAGCCGCGTGTGCACGTGGTCGAGCGCTCACGCCGCATGGTGGCGGAGGCGCTCGGTTACGCGCTGACCGATACCATCGATTTCGGTTTGCAGCCGCCTGCCGAGTTGCCGTTCAAGCTGCCGCGTCCATACGTGGCGCTGGTGCATGCGACTTCGCGCGCCGACAAAGGTTGGCCGCAGGCTGCGTGGGTTGAGGTCGCACGCGAGCTGCTTGCGCGCGACTACGCCGTTGCTCTGCCGTGGGGCAGCGAGACCGAGCGGCGCACAAGTGAATCGATCCGCGAAGCCATCGTCGCTGCGGTGCCCGGCTCGGTGGGGCGTGTGGTGATTCCGCCGCGCATGTCGCTGCCCGATGTGACGGCGTTTCTCGATCAGGCGACTGCGGTGGTAGGTGTGGACACCGGCCTTGTGCACATTGCCGCCGCGCTGTGCAAGCCGACCGTGGCGCTTTACAACTTCACGACGTCATGGCGCACGGGCGGTTATTGGACGCCCAACGTGCACGACCTTGGCAGTGCCGAGGCCCATCCCACCAGCGCGCAGGCGCTTGATGCGCTGCGTGCGCTGGGTGTGCTCTGATGCTGCGCGTTCTGTATCGCTGGTTGTGGCGCATTGCGTTGCCCTTTGCATTGCTGCGCCTGTGGTGGCGCGGCCGCAAGGAGCCCGGTTATCGTCAGCACGTTGGCGAGCGGCTTGGCTTCTATCCGCCCCGCCCGAATCCGGATCGCCCTTTGCTGTGGGTGCATGCCGTGTCCGTTGGCGAGACGCGCGCAGCGCAGCCGCTCATCGATGCGCTGCTTGCGCGCTTTCCTCACCACGCCGTGCTGCTCACGCACATGACGCCGACGGGCCGCCGCACCGGCGCTGAATTTGCGGCGCAACGCAACGGCCGCGTCATCCAGGCGTATCTGCCGTACGACTTGCCGAGTGCGGTCGACCGGTTCCTGCGCCACTTCCAGCCACGCCTTGGCTTGCTGATGGAGACCGAGATCTGGCCGGTACTGATCGAACGTGCCTATGCCGCTGGTGTGCCGATGGTGCTCGTCAATGGACGCCTGTCTGCGCGCAGCCACCGGCGTACCGCACGCCTCGGTGATGCAGCGCGCCAGACGTACGCACAACTCGCCGCCGTGCTGGCCCAGACGCCCGACGATGCCGATCGCTACCGCTCGCTCGGCGTGCCGCGCGTGCGCGTGACCGGCAACCTGAAGTTCGACATCACGCCGCATGTGGACCAGATCATGGCCGGCGGCGTGCTGCACGATGCGCTACGTGGCCGATCGGCATGGGTGGCGGCCAGCACGCGTGAGGGCGAAGAGGCCTTGCTGCTCGACGCTTGGCAGGCGCATCGCGCGCAGCATGTCGGGCGTCGGCATGCCTTGCTGATTCTCGTGCCGCGTCATCCGCAGCGTTTTGATGAAGTGGCCCAGGCGGCCGAACGCGCGGGTTTGCGCGTCGTGCGTCGCAGCGCATTGTCGGTGTCTGCGGCAGGCTTGGCGGACGCCGATGCGCTTGCCGATGCCGACGTCCTGCTCGGGGACTCGATGGGCGAGATGGCGTTGTACTACGCGGCCGGGGAAGCGGCGTTTATCGGCGGCAGTTTGCTTCCGCTTGGTGGGCAGAATTTGATCGAAGCCTGCGCGGTCGGCACGCCCGTGGTCATCGGTCCGCACACGTTCAACTTTGCGCAGGCGACACGCGATGCAGTGGCCGCGGGTGCCTGTGAGCAGGTGGAAGACGCTGCTGCAGTGATACGTGTGATCGACGCTTGGCTGTCGGATGCCGATGCGCGCGAAGCCGCATCACGCGCCGCGCTGGCCTTTGCTGCCACGCACGGCGGTGCAACCGCCCGGACGGTGGAGGCGGTGGCGTCTTTGGTATTGCCGACGCTGTAACGCAGTGCACCTTCGGCACGAAAAGTGCGAACTCATGGCGAGCCGGGCAGACTAACGGCTCTTCATGTGGTTTGCATTCCGTCATCGTTTACGACCCGTTCATGTCCCAACCGAATCGTCCCAAGCCGAGCCTGCTGCAAACGCCGCGCCGCGTGGTGCTGACCGCCGTGGCACTGGCCGCAGTCACCGCCGCCACCATCATCGGTGCCGGCTGCATGACGCCAACGCCTTCATCCGCGCCCGCGGCGGCCGCCCCCGCGGTGGCCTCAGCGCCGGCCGCTGAAACCAAACAGACACCCGCCAACGCAGCGCCCAACCCGGGCCAGGCGACGCTCGCGCAAGCGCAGGGCGAGGGCCGCTCGCGCTTCGTGCTCGTGCGTTGGCAAGAGCCGGGCGCCGCGCCCAAGGAATTGCCTTCCGCCGAGGGCGACGACGCCGACCCGGCTACGCAGCCGATCTCGATCGAATTCAGTGCTGGCCTGGAGGCGGCCAACGGCGTGGCGTCCGGCTACTCGGGCTGCAATCGCTTCTCGGGGCCGTATGAGAAGCTCGCCTCGGGCATGCGCTTTGGCAACCTGGTGTCGACGCGCATGGCGTGCGACCCGACGCGCATGGAGCTGGAGACGGCGTTCCTGGAGGCGCTCAAATCGCCACTGGCGACCGTCGGTATGCAGCCTTCGGCCAACGGCAAGCAGGGCCGCCAGGTCATCTGGAAAACCAGCGGCGGCGCGTTGCTGCAGTTTGCCGAGCGGCCGCTGCCGCCGCGTGGTCAGACCCACTAGTCAGTGTTTGGCCGATTTGCCGGCACGTTTCGCCAGTTCGGGTTTGGCGCTTGCCGGCGGCAACGCGGTGATATCGCTTGAGCCATTGGCCGTGAGCAGCGTGTTCACCTGGATCACGTCTGCCTCGCTTAACGAGCCGGCGGCGGACTTCAGCCGTAGCCCGTTGACGATGGTGTCGTAACGGGCGCGTGCCAGATCGCGCCGCGCTTGAAAGAGCTGCGCCTGCGAATTCAGCACGTCGGTGCCGATGCGCACGCCCACACCATAGGCGAGCTGGTTGGAGTCGTACGCTGTGCGCGCCGACAGCTCGGCCGCTTCCAACGCTTTGACCTGCGCCAGCCCAGCGATTACGCCGATGTACGCTTGCCGTGCGCCCTGCTCGGCAGAGCGGCGGGCGAATTCGAGGTCGTTTGCGGCCTTGGTTTCCAGCGCGATGTTTTCACGCACGCGCGACTGGATCGCACCGCCTGCAAAGATCGGAATCGACACCTGCACGCCAATCTGGGAGCTGTCAAAGCGCGCGCCGCCCGGCAGCGATGGCAGATATTGGTTACCGCTGGCATTGGTGTGACCAGTCTGCGCCACCAGATCGACCGAGGGCAGATGGCCTGCGGTCGCCTTCTTCACATCACGCTCTGCGCTTTGCAGGTTGTATTGCGCCAGCGCCACTTGCAGGTTGCTGCTGCGCGCTTGGTCCACCCAAGGCTCTGCTGAAGCCGGTTCAGGTTGGGGGATCGTAACGCCTGGGCGCACGCCGGCCAGCGTGCCAACGGGCTCTCCGATGATCTGCTTGAGCGCCGATTGCTTGATCTCGAAGTCGCTGCGTGCGGCGATGACGCTGGCGTCGATGGCATCGCGGCGTGCCTGCGCGTCGTTCGCGTCGGTGATGTTGGCGTTGCCGACGTCGAAGTTGCGGCGCGCCTGTTCGTATTGCTGCTGGATCGCATCGCGCTGCGCGGTGGCGAGCTGCAGCGTGTCCTGTGCGTTGAGCACGTCAAAGTACGCCTGCGCCGTACGCGTGATGAGATCGAGCTGCGCTTGCGCGAGCGAGGCCTCGGCGGCCTGCGCGGCAATTTCGCCTTGCTTGTAGGTTTCCCAGCGGTCCCAGCGGAAGAGCGGCTGCGACAGCGACAGCGTCCAGCCCGTCGATGAGAACGTCTTGTTGAATTCGGCTGGAGCGGTTTGATCGAAGATGACGCGCGTGGAACTCCAGGCGCCGCCAATCTGCGGCAGTAAGCCGGCGCGGCCTTGCGTGAGCTTCTCGCGTTGCGCGAGCGACTGCGCGCGGGCCGATGCGAATTGCGGATCGTTGGCCAGCGCGGCGCGATAGGCAGAGAGGAGGTCGGTCGCAGCCGGCGTGTTCGATTGGGACTGCGCCCACGCGAACATCGGCATCATCGAACAGCACAGCACAACAAGCGAACCGCGCGCGGCCATCCGCGTACGGCTACTGCGAGCAACAGGCATAAAGCCCCCGAGCGAGGAGGAAACGTTCGCGTTCGGAAGGCAGCGCGGGCGCGTCAGACCCTGTTCAGTGTCTGTGGAGCGTGAACAAGGTTTTGCCCGGCGGCGGCTTCCCCAATCAGTACGTCGCCATCTGCGGATCCACCTGGTGAGCCCAGGCATGGACGCCGCCTTGCAGGTTGTAGACACGCGCGGCATCAAAGCCACCTTGCGTGATCAGATACTGCGCAACCTGCGCGCTGCGTCCGCCGTGATGGCAGATGCAGACGATGTCTTGGTCAGCATTCAGCTCGCCGGCACGCGCCGGAATCTGGTCCATCGGAATGTGCGTAATGCCGGGAATGGCACAGATCTCCAACTCCTCCGTCCAGCGCACGTCGAGCAGGACGGGCTTCGCGCGCGATGCGTCGGCGAGCCATTGGGCGAGGGCGGTGGGAGCGAGCTGTTGCATGATGATTGGGGAGCCGAGATGGATCAGAAGCGGAAAAGCGACGGTGCGGGAACGCCCACCAGCGGCGCCACGTACGTCTCGAACAGGTTGCGCGTCTGATATTCGGTGTTCGAGATGCGCGTGATCAGTTGTGCTTCCATGACCGGTGCGCCACCCACGAAGATCGACAGGCGACCCCCAACTTTGAGCTGCTTGAGCAGCGCTTCAGGCACGGCGGGCACCGAGCCCGAGACGCAGATGACGTCATAGAGGCCATCGCCCCAGCCTTGTGCGCCGCTGGCTTCGACCACGTCGACGTTGGTGACGCCGTTGCGCGAAAGGTTGTCGCGAGCGAAGGCGACAAGCTCCGGCACGATGTCGAGCGTGGTGACCTGGCGGCCGCGATGGGCGAGCAGGGCAGCCATATAGCCAGAGCCCGCGCCGACTTCCAGCACGTCTTCGTGCTTGCGCACGGCCAGCTCTTGCAGCACGCGGGCTTCCACGCGCGGGGCCAGCATGTTCTGGCCGCCGGCCAGCGGGATTTCCATGTCGACGAAGGCCAGCGCGCGGTAGGCCTCGGGCACGTAGTGTTCGCGCTTGACGACGCTGAGCAGGTCGAGAACGTCGGTATCGAGCACGTCCCAAGGACGGATTTGCTGCTCGATCATGTTGAACCGGGATTTTTCGATGTCCATGGGCATGCCTTCCACGCGGAGCGAGTGATGCAAATGAGGGTTTGACGACAAACCCGGCATTTTAGCAAGTCCGGAGGACATTCCGGCAGACGTTGTCATGACGAGGCCCCTTTATCGGGGTTGCCGCCAGCTTCGGGTAGCGGTCGCCACGGTTGCGCAGTGAGCGCGGGGGGCGGCGGAATCACGGCGCCCGTCACCGGATTGCGCAGCACACCGTGCAGCAACAGCGACACGACGTGGGCGATGAACGCTTTGGGTTCCAGAGCCCGGTGCGAGCACGGGCCGAACGAGTGCTTCCACATCATCAGGAAGATCATCGGCGCCACCATGGTCAGCGTGGTGAGGTCGATGTCGACGTCGCGGAATTCGCCGCGGGCCATGCCGCGTTCGAGGATGCGCGCGAACAGGCGGTCGCAGCGCTCAATAACTTCCTCGTGGTAGTACTGCGCAAGGTCCGGAAAGTTGCCCGATTCGGCCATCAGCAGTTTGGTGAGGCCCGAAGCTGGCGATTCGCCGATCAGCTCCCACCAGCCCATCAGGATCTCGTGCAGCAGCGCTTCGCTGGTGCCGTCAAAGCTATCAATCAGGGCTTCGCCCTCGGCCAGCGCAGGCACCAGGTTTTCCTGCACGACGGCCTTGAACAGCTCTTCCTTGTTGGCGAAATACAGGTAGACCGTGCCCTTGGACACGCCGGCGGCCGATGCCACGTCTTCCAGGCGCGTGGCCGCATAGCCACGCGCCACGAACAGGTTCAGCGCGGCGGCGACCAGTTCCTGGGGGCGGGCCTCTTTGCGGCGCGTCCAGCGTTTGGAGGAAGACTCGGAATCTTGATCAGTCACGGCGGTAGGGCGCGGTCAGTGCGCACGGTCACTGACTCACAGATAACTTACTTTCCGGTCATTAATGTACGCATGCCGCAAGGGTGGGTCAAGCGGCATCGGCAATGTCAATCAGACTGGGCCTCGAATGTGCTGGTGCACAATAGCGGTTTCCGCCCGATTTCGTTGACTAGGACAGCATGGACTGTCGACCTCACTGCGGCGCGTGCTGCATCGCGCCTTCCATCTCCAGCCCCATTCCTGGCATGCCGAACGGCAAGCCGGCCGGCGTGCGCTGCGCGCAACTGGATGAGGCCAACGGTTGTCGTATCTTCGGCCAGCCGGAACGTCCGGCGGTGTGCAGCAGCCTTCAGCCCGAGCCCGACATGTGCGGGCGCTCGGCTGTGCACGCCATGCAGTTTTTGACCCGACTTGAAATCGCTACCGCAGCGCATTGATTCGTTATGACCGACTCCACGAAACCTGCTGCCCGCTCCAACCGCATCCGCTGGTGGTCGGGGGCTGCCGCCGTTGCCGTGGCCATTGCCGTCGCGCTCGTGGCTTGCATGCCGACCGGCTGGACCGGTGACGGCTACACCTTTTCCCGCGGCCAGATGCAAGACGCGCTTGCGCGCAAGTTTCCGTTCCAACGGCGCTTTCTCGGCTTCTTTGACGTGACGCTGTCCAATCCGCAGGTGTCGCTCGACCCCGCGCGCAACCGCATCGCCATCCAGGCGGACGCTGTGGTGCAGAGCGGCCTGTTCCGCCAGCCGCTGACGGGGCCGCTGGCCGTCTCCAGTGGCTTGCATTACGACTCGCCCACGCATTCGATTCGCCTGGATCAGCCCAGCGTCGATCGCTTCGATTTGCAGAACGTGCCCGGCGGCATCGGCCCGCAGATCAGTTCGATCGGTTCGTTGATTGCCGGCCAACTGCTCAGCGACTACGCCGTCTACACGTTCAAGCCCGAACAGCTGAAAGTGGCTGGCATTGCCGTGGAGCCCGGTACAATCACGGTTTTGCCCGAAGGCGTGCACGTTCAGGCCAAGCGGCCCTGAATTTCTGCTGCGCGCCCAGCGCTTCGTTTTCTTCTTCCTCTCTGCTTATTGCATGGATATCGCACTCGCCATCAAAGCGCTGATTCTCGGCATCGTCGAAGGCCTGACCGAGTTCCTCCCCATTTCCAGCACCGGCCATCTGATCCTCGCTGGCCAGCTGCTCGACTTCAATGACGAAAAGGGCAAGATCTTCGAGATCGTGATCCAGTTCGGCGCCATCCTGGCGGTGTGCTGGGAGTTCCGTCACAAGATCATCGACGTCATCAAGGGTCTGCCGAATGACCCGCGCCAGCAGCGTTTTGCGATCAACGTGATCGTGGCGACGATTCCCGCGATCACGCTTGCGCTGATCTTCGGCAAGGCCATCAAGGCGCATCTGTTCAACCCGATCGTGGTGGCATCGGCGTTCATCCTCGGGGGCTTCGTGATTTTGTGGGCCGAATGGCGCGAACGTCATCGCGGCGAGACGCATGACCCGCGCGCCAATGCGCTGCTCGAAGCTGCCAAGGCTGGTGCGCCGCGCATTGAGACGCTGGATGACCTGCGCATTTCCGATGCCATCAAGGTGGGCTTCGCGCAGTGCTTCGCGCTGATTCCGGGCACGTCGCGTTCGGGCGCGACCATTATCGGCGGCCTGCTGTTCGGGCTGTCGCGCAAGGTGGCGACGGAGTTCTCGTTCTTCCTGGCGATTCCCGTGATTTTTGGCGCGACGGTGTACGAGCTGTACAAGTCGCGCGCGCTGCTGTCGGCGGACGATCTGTCGATCTTCGCGGTCGGTTTTGTAGCCGCATTCATCTCGGCGTTCTTCTGCGTGCGCTGGCTGCTGAAGTTCATTGCCACGCATGATTTCCGCGGCTTTGCGTGGTACCGGATCATCTTCGGCATCATCGTCCTGGTGACGGCCTATACGCACCTCATCGCCTGGCAAGCCTAAGCCACCGGCGAGCATTTCCCTTTCTCGGTGCGAGGCTTTCGCACCGTCTGCACGATCGGGCGGATTCGGACACACTGGCGGTTTATTTAGCCAGCCGCTGACTGCCGAATCTCCCGATCATGAGTGCTCTCTTCCAGCCTTTCTCCCTGCGCGGTCTCACGCTTGAGAACCGCATCGTCATCTCGCCGATGTGCCAGTACTCGGCCGACAACGGCCAAGCCACGGCGTGGCATCACACGCATCTGGGCAGCCTGTCGCTTTCGGGCGCGGGGCTGTTGATGATCGAGGCGACCGCCGTGTCGCCGGAAGGCCGCATCACCAACGGCTGCCTGGGTTTGTGGGACGACACGACCGAAGCCGCGCTTGAGCGCACGCTGGCTGCCATTCGCCAGAACGCGCTGGTGCCGATCGGCATGCAGATCGCGCACGCGGGCCGCAAGGCTTCGAGCGCTCGGCCTTGGGAAGGCGGCGCATTGTTGGCGCTCGATGCCGGCGGCTGGGAAACGATGGGTCCGTCCGCGTTGCCGCAGCGCCCTGAAGAGCGCGCTCCGCGTGAGATGTCCGATGCGGACCTCGCCCGCGTGCGCGACCAGTTTGTCGACACCGCACGCCGCGCTGTGCGGCTTGGTCTATCGGCCATCGAGCTGCACGCCGCCCATGGCTATCTGCTGCACGAATTCCTGTCGCCGATCGCCAATCAGCGTACCGATGCCTATGGCGGTTCGCGTGAGAACCGCATGCGCTATCCGCTGGAGATCTTTGACGCGGTGCGCGCCGTGGTGCCGGACAACATTCCGGTTGGCGTACGCGTGTCTGCCACCGATTGGGTGGAGGGCGGTTGGACGCCGGAGGATTCGGTGGCTTTTGCGCAGGCACTGCGTGCCCGCGGCTGCGATTGGATCGATGCGTCGTCAGGCGGGGTGTCGCCGCTGCAGCAAATTCCGCTGTCGACCGGCTATCAGGTGCCGTTTGCCGAGAAGATCCGCCATGAAGCGGATATCCCCACCATCGCCGTCGGCCTCATCAACGAGGCGCATGAGGCGGAAGCCATCGTTGCGCAAGGGCGTGCGGACCTGGTCGCTGTCGGCCGGGCGTTCCTCTACAACCCGCACTGGGCTTGGGCGGCGGCCGCTGAATTGGGCGCGACGGTCAAGGCGCCGCCGCAATACTGGCGCGCCTTCCCGCGCCACGCCAAGAACCTCTTCGGCGATACGCATTTCGGCGCACGCTGACGCGCGCCAGCGTGCGCGGACGTGGTCAGGCCCGCTTGCGGAAGACCACGTCCCACACGCCGTGCCCGAGGCGCAGACCGCGTTTCTCGAACTTGGTGACGGGGCGATAGTCGGGGCGCGGCGCGAAGCCCTCGGCGGTGTTCTCCAGCGTCGGTTCTGCGGAAAGCACTTCCAGCATCTGGTGGGCGTATTCCTCCCAGTCCGTCGCGCAATGCAGATAGCCGCCGGGCTTCAGGTGGGCCGCCAGACGCGCCACGAAGGGGCTTTGGATGAGGCGTCGCTTGTTGTGGCGCTTCTTGTGCCACGGATCCGGGAAGAACACGTGAATCCCATCGAGCGTGCCTTCCGGAATCATGTGCGCCAGCACTTCCACGGCATCGTGCGAAACGATGCGGATGTTGCCGATCTCGCGTTCGCCGATCAGCTTGAGCAGCGCACCGACGCCCGGCTCATGCACTTCCACGCCTAGAAAATCGTCGTCCGGACGCAATTGCGCGATGTGCGCGGTGGTTTCGCCCATGCCGAAGCCGATCTCGAAGATGCGCTTGGCGCCGGTGCGGCCGAAGGCGGCGTCCCAGTCGAGCGGCTCGGTGGTGTAGGGCAACTGGAAGCGTGGGCCAAGCTCATCGATGGCGCGTTGCTGACCGGTCGACGTGCGGCCTGCGCGGCGCACGAAGGAGCGGATGCGGCGCGGGTGGCCGGTTTGCTCGCCAGTTTCAGCGTCTTCCGCGGTATTGGTGTCTTGCGATTCCGGCGTAATGTCGTCGGGGCCGGTGCCCGGCTGTTCGATGGGCTGCATGAAGATCCCGTGCCGGTTGCCCGTCGATGGAATGGCGGGCGAGCAGGCAACAAAAAAGCCGCCGAGGGCGGCTTCAGACTGTTCGGTGGAGCGGGCGATGGGAATCGAACCCACGGCTCTAGCTTGGGAAGCTAGGGTATTACCATTATACGACGCCCGCGTAGCCCACCATTTTATGCGGGGTTGTAGGGGTTGGGCAAGTGAGAACAACGCGGGCGGCGAATCTGAAGTGACGTACACGCCTTCCCGAGGTGATCACCTGAAGTCGGAGGCAACAACGACGTGCGCTGCGCCGATGAAATCCATGGCCGGCGTCAGGATTCTTTGTCGGTGGCATTACCGCGCCGATGGCTTTTCACGCCGCCGCGCAGTACTCCTCTTGTTCTCATCCCACGCAGGAAACACCGTCGAGCGCTTGACCACGCCATACGCGAAGCTCGTATCAATCGCAGCGATGCCCGGGATGGCATGCAATTGCCCGCGCACGAACTGTTCGTAGTCCTGCAGGCTTTCCACCAGCACGCGCAGCAGGTAATCCGCCTCGCCGGTCAGCACATAGCAATCGAGGATCGCGTCGATGGCGCGGATGCGGTTCTCGAACGTCGAGACCACCTCCCGCGAGTGCTGCTGCAGACGAATATGCACGAATGCCGTGACCGGCAGCCCGTATGCCTCTTCATCGACGATGGCCGTGTAACCGCGAATGATGCCCGCGTCCTCCAGCAACCGCAGCCGGCGCAGGCAGGGTGAGGGCGACAGGTTCACCCGCTCCGACAACTCCTGGTTGGTCAGTCGGCCTTCTTTTTGAAGGGCGGCGATGATCTGCCTGTCTTTCTTATCCATGTGATTTTTCCGGAGTGGCAGGTTCTGCCAAAGCAACGCTCAGCATTAGTGGAAATAGCAAGATACTACTTTTCATGCTAGGGCATTCTGTCTCCATCTGAAATCGAGGGTGGCGGCATGCGTGGTTCGACATTGACGGTGGGCGTGGGAGCGCAGGCGGGGCGAAACGCCTTCCAGACCAACCCGCTGATCGGGTATGCGGCGATGGTGGTGACGGTGCTCATCTGGGCCGGGTTCGCGCTGTCGATCCGGGCGATTGGCGCTTCGCCGCTGGCGCCTGCCGACGTGGCGCTCATCCGATTCGGCCTGCCGACCGTGTTGCTGTTGCCGTTCCTGCCGTCCCGCTGGCCGATGCTGCGGCGGGTGAAACCGCTCAGCGCGCTGATGGTGTTGGCGGGCGGTGGCGTGCCGTTTTTCTTCATGGCTTCGGCCGGCGGCAAGGTGACATCGGCCGCCCACGTGGCTGCGTTGATTGCGGGTACGACGCCGCTGTCGGTGGCGCTGATCGCGTATGTGGTGGACCGCCAGCGCATCGCGGCGGCACGCGGGCACGCCATCGCGATCATCCTCGCTGGCGTGCTGCTCCTGCTGGTATCGCAATCGCATGTGTCGCATGGCGCGTTTGTCGGCGGCGCCGCATTGCTGTTGCTGGCGAGTCTGCTCTGGGGCAGCTACACGCTGGGGCTGCGCCGGGCGGGGCTCGATGCCATCGGTTGCGCATTGCTGTTGAGCGTGCCGTCCTTCTTGCTGACGGCGCTGCTGGTGGGCCTGGGCGTGGTCGACAGCCATGTCGGGCACTTCACCGTGGCCAACGCCATGCCTTTCCTGCTGGCCCAGGGCTTGGGGGTTGGCGTGATTTCAAGTCTGTCCTACGCGCTGGCGATCCGTCATCTGGATACGCCGCGCTGTTCCGCCATCGGCTCGCTGGCGCCCGCGCTGGCTTGCCTCGGGGCGGTGCCTTTGCTCGGTGAATCGCTGACCCTGACCGTTGCCTGCGGCATTGCTGTGATCACCGCTGGCGTGATCCTCGCAAACCGCGCGTAGACCATCGCATCGTCCTTCCGGAGACCACGTCATGCTCGCAACCCTCGCCACCGTTGCCCCGGACCCGCTGTGGGGGCTGACTGCGGCTTTCCGCGCCGACCCCCGGCCTGACAAGGTTGATCTTGTGGTGGGTGTCTACCGCGATGACAGCGGGCAGACGCCGGTCATGGCGGCAGTGAAGGCCGCCGAGGAGCGCTTGGCCGCTGCGGGTGCCTCCAAGGCTTATCGCGGGTTGGCCGGCAACGCCGATTTCAATGCCGGGTTGGCGACGCTGCTGCTCGGCAACGACGTAGGTCGCCTGTCGCGCCAGCACACGATGCAGACCGTGGGCGGGACCGGCGCGCTCAGGTTGCTCGCCGACTTCATCGCCGTCGCTTCGCCCGGTGCTCGCGTCTGGGTGTCTGACCCTGGCTACGTCAACCACGTGCCCATCATGCGAGCGGCGGGGCTTGCAGTGGACCGCTACCGCTGGCGCGCCGAAGGCGGGGTGCTGGACGCGGATGCCATGTTCGCGGACCTGTGGGCCGCGCGTGCCGGCGATGTCGTGCTGCTGCATGGTTGCTGCCACAACCCGACGGGCATCGACATGAGCATGGAGGTCTGGCAAACCGTGGCGGAGCGCTGCGCGAAGCAGGGCCTGATCCCGCTGGTCGACATGGCGTATCTGGGTCTCGCCGATGGTCTGGAGCAGGACGCCGCGGGACTGCGGTTGCTCGTCGATGCGCTCGATACGGTGCTGGTGGCGGCAAGCTGCTCGAAGAGCATGGGCCTGTACTGCGAGCGCACCGGCGCGGCGATGGTAATCGGCAAGAGCAGGGCAGCCCTGCAGCCCGTTGGCGGCGTGCTGGAGCGCATTACACGTAGCAACTATTCGATGCCGCCGGACCATGGCGCTGCCATCGTGGCTGCCATCCTGGGTGATGCCGCATTGACGGCGTCTTGGCGTAACGAGTTGGAACACATGCGTCAGCGGATCGTTGGCAACCGGCGCCGCCTTGATGGCGCATTGGCCAGTCTGGGCGCTCCCGTTGCGCTACAGAATCTGTCGCGGCACAAGGGCATGTTTTCCATGCTGCCGTTGGATGCCGATGCCATGGAGCGTTTGCGCGCAGATCACGCCATCTATGGCACTCAGGGCGGCCGGATCAATATTGCAGGACTCGCACCGGAGCAGATTGACCGGGTTGCGGGCGCGCTCGTGGCCGTGGCCTTGGATATGGCGTGTGCGTTGGCCTGATCGACGCGGATGACTTCGCTTGAACGCAGGCAGTGTGCTCTGCACTGTCTCGGCGTAGTCCATGCTCACATTAGGCCGTGGCCTAACGCCGCCGCGCCATCGCCTGCATTGCCGCATCCACAAACTTCGCCGCGGCGTGCTCGCCGGCCGTCGGGGCTGCGGCCTTGGCGCACGCGGCCACCACGTCGCACAGCGATTGCGGATCTTCCTTGCAGGCGCGTAGCAGCGGCATGGCAGCACCTGCGGCTGAACCGAAGTGCTGCACAGCCAAACGCATCAACTCGACCTTGACCACGTTGGGCAGCACGTCGGCCAACTCCGGCGGCACGGCAGCCTGTGGCGCAGAAGAAGCCGAGACTGGCGCCGCACGCGGCTTGCCGGTGTCATTGGCGGCGGGCTCGTCGATGGGTGCTGCCACCGCTTGCAGGCCCAGCGTCATGCCGGTCAACGGTGGCAGTTCGTCGTAGATGAGCGACAGGGCGGCAGGTGCGCCCTCGGCTTGATCGTCAAGCAGCGGCCGGTTGAAGTGGGCGATGGGATCGAACGGTTCAGGGGCCGATGCGCTTTCACGCGGGATACCGGGCAGCACGTCGACCATGCCGGCCTGTTGCAGCCCCACGAGCAGTTCGTCCAGATCGGGCCAGTCGCTCAGCAGCTGATGCAGTTGCCCGACGGTACGGGCACCGTCGATGAGGATGAGCAGATGGCGCTGGCGCATCTGCATATCGTGGCGGCGCTCGGCCAAGGCTTCACGGCCGTCCTCCGTTTTGACCAGGACGTTCGACGTTGCAAGCATGGTGACTCCCCGTTAAGCAGCCCGCCCGGCATCTTGATGTGCCGGTGCAAGCTGTACGTTAGTCATCACATCCGGGCCTTGCCATCGTTCGATTGGCGGAGATTGTGAAACGAGGGGCCAACGATTGGTCTAGCTCCGCCACGATTCCAATGCTGGTACGGGTTCGCCCGGTGCATTCCCTTGCTGAAGCAGCGACCCGGCGTAGCTCGCATACCACGCCAGCACGTCCGGATTGGCCATCGCGTCTGGGTTGGCGATGCGCTCGACCGGTGCGCCAAGCAGCAGCTTTTTGATCGGCACCTCCATTTTTTTGCCCGAGAGCGTGCGCGGCACACCGGGCGCCTGCACAACCACGTTGGGCACATGCCGGGCCGATAGCCCTGCCTTGATGCGCGCGTTGATCGTGCTGCGCAGCGTGTCGTCGAGCGTCGCACCCTCGCGCAGCACGACGAACAGCGGCATGAACGATTCGCGGCCGAGAAATTCAAGATCGACGACGAGGCTGTCGAGCACTTCGGGCAGATCTTCCACCACGCGGTACAGCTCCGCCGTGCCCATGCGGATGCCATGGCGGTTGATCGTGGCGTCCGACCGGCCGTAGATGATGGCGCCGCCGCGCGGGGTGATCTTGATCCAGTCGCCATGACGCCACTGGCCCGGGTACATGTCGAAGTAGCTGTCGCGGTAGCGGCTGCCATCGGTGTCGCCCCAGAAGAACAGCGGCATCGATGGGATGGGTGCCGTGCAGACCAGTTCGCCCACTGCGTCGATGAGCGGCTGGCCGGCCTCGTCGAGCGCTTCCACGCGCGAACCGAGGTTGCGGCATTGCATCTCGCCCGCATAGACGGGCAGCGTGGCGACGCCGCCCACGAAGCAGCCGGCAAAGTCGGTGCCGCCAGAAATCGGGTTAAGCCAGACGTCGGCCTTCACGTGGCGGTAGATCCAGTCATACGCCTCGGCTGAGAGCGGCGAACCGGTGGAGCCGACCGCGCGCAGTTTCGACAGGTCGAAATCGCGACCGGGCTCGATGCCGGCCTTCAGGCAATTGGCGAAGAACGCCGCCCCGGCGCCAAAGAACGTCACGCCCGCATCCTGCGCAAAGCGCCACAGCGTATTGAGATCGGGCGTACCGGGATTGCCGTCGTAGATGGCGAGCGTGACGCCGCCGAGCAGGCCGCTGGCCTGCGAATTCCACATGACCCAGCCGGTGCTGCTGTACCAGTGGTAAACGTCGTCGGGACCCAGGTCGAGATGCAGCGCGCCCATCATCGTCTGCACCAGCAGCAGGCCGCCGTGGCCGTGCACGATGGGCTTGGGCATGCCGGTGGTGCCGGACGAATAGAGAATCCACAGCGGGTGGTCTGCAGCAACTGGCGTGACGACGAGCGGCACATCGTTGGCCGTGAGGTCGCGCCAGTCACGGGCCTCCGGGAAGCGTGCGCGGTTGATCTCGCCCAGCAACTGCGGCACGAGGACAAGGTGTTCGACCGAGGGCAGCGCGGCAACCATCTCGGCGACCACGTCGGCGCGGTCGAAAGCGCGCCCGCCGTAGTGATAGCCGTCCACCGCGATCAGCACCTTGGGCTCGATCTGTCGGAAGCGGTCGGTGACGGCCACCTGGCCCATGTCGGGTGCGCAGACGGACCAGATGGCACCGACGCTGGCCGTGGCGAGAAACGCGACGATGGCATCCGGCGTGTTCGAGAGATACGAGGCAACACGGTCGCCCGGCTCCACGCCCATCTTGCGCAGTGCATCGGCTAGCGAGGCAACCCGGCGGCGCAGTTCGCGCCACGATAGGTCGGCCAGCGGCTTGGTCTCGCTGGCGTAGCGGATGGCGGTGCGGTCGGGGTTGCCGCCTTCCTCCACATGGCGCATGACCTGATCGACGTAGTTCAGCCTTGCGCCGACGAGCCATTGCGCGCCCGGCATGGTGCGGTCGCCCAGCATTTGCGTGAAGGGCGTCGAGGCGCGCAGGTCGAGATAATCCCAGACGGACGTCCAGAACGCGTCCAGCTCGGTGGTCGACCACTCCCACAGTTGCGCGTAGCCCTCGGGCGTGGTGGCCGAGAAGCGCAGGCCGCGTTCGCGCGCGAGCCAGTCGAGGTAGTGGGTCAGGCGCGAGCGCGCGATGAAATCCGCCGATGGCGTCCACAGCAGGGCGCCTTCCTGGATGGTGCTCATGTGTCTCCTCCGCCGGTCAGGCAAGGGGGAAGGCCGCCCGCTCTATCGATGTGGCAGGTCGGCCGGTAGGGGATAACGGTTCAGATGCCGCCCATGCACAGATACTTGAGTTCGAGGTACTCGTCGATGCCGTAGACCGAACCTTCGCGGCCCAGCCCCGATTGCTTGATGCCGCCAAACGGCGCCACCTCGTTCGAAATGAGCCCCGTGTTGATGCCGACCATGCCGTACTCGAGCTGCTCGGCCACGCGCCAGATGCGGCCGATGTCGCGGCTGAAGAAGTACGAGGCCAGGCCAAATTCTGTGTCGTTGGCCAGGCGCACGACTTCCGCCTCGTCCTGGAACTTGAAGATGGCGGAAACGGGGCCGAAGGTTTCTTCGCGCGCGATCAGCATGTCGGGCGTGGCATCGGCCAGCACCGTGGGCTCGACGAAACGCTGCGAGCCGAAGCCCTGCATCAGCTTGCCGCCGGCGGTCAGGCGCGCGCCTTTCTGCGTCGCGTCGTCAATGTGGCGCTGCACTTTCTCCACGGCCTGGTCGTCGATCAGCGGGCCTTGCACCACGCCAGATTCGAAACCGTTTCCAACCTTGATGCCGCGCACCTTGGCCGAGAGCTTCTCGACAAACGCGTCGTACACCGAGGCATGCACGTAGAAGCGGTTCGTACACACGCAGGTCTGGCCCGCGTTGCGATATTTCGACTGCACTGCGCCTTCCACGGCGGCATCGATGTCGGCGTCGTCGAACACGATGAACGGCGCATGGCCGCCCAGCTCAAGCGCCACCTTCTTCACCGTCGGCGAGCACTGCTGCATCAGGATGCGGCCCACCGGCGTCGAGCCCGTGAACGACAGATGCCGCACGATCGGCGATTCGCACAGGGCCTTGCCGATGGCAATCGAGCGATCCGCGTCACCCGTCACGACGTTGACCACGCCCTTCGGAATGCCCGCGCGGTGTGCCAGTTCAGCCATTGCCAGAGCGGACAGCGGTGTCTGTTCGGCCGGCTTGATGACGATGGTGCAGCCTGCCGCCATGGCTGGCGCCACCTTGCGGGTGATCATCGCCAACGGGAAGTTCCACGGCGTGATGGACGCACACACGCCCACCGGCTGCTTGAGCACGACCATGCGCTTGTCGCGCCAAGTGCTGGCCATCACGTCGCCGGAGACGCGCTTGGCCTCTTCGGCAAACCATTCGATGAACGACGCGCCATAGACGATTTCGCCCTTGGCTTCGGCCAGCGGCTTGCCTTGTTCGGCGGTCATCAGCGCGGCGAGGTCGTCGGCATTGGCGATCAGCAGATCGAACCAGCGGCGCATCAGGCCGGCGCGCTCCTTGCCGGTCAGCTCGCGCCACGCGGGCCACGCCGCATTGGCTGCGTCGATGGCGCGCAGTGTTTCTGCGTGGCCGAGATTGGCGACGTCGGTCAGGTGTGCGTTGGTGGCAGGGTCGTAGACGGGGAAGGTCGTGCCGTCTGCTGCGTCGGTCCATGCGCCGTCCACGTAGGACTGCGTTTTGACGAGCGTGCGGTCTTTGATGCGCTCCAGCGAGTTCGCGGCGGTGCGGGAAGAGTCGAGTGCTTCGGCCATGGCGGTCTCCGAAAAGGAAGCAGGCAGACCGGAAGGCCTGCCTTTTAGATGCAGCAGTCGCTTAACTCGCTAAGAATAACCGAACGATCGTTCGCTCGCAGACTGGGCCGCCAGGCCTTGTGGTTATTGGAAGAGCGTGTCCCACATGGTGTCGACACGGGCCTTGACGGCGGCATCCATGACGATGGGTTGGCCCCATTCGCGGGTGGTTTCGCCCGGCCATTTGTTGGTGGCATCGATCCCCATCTTGGAGCCCAGGCCAGACACGGGCGACGCAAAGTCCAGATAGTCGATCGGCGTGTTTTCCACCATGACCGTGTCGCGCGCCGGGTCCACGCGGGTCGTGATCGCCCAGATCACTTCCTTCCAGTCGCGCAGATTCACATCGTCGTCCACCACCACGATGAACTTCGTATACATGAACTGCCGCAGGAAGCTCCACACGCCGAACATCACGCGTTTGGCGTGGCCGGCGTATTGCTTCTTCATGCTGACCAGCGCCATGCGGTAGCTGCAGCCCTCGGGCGGCAGATAGAAATCGGCGATCTCCGGAAACTGCTTCTGCAGCAGCGGCACGAACACTTCGTTGAGCGCCACGCCGAGCACGGCGGGTTCATCGGGCGGCTTGCCTGTATACGTGGAGTGATAGATCGGGTCGCGGCGCATCGTGATGCGCTCGACCGTGAACACCGGGAACCAGTCCTGCTCGTTGTAATAGCCGGTGTGATCGCCGAAGGGGCCCTCCAGCGCATGCTGATAGCCGCTCGGGTGCGTCGGATCCGGCTGGATGTGGCCTTCAAGGATGATTTCTGCGCTGGCCGGCACTTGCAACTGTGCCTGCGCGAGCGAAGGCGTCAGGCATGTCCCAAGCTCAGTCCGGCTGCCGCGCAGCAGCCCCGCAAACTGGTACTCGGATAACGTATCCGGCACCGGAGTCACTGCGCCGAGAATCGTGGCCGGGTCGGCACCCAGCGCCACCGCAATCGGAAACGGCTGGCCCGGATTGGCGATGGCGTGCTCGCGGAAATCCAGCGCGCCGCCCCGGTGCGCCAGCCAACGCATGATGAGCTGGTTGCGACTGATGACCTGCTGTCGGTAGATGCCGAGGTTCTGCCGCTTCTTGTGCGGCCCGCGCGTGATGACCAGTCCCCATGTGACAAGCGGCGCCGCATCGCCGGGCCAGCACGTCTGTACGGGAATGCGCGAGAGGTCGACGTCATTCCCTTCCCACACGACCTCTTGGCACGCTGGCGACGACACCTTGCGCGGCGCCATGTCCCACACGGCCTTGGCCATTGTCCACAGCTTGCCGGCTTCACGCAGACCGCGCGGCGGTTCGGGCTCCTTCAACGCAGAGAGGAGTCGGCCCACGTCACGCAGTTCATCAAGCGACTCCGCGCCCATGCCCAGCGCCACGCGGCGCGTGGTGCCAAACAAGTTAGCCAGCACCGGTATGTCGTACTTCTGTGCGCCGTCCACCGGTTGCTCAAAGACTACCGCCGGGCCTTCGGAGCGCAGCAGGCGGTCACAGACTTCGGTCATTTCCAGGCGCGGTGACACCGGCTGGCGCACGCGGCGCAGTTCGCCCGAGCGCTCAAGCTGGGCGAGAAAGTCACGTAAGTCCCTGTATTGCATGGAGATTTTGTAACCAAAGGTAAGGTGGATCGCCTGTCGCGCGGAGGGCTGGCCCCCCAAATGGTCGTCGGGGCGACATTTTTTTGGTGTAGGCGGGGTGGCCGCGATTGTACGGCCAAAACCGCGCGACCCCCTGATGACAGAACGCATCGCAGGTCAGCTAGTCCCAACAATGCGGGTCAAGTCATAACTTTTGGATATAAAAACTTACTTCTTTATGATTGACTTGGAATAACGCGCTTCCTACAATCCAATCCGATCTGGTAATTGTTGCAACGCAACATGTTTTCGGCTAATGCCATCGCCCAACTCTCCAACGTATGAGGGGCGACACCAGAACACATCAGCATCGCTGCGGGACGTGACCTCCCCAAGGACACGGCCCGCATTTCTCTGGGCACTAGGGGAGTGCCCCCAACAGATGCCGGCTGACTGCAACAGCGCGGCATCCTTACTAAAAACCGTTGCGATTCGAAACGCACGGCGCCATGCAAAAGAAAGGCGTCTACCGGATCTGCGCAGCGGACGGAGGTAAGTATGAACGGTTGGAAAACCCTTCATTCTTCCGGGATCGGATCGGCGCTGCAACGCCGGCTCGTCGCCCCGGTTGGCCGCCGCCTCGCGCGTGCAGGTCAAGTTGCGCTGCCTCGTAAGCTGCGCATGGAGTTGAACGCAGGGGGCGCTGCCGCGTCCCGCAATGAGTTGCATCCTGGCGTGCTGCTGGTGTTCCGCAGCGGGCATGTCGTGCTCAATAGCATCGGCTTGCTGGCTGTGGTTGCTGCAGTCGCACTCTCGCTCAATAGCGAGTGGCGTGCCGCGGTCGCTCAACGCGTGCTGCATTTCACACCGGGTGTCGACACAAGTGTTGCCTCGGCCAATCCGTCACCCGCGGTTGCGGCTGGCGTGCAGCCGGTCGCCTTTGCGCCCACTGCGCCGTCCGCCGGTACCGGGGCTGTTCAGGCTGTGGCCCCTGCTACGGCCCAGGGCGGCACGGTCGCGGCTGCCGGTTGGGACGCGCTCTCGAAGGTGCCGTCCGTGGCCGAGTTGGCTGCGCAGATCCCGAACACGCAAGTCGTCCGCGACGCGCGTGAGTCGGCAACCGCCGGTACCCCGCGAGAGCAGGCTGCGGTGGCGGAATACATTGCCCGTAAGTACCGCGTGGCAGCCACGGCCACTGGCCAGTTGGTGAAGGCGGCCTATCAGACCGGCAAGGAAGTCGGCCTGGATCCGCTGCTCATCCTGGGCGTGATGGCGATCGAGTCCAGCTTTAACCCGTTCGCCGAAAGCGGTATGGGGGCGCAGGGCCTGATGCAGGTCATGACCAAGGTCCACCAGGACAAGTACGAGGTGATGGGCGGCGTCGGTGCCGCGCTCAATCCGTACGCCAATATCAAGGTCGGTGCGCTTGTGCTGAAGGATTGCATCGCGCGTGCAGGATCGATTGAAGGCGGCCTGAAGCTGTATGTCGGTGCGGTCACGCAAGGCGACGGCGGCTACGGCGGCAAGGTGTTGCAAGAGCGTTCGCGCCTGCGCATGGTGGCTACCGGCCACCGTTCGCCGATGACGGCGGCGTCGGAGCGGGAACCGGTAAAACCGGTCGCGACGGCAACGCCCGTGACGCAAGCCGATGCGAAGACGCAAGCCGCCAAGGCGGCCGACAAGCAACCGGCTACAGGTCAGCAGGAAGAGGCGCGTCTGGACGACAAGTCCCAAGGCCAGGCCTGATCGACTTGCTTGGTTGCGCTATATAAGAAAGGCCGTCCTTCGCGGGACGGCCTTTTTGCTTGGACGAGGCGCGAAAGTCGTTTTACCGGCCGAACAGCTTGGCCAACCTTTCGACCGCTTCTTCCAGATGCGCCATCGACGTAGCGTAAGACAGTCGGATATAGTGCTGCGCCGTGTGCGGGCCAAAATCCAGCCCTGGCACCAGCACCACGCCGGCGTCATGCAGCATCGACTGGGTGAGGGCATCGGCATCGCCTGCATGCGGATGATTCACGCCGCGGCAATCGGCGTAAACATAAAACGCCCCGTCCGGCTTGACCGGTACCTTGAAGCCAAGTGATT
This sequence comes from Ralstonia sp. VS2407, assembly GCF_052950655.1. Classification (NCBI taxonomy): domain Bacteria; kingdom Pseudomonadati; phylum Pseudomonadota; class Betaproteobacteria; order Burkholderiales; family Burkholderiaceae; genus Ralstonia; species Ralstonia sp. VS2407. Next base: position 146,796 of record NZ_JBRFVG010000001.1, read on the forward strand.
CCAGCGCCGGCACGATGAAATCGCGGCGGCGACGGAATTCGGCCTTGCGCGCTTCGTAGATGGCCAACGCGTCCGGCTCAAAGCATGCGAGCGCCGCGTACTGCGCCACCGCCGACGCGCAAATGAACAGGTTCTGCGCGACCTTCTCGAACTCGGGCACCAGTTCGGCGGGCGCCACCAGCCAGCCAAGTCGCCAGCCGGTCATGTTGAAATACTTGGAAAAGCTGTTGATCGTGACGACATCGTCGCCGAACGACAGTGCTGAGACCGGTGCCTGGTCGTACGAGAGGCCTTGGTAGATCTCGTCGACGATGGAAAATCCGCCTCGCGCGCGTACCGTCTGCACGATGCGCTGCAGCTCGTCCGGCAGGATCGACGTGCCGGTCGGGTTGGATGGAGAGGCCAGCAACACGCCCTGCGTGCGTTCCCCCCAATGTGTCTCGACCTGTGCGGCCGTCAACTGGAAACGCTCTTCCGGCCCCGACGGTACTAGCTTTGCCTCGCCATTGAAGGCAGCCACGAAGTGACGGTTGCACGGATAACTCGGATCGGGCATCAGGACTTCGCCGCCAACCTCCACCAGCACCGCACACGCCAGCAGCAACGCCGCCGACGCGCCCGCCGTGACGATGATGCGCTCGGGGGCGATGTCGAGGCCGTAAACGGTGTGGTAGTAGCGGGCGATTGCCTGGCGCAGCGGGCGAATACCCAAGGCCCCGGTGTACTGCGTGACGCCGCGTCGCATGGCGTCGGTCGCGGCTTGCACGACGGGCTCGGCGGCGGTGAAGTCCGGCTCGCCGATGCCCATGTGGATGATGTTGCGTCCCGCCAGTTCCAGCTCGCGGGCCTGCTTGGCCAGCTCCATCACGTGAAAGGCGCGGATATTGGCCAGCCGGGCGGCTGTCTGCAGGCGGTGGGCGTCCATCTTGAAGCGAAGCGAAAAGGTAAAGCGAAGAGCAGACGCCGGATTACCGGCGGGCAGCGACCTCGACAGCGCGCACTTGCGCAGCCAGCTTGTCCAGCACGCCGTTGACGTACTTGTAGCCTTCCACGCCGCCGAAGGTCTTGGTCAGTTCAACCGCCTCGTTGATCACGACCTTGTACGGGATGTCAACGCAGTGCACCAGCTCGTACGCGCCGACCAGCAGGGCGGCACGTTCGACTGGTGACAGCTCGGCAACCGGGCGATCCAGGTACGGCGTGAATGCCTCGGTCAGCGTGGTCTCTTCGCGGATGGCACCGTGCAGCAGCGCATCGAAGTGCGCGCGGTCGGCCTTGTTGAAGCCTTGCGCGTCCTGCAGATGCGCCTCGACCACACCCGGGTCGTTGCGATTGAGCAGCCATTGATACAGACCTTGCAGCGCCAGTTCGCGCGCACGGCGGCGCGCGCTCTTGGCGGGCGCCTTGGCCTTGGCTTGGGAATTGTCTTGCGTCATGGGAAAAGCCTTTGCGCGAGGAAGCGCTTATTCGTTCTCGCCGTCGTCGTCTTGGCCGTGATCCTGCAGACCGTCGAGGTCGTTGGTCAGGTTGGCCATCTCAACAGCGGTGCGGGCGCAGTCGCGACCCTTTTCGCGGGTGCGGGCGTGGGCCTGTGCATCGGTGTCGGTGGTCAGGATGCCGTTGGCGATGGCGATGTTGAAGTCCAGGCCCACGCGCGTGATGCCGGCGCCCGATTCATTGGACACCAGTTCGAAGTGGTACGTCTCGCCGCGGATGACGGCGCCCAGCGCGATCAGCGCGTCGAACTGGCCCGATTCGGCCATCTTCTGCAGGGCCAGCGGGACTTCCAGCGCGCCCGGCACGGTCACCAGCAGCACGTCTTCGCCGGCCACGCCGAGTTGTTCGAGTTCAGCGACGCAAGCTTCGCGCAGCGCTTCGCACACGGGCTCGTTGAAACGCGCCTGGACGATGCCGATGCGCAGGCCTTCGCCGTTGAGATTGGTCGGGTAGAAGCCGTGGTCCATGGTGTATTCCGGTTGGGGTTGCCAGTCGGGCAACGTCAGAAAAAGAAAGCCGATGCGGCAGACTCGGCTGCCGCGGGAGATTCAATGCGTGGCAGTGGATGAAGCGGAAGTGACGTCAGGGGCATCTGCCATTGATTGATATGCCGTCACTTCCAAGTCGTAGCCGACCATGCTCGGCAGCTTCAACGGCGAGGCCAGCACGCGCATCTTGCCGACGCCCACTTCCTTCAGGATTTGCGCGCCGATACCGTAAATGCGCGGATCGGGTTTGGTACGCGGGCGCTCTTGCGGCGCGTCCAGCGCGGAGAACTGGGTGAACAACCGGTCTGCCGAATCGCCGCAATTGAGCAGCACGACCACGCCGGTCGGGGCAGCCTGCACGGCGCGCAGGGCGGCGGGCACGCTCCACGAGTGGGTCGTGCGCTGGCACTCCAGCAGGTCGAGTACAGACAGAGGCTCATGCACGCGCACCAGCGTTTCGGTGTCCGGCGTCGGCGTGCCCTTCACCAGCGCCAGATGGGCGCGGCCGGCCGCGCGATCGCGGAAGGCGACGGCGTGGAACGTGCCGAACTGCGTCTCCATCGTGCGTTCGCCGACCCGCTCGACGATGCTCTCGGTGCGGCTGCGGTATTGGATCATGTCGGCAATCGTGCCGATCTTCAGGCCGTGCTTCTTGGCGAATTCCACAAGGTCCGGCAAGCGCGCCATGGTGCCGTCGTCTTTCAGGATCTCGCAGATCACGGCGGCTGGGGTCAGGCCAGCCATTGCGGTCAGGTCGCAGCCAGCTTCGGTGTGTCCGGCGCGCATCAGCACGCCGCCCTTCTGGGCACGCAGCGGGAAGATGTGGCCCGGGTTCACCAGGTCCGACGGTTTCGCGTTCTTGGCAGCGGCCACCTGAATGGTGCGTGCGCGGTCGGCGGCGGAAATGCCGGTGGTCACGCCTTCAGCCGCTTCGATCGACACGGTGAAATTGGTGCCGAACTGCGTCCCGTTTCGGCTCGCCATCATGGGCAAGTCGAGCTGGTCGCAGTGTTCTTCGGTAAGCGTCAGGCACACCAAGCCGCGCGCGTGCGTGACCATGAAATTGATGGCTTCCGGCGTGACGAAATCGCTCGCCAGGATCAGGTCGCCTTCGTTCTCACGGTCTTCCTCGTCGACCAGGATGACCATCCGGCCGGCGCGGATTTCGGCAATGATTTCTTCGACTGTGGCGATCGACATGGCGTAGCAGGGGTGCGCGCCGCTGGCCAACGCCCGAAAATCGCTAATTTCGGGGGCCGTGCGACTGCGTAAATGGGAAGCCCGCTATTGTACGCCAAGGTGGCCCCAAGCCAGTGGGGCCAGCGGTTCAAACGGCTGCCAGAGGCTTGGCGCCCACGGGCAGGCCGATGGCGGCATGGGTGAGCATGCGTTCTACGTAGCGGGCGATCAGGTCGATCTCCAGGTTGACCTGGCTGCCGGCCTTCAGATGCTTGAGCGTGGTGACCGCCACCGTGTGTGGGATCAAATTGATCGAGAACTCGCAGCCGTCTGCGTCGTCGCGGACGGTATTGACCGTCAGCGACACGCCGTTGACCACCACGGAGCCCTTGTAGGCGAGATACTTGCCCAGCTCTGCCGGGGCCCGCACACGCAGTTCGTGCGATTCGTTGACCGGGGCGAAATGCGTGACCGTGCCGAGACCGTCCACGTGGCCCGACACGAGATGCCCGCCGATGTGGTCGGCCAGGCGCAGCGCCTTCTCCAGGTTCACCTCGCCCGGGCGTTCCAGCCCGACTGTCTTGGAGAGCGATTCGCGCGACACATCCACGTCGAAGTGGCTGTCAGTTTTGGCGACAACCGTCATGCACGCCCCCTGAATAGCGATCGAATCGCCCAACGCCACGTCCGCGAGCGGCAGACCGCCCGAGTCGATGGACAGGCGCACGCCTGCATCGGCGCTGTCGCCAAGCGGCGAGGCGGTTTCAATACGGCCAACTGCGGCGACGATTCCGGTAAACATAAGCAATCAATCCGTCGGGTTGCGGCGCGCCAGGATGCGGAGGTCGCCCCCGATGCGCGAAATGTCGTGAAAGAAGAATTCGGCCGCGCCTTCCAGCGTTTGCAGCGGCCCCATATTGAACATGCCTTGGCCCGAGCCGAGCACCTTGGGCGCCAGATAGACAAGGATCTCGTCAACCAGCCCTTCGCGCAGCAGCGAGCCGTTGAGCTTGAAGCCGGCCTCAACATGCAGCTCGTTGATCTCGCGGCGGCCCAGTTCGCGCAGGACTGCGGCCAGGTCGACCTTTCCATCAGCGTTTGGCAGGAGGATGACCTCCGCGCCGCGCTCGCTCAACGCACGCATGCGGCCGGCTTCGGGTTGGGCGGCGAAAATCAGCGTCGGCTCGTGGTGCCCATCTGCGGTGAGGATATGGGCGTCGAGCGGTACGTCCAGCGCCGAGTCGATCAGCACGCGGCGCGGCTGGCGTGGCGTATTGACGGCGCGCACGGTCAGCCGCGGATTGTCTTCGCGCACCGTGCCGATGCCGGTGAGGATGGCACAGGCGCGTGCGCGCCAGCGGTGGCCGTCGTTGCGCGCTTCAGTTTCGGTAATCCACTGGCTGATGCCATTGTCCAGCGCGGTGCGGCCGTCCAACGATGCGCCGACCTTCACGCGGACCCACGGTGTGCCGCGCGTCATGCGTGAAACGAAACCGATGTTCAGCTCATGCGCCTCCCGCTCCAACAGTCCGCAACGCACGTCCACGCCGGCATCGCGCAGCCTCTGCAAGCCCCGTCCGGAGACGGCGGGGTTGGGGTCCTCCATGGCTGCGACCACGCGCGCAATACCGGCTTCGACCAGTCGATCTGCGCAGGGTGGGGTGCGGCCAAAGTGGCTACAGGGCTCCAGCGTCACATATGCGGTGGCGCCGCGCACGTCCTGGCCGCGCGACTGGGCATCCTTGATGGCTTGGATTTCAGCGTGGTCCTGGCCGGCAGGTTGCGTATGGCCTTCGCCGATGACGGTGTCGTCACGCACGATCACGCATCCGACGCGCGGGTTGGGCGTGGTGGTGAACAAGCCTTTCTCGGCCAGCGCCAGGGCGCGCTGCATCATGGCGTGGTCGAAGTCGGAGAACATGGGAAAAAGCGGGAGTTTGGGTTAATCGTCGTTAGCTGAGGCGCCGGTGCCGCACGTTTTAGCGTCCTTGGCCGGATCGCAGATGCGGGCGCGGCCTGCCGAGTTGATGCGGACGCGCCGCACATGGGCTCCAGACCGGATGGTCAGCGTGCCGTAGAGCTGGCTGCCGTTGCGCTGTCGCGAGTATCCCACAGGTGCATAAGACAGGGTGTCGACATCCCGCTGCGACGGTGTGAACGTAAATTGGACCGGCGGCATCACTGGAGGCGAAACATGCACCAAGATAGCCTCGGTGTCCGGTTCCAGCGGCGTCGCCTGGGTTTGCGGCGAGGGCGTCATGTACAACGCCCATCCCGATGACCAGCCCTGCTGTGCGTTGAGTGGGCCGAGGTGAATCCATGCATGCTGACTGCGCGACATGGTCTGCGCCAGTGCGATCGCGCTGACAAAGCGGTCGGCCAGAACGACGACGGTCTCGCGTTGCCACCAATTCAAGCCGGCGGGCGCCGCGAACACCGCGAGGATCGCCATGACACTCAGGACGACAACGAGCTCAACCAGTGTGAACCCGGTCCGCAGGCGAGACACCTTCATGGCCAGCATACAGACGATGCCGGCAGCCGGTCGTTGCCGATCTGCGTGAATCGTTCGCCGGTGCTGCGCAGGATAAGCGCGCCGCAGTCGGTATCCGGGTGCACTGGTCGGGCGCTGACTTCAATGCAATGCGCCGAAGCGCGGCCGTTGCACGGGCTAGCGAGCAGGTTATAGCCGGGGACGTGTTGCGGAACGCCTGCAGGTATGGAGCCATTGCCTGTTTGCGCGTATTCGCGTTCCAATTCCACCATGGTTGACATTAGCGCCGCATGCGCCGCAGCCCGCCGCGCGCGCTCATGGTGTTCTGACCAGGTTTGTATGGCGGCGCCCGCCAACAGCGCTGCGATAGCCAATGCAATCGTGAGTTCGATAAGCGTGAATGCAGCAAGGCGATGCTTCATCGCAGGCCTTCCTCGATCAGTTCACGCCAGCTCAGGCGGCCTAGCAAGAAGGTTTGCGCGTGGGTGTCGATCGCGTCCTCCCGGTTGCTGATGGTGTAGACGAGTTGGGTCACCGTGCCATTGGAGTGAATGACAGGCGGTGCAGATTCAGTGGTGGACTGAGGCGTGGATGTGCTGCGCGGCATTCGTGGGCGGAAGACCGTCTGCAGCACGACGCTGACGGCAGGGTCGGCGCCAAATCCTGCGGCCGTGATCCGATACAACCAAGGCGTTGAGGTGCCATCGGGTGGCGTAGCCTGGCCGGGCCAACGGTCCGGAATCGGCTCAATGACGTACCGGGCAGCGCGGCCGGCAATGCGCTCGCTGCCCGGCAGGTGAGCATCGATCTCTATCGCCAAGGTGGGGGTTTCCAGCAGTTGCGCCAACGACCAGAGCGATTCGCCGGGTTGCGGCTGGCATAGCCCGAGCGTGGCGCCGCTGCCGCATGCCCCGGGCGAGAAACCGCGTCGCGAAACCGGATCGAGAGCGGTGATACGTTCCTGCGGCAAGGCAGCAACACATTCGAGATTCGTGGGCGTCTCGGTGGCGACGGACAGTTCGCACTCGGCCGCATTCAGCGCTACTTCTGCGGCGTACTTGGCCAAAGCGCGATCGGCGGTGAGAGACGTGCGGTGCCGCTGATCGATCACCAGATGGAAGGTCGCCATGGTCAGCAGGCCGAGCAACGCCGCCGCAGCCATCACGATGATCATCGAAAAACCACGCACCCTAGCGCTATCGCTCAACATACGTCCACGTCACAGGCGAGCGGATTGCGTAAGCGTACCGTCGCGGTGAAGACCGCACGGCGGCGTTGGGGTTGGGTGGGCGTGAATCGCAGGTCCTGTGCGTTGATGCCTTCGACTTGCTGGACCTTGGGAAATAGCGCAAGTGTGGGCATGGTCTGGTTGGCTGACCCGGGCGCGTTGTAGTCGCCGCGGACGACCAGCGCGATGTGCACCGCTTGAACCTGGCGCCATTGATCGGTGGTCAGCGAGCGCGCAGACATCGCGGTGGTCGAGGTGCCGCCAGCAGTGGGGACCACATACAGAAGCTGCATTGTTTCGACGCCGCGGACCATGCCATTAGATGTCCAGCGGCCCGCCACTGTCTGTCCGGCTTGATGCCTTCGCGAGCGGCACATGAGCTGTGGTTCTTGATCCGATGCACGGGTGAGGTAGAGCAGCATGGATCCCGCACGCTGCGCGTCGCTGCCGTTTTGGACGCGCTCAGCGACCCCGTAGCCGGAGCAATCGATGATGCTGTCGTCAGCTCGCTGCGGGTTGGCCAGCATGCTGCGACCAGCAAAGCGCACCAGTACGGCGTCGCTCCCGTGCACGTCACCGCTGTTGCAGTCGAGGGCTTCCGCTTCGCGAGGGGTGCAACTGTCCGAACCTTGAATCGACGGAGTTGCGTTCGCGTCTGGCCATCGGCGTTCTGGCGATGCTGCTGGCGTATCGGTGACCCATCCCGCTTGCTGCAGTGCCGTTGTCAGCAATTCCAGCGCTTGCGTGCCGCGACTTTCGATCAGGGCTTCGTCCGCAATGCGCTGATAGCTTGCACGTGCAAGGAGTGTCATTTGCAGCGTGATGCCGAGCACGATCAACCCGACCAGCATGCCAATCAGCAGCTCCACCAACGTCGCGCCCCGCTGAGCATGAGAGAGGCGGCACATGTCAGCGCACGTTCGCGGATTCGACGCGGGTGTTTTGCGTTCGGACGTCGGCCGATAGCTGACGCAGGCTTCGGCTGGTTGTCTCCATCCGCTCAAGTGCGGTTAGGGTGCCCGCTGCACACAAGGACAGTACTGCTAGTGCGACGAGGGATTCGAGCAGGATGGCGCCGTGTTGGCGCGGAGCAGGGCGGGTAATGTGACGGCGGTACTTAGGCATGGTCGGTAAAGGCGCATGGGGCGCCACAAGAACCGACCTACCTTAGGAGATATGCGGGGGTTTGACTGTTACGTTTGGTGGCAATCGCCGCTACTGTGTTGCCGTGGGCACGCAGGTGCTATCAACCGCGGGGTCACAGGTTCTGGCGCGGCCGAGTGCGTTGATGATGACAGCACGAGAAGGCGGTTTGCCATCCCTAAATGAGACGACAAAGGATGCGTTGACCTGCGCCACCTTAGTGGGTGTGGTGACTGTGTAGCCCACGGGCGAGTATGTCAGTGAGGTCTGGCTGGCGGTTGAACCCGAAATGTTCGCGGTGCTCTTGAACGCCACGTTCATGTTTGTCGGCATTGGGTCGTACTGACCAAGCAGCTTATCGGCGTTGGCGTCGTAAGTGCCATTCGGATTCTGGCCTTCAGAAAAGATTCGTACGCCGGTCTGCCACCCGGTGGTGGGGTCAATAGGCGCGATGGTGACGTAGCTGTTGGTGGCGATAGCGATGGAGCGCGCCTGACCGATTGCCGAAGTGATTGAGTCGACAGAAGTGACGACGCGCTGTTTGCGCATGAAGTCATTCAGGCTGGGCGCTGCCAGCATGAGTACGACGGCCGCCACCGTGATGGTGGCCATGAGTTCCAGCAGCGTGAAACCAGTGTGCCGGGAGCGTGAGGGGACGGGGGCGGCGCGCATGGCAATCACCAGCAGTTGGAGGTGCCAGTACCTGCGTTTATGGCTGTGGGTGCTCCGGGCGGCAGGTACAACTTCTCGCCAGTGCTCCGATAGATCAGTGAGCCACACGTGGTGTCGGCCTTGCCCGCCACAGGCGTGGCGGTTAGCTCGACACACTGGTCTGCCTGGGCGCCAACCGGGCTGCCCGCGCAGAGTGCTGCGCCGATCGTGTAGTTTGAGCTGCTCGGCGAGTCACCAGAATAAGTATTGAAACCCGTCCATGCTGTTGTGCTCCCCGGCGCCGGTGCATAGCTGTTGACCTGCGCGAAATGGCGCTCGAACAGTTGCATGGTGGACAGGAGCGCCGCCTTCGCCTCGGCTCGTCGCCCCTTCTGAACGAACTGGTTATAGCTAGGGTATCCAATGATGGCCAGGATGCCGACAATCGCGACCACGATCATCAGTTCGACCAGCGTGAAGCCACGCTGGCGAGAAAGGACGGAGCGTTGGAGTTGCATGTTGGCGCCTTCCATCAGTTCAGCGTGAAGTTGCGGACTTCGCGCCAGCCGGCACGGCCGCGTCGCTGCGTAATCTGCGTGACCGAGCCGCCCGACCCTCCTGAGCCATTTGAATTGCCCACCGTCAGACCCTGAGTACCCGATGAGAGCACGATCTTGGTCTTGGTTTCGACCGTGCCGCCCACCGAGTCGCGCGAAGCATTGGCGATGGAGATGACGATCAGCGACGGTGCACCGAGCAGGCCGGTAGACGACTGATAGCCTGTGGTCGTGCCACCCAGTGGCATACCGCTCAGCACATTCAACGCATAGCTGCGGCTGCTGCCGTTGTTGCCGCACGCATCGCCGCCGGTGAGCGAGTTGAAGTAGACGACCCCGTCGGAAGCCACGGCCGCTGTGACTTGCTTTTCCGTGTTGTCAGGGAAGTCGAGCACCCAGCCAGGCTTGCGGGGGCTGGTGTAGCCCACACCTGCGGCCCCCGTTGCGTACGCAATGGTGTATGACTTGCCATCCGAAGATGCCGTCGCTGTCAATTTGTTGAGCTTGCTGCGGTCCGTGATGTAGTTGGTGCTGCCGCCGTCATCGTAGATGCCGTAGAAGCTGTTGTACTGCGTCGGCGTTCCGGTATCGGACGTTTCGTAGTACTTGCCCGTCCCAAACAGGACCATGTAGCCGCCTGGCGCATAGACAATCTGCGGTGCCATGGTGATCGGTTGCTTCCGGCCCGGCGTGCTGTAGTTGTCGGTTGCAGCAAACAGCGGCTTCTTGATCGTGCCGCCGCCGTAGTTGGGCAGGGCGGTGGAGGTCTCATTCCAAGTGGTGCTGTCGCCGGAGAGTACAAACTTCCACAGGTTGCCTTGCAGGTCGCCTGCGTAGGCTGCCATGGCGCGGCCATTGACGGCGGGCACGATGGCAGGCGTCGACAGCCCATTGGCGGTCGTGTACGGCGGCGTGCCACCGGGGATCGGGGTGACGATCTTGAAGTAGTTGGTGTTGCGCTGCCAGGGAGTGCCAGCCGGCTTGTCCAACGACAGCAGGAACAGTGCCGCCGGCGCGTTCGCGTTGTAGCTGCTATCGACCGCGTTAGAGTTCAGGCCGTTGCCGACCATCACGAACCACTTGTAGATCGGCACATTTGGATTCTTCGACGTATCTGTGCCAGTTTGCAGCTTGACGACGAGCGGGGTGCCCATCACGTTGCCCATGTCGGCGTCGTCTTTGTCGGTGAACTCCCACAGCACGTTGGAACTCGTAAACGAGCCACCTTTGGACCCAGTGGGATCAGTCACGTCGAGGGCGTATACGCCTTGAGCTCCGCCACCGAAGCCGCCAGTCAAAACTGTCCGCCAGTTCCCGTTGACTTGCGCTTCGGCAGCGACCGGTGTGGCATCTACGAACAGGCGGTGTGCGTAGCCGGGGAATGTCAGTTGATTCAGGCTCGTGAAGTCTGCATTCGGTACATACGCGAAGACTTCGCTACCCGTGCTGGCATTGAAGCCATGCACCATGCCGTCGTTGGCACCCACGTAGATCATCGGCGTACGACCGTTGTAGGTGCCAGTGAAGGTTGCGTAGCCCGTGTCCGTGATAGCGCCCGAAGGGTCGCCCACATAGGTTGGCGCGGAGCCGATGATGTCGCCGAGCAGGCTATTGCGAGCGCGGAAGATGCCGCTGGAATTGCTCGTGGTGTTTTCCTTACTCTGATCGCCTCGCAGATAATTCAGGCGATCTTGGCCACTGCTGTCCGCTGCACCGTTGTCAGGATTGGTATTGAGCAATGCTTGCTGGCTTTGCGAGATATTCGCCCACGCGAAAGCCACACCCTTTCCTGTGTCCGAGTTCGTGGTGAACACGGAGCGGCCGGTGTATTTGGTCCCCGATGTGCCGCCGTACGCCGTCGTGAGTAAGGCACCCGCCTCCCATGTCGCCTGCGAACTGACTTGTACATTGGAGCCATTCAGCGTGAGCTGATACGCCGCAAGGCGGCCGTTCCACTTCTGGTCGAAGCCAGGGGCGTATACGTAAGTGTTGTTCCCCGAGTCACCGGTGATGCGCGCGCTCGACAGCGCAACACCCGACAGCGTGCCAGCGTACGAGACAATCTGCGCGAAGATATTCTTGATTGCGGCGATCATCGTGGCGGGTTGGCCACCCAGGAACCAGTTGTAAGGAATGTTCGAGCCAGTCGGAGCCGCTTCCCATTCGGTGTTGTTGTTGACGACTGTGATGCCGTCCGCGCCAAATGTCTTGAACGGATTGCCGTCGTTGTTGGCATCCTGGAAGCCGCCGTACTTCGCGGCTAAGAAGAATTGGCTCTGGCGCTGTGTGTCGCCGACGGTACCGTTGCCATTTTCGTTGACGTCAATGACGAACGTGGTGACACGCGCCGTCGGCATATCGGGACGAAAACCGTATGTGTGCGCCCAGTAGGCGACACCCGCTAGGTAATACGAGGCCCAGTGGGAAGTCGCGTGGTTGATGTCGCCCAGGTTGGTGAAGGAGGTGTCTAGTGGTCTGCCGTTGCCAGCCGCGGGCGTGTTTGTTTCGAGCGCCCCGACCCGGTTAGTCCAGTCTCGTACGTCGAAGTTGTCGTAGGTACTGACGGCCCGAGTCGGATCCCCTTGGTTGGATACTTGGTTGCCAGGGATGTAATGATCTTCGTGGGTATTGATGTCGCCGATCAGGAAGTCGTAGTTGCGCTGGCAGCCGCTCAGCATCGGGTCGGTATCCCAGGTGGTGTACACCGGGAAATTGTCCGAATACGTGGAGTCTGGCAGGCCAGCGATCGCTTCTGGCGTCGGTTTTTGCTTGAATTGCAGATAGCGAATGCTCTCGTAAAACATTTCGCTCACGGGGTCGTAGGTCTTGTAGTTGCCAGTAGGGTTGTCGGTCGGGCCTCCGAGATCGCCCATGTTTCGGCCTGACAACTTCACGCTGGTGCGGCCAAATTTATTCAGGTAGTTGATAACGCCGCTCGTGCCTTCGGCTGCCTTCAGGGGGTTTGTAGCGAATACCCCGGTTGAGGCATCGAATTCCGGTGCAGAGTTGGTGATCGCATTCAGGTTAGTGTCGACGGCCGTTGAGCCCACGTACTTCATGGGAGCCCGTAGGACGCCACCGTATCGCTCGTTTTGCGTTAGCTTTGTGTCATTTGTGCTGTCGTTCAGATAACCGAATGCCGCAAAGCGCATGCGGTCGGCGTTGAGCTGCATCTGACCGACCGGCTTGTAGTTGCCGTTGTAGTTCAGGCAGAGATCGGTGCGAGTCGAGCCTTCATTTGTGTCGCACACCTGTACCTGTACCCGGTACGACTGGCTAGCGTATTTGCCGGGGTTGCCGCATGAGGCTTTAGAGTCGTCTTGACTGGAGAAGAAGATATGGTTACCGCACGACGCGATGTAAAGCTTCGAAGAGGTGAACGGCGTGACCTTGCTGGGCGCACTTGCATTGCCAGAGCCATCGATGCTCTTGAGTGGGAAATATGAATTGCTCTTGAAGAAATCATCGCGCAGTACCGCACGCTGTAGCACGGTCTGGGTTTTTGTATCGATGACACGGTCGCCGCCGGTCATCGCCATGCGGAATTCATCGATAGCGGATGAAGCCGCCCAATTCATGAAATTGCCTGAGAAGGTGCCCGAGCATTCGAAGGATGAGTTCGTCGCACCCGAAATCGTGAAGTAACCGTTGGTAGAGTCGTAGGTGTAGCACTTGGTCGGATTGAAGTAACCAAGGAACGTCTGGGTCTTATCGTAGGCGCCACGATACGCTGCGCCCGTCGTCGGAAATTCCACCGACAGTGAGAGCATCAGGTTGGGGTGCACGTTCTGGCTGCGCCCATATAGCGGGACAGTGGAGATCGCCACGGTTGGCACGCTGTTGGCCGCGCCCATGACCGAAACCCAGCCCATTGCAAAGACGGCCAGCAAGCCGCGGATGATTTTCATGGTGTTCAGCCCCCCGAAAAGGCTTTGTTTTTTTGCCATGTTTGTCGTGTCGCCCAGTGCTGGTCAGCCCGGTGTATCCGTCTTGCGATAGACCGACTGCAGCATGACCTGTGCCCCGAGATTGGGCCCCCAACCGACTGCCGTGATGCGGTAGAGGAAAGTGGCCGGTCCCTGCACATTCCCGCCGATCGTTCTGTCTGGCAGGATCTCGATGATGTAGCGCGGCTTTTGTGCGGGCAGCAGGCCCGTCCCCGTGGGAAAGGTCCGGCCAGTGAAGTCGCCGAAACCCACCGTCTGTGGCGTGCCGGATGTGCTCCAACTCACCGTGTTCCAGACTGCGGTGGCGCCATCCGGAGCAGGTTGGCACAGCCCCTGATAGGGCGTCGTTGTGCCAGGGCCGCCGGTGTTGCAACCGCTGCCAGGAAAGCCAGTGGTTTTGGTTGGATCGAAGATTGCCGACCGCGTGTTGGTGGCAGTACCGTTGCCGGCCGATGCGTTTTGGATATCGTATTCAGCGTCGCGCAAGGCCGCCTCGGCCGCCTGGAAAGCGATGTCGGTGTCGCGCTGGTTTCGGCTCATCCGCTTGGAGTCGATCGCCAGCCGCGCGCCGCCGATTGCCAAGAGGGTGATGACGAGCAACATCACCAGTGCAGTGATCAACGCGAAGCCCATCGTACGCCCTGGAGCGCGAGTGGAGATCATCAGCATGACGGATCTCCCGAGAAGCAGGTCATGTAGTTGCGCGTTTGCACCGTGGCGGTAAAGAGTCGGCGCGCCATCTGCGTGTTTGCCGTGGCTTGGTAGGTACCGTCGACATAGGTGTATTGCTTGCCGAACAAGGTGAACTTCTGTGCGCCGCTGCCAACGTCTGCACTGGCGTTGTCGGCACGTACTACCAGTGCCACTTTGACTGCGTAGACGTTCTGCCAGTCGGTCGTCGACATGTCGGTGGCGCGTTTGAACACGTCCGGCACCGCGTCGCCGTCTACCGATACGCCATACAAGAACTGCAGCGACTCCACGCCCGGCACCAGCTGCTGGGTGGCGAACGTGGTCGTAGCGGCGCCTGTGCTGTCGCGCTGTCGGAACTTGCAGGCGAGGTACGAACCGGTGCTGTCCGTCTGAACGAAGAATATCGACAGGCCACGTTGGCTCGCTGCAAGGTCGATGCTGGTGGGCGAGGCGACGCCTTGGCCGGAGCAGTCGACCATCGAGTTATCCGGCACGGTCGGATTCGCAGCGGTGCCGGAGCCAAAAAAGCGGATCTCCAGAGCATCGTTGTTCTTGTCCACCATGGTGTTCTTGCACGATGCCGGCACCGTTTGCGAAAGCGATTCCACATCGGCTGGGTTATCGCAACCGTCCACCCCGCTGATCATGGGCGGGTCGCTTTGAGCAAGCTGGATCATTCCACCGCCCGACGTATTCGGCGGCGAAAACGCCGTTTGCCGAAGGGCCCGCGTGATGACGCCGAGGGCAAACTGTCCGCGCTCTTCTAGGTTCGAGCTGTCGTCGATGGTCGTGTAGGTCGAGCGCGTCATCAGATAGAACGACACGGTCGCAACTAGCACCAGCAACGAGATCACCAAGGCGACCATCAACTCGATCAGCGAGAAACCGCGTGCACGAGCCGCCGAGCGAAAGGGAGGGCGACGCATCACTGGCCTCCCGTATCTACAACAACAACCATCTGCGGATTTGGCGCCACCGAGCTGGCCGCATCTGCGGCGTTGGCCGCCGCCGCACTTGCTGACAAGTCCTTGTTGGTGAAGCGCGAAACCCAACCCATCTTGATCACTACCGGCGACGTGGCCGCCTTATCGCAGTTCCATCCGCTGAAACCGCCGGTAGTGGAGTAGGTCACGGTGTCACGGCAAACGACTGCGCGGCCGCCCGGTAGAGCGCCCTGAACGGCGCTTGCCCACTCGATGACATCGAATTGTGCGGCGGCGGCGGCGCATACGGCGCTACCCGACGTGCATCCACAGTTGGTCGCGCCGGTGGCGCAACTCTGTGCATAAAAATTGATGGCGGACGTTCCGCTGGCGCTTTGAGTATCGATGAAGTACGGCGAGCTGGCGGTGCCCAGGGTGCTGGAGTTGGCCCGCATCCGATCCGCCATATTCGACGCCAATTGCAGGGCCAGCGTGTCATACGCTCCCTGCTGCGTAAACCGATACGACTTGATTAAAAGATTGGCGACACTGAGCACGCCGACGGCCAAAATCAGCACGGCGATCAATGCTTCGAGCATAGTGAAGCCAAGCGCTTTCCCCGGCAAAGCGTGGCGCATGGTGACTCCCGCGAATTGTTCCGACCAACTATTTTTTTAATGCTTCTTTCGTCACTTATCCGGGCATGCTACGCCAAGATTGTGACAAAGTGCTACTTCTTTGCTTTGACAGCGGATTAAACCGAAATTTTGGTCGGAGCGCTAGTTCGGACAGCGGTGGAAAACAGGGCTTATTGGCGGAATTCGTCGAGCATGTCGCGAAATTCCGACACATCCTCAAAACTCCGGTACACCGATGCAAACCGGATGTACCCGATCTTGTCCAGCCGCTTGAGTTCGCGCATCACAAGCTCGCCGACGCGGTCGCTGCCGATTTCCTTCTCGCCGTGGCTGAGGAGCTTTTCTTCGATGCGGGCGATGGCCTCGTCGATGGCCTCGGCGGAAACGGGGCGCTTGCGCAGCGCAAGGCGCATGGAGTCCTTGACCTTGTTGCGGTCGTAATCAACGCGGCTGCCGTTCTTTTTGACGACGGCGGGAAAGAACAGCTCGATGCGTTCGTAGGTGGTGAAGCGGCGGTCGCAGGATTCGCAGCGGCGGCGGCGGCGCACGGTGTCGCCTTCTTCCGACATGCGGGTATCAATCACCTGGGTGGCCGCGTGGCCGCAAAAGGGGCATTTCATGCCGGTGGTCTCCTCGGCAACCTCAAAGAACGCACTGCGCTAAAAGAACAACGCCGCGATGGCCTGGGCAGGCACATCGCGGCAGGGTACTACGTGGCCGGGAGATCCGGCCATCAGCGGATGCCTTAGGCGTAGACCGGGAACCGCTTGGTCAGCTCGGCCACCTTGGCGCGCACGGCGGCGATGTTCGCTTCGTCGTGCGGGTTGTCCAGCACATCGGCAATCAGGTGGGCGACCGTCACGGCCTCGGCTTCCTTGAAGCCGCGCGTTGTCATGGCCGGTGAACCCAGGCGCACACCCGAGGTCACGAACGGCTTTTCCGGGTCATTCGGAATCGCATTCTTGTTGACGGTGATGTGTGCGTCCCCAAGCACTTTCTCGGCTTCCTTGCCGGTGATCTTCTTGGCGCGCAGGTCGACCAGCATCACGTGGCTTTCTGTGCGGCCCGACACGATGCGCAGGCCACGGGCCATCAGCGTTTCTGCCATGGCTGCCGCGTTCTTCACGACTTGTTGCTGGTAAGCCTTGAACTCCGGCGACAGCGCTTCCTTGAAGGCCACTGCCTTGCCGGCGATCACGTGCATCAGCGGGCCGCCCTGGATACCCGGGAAGATCGCCGAGTTGATGACCTTCTCGTGCTCAGCCTTCATCAGGATCACGCCGCCGCGCGGGCCGCGCAGGCTCTTGTGCGTAGTTGTCGTCACAAAGTCAGCGTGCGGCACCGGGTTCGGGTACACACCTGCGGCGATCAAGCCAGCGTAGTGCGCCATGTCGACCATGAAGTACGCGCCGATCGACTTGGCGATTTTGCCGATGCGCTCGAAATCGATGCGCAGCGCAAATGCCGATGCGCCGGCAATGATCAGCTTCGGCTTCTTCTCTTGCGCCAGGGCTTCGAGCGCGTCGTAATCGATGTCTTCCTGCGCGTTCAGGCCGTAGCTCACAACGTTGAACCACTTGCCGCTCATGTTGAGCGCCATGCCGTGCGTCAGGTGGCCGCCTTCGGCCAGGCTCATACCCATGATCGTGTCGCCCGGCTTGAGCACGGCGAAGAACACGCCCTGGTTGGCCTGCGAGCCCGAGTTCGGCTGCACGTTGGCGGCTTCCGCGCCAAAGAGCTGCTTCACGCGGTCGATGGCGAGCTGTTCCACCACGTCCACATATTCGCAACCGCCGTAGTAACGCTTGCCGGGGTAGCCCTCGGCGTACTTGTTGGTCAGTTGCGAGCCCTGCGCGGCCATCACGGCCGGCGAAGTGTAGTTCTCGGAGGCAATCAGCTCGATGTGGTCTTCCTGACGCTGATTTTCCTGCTGGATGGCGGCAAAGATTTCGGGATCGATCTGGTCGATCGTATAGCGGCTGCGTTCGAACATGGCGAGTGTCTGGTCTGAAACGAAACGGAAAAGGCGGAGATCGGGCGAGGCGTGGGGAAACATGCGCGCGGCTTGAACGACTGCGCTCGGTGTTGGCCGACTGCAGCGGGTGTCCAAGTCACCCTGTGCTTCCCATTCGCTGCCCAGGCGAGCGGCAGGCGCCGTTGTGCATGACGCCAGAAACCTTGCGCTTCCTCGTGGTCGCTGCCCACATGTCGAAGCTGCGCAAAGCAGCTTCAGGATTCGCCAGTCGCGCAAGGTGGAATGGTTGCCCGCGAGTGTACGACAGCCCCATGGTCGCCGCAAGAAGCGAGCGTGCAGACACGCACATTGCGGTGCAATGCGGTTCAAGGCTTCAGGTAAACTCTGATCTTTCGCTTTCTTAAGGTCCGGAGACACTTCCATGATCGTATTCGTGACCGGCGCAACCGCCGGGTTCGGCGCGGCCATCGCGCGGCGTTTCGTGCGAGAAGGCCATCGTGTGATCGCGGCAGGCCGCCGCCAGGACCGTCTCGACGCGCTCAAGGCTGAATTGGGCGACGCCGTGCTGCCGTTGGTGCTGGACGTGCTGGATGCCGATGCCGTTGCCGCGTTGCCGGGCACGCTGCCTGAGGGCTGGCGCGAAGTCGACGTGCTGGTCAACAACGCCGGTCTGGCCTTGGGCCTCGAACCCGCCCAGCGCGCTGATCTGTCCGACTGGGACCGCATGATCGGTACCAACTGCTCCGGACTGGTCCATATGACGCGTGCGTTGCTTCCCGCCATGGTCGAGCGCAACCGCGGTCACATTATCAATATCGGCTCCATTGCCGGGACGTACCCGTATCCGGGCGGCAACGTGTATGGCGCGACCAAGGCGTTCGTGCGCCAGTTCTCGTTGAACTTGCGCGCAGACCTGACCGGCACGCGCGTGCGCGTCTCGAACGTCGAGCCAGGTCTTTGCTCCGGCACAGAGTTTTCCAACGTGCGTTTCAAGGGCGACGATGCCCGCGTGGAGAAGGTCTACGAAGGCACGGAAGCCCTGACCGCCGACGACATCGCCGAGGCCGTCTACTGGATGGCGGCGCTTCCCGCGCACTTCAATGTCAACGCGATGGAGCTGATGCCCGTTTGCCAGTCATTCTCGGCCACCAGCGTGACGCGAGGCATGGCCTGAATCCCAGCGCAAGCCCTCGGCCGGTCGGTGGATGGCTGGCCGTCACTTGCGTCTTGGTAAAATTACCCGATGGCTTCTTTTGACTGGAACCTCCGCGTGTATTGGGAAGATACCGACGCGGGTGGCGTGGTGTTTTACGCCAACTATTTGAAATTTTTTGAGCGCGCCCGCACTGAATGGCTGCGCGCGCTTGGGGTCGACCAGCAGGCGCTGGCCGATACGACCGGGGCCATTTTTGTGGTGCGCAGCACCGCTGTGGATTACCGCGCGCCGGCGCGCCTGGACGACCTGCTGCAGATCCGTTCGCGTATGGAACGGGTCGGCCCCGCGTCGGTCCAATTCGCCCAGGAAGGCTGGCGCGGCGACATTTTGCTCGCATCAGGCACGATTCGTGTTGGATGTGTCGACCGGCTCACTTTCCGGCCGACCCCGATTCCCGCTCCCGTACTCGCAACCATCAAAGCCGCCGCATGAATCCCGTCGAGGTCACACAAGATCTGTCGATCGTCTCGCTGGTGCTGCACGCCAGCCTCCTGGTCCAATTCGTCATGGGCCTGCTGCTGGTGATGTCGCTGTTCTCCTGGACGTACATCTTCCGCAAAGCGTTTGCGCTGCGCGCCGCGCGCAGCCAGACAGAATCGTTCGAGCGCGATTTCTGGGCCGGCGGCGACCTGCAGGCGCTGTATCAGAGCGCTGCCAACAACCGCCACACGACGGGGGCGCTCGAGCGCATCTTTGAAGCCGGCATGCGCGAATACCTCAAGGCGCGCGAGCTGCAGCGCGGTGGCGGGGATCCGAGTGCCATTCTGGATGCTTCCCGCCGTGCCATGCGTGCGGCCTACCAGCGCGAGATGGATTCACTGGAATCGCATCTGCCGTTCCTGGCGTCCGTCGGCTCGGTTAGCCCGTACATCGGCCTGTTCGGGACCGTGTGGGGGATCATGAACGCCTTCCGCGGCCTGTCCAACGTGCAGCAGGCGACGTTGTCGGCCGTGGCGCCCGGTATTGCCGAAGCGCTGGTCGCTACGGCCATCGGCCTGTTTGCGGCCATTCCGGCGGTGATTGCCTACAACCGCTACGCCACCGAGATGGACCGCCTGGCCAACCGCTTCGAGAGCTTCATGGAAGAGTTCTCGAACATCCTCCAGCGCCAGACGCGCTAAGGAGCCGCGCTCATGGCTACCATCCAGCGAACGCGCCGCGCCCGACGGGCCAAGGCCGACATTAATGTCGTTCCGTACATCGACGTGATGCTGGTGCTGCTGGTCATCTTCATGGTGGCGGCGCCCGTGGTGAACCCGGGGGTGGTCAATCTGCCCTCGGTGGCCAATGCCACGCCGCAACAGACCCAGCCGCCGATCGTCGTGACCATCAAGGGTGACGGCACGATCCTTGCTCGCGTCAAAACAGGTTCGGGAGCAATCGAGCAGAAGCTCGCCAACAACAACGAGCTGCGCGCATTTGTGAAGCAGCGCACTGACGAAAACCCCGATCAGCCCGTCGTGATTGCCGCCGACAAGTCGGTCCAATACGACCGCGTGCTGACCGTAATGAGCGTGCTCAAGGGCGATGGCGTCAAGCGCGTCGGCCTGATGGTGAAATCGTCATGAGCACGTTGATGAACCGAGCGTTGACGAACCAAGGCGGGGCAACCTGAACGTCATGACTACGACGTCGTTGCATCGTTATGAGCCTGTGCGCGAGCGTGGCACGCTGCGCGCGTTCGGGCTGGCGGTCCTGACACACGTTCTGCTGATCATCTTTCTGTACTTTGGCGTGCAGTGGCAGAGCAGCACCCCGCGCGGCGAAGAGGCCGAGCTGTGGGACGAGGCTGCGGTTCAGCAGGCCGTGCAGCAGGCCGCGCCGGTGCCTGAGGTCAAGCCGGAACCGGTGATCAAGGCGCCGCCGGCCAAGGTGGAAGAGGAAGCCGATATCGCGCTGGAGCAGCAGAAGCGCAAGCGTGAGCAGGAGGCTGCTGCCGCCCGTGAGGCCGAGCTTGCCCGCCGAGCCGCGGAAGACCGCGCCGAAGCACAGCGTCAGGCCCGTCTGAAGGAAGAGCAACAGGCCCGCCAGGCGGAACTCCAACGTAAGGCCCTGGCCGAACAGCAGGCCAAGGAAAAGGCAGCTGAAAAGGCCGCGGCGGACGCGGCGCAGGCTCGCAAGAATGCGCAACTGCAAGCCCAGGCCGAAGCCAAAGCCAAGGCGGAAGCCGAAGCGAAGCAGAAGGAGTTGAAAGCGAAGGCCGCTGCAGAAGCCAAGGCCAAGGCCGATGCCGAGCGCAAGGCGAATGAATCGCGCGCCAATGCACAGCGTCAGGCACAGCTGGATCGGCTGCGCGCAATGGCGGGTGCGGGTGCGACTGGCACGGTGGCGGGCTCTGGCGGTGGTGTCGGCAATGCTCAGGGCACGGGTGGTACAGCATCGGCAGGGTATGCCGAGCGTGTGCGAGCCAAGGTCAAGCCGAACATCCTGTTCGATCCTTCGGCCGTCAATGGCAACCCATCGGCGGTCGTGTCGGTGCAGATGGCGCCGGACGGTTCGATCCTGTCCAAGCGGCTGACGAAATCGAGCGGCAACGGCGCCTATGACGAGGCTGTCATGCGCGCGGTCGAGCGCTCTGATCCGTTGCCTCGCGACACCAATGGCAAAGCGCCGTCGAGCGTCATCCTGACGTTCCGGCCGAAGGAATAACGGGTCGGTGCTCGCCTACGCGGCGTCGGCCAACGGTACTCAGATTCCGGATTTGATAGTAGGGAAGATGAACATGATGCGAACGATGTGGATCCCGATGTTCCGACGCGCAGCGCAGGCACTGCTGCTGACTGCGGCAAGCGCCGGCGTGGCCCATGCCCAGCTCAACGTGGAGATCTCGGGCGTCGGCGCCAGCCAGTACCCGATCGCGATCGCCAACTTCCAGGGTGAGGCACAGGCTCCGCAAAACCTTTCGGCGATTGTCCGGGCAGACCTGGTGCGCAGCGGCCGCTTCTCAAACGTCGATGTGGCCGGCGCCGTGGTGCCGGAAAGCCCGGCACCTGACCTGGGTGCATGGAAAGCCAAGGGCGCCGCAGCCTTCGTGGGCGGCACCGTGACCCGCAACGGCGATCGCTACGAAATCCGCTTCCGCCTGTACGACACGGCCAAGGGCGAAAGCCTGGGCGGTCTGTCGCTGACGCGCGGCCCTGGCCAACTGCGCTTAGCCGCGCACGAAATTGCCGATTACATCTATCAGAAGCTGATTGGCGAGCGCGGTATTTTTGCGACGCGGCTGTCGTACGTGTCCAAGGTCGGCCGCCGCTTCCAGCTGCAGATTTCCGACTCGGACGGCGCCAATCCGCAGATCGCATTGACGAGCAATGAGCCGATCATCTCGCCGTCGTGGTCGCCGGACGGCACCAAGGTCGCGTATGTCTCGTTCGAGAGCAAAAAGCCGGTGGTGTACGTGCATGATCTGGTGGCGGGCCGCCGCACGGTCATCTCGAACCAGAAGGGCAACAACTCGGCGCCGGCCTGGTCGCCGGACGGCCGCCACGTGGCGGTGTCGCTCTCGCGCGATGGCAACACGCAGGTCTATCTGGTCAACGCCGATGGCTCGGGCCTGCGCCGCCTGAGCCGCAGCAGCGCCATCGATACGGAGCCGTCGTTCTCGCCGGATGGCCGTTACATCTACTTCACGAGCGATCGTGGCGGCGCCCCGCAGATCTATCGCATGTCGGTTGACGGCGAAGAGGCGGGCGGTGCGCAGCGCGTGACGTTCAAGGGCAACTACAACACGAGCCCGCGTGTGTCGCCTGACGGCAAGCTGCTGGCGTACATCTCGCGTGTGGGCGGCGCGTTCCGCCTGTACACGCAGGACTTGTCCAACGGCGATGTGAATGCGCTGACGGATACATCGCACGATGAATCGCCGAGCTTCGCTGCCAACGGCAAGTTCATCCTGTATTCCACGCGCGTTGGCGGCAAATCGGTGTTGGCCGCCGTGTCGACCGATGGCCGTACGCGTCAGGTTCTTTCCCTCCAGGCCGGCGAAGTTCGTGAGCCGGCGTGGGGTCCTTTCATGCAATAACGAAGCTGTTCCACTAGGAGAAATCGGACATGTCGAAGTCCCAAACCATGATCAAACTCGCAGCCATTGCCGCGCTGCTGGCCCTGGGCGCTTGCAGCTCGGGCGTGAAGCTCGATGACACCGCCAAGAACGGTACGGGCGGTGCCGCCGGCACGGGCGCTGATGCCCGCACGGTGACCCCGGTGGACGTGGGCCGTGACGAGCTGACCGACCCGAACAGCCCGCTGGCCAAGCGCAGCATCTACTTCGATTTCGACAGCTACTCGGTCAAGCCGGAGTACCAGGGCCTGCTGGGTCAGCACTCGCGTTACCTGCAATCGCATAACCAGCGCAAGATCCTGATCCAGGGCAACACCGACGAGCGCGGCACGAGCGAATACAACCTCGCACTGGGCCAGAAGCGTGCAGAGGCCGTGCGTCGCGCCCTGTCGTCGATGGGGGTGCCTGACAGCCAGATGGAAGCCGTGAGCCTGGGTAAGGAAAAGCCGCAAGCGACCGGCCACGACGAAGACTCGTGGGCACAGAACCGCCGCGCCGACATCGTCTATTGATCGGTACGGTTTGAAGTGGAACGCGCCGGCTGCGAGGTTGCGGCCGGCGTTCTTACGTTGGCAATCACATGAATACGATGATGAAACAGCGCGCTTATGGGGCCACGCGTCGGGCCATCCTGATGGCGACGCTCGTCGCGGGTGGCGCCCTCACCATGGCCGGCCCGGCGGCAGCGGGGGTGTTTGACGACGATGAGGCGCGCCGCGCCATCATCGACATGCGCGACAAGTTCAACAACTTCCAGTCGACGGCGGCCCAGCGCATCGATCAGAACAGTAAGAACCTGATCGATGCGCAAAACCAGATCGAAACGCTCAAATCCGAAGTGGCGCGCCTGCGCGGGCAGAACGAAGTCCTGCAGAACAGCGTCGATACGCTGACCAAGCAGCAGAAGGATTACTACGCCGACCTGGATGCGCGCCTGAAGAAATTTGAGCCGCAGCAAGCGACGGTGGACGGCCGCGAAGGCATGGTCCAGCCGAACGAGAAGCCGGAATACGACGCCGCGCTCAAGGCGTTCCAGAGTGGCGACTTCAAAGGCGCGGGCAACCAGTTCTCGGCGTTCGTGAAGAAGTATCCGCAAAGCCCGTATCTGCCGCTGGCGCAGTTCTGGCTGGGCAATGCGCTCTATGCGCAGCGCGACTACAAGGGCTCGAGCTACGTGCTGGAGAACATGGCACGCAGCAACCCGCAGCATCCGAAGGCGCCCGATGCGTTGCTGCAGGTGGCGACCAACCAGGGTGAGTCGGGCCAGAAGGCGGCCGCACGCAAGACGCTGGAATCGGTGGTCTCGCAGTATCCCGGTACCGAGCAGGCCAAGACCGCGCAAAGCCGCCTGAAGACGATGCGCTGAACGGCAAGCTGCACGGCATATGAACAAACGCCCGCCCGTGGCTGCACCGGCGGGCGTTTTTCATGGGGCGCCGAATGGCGGGCATATGCCGCATCCGGCGCGGGCAGGGCGGCGGCACGCTAAAATGCGGACCTTCCCGATTTGCTTCGCAAGGCTTCGCCCATGAAAAAACGCGCCATCGTCCTGCTCTCCGGCGGGCTGGACTCTGCCACCGTGCTCGCCATGGCCAATGCCGATGGCTTTGAGACTTACGCGCTGTCGATGCGCTATGGCCAACGCCACTCCTCCGAGTTGGAAGCGGCCAAGAAAGTGGCGGCGACGCTGGGCGCAGTGCGCCATGAAATCGTCGATCTGGACCTGCGCAAGTTCGGGGGCTCCGCGTTGACGGACGATGCGCTCGATGTGCCGACCGACGGTGCGCAGTCGGGCATCCCGATCACGTATGTGCCGGCGCGCAACACGATCATGCTGTCGCTGGCGCTTGGCTGGGCCGAGGCGGTTGGCGCGCGTGACCTCTTCTTTGGCGCGAATGCCGTGGACTACTCCGGCTATCCGGATTGCCGCCCCGAATACGTTGCCGCTTACGAAACGCTCGCCAACCTCGCGACGAAGGCTGGCGTGGAAGGCGAGCGCATCCGCGTGAACGCACCCATCATCAACATGACCAAGGCGGAAATCATCCAGGCCGGCGTGCGGCTGGGCGTGGACTACGGCCTGACCGTGTCGTGCTACAAGGCCGACGACGAAGGCCGCGCGTGCGGCGTGTGCGATTCGTGCCGCATCCGCAAGGCCGGGTTTGAAGCCGCCGGCGTGCCCGACCCCACCCGCTACGTCTAACGCACCATGCCCGATATCGACCTCAACGCGTTGTCCCACACGGTGCTGTGGGCCACGTTCGCGCTTACGTTCGTGTTTGGCGCGATCCTGCAGCGCACACACTTCTGCACGATGGGTGCGGTGTCCGACGTCGTCAACATCGGCGACTGGAACCGGTTGCGCATGTGGGCGCTGGCCATCGGCGTGGCCATGATCGGCACGGGGTGCCTGAGCTGGCTTGGCCTGATCGATACAAGCAAGACGATCTACACGGCAAGCAAGCTGCTGTGGCTGTCTTCGCTCGTGGGCGGGCTGCTGTTCGGCTTCGGCATGGTGCTGGGCTCGGGCTGCGGCAGCAAGACGCTGGTGCGCATCGGCGGCGGCAATCTCAAGTCGGTCGTGGTGTTCGTGTTCCTGGGGCTGGCGGCATACATGACGCTCAAGGGCGTATTTGGCGTAGTGCGTGTGGCCACGGTGGATAGCGTTGCCATTGCGCTGCCGACGTCGCAGGATCTGCCCAGCGTGCTGAGCCACGCGTTCTCCGCCGATGTGCGCATGCTGCGCCTGGTGCTGGCGCTGGTGATGGGCGGGGCGCTGTCGCTGTGGGCGCTGCTCGCGCGTGATTTCCGCACGCGTGACAACCTGCTCGGCGGCATCGGCGTCGGGCTCATCATCGTCGGCATGTGGTATGTGTCGGGGCATCTCGGCTACGTGCAGGAAGATCCGAACACGCTGCAGGAAGCCTTTGTAGCGACCAACAGCGGCCGCATGGAAGCGCTCAGCTTCGTTGCGCCGGTGTCGTACACGCTGGAGTGGCTGATGTTCTTCAGCGATACGTCGAAGGTGCTGACGGTCGGCATCGTGAGCGTGCTGGGGGTGATTGCTGGCTCGGCGGTGGTGGCACTGGCCACGCGCACGTTCCGCTGGGAAGGCTTTGCCAATGCCGAGGACACGGGCAATCACATCATTGGCGGCATCCTGATGGGCATTGGGGGCGTCACGGCGCTGGGATGCACGATCGGGCAGGGCCTGTCGGGCGTGTCGACGTTGGCGATCGGCTCGTTCATCGCGCTGGCCGGTATCGTGATCGGTGCGGTGCTGGCGTTCCGCTACCAGATGTGGCGGATGGAGCGGCTTGTCTGACCGGAGGGGCGTTGACAGAGGCGCGGATATCTTCCTATAATCGCGGTCTTTGGGGTCTTTAGCTCAGTCGGTAGAGCAGTAGACTTTTAATCTATTGGTCGCGGGTTCGAATCCCGCAGGACCCACCAAAAATTCGAAGGGCTGACAGGCGACTGTCGGCCCTTTTTGTTTGGCTGTCCTTCCGCCCAACTTCGTCTCCTCGGGCGCTCTCTGCGTGGTCGAGCATCCACATCGATAGCACGGTGTGCCTTCCCGATAGCGTCATCACCTGACCGCCGCGTCGCTTTCCGCCCGCGCCGCTAGGGATTTCCTCTATAGCGCTCATCACCTGCAGCAACCACCATATCTTCCATTGGAACCGGTTCCATACGGAGAAAAGCGCACAAATGGCAGATATCGTGATCGTGGCGAGCGCGTTTGGCGCCGCCCACGTGCTCGAGCAGGGGCATCACGCCTATGTTCCCGTGGCCGCATCGGTCGGCGCGGCCGGCTTCGAGGTGCGGCGCGAACTCTTGCCCGCTGGGCTCGATGGCACGGTTTCGGCGCAGCTCCTCGCTGCCTTGGGCCGGCTGATTGCCGCGCATGGCCTCTGGGCGGTCTATTCGACGCCGGCCACGCTGTACACGGACGACGGCGCTCTGGATGCTGCCGCTATTCGCGGCGCGCTGGCGGAAGCGCAAACCTTGGGCGCGCGCATCGTGAAGTTCCAGCTTGGCGGGTTTGCCGGCGATGCGTCGGCAGAAGTGCTCGCCCAGCTGCTGCAAGGCTGGCGCCCCCGGGTGCTGGTTGAGAACGGTCAGCAGACGGTGGGCGGCTCCCTCGCGCAGTTCCGAGGGTTGTTCGACGCATTGGAAAGCGCGGGTGTGGCCGACATGCTGGGCATGACATTCGATGTTGGCAACTGGGAGTGGTCGGGTGAAGCGCCGCTGGCGTGTGCGCGAGCCCTGGCCCCCTATGTGGAATACATCCATTGCAAGAGCGTCGCGGGCGAGGGGGCACGCCGCTTTGCGGTGGCGCCAGCGGGCAGCGATGCGGGGTTCGCCGCTGTGTTGGCAGCATTGCCGGGCGATGTTCCGCGCGGCATCGAATTTCCGTTCGACGCGGTCGATCTCGCCGCCGATGCCCATCAGCATGTCACGTGGCTCAAGGCCGCCTGACTGTGACTCGACATCAAAGGAGCTTACGCATGTCACAGATGTTGGATGTCATCACCTACGGCGAAGCCATGGCGATGTTCGTAGCGACTGCGCCCGGGCCGCTGGCCCAGGCCACGCAATTCACCAAACGCATCGCGGGTGCCGATCTGAACGTGGCCATCGGCTTGAGCCGCCTCGGTTTTCGCGTCGGCTATGTGAGCCGAGTTGGGCAGGATTCGTTTGGTGAATACGTGCTGGAAACGCTGGCACGCGAACGGATCGATGCCTCGTGCGTGGTGGTGGACCCGCAATATCCGACCGGCTTCCAGCTGAAGTCGCGCACCGACGATGGCAGCGACCCGCGTGTGGAGTACTTCCGCAAGGGATCGGCCGCCAGCCGCCTCTCCTGCGCCGACTATGTGGCCGACTATGTGCTCGGTGCTCGCCATCTGCATCTCACGGGTGTGGCCCCCGCGATTTCCGCATCGTCGTGCGAACTTGCGTTCCACCTTGCACAAGAGATGCGCGCGGCCGGTAGATCAATCTCGTTCGATCCGAATCTGCGCCCAACGCTATGGCCTTCCGCTGCGGAGATGGTGAGCACGCTGAACGCGCTGGCGTCGCTTTCCGATTGGGTGCTGCCCGGCTTGACCGAGGGACAGCAACTGACGGGCTATGACACCCCGGCCGATATCGCGCGCTTCTACCTCGATCGAGGTGCGCGTGGTGTCGCCATCAAGCTGGGCGCTGCCGGCGCGTACTACCGGACCGCCGACGGAGCAGAAGGCATCGCCGAGGGTGTGCGTGTGGAGCGCGTTGTCGACACGGTGGGCGCGGGTGACGGCTTTGCCGTGGGCGTTGTCAGCGCTCTGCTCGAAGGGCAGTCACCCGAGTTGGCCGTTGCGCGCGGCAACCGTATCGGCGCGCTGGCGATCCAGGTGATCGGGGATTCCGAAGGCCTGCCGACTCGCGCTGAGCTTGATGTGCTTGAGCAAGCGGCCCGCATTGTGTGCGAGCCGGAACCCATTCCCAGCGTGTAACGCAGCGCTTCGACTGCCGCCCTTCGCGGGCAACGCAAACCATCAAAGGAGACACGAACATGGCAACGCAACTCGCGGCGCGGCGCTGGTGGATGATCATGCCGATCGTCTTTATCACGTACAGCCTGGCCTACCTCGATCGCGCGAACTACGGCTTCGCGGCAGCGGCCGGCATCAACCACGATCTGGGGATCAGCCAGGGGCTGTCATCGTTGATCGGCGCGCTGTTCTTTCTCGGCTATTTCTTCTTCCAGATTCCGGGCGCAATTTACGCAGAACGCCGCAGCGTGAAGAAGCTCGTGTTCATCAGCCTGGTGTTGTGGGGCTTGTGCGCGGCGCTGACGGGCGTCGTGAGTGACATTCCCTCGCTGCTGGCGATCCGGTTTGTGCTGGGTGTGGTCGAGGCGGCCGTCATGCCTGCGATGCTCATCTACATCAGCAACTGGTTTACCAAGCACGAGCGTTCGCGCGCGAATACGTTTCTGATTCTCGGTAATCCCGTGACGGTGCTTTGGATGTCGGTGGTGTCGGGCTACCTCGTGCGCGAGTTCGGCTGGCGCCATATGTTTATCGCCGAGGGCGTGCCCGCCATCATCTGGGCCGTGTGCTGGTGGTGCCTGGTGCAGGACAAGCCGGCGCAGGCATCGTGGCTGAGCACACAGGAAAAGCGCGACCTGGAACAGGCATTGGCGGCGGAGCAGGCGGCCATCAAGCCGATGCGCAACTATGGCGAGGCCTTCCGCTCGCCGGTCGTCATCAAGCTGTGCGCGCAGTACTTCTGCTGGAGCATCGGCGTCTATGGCTTCGTGCTGTGGCTGCCGTCCATCGTTAAGAATGGCTCGTCGCTCGGCATGGTCGAGACGGGCTGGCTGTCGGCGTTGCCGTATCTTGCTGCCACCATCGCGATGCTTGCGGCGTCGTGGGCGTCGGACAAGATCGGTTCGCGGCGCGGTTTCGTTTGGCCGTTCCTGCTGGTGGGCGCTGCGGCGTTTGCTGCATCGTTTGCACTCGGGTCAACGCACTTCTGGTTGTCGTACGCGCTGCTCGTCATTGCCGGCGCGGCGATGTATGCACCGTATGGTCCGTTCTTCGCCATCGTGCCGGAGCTGCTGCCGAAGAACGTCGCGGGCGGTGCGATGGCGCTGATCAACAGCATGGGCGCCCTCGGTTCGTTTGTCGGCTCGTACTTCGTCGGCTACCTGAACGGTGCCACCGGCTCGCCGCTGGCGTCGTACGCATTCATGAGCGCCGCACTTTTTGCGGCCGTGATCCTCACGCTCTGCGTCAAGCCGCAACCGCGCGATGCTTACGCGCTCGCGCATCCCCTGCCAGGAAAATGAATTGATGAAACCTCTCGTCGTTGCCTATAAGCCATTGCCCGACGATGTCGTCGCCCAATTGCGCGAGCATGTCGAACTCGTGCAGGTCGACGGCGCTGCGGCGTTGACCGAGGCGCTTGCCAACGCCGAGGGCGCGATCGGTGCGAGCCTGAAGATCACGCCGCAGATGCTCGACCGCGCGCCCCGGCTCAAGGCGTGGTCCACGATCTCCGTCGGTTATGACAATTTCGACGTGCCCGATCTCACGCACCGTGGCATTGCGCTGGCGCACACACCGGATGTGTTGACCGAGTCAACCGCCGATACCGTGTTTTCGCTGATTCTCGCGTCGGCCCGGCGCGTCGTTGAGCTGGCCGAGTGGGTCCGGGCAGGCAACTGGCAGCGCAGCATCGGGCCCGAGCTTTACGGCACGGATGTTCAGGGCAAGACGATTGGTATCGTCGGGCTGGGTCGCATCGGTGCGGCAGTGGCTCGCCGTGCTGCGCTAGGTTTCCGTATGCGTGTGCTGTACACGAACCGGCACCCGCATCCCGAGGCCGAAGCGCAGTACGGCGCGCGCCGCGTGACGCTCGACACGTTGCTGGCCGAAGCCGATTTTGTTTGCCTGCAGGTGCCGCTGACGCCTGAAACGCAGCACCTGATCGGCGCGGCAGAACTGGCGAAGATGAAGCGCAGCGCGATCCTGATCAATGCGTCGCGTGGGCCCGTCGTTGACGAGGCAGCGCTCATCCATGCATTGCACAACGGCACGATCCGCGGCGCTGGGTTGGACGTGTTCGAGCGCGAGCCGTTGGCCGCCGATTCGCCACTGCTGGCCATGAAGAACGTAGTTGCATTGCCCCATATCGGCTCTGCAACGCACGAGACGCGACACGCAATGGCCCGCTGCGCCGCCGACAACCTGGTCAAGGCGCTGGCTGGCACGTTGCGTGAGAACCTGGTCAATCCGCAGGTACTGGACCCCGCCCGCGCTTCATGAGTCGGGTACCGGGATTGCGCTATGATCCTCGCACCCTGGCTCCGGCCCCTCGCGCCGACGGACCGTTCTGAAGCGCATCGTGACTGATTCCCCATCCTCTTCCTCGCGCCCTGCGACCATCACCGATGTGGCCCGCGAAGCGGGAACCGGCAAGACCAGCGTGTCCCGCTATCTGAACGGCGAGATGCAGGTCCTTTCCGAAGATCTGCGGCAGCGCATCGAAGCCGCCATCCAGCGGTTGAACTACCGGCCCAACCAGATGGCGCGCGGTCTCAAGCGCGGCCGCAACCGTCTGCTCGGCATGCTGGTGGCTGACCTGACCAATCCTTATACGATCGAAGTGCTGCAAGGCGTGGAGGCAGCCTGCCACGCGCTGGGCTACATGCCGCTCATCTGCCACGCCGCAAATGAGATCGAGATGGAGCGCCGGTTCGTGCAGTTGCTGACGACGTACCGGGTCGAGGGATTGATCGTCAACGCGCTCGGTGCGGAAGAAGCCGTGCTGCGTCCGCTGCGGGGCGGCGGCATTCCTGCCGTGCTGGTGGATCGCACGGTCGAAGGGTTTGACGCCGACCTGGTGGGCCTCGATAACCGCGACGCCATCAGGTTGGGTGTGCAGCATTTGCTGGATCACGGTTTCGATTCCATCCAGTTCATCGTGCAGCCGTTTGAGCAGGTCAGTTCGCGGCGGGAGCGCGAACTCGCCTTCCGAGAAACGATGGCAGCGACAGGGCGTCCAGCGGAGCCGACCGTGGTGCTGGACCCAACCGATCCGGCCTCAGTCGAGCGTGCGCTGGCAGAGATCGATGCACGCATCGATGCAACGCACCAGCAGGGCGGAAAGCGACTGGCGCTGTTTATCGCCAACGCGCCGGTTGCGCTTGTCGTTGTGCGGCATCTGCGCACGCAATTTGGCCCAGCTTGGCAGGAGCGGACGGCGCTGCTGTCGATCGATGATCCGGAATGGGCGGAGTTGATCGGCATCACCACGATCCGGCAACCGACGTACGACATCGGCTACAAGGCCGTCGAATTCGTGCATGAGCGCATCGAAGGTGTGAGCGGCGACGCCCGTGTCGTGTTGCTACCGGGCACGCTCGTCGAACGTGCTTCCACGTTGCGTTCGCTGCAGGCCGCGTCATGACGTTGCGTCTCTACCTCGCCGGGCCGGACGTTTTTCGCCCCGAACCCATCGCGCATGGCGAAGCGCTTAAGGCGCTGTGCGCGGAGTTCGGCTTCATCGGCCTGTATCCGCTCGACAACGCGATCGCCCCGCAGGCTGATGGCTTTGCGACCGCCGCGGAGATCTACCGCCAGAACATCACACTAATCGACTCGGCCGACGCGGTGCTCGCCAACGTGGCGGATTTTCGCGGCCACGAGCCCGACTCCGGTACGTGTTTTGAAATCGGCTACGCCATCGCCCGCGGCAAAGACGTGTGGTGCTACAACGTGCCTGACGTGCCGCTGGTCGGTCAGGTGCCGAACACCAATGGCAACGATGCAGACGGCTGGGCCGTGGAAGATTTCGGCCTGCCGCGCAACCTCATGATCGCTTGCAGCTGCCGCCTCGTCGTGGGCGATGTGCGCGTGTGCCTGAAGCGTATGCGTGCGCACTACGCCTAGTCGCGAGCTGGATATGCGGTTGCGGATTGCTTCCCTCCGGGCAAACGAGGCCATCCACTTCGCGCCAGGCTGCCCCGACAAAGATCGGCGCACGTTGCATCGCACGAACTTTGAAGGTGACGTGCCGGTTTAGGGCCCGTTCGTCTACAGCCCGGCCTCGGCCAGGCGGGCATCAATACTCGCCAGCGTCAACGTCTGTGCAAACAGCCGCGTGAGCGATTGGCTCGCATACTGCGGCACCTCGTCCGCTGTGGTCCAGCGGTACGCATCCATCTCGGGGATGAGCCTGCCGGTGTGATAGCTGTTGAACATCGATGTGCACGTGAGCGTGTCGAGTGCAACTTCTGCGCGGCGCAGGCGCGTGGCGAACAGGTGCAGTTCCTTGTCGCGGCGATAGGGGAAACGGCCGAGTTCGATCAGTGCGTGGCTGTCGAGCACGAGGCCGGTTTCCTCGCGCGTCTCGCGCAGGGCGGCGTCGCGGTCGTTTTCGCCCGGGTCAGGGGCGCCTTTGGGGATGTCCCAGTGGCGCGTCTCGGTGGCATGGGCGAGGAGCACATCGCCATCTTCGTTGAGCAGGACGAGGCCGCAGGACAGGGCGATCGGCATGTCATTTCGCTCCGGAGCGTTGCGTGATGCGTGCGGTCAGCGATTGGTGCTCGCGGCTGAATAACCGGCGATAGGCCAGCAGCACAACCGCGACCGTGCCCAGCCCCGGAGATGCCGCCAGCAGGAACATGAGGATGAGCTGGTAGCGCACAGCCTCCTGGAGCAGCTCGTTTTCGCCCGCGCCTGAGGGGCCGGCCAGCGCAATGCGATCGCCGGCCTGCACGGCAAGCGTGGCAGGTTGCAGCAGCGTGACACTGGTGCGCGCATCGCGGCGTTGGAGATGGGAGGCGGCCAGCATGGTGGGGCGAGGGTGTTGCGTACAGTACGGCATCAATGCGCGGCTCTTATGCATTATGCATATGAGCGGAGGCTGGGCTCCTCCGCCGTAATCCTGACCTCGCCTGCGCAGGCACTGTACCGTCGCCGCGTCGTCACGCCATCCCCGTGCCATGCGGAATGCCCCCTAGCCCAAACGGAGCAGCCTGAATGCGCTGACCGGTGGCCGATGTCGGACGAATCCGACATGCCATTCAGCCACGGGCGGGTCGCCATTTGCACATACCGGGCATACGATCGAAACATCACTATAAGAAAAGGTGGAGGGCGGCATGGAGACCGACAAAGTGCAAGTGGCCCACCCGTGGTGGCAGCCGGGAGTTTTTGCATCTGCGCCAGCCATTTTTCTCTGGATCTGCGCTGAGTTGCCTCCCGATATGCTGGGCGCCATCTTCCACGCGGGTACGTCGCCCGACTCGCTTCGGCACGTGGGTGACACGCTGTTCGTGATCGGCTGGACCGCCAGCGGCGCGCTCATGTGGCATGGCCGGCGGCGCATCGGGCATGACGCGGACGTGACAGAGCAACCGGTTTCCGCGGCGGTGGAGGCGACGGAGCAGCCGCACGGGCTCGCTGGTTTGCGCCAGAACATGGCCCGGCGCTGGGAGCGCATGCGCCATCCGATTCCGCTGCACTGATATTGCGCTGCCGCAAACAAGAAAGGCCGGATTGCTCCGGCCTTTTTGACGCGCGGGAAGCCCTTTCAGGATGTGCTGCCCGGAATGATCTCGTTCGCATCGGCATTAGATGCAGACGTTGCCGTACTGACCGGCTCGCCTTGTGCATCTTGCCATTTCTTGTAACCCCACCAAGCCGCTCCGGCCACGATTCCGACCTTGCCGAGCTTGCGCGTGATCCGGCCGATGACGGTGCGGCGCAATCCTGCATACGCGAGCGACAGCGCGGTGCCCACCAGCGGATATTCACGCGCAATGCCGAGCGCTCGCATCAGGCCATTGGGGCGCGCGAGCGGGCGGATGACGCTGGGCAGCAACGCGCCGAGGCCGCCCAGGCTGAAGGTACGGCTGGCGGCGCGATGAACATCGTTGCGGGCTTGAGCGTAGTCGTAGCGCTCCAGCGCGGCGCGTGTCAGAAGCAGTTCCTTGCGGACGCTCAGTGGCAGGCGCGTTTCGGCGCCGCGGCGTGATGGCCGCACATGATGTCGCGCACTCGATGCGGGTTCGTTCATAGACGGGCCGGGCGACGGCGTTTGTTCGGTGGGATCGGTCATCGGCGCAGGATCTCCCGGTCTTTGTCGAGCTCGGCCAGCGTGGCCTCGAACAGCGGCGGGGCGTTACGCAGCAGCGAGCGTACCTTCCACAGGCACGCCGCCGCGCCCAGCGCATACAGCGCTGCCATTACGGCAAGGGACTGCCAGCGATACGTATCCCAGCAAAGGATGACCACCAGCGCCGTCAGTGTCATGATGGACAGGCCGATGAGGCTCACGGCCAACATGCCCAGGAAGGCGGTCCCGAGTAGCCGTTCTTTTTCTTCAGCCAGTTCGACGCTGGCCAGCTCGAGCCGCGTCTGCAGCATCGAGACGACCGTGCCGGCCAGTTTCTTCAAGGAAGCGAACAGCTTTGGGCTGGTGTCGTCGGTCATGAGGTGTGGAAAAGGTGCTAGGCCAATGGCGCCACTGCGGACCCAGCACGCGCCATGCCCGGAATGGAGCCCCCAAAATGCAACTGGCCGATGGCGCGATCCACAGGGCGCGCGCCATCGGCCAGAAAGGGTGCTGCGGGTTACTTGCGGTTGAGCAGCAGGCCGATCAGCAGGCCTACGCCGGCCGCCACGCCCACGGCTTGCCACGGATGATCATGGACGTAGTCATCGGTGGCGCGTGCGGCAGCCTTGCTCTTGTGGACGACCGCGTCTTGCAGATCCTGCGCCTTCTCCTTGGCTTGGCGGAGCATGCCCATGCCACGCTCGCGCAGTTCGGCGGCCTTTTCGCCGCTGCTGGAGGCAGCTTGTTTGAGCAGGGTTTCAGCGTCGGACAGTACAGTCTTCACGTCGGTCATCAGTTTCTCCTTATTGACGGAATCGGCCAGGTTGGGGGAAGTGTTCGTCATGGTCGGGTCCTCGGTGTCGGGGGGGTAGTTCAATCGTCAATCTGTCGATGCGCTTATTCGCTAGCATATGTGTGAGCACTGCGAAACTTCAAGCGCTCGCGTCGCGCGCACTGCGATGGATCAAGGCTTCGGTCATTGTCCGGCAATGTGCGCACGCCTTCCACCCTGTTGTCAGCAAATGCCGCGCCTAATGACGAAAAGTGATGTTGTTGTGAATTTATAGTCGTTTTGGTTGGATGGCAATCTGGCTATAGTGGTTCCCAATCTGTGTATGGAGGACACGATGTCTCTACGTTTGGGCGATATCGCCCCTGATTTCGAGCAGGATTCCAGTGAAGGCCGCATCAAGTTCCATGAGTGGCTGGGCAATAGTTGGGGCGTGCTTTTCTCGCACCCGGCCGATTACACGCCGGTCTGCACCACCGAACTGGGCCTGACCGCCAAGCTGAAGGACGAATTTGCCAAGCGCAATGTCAAGGCGATTGCGTTGTCGGTCGATTCGGTCGAGTCGCATAAGGGCTGGATCAACGACATCAACGAGACGCAGAACACCAGCGTCAACTTCCCGATCATTGCCGACCCCGATCGGAAGGTTTCACAGCTGTACGACATGATTCATCCGAATGCGAGCGAGACATTCACTGTGCGTTCGCTGTTCGTGATCGATCCGAACAAGAAGATTCGCCTGACGATTACGTATCCCGCTTCGACGGGGCGCAATTTCAATGAAGTGCTGCGCGTGATCGACTCGCTGCAGTTGACCGACAGCCACAGTGTGGCCACGCCGGGTAACTGGCAAGACGGCGACGACGTGGTCATCGTGCCGTCGTTGAAGGACGAGGAAGTCCTCAAGCAGAAATTCCCGAAGGGCTACAAGGCGGTGCGGCCGTATCTGCGCCTGACGCCGCAGCCCAACAAGTGACTGTCTCCTTGGTAGTGTGATTGCCGCCCGGCCTTGTGCCGGGCGTTTTTGCGTTGGAACCGGCTCGGGATCCTACTGGGCGGGCCGATCTTGGCCCTGTGATGCTCGCCGTACCCATGTAGGGCTGCGCTTCTCGGACCAACCTCGGCCCGCTCGCTACGGATCCTGATCCGGTTCTCAGGTAAAACAAAACCGGCCAGCCCTTTCGGGTCTGGCCGGTTTGTCTTTTGTGAAGACGGGTCAGTGTGCGATCAGATCGCCCAGCCGCCTGCGTAGAAGGCCACCAGCGCACCGGCAATCGCCACGGTGCCGATGTTCAGCTTGCGCCATTCGCCGGCCACCAGGCGGCCGATCACCAGCGTGCTGAAGCCGAGCATGATGCCGGTGACGATGTTGCAGGTCAGCACGATGAACACGGCACAGACCAGGCCAGACAGCGCGTCAACCATGTCGTCCATGTGCAGCTTGCTCACGCTGGAGAGCATCAGCAGGCCGACATACATCAGCGCCGGGGCCGTTGCGTACGACGGCACCAGGCCAGCCAGCGGCGAGAAGAACATCACCGCCAGGAACATCACGCCCACCACGACAGCCGTCAGGCCCGTCTTGCCGCCAGCTGCCACGCCAACCGTCGACTCGATGTAAGCCGCGGCCGGCGCACCGCCGAAGAACGCCGAGAAGATCGAGCTGATCGAATCGGCCGTGAGGGCGCGGCCGCCGTTGATGATGTGGCCCTTGTCGTTGAGCAGACCGGCTTGGCCGGCCACGGCGCGGATCGTGCCGGTGGCATCGAACACGGCAGTCATCACGAGCGCCAGCACGCTCGGCAGCACGGCGGCGGTGAGGGCACCGCGGATATCCATTGCGCCGATCAGCGAGGCATGACCTGCAGAGGCGAGTGAAGGCACGGCGAACACGCCCGTGAACTTCACGGCCGGGTCAAAGATCAGGCCCAGGATCGAGATGGCGATGATCACGATCAGGATGCCACCCGGCACGCGACGACGCTCCATACCGAAGATAGCGGCCAGACCCAGCACCGACATCATGACCGGGAAGGCGGTGACGTGGCCCAGTGCAACAGGCAGGCCCTCGCCGGCGTTTTTGACCACCAGACCGACGTCGTTGGAGGCGATCAGCAGCAGGAACAGGCCGATGCCGATGCCCGTGCCATGCGCCACGCCCGAGGGCAGATTGCGCAGGATCCAGGAGCGCACGCCCGTGGCCGAGATGGCCGTGAAGGCCACACCCATCAGAAACACCGCGCCCAGCGCGATTTCCGGCGTCAGCTTTTGCCCAAGCACCAGGCCGAAGGCCATGAACGCGGTCAGCGAAATTGCACAGCCGATGGCGATCGGCAGCTTCGCCCACAGGCCCATCAGCAGCGAACCAAAGGCGGTGGTCAGGCACACCGCGACAAAGACTGCGCTGGTATCAAAGCCGGCCTTGCCCAGCATGCCGGGCACTACAAACACGGCGTAGACCATTGCCATGAATGTGGTGATGCCGGCCACGACCTCGCGCTTTTGCGTGCTGCCGCGTGCAGAAATCTGGAAGTAGCGATCAATGGCACGCGCGTCGGCGATGCCAGCGGCGCCAAGTTCCGTCGACGACGGAATGGTCTGTTCAGCCATGGTGGGTTTGTCTCCTGGCAGGACTCCGCGCCGGCCGATCTTGGTCGTCCGCGTAGGGTGCCCTGTTCTGGTTTTGATATCGGTACGGGTGCCTGCGTACGCGCGCCGGCATTCTCCAGACCGTTGTCTCGCGATTGGTTTTGTCGCGTGGCGCTGCAATCTGCGTGTGGACCGCGCGCTCGTTCTATCGGTGTGAGGGGCGTGCGGCCCAACAATCCGCCGACACTTGGACCGAAGCATAGACGCGCGCTACCGCCGATTCATGCGGCGTGGCGTATCCCGGTCATTTGCAAATTGGTATATCGCGAGGGGAGGAGAACAACGGTGCCCAGGACGGGCGAGAGGTGCGGCAGCGGGTGTGGCGAGTGGTGCACGAGTGTGCCCCAACTCGCCGGAAAAACAAAGCGCAATCAGAAGAAAGCCTGAATGCCGGTTTGTGCGCGGCCCAGGATCAGCGCGTGGATATCGTGCGTGCCTTCGTACGTGTTCACCACTTCCAGATTCACCACGTGGCGGATCACGCCAAACTCGTCGGAGATGCCGTTGCCGCCCAGCATGTCGCGCGCCACGCGGGCGATATCGAGCGACTTGCCGCACGAGTTGCGCTTCATGATCGACGTGATTTCCACGGCGGCCGTGCCTTCGTCTTTCATGCGGCCCAGGCGCAGGCAGCCTTGCAGGCCGAGCGTGATTTCGGTCTGCAT
This sequence comes from Ralstonia sp. VS2407, assembly GCF_052950655.1. Classification (NCBI taxonomy): domain Bacteria; kingdom Pseudomonadati; phylum Pseudomonadota; class Betaproteobacteria; order Burkholderiales; family Burkholderiaceae; genus Ralstonia; species Ralstonia sp. VS2407. The sequence continues at coordinate 185,205 of NZ_JBRFVG010000001.1, forward strand.
GTCGGCCAGCTTCTTCTGCACCAGTTGGTTGGCGGCCAGCGGGCGACCGAACTGCTTGCGATCGAGCACGTACTGGCGCGCGATGTGCCAGCAAGCTTCTGCAGCGCCCAGCGCGCCCCACGCAATGCCATAGCGCGCCGAGTTCAGGCACGTGAACGGGCCTTTGAGGCCGCGCACGCCCGGCATCAGGTTCTCTTCCGGTACGAACACTTCGTCCAGCACGATTTCACCGGTGATCGACGTACGCAGGCCGACCTTGCCGTGGATGGCAGGTGCCGTCAGACCCTTCCAGCCTTTCTCCAGGATGAAGCCGCGGATTTCGTCCTCGCCGTTGTCGTTCGGCAGCTTGCCCCATACGACAAACACATCGGCGATGGGCGAATTGGTGATCCACATCTTGGCGCCCGACAGCGAGTAGCCGCCGTCGACCTTCTTGGCGCGCGTGATCATCGAGGCCGGGTCGGAGCCGTGGTTCGGCTCGGTCAAGCCAAAGCAGCCGATCCACTCGCCGGTTGCCAGCTTGGGCAGGTACTTCTGCTTTTGCGCTTCGCTGCCGAATTCGTAGATCGGCACCATCACCAGCGACGACTGCACGCTCATCATCGAGCGATAGCCCGAATCCACCCGTTCGACTTCACGGGCAATCAGGCCGTAGCTGACGTAGTTCAGGCCGGGGCCGCCGTACTGCTCGGGAATCGTCGGGCCCAGCAAGCCCAGCTCGCCCATCTCACGAAAGATCGACGCGTCGGTCTTCTCATGCCGGAACGACTCCAGCACGCGCGGCATCAGCTTGTCGTGGCAGTACGACGCTGCGGCGTCGCGCACCATGCGCTCGTCGTCGGTCAGTTGTTGGTCGAGCAGCAGGGGGTCGGCCCAATTGAAGGCATTGCGAGCAGTCACAGCGGTAGTCTCCGAGTCTTTGTTGTTCCGACATACGGAACACAGTTTCGAAATTTAGAGCTATCATAGCGCAACCACCGACGATTTCCAGGGCTTTTTTGCCATGAGCACAACCCGTCTCCCCGATCCCGAATTCGACACCGCGCCCGCCGAGTCGAGCGATCCGAATTTCGTCACGGCGCTCGCGCGCGGACTGGAACTGCTGCGCGCATTCCGCCCTGGTGACACGCTGCTAGGCAACCAGGAATTCGTCCGGCGCACGGGCTTTCCCAAAGCCACCGTCAGCCGGTTGGCCGGCACGCTGGTGTCGCTCGGCTACCTGCGTTACGACGATGCGCTCGGCAAGTACGGGCTGGACGCCGGTGTCCTGGCGCTCGGATTTGCGTATCTGGCATCGAGCGACGTGATCCAGCTCGCGCGCCCGCACATGAGCGCGTTTGCACAGCGCTTTGGTGTATCGATTTCGCTGGGCAAGCGAGATCGGCTGGACATGGTGTACCTGGAGACGATCCGTCACGACAGCCCCTCGATGAGCGGGTCGTCGGGGCTGGGCGTGGGCTCGCGGCTGTCGCTGCTGTCGAGTTCGATGGGACGAGCCTATCTGGCTTCGTTGCCCGCAGCGCGGCGTGAGCGTCTGTACGAAGCATTGCGCACGCAACAGCCAGCGCAGTGGGCGGCAGAAGGTGCCGCTGCAGATGACGCAGTGAAAGCCGCCATACGCAATGGTTACGCCGTATCCCTGCGCGACTGGCATCCAGCCATCCACGCGTGTGCGGTGGCGTTTTTCGCGCCGAGCCAGCGCGAGCCTTACGTGGTGAGTTGCAGCGCGCCGTACACGGCCGCCGACGCAGAGCGCATTCGCGACGAGCTGGCCCCTGCGCTGAGAGAGTTCGCGGCAAGGCTCGGCCAAGTGGTCGAGCCAGCCTGAGCTGCGCAGGTCAAAGATCCGTGCGCAGCTTCCAAAGCTCCGGAAACAACACCACATCCAGCATCTTCCGCAGGTAACCGACGCCCTCGGTGCCACCCGTGCCACGCTTGAAGCCAATCACGCGCTCAACCGTGGTCACATGCCGGAAGCGCCATTGCCGGAACGCGTCTTCCAGATCGACGAACTTCTCGGCCAGTTCGTACAGCTCCCAGTGGTGCGTCGGGTCGCGGTAGACCTCCAGCCACGCTGCTTCCACCGAAGCGTTGTAGGTGACCGGGCGCGACCAGTCACGCTCGATGCAATCCGCGTCGAACGCAAAGCCGTGACGCGCCATGTAACGCACCGCCTCGTCGTACAGCGATGGCGCTTCCAACGCAGTCTTGACCTGCTCGTAATGCTCGGTGCGATGCGCGTGCGGCTTGAGCATCGCCGCGTTCTTGTTGCCGAGAATGAACTCGATCTCGCGATACTGATACGACTGGAAGCCCGATGATTGCCCCAGGTGCGGACGCATGGCGGAGTACTCCGGCGGCGTCATCGTTGCGAGCACGTTCCACGCCTGCACCAGCTGATCCATGATGCGCGACACGCGCGCCAGCATCTTGAATGCGGGCGGCAGGTTGTCATTGCGCACGCAATCCCGCGCGGCACGCAGCTCGTGCAACATCAGCTTCATCCACAGCTCTGTCGTCTGATGCTGGACGATGAACAGCATCTCGTTGTGATCGGGCGAGCGCGGGTGCTGCGCGTTCAGGATCTGGTCGAGTGCGAGGTAGTCGCCGTAGCTCATCGATTTCGAGAAATCGAGCTGGGCGTCATGCCAGCCTTCGCCCTGGGCGGCATGCATGGGGCAGCCCGATGCTGCGGGCTTGGTCGGTTCAATTGGGTTCGACATCTCAGGTCACCAGCGTACGTTCGTTGAATTGGGTCGATTTCCATGCGCTGGTTTCCAGCACATCGCGCAGAATTTCCACCGCATCCCACACATCGGCAAAGCTTGTGTACAGCGGCGTGAAACCGAAGCGCATGATGCGCGGCTCGCGGTAGTCACCGATCACGCCGCGCGCGATCAGTGCCTGCACCACGGCATAGCCGTTGGGGTGTTCGTAGCTGACGTGGCTGCCGCGGATGGCGTGGTCGCGCGGCGTGACGAGCGTGAGCGGAAAGCCTGCACAGCGCGTTTCCACCAGCGTGATGAAGAGATCGGTCAGCGCAAGCGATTTGGCGCGCAGGGCGGCCATCGACGTCTGCGCGAAGATGTCGAGCCCGCATTCCACCATCGCCATCGACGTGATCGGCTGCGTGCCGCACAGGAAGCGGCCGATGCCGGCGTCAGCGTCATAGCGCGACTCCATCGCAAAGGGCCGAGCATGGCCCCACCAGCCCGACAGCGGCTGCCAGAAGCGCTCGCGCAGTGCCGGTGCCACCCACACGAAGGCGGGCGAACCGGGGCCGCCGTTCAGGTATTTGTAGGTGCAGCCGATGGCGTAATCCGCGCCGCCTGCGTGGAGGTCGACGGGCACCGCGCCGGCCGAATGCGCCAGATCCCAGATGGCCAGCGCGCCGTGCTGGTGCGCCAGTGCCGAGACGGTGGCCATGTCGTACATGTGCCCGCTCTTGTAGTTCACGTGTGTGAGCATGGTGACCGCGACGTCGTCGCCGAGCGCCCCTTCCAGTTCTTCCGGCGAGTCGATCAGGCGCAGCTTGTAGCCGTCGCGCAGCAGGTCGGCCAGTCCTTCAGCGATGTACAGGTCGGTCGGGAAATTGTGCGTTTCCGACACGATGATCTTGCGGTCGGGCGCGTCTTCGCGCTGCACGCGAATCGCCGCAGCCAGCACCTTGAATAGGTTGATCGACGTGGTGTCTGTGACGACGACTTCGTCTTCGCGCGCACCGATCAGCGGGGCCAGTTTGTTGCCCAGGCGGCGCGGCAGTTCAAACCAGCCGGCCTGGTTCCAGCTGCGGATGAGGCCATCGCCCCATTCGCTGGCGACGACTTCCTGCGCGCGGGCAAGGGCAGCTTTCGGGCGTGCACCGAGCGAGTTGCCGTCCAGATAGATCACGCCGTCGGGCAGCGCAAAGGCGTCGCGCAGCGAGCCGATCGGATCGGCCGCGTCGCGTTCGAGGCAGGAGTTGCGGGTGATGGTCATGTGAATGCGGGGCGAAAAAAGCGGTTGGTGTTCTGTCGATGTATCGATCAGGGCAGGCTGCGCAGCACGGCGCGCACCGGGCTTGCATCGAGGGTGGCGAACTTGAGGGGCAGGGCGATCAGCTCGTAATCGCCGGCAGGGACGTCGTCGAGCACCAGTCCTTCCAGGATGGCGAGGCCGTGCTTGCCGACGGCGTGGTGCGCGTCCATGGTCTTGGAGGTTTGCGGGTCGAGCGAGGCGGTGTCGACGCCGATGAGCTTGACGCCGTGGGCAGCCAGCAGCGCGATGGTTTCGGGCGCGACGGCGGCAAAGTGGTCGTCCCACGCGGTCTGCGGCATGTGTGCGTACGTGCGCAACAGCACGCGCGGCGGAGTATCGGTCAGCGCTTCACGCACGTGTTCCGGCTCGACGCGCGCTACGCCAACGCAGTGGATGACGCGGCATGTGCCGAGGTAAGCGTCCAGCGACACGTGCCCGATGGCAGCGCCGTCGGCGCGGTAGTGCAGCGGCGCATCGGCATGCGCCCCCGTGTGCGGCGAGAGCGTGATGCGTCCGACGTTGACCGGGCAGTCGCCTTCCAACTTCCACGCAATTTCCTGCGAAAACGGCGTGTCGCCGGGCCAGGTGGGCGTGGCGGGCGAAAGCGCGGGGCTGATGTCCCACAAAGTGCGTTCCAAGGCGGCTCCAGGGCAAGAAGATCGGTGAATCCGTGCCGGAATGATAGGGAAATCCACGCGCAATGGGTTTGCATAATCGTGCGTGTGGTTCCGCTGTATTCGCATAAAATGCAACTTATTAAAGAAAGCACGCAAATAACGACGACAGATGCAACTCGATACCACCGATCTGCGCATTCTGCAGGTATTGCAGGAAGACGGCCGCATCAGTAACCAGGACCTGGCCGAGCGCGTGGCGCTGTCGCCGTCGGCCTGCCTGCGACGCGTGCGGATGCTGGAAGAGGGCGGCGCCATCACAGGCTATCGGGCGCAACTGGGGCGCGCGGCACTCGGGCTGGAACTGGAAGCCATCGTGCAGGTGTCGATGCGCCAGGACGTGACGGGCTGGCACGAGACCTTCATGGCTGCCGTGCAGAGCTGGCCCGAGATCGTGGCCGCCTACATCATCACCGGGGATTGCAACTACATCCTGCGGGTGCAGGCGCCAAACCTGCAGCACTACTCGGAGTTCATCATCGAGCGGCTGTACAAGACGCCCGGCGTGATGGACATCCGCTCGAATATCGTCCTGCGTACCATCAAGGACCGCGATGGCGGCTTGGCGCTGCTAATGGAAGCGCGTGGCGTGCGCCCGCTGGAGGGCGGGGCGGCGGGCAAGCGCGGGAAGGCAAAGTAGACGCTAGCGCCGGAGTTTCTGACGAGAATCAATCCCCTACTGCAAGCATGCGCGGATAGTGGCCCTGTGTTGCCGACCGGAGCGGGCCATGGCCAAGAAGTTTCCGCTGCATCCTGTGCACCCCGAGCGCATCTGCTGGGGCTGCGACAAGTATTGCTCCACCGACGCCCTTGGCTGCGGCAACGGCTCGGGCCGTACGCAGCACCCCGCTGAACTGCTGGGCGACGACTGGTACGAATTCGGGGATTGGGGCATCGAAGCGGAGGCGCCGCAGAAGGCAGCGACTTCCACGTGATGCGGGCGGGGCGTCAGTCGCCGATGTGCGTGAGCGACGAAAACGCGCCGCGATGGAACACCAGCGGCGCGCCATCCGCGTCGATCACGCCGCAGCGCTCGACTTCACCCACGAAGATGACGTGGTCGCCTTCGTCATATCGGCTGCGGTTATGGCACTCGAACCACGCCAGCGATTGCGCGAGAATCGGCAGACCGGTCGGGCTCAGGCGGTAGTCGATATTGGCAAAGCGGTCGCCCTTGAGCGTGGCGAAGCGCTTGCACAGGTCCAACTGCTCGGCCGCCAGGATATTGATGACGTAGTGCGAGCCGGCGTGGAACAGCGGAAATGAGTTGGCCTGCGTGCCCAGGCTCCACAGGACCAGCGGCGGGTCCAGCGACACCGAATTGAACGAGCTGGCCGTCACGCCGACGAACGCCGGCGTACCTGGCCGACCTTCCGAGCGCGTGGTGACCACCGTCACCCCAGTAGCAAACTGGGAGAGCGCACGCCGGAAGTGCGCGGCGTCAAAATCGGGCGGGGTGGCGCGGCCATGTGGGCGTCGATGTGACGACGCCTCGCGCGCTGAGGATTCCGGGGCGCGCGCATCCATGGGAATGGCTCCGTGTTGGTCCATGAAAACTACCGAAAGTAATAGTCAATTGTAACGGACGTCCGATAGGCCGCGTCGGGGTAGGGCTTTGCGTGGTTCTGCGATCACATGATGGTGCCTGTGTCAGGATGAGGGCCTTCGGCCGACCAATGGCAGCTCAATCAATTGCAGGAGAACTCGAATGACTGAACAACGCGCCCTTGAAACCGCCGTCCTGGGCGGAGGCTGCTTCTGGTGTCTGGAGGCTGTGTTCCAGCAGGTGCAAGGCGTGCACAGCGTGGTGTCCGGCTACGCCGGCGGCCATGTCGATCACCCAAGTTACCGTGCCGTATGCAACGGCAACACTGGTCACGCTGAAGTCGTAGCGGTGACATTCGACCCGGCCGTGATCCCATATCGCGAGATTCTCGACATCTTCTTCGCCATTCACGACCCGACCACCGTGGACCGCCAGGGCAACGATGTCGGCCCGCAATACCGTTCAGCCATCTTTGCCCAAACGGCCGGACAACTGGCGACGGCGCGGACGGCCGTTGCCGAACTCGGCGCCAGCGACATCTTTGAAGCGCCCATCGTGACGGAACTGGTGGATGCCGCTGACGGCAAGGTGACCTTCTGGCGCGCGGAAGATGAGCACCAGAATTACTTCCGCGATCACCCGGCGCAAGGCTACTGCGCGTTCGTGATCTCGCCCAAGGTGGCGAAGTTCCGCAAGCAGTTCGCGCACCGCCTGCAGGGCTAGGAGAGGGCGCCGAGGCTACGCTGCGTTCGCGGGAAGGCGCGCGGCAATGGCCTCGGCCAGCTTGATGCACGACAACGGGGACGATCCTTCCGCCTTGTTGCTGACCAGGATCGTCACCTTGCGCCCGGCCGCCAGCGCGGCGACTGCCATGTCGGCCAACGTTTCGCGCGAGAACGGGTCTTCATCGACGAGCTTGTTGAACGGTTTGTACGCCGCTTCGGCTTGTGCATAGCGATAGCGGCTGTTCAGGTTCCAGCGCACCACCAGCGGGCCGCCCGCGCCCTCATCCAGCAATGCAACGGCGGCGGCTTGCCGGTCCGCCGCCGGCATCCGCTCATGCAGGCCGACGCAATAACGCACGCCTGCTGCGCGCAGCATCTTGATCAAGCGTGGCGTGAGCAGCGTGGCGTCGCGCAATTCCACCGCGTAGACGGCATCGGGATTGAGTTGTGGATCGAGCGGCGGCAGGGCGGTCAGGAACGCCTCAAGCCGTTCCACAAAGCCGGCGGCATCTTCGGCCAGCGCGCCCAGCGGCGAGAGCTGAAACACCAGCGGCCCGCACCGCATGCCAAGCCCGCGGGTGGCGGGCTCGACAAAATCGCGAATCGCAAATTCAGCATTCAGGAAGGCGGGATTGGCCATGCGGCCGCGCCCGTCCGATTCCCGAATCCACGCATCGCATACGGCGGAAGTTGCCTTGACTGCAAAGCGGAAATCTTCCGGCACGCTGGCCGCATAGGCAACGTAGTCCGCGAGCGGAATCGGTGAATAGAAACCGCGATCAATGCTGACCGTGCGCAGCAGCGGGTGGCGGGCATAAGCAGCCAGGCCTTTGCGCGCGAGCATGGATTCGGAATATTCGCCCCCATACACCAGCCCGTCCCACCCCGGATACGACCACGACGAAGTGCCGATGCGCAGGCCGCGCGGCAGGCGTTGCGCCAGCTCGGCCACTTCGGGTGAGACCGTAGCTGGCAGCACGCCCTGGCGGGTGGGTGAACGTTTGGTTTTCGGAGCGGACTTGCCTGGTTCGGCGGCCACGCCATCGGTGGTTGCGGGTGGCGCGCCGAACAGATCGTCGATGGGGGAGCTGGCGGTCAAATGGTTACGCGTAGATATAGCGGCGCGACCACGGGATCGTCGTCGCCGACTTGCCGGCCTTCTGCAGCACGGTTTGGAAGATCGAGATTTCGTCGGCGTCGAAGGCGTGTGCGCAGCCGGCCAGGTAGACGCGCCAGATGCGGTATTTCTTTTCGCCCACCATCGCGCGGATGGTCTCGCCGTTGGTCTCGAACCGCTCGGCCCAGTGCTCGAGCGTGCGCGCATAGTGGCGGCGCAGGCTTTCAACGTCAAGCGCTTCCAGGCCGCCATCCTGCGCGGCGCTCAGTGCCAGCGAGATGTGCGGCAGCTCGCCTTGCGGAAAGACGTAGCGATCGATGAAATCGCCGCCGCCCATGGAGCTTTCGCCGCCGGCCGTGTCAGAAGACGTGATGCCGTGGTTCATGGCGATGCCGTCGTCGGCCAGCAGATCGTGTATGCGGCGGAAATACACAGGCAGGTTCTTGCGACCGACGTGCTCGAACATGCCGACGCTCGTGATGCGATCGAACTGGCCAGTGAGATCGCGGTAGTCCTGGATGCGGATCTCGATCTGGTCTTGCAGGCCGGCCGCGCGCACGCGTTCGGTGGCGAGCTCGTATTGGTTTTGCGACAGCGTCACGCCCAGGCAGCGCGCGCCGTACTTCTGCGCGGCGCGCAGCACGAGCGCACCCCAACCGCAGCCGATATCGAGCAGCGTTTGCCCCGGCTGCAAGCGGATCTTGGTAAGGATATGGTCGATTTTCTTGAGCTGCGCCTCGTCGAGCGTTTCATCGCCGTTTTCGAAGTAGGCGCAGGAGTAGACCATGTTCTGGTCCAGCCACAGCTTGTAGAAATCGTTGGAAACGTCGTAGTGGTACTGGATCGATTCCTTGTCGCCCTCCTTCGTATGGGCGAAGTGGCGCACCACGCGGGCCAACGCATTGCCGCTGCTGACCGCCGCCGCTGAAGCGAGGCTGTAGCCAACGTTGATGATGTCGGCCAGCTTGCCGTCCAGGTCGATCTTCTCCTGAACGTACGCCTCACCGAGGTTGTTGAGCGTCGGGGACAGCAGCAGCGGCAGAGCGCTCGCCTCGCGCACGGTGAGCGTGACGCGGGGCTGCTCGAAGCGGCCCAGTTCGTATTGGTCGCCGTTCCATAACCGCAGTCGTACGGGAAGGTTGGCAGACTCGCGGATGTCCTGGATCCACTGCTCGAGTTTGCGGTCAATCGCCTGTTGGAAAAACATGTCGACGCCTCCCTGATGTGCAGGTGTTCGAGGCGGCCATCGGATTGCAGCCCGAACGGATCACATTAGCTTACGACAAACTTTCCCATTGTGCTGTGCGGGTCTTAGGGGGCGCGTGCCGAGCCAATCCTCCGCAGCAAGCGCCGTGCCGGCATGACGCGATGCGCAATAACGTGTTGCGTCTCCACTCGCCCCGCTACGGGGCGAGGCGGACGATCTTCCAGCTGCCGTCAGCCTGTTTCCGGTACTCCAGCCGGTCGTGCAAGCGCGATGGGCGGCCTTGCCAGAATTCCAGCCGCTCCGGCACCAGACGGTAGCCGCCCCAGTGCGGCGGGCGCGGCGGAGCATCGCCAAAGCGTGCGCGATATTCGGCTTCGCGAGCCTCCAGCGTGGTGCGGTCGGGCACTTCGCTGCTCTGCTCCGACGCCCACGCCCCCAACCGCGAGCCCAGCGGGCGCGAATGGTAATAGGCGTCGCTCTCGGCGTCGCTCACTTTTTCGACAATGCCCTGGACGCGCACTTGCCGCTCCAACCCAATCCAGTGGAACAGCAGCGCAGCGCGCGGGTTTGCGGCCAGTTCTTCGCCCTTGTGGCTGGCGTAATTGGTGAAGAAGGTGAAGCCGCGTTCGTCCAGATTCTTGAGCAGCACGATGCGGGCCGAGGGCTGGCCGTGCGGATCTACGGTGGCGAGCGTCATGGCGTTGACTTCAGCCACCTCCGCCTTCAGGGCCTCGTCGAACCAGCGGCGGAACTGGCGCAAGGGGTTGGCGTCGACGTCGGCGATGTCGAGCGAAGCGCGGGCGTAATCGGTGCGGATATCGGCAATGGAGGTCATGAGCGTGGCGGATGCGGCATGCGAACGGCCCGAGTATAGACAAACGCCGCCCAATGTCCTTTGCTTGCGCGCAAGGGCTGGCACGGTTTGCGCTTGGGGCGGGGTGCTGGCGATCTGTCATGCGCCGCCTATATTGGCTAGTCAAGGGCGTCAGGCTGGCGGCGCCTGCCATCTTCCCCACAAAAATTTCAACAGGATGTCGAAATGGCCCCCCGTTCCCATTTTCCCGACACCGCTGCCGGCCTGACGCGACGTCAGTGGCTGCAGGGCACATTGGCGCTGGCCGCGGCCGGGCTGGCGGGCTCGCAGGTATTGCGTGCGGTCGCCCAAGCCCCGACTGAATCGCTCGATGCCTTCATGGCGTTGTCACAGGCGCTGACGGCGCGGCCTGCACTGGACCGCGCCGTTGGCACGCGATTGCTGGCGGCGCTGGGCAAATCCAGTGCCGATTTTGCCGCGCAATTGCGGCCGCTGGCGCAGGCGTTGGCGGCGGGCTCGCTTTCCGATGCGCAGCAGAAGACCGCGCTGCAGATTCTGGAAGCGTGGTACCTGGGTGTGGTCGACGGCAATGTCGTCACGTACGAGCAGGCACTGATGTACAGCGTGGTCTCCGACACGCTGGTCATCCGCACATACTGCCCCAACCAGCCCGGCTTCTGGGCCGAACCCCCTGTCGAGAGGCAAGCCTGATGGCCGATACCCAACAAGCCGATATCGTGGTGGTGGGCTCCGGCGTGGCCGGAGCGTTGGTAGCGTACGAGCTGGCGCGTGCGGGCAAGTCGGTGCTGATGCTCGAAGCCGGCCCGCGCCTGCCGCGCTGGGAGATCGTCGAGCGCTTCCGCAATCAGGCCGACAAGATGGATTTCATGGCGCCGTATCCGTCGACGCCATGGGCACCGCATCCGGAATATGGTCCGCCCAACAACTACCTCGTGCTCAAGGGCGAGCACCAGTTCAACTCGCAGTACATCCGGGCGGTGGGCGGCACGACGTGGCACTGGGCCGCATCGACGTGGCGCTTCTTGCCGAACGACTTCAAGCTGCGCAGTGTGTACGGCATCGCGCGCGACTGGCCGATCCAGTATCAGGATCTTGAACGCTATTACGGCCTGGCCGAAGAGGCCCTGGGCGTGTGGGGCCCGAACGACGAAGATCTGGGCTCGCCGCGCAGCCAGCCCTATCCCATGGCGCCGCTGCCGCTCTCGTTCAATGAGCGCACGATCAAGGAAGCGCTCAATGCGCACGACGCGAGCTTCCACGTGGTGACCGAGCCGGTGGCGCGCAACAGCCGCCCGTACGACGGCCGCCCGACCTGCTGCGGCAACAACAACTGCATGCCGATCTGCCCGATCGGCGCGATGTACAACGGCATCGTGCACGTGGAGAAAGCCGAGCAGGCCGGCGCCCGGCTGATCGAGAACGCCGTGGTCTTCAAGCTCGAAGTCGGCCCCAACAAGCGCATCGTGGCCGCGCGTTACAAGGACTCGAAAGGCGCCGAGCACCGCGTGGAAGGCAAGTGGTTCGTGCTGGCCGCCAACGGCATCGAAACGCCCAAGCTGATGCTGATGTCCACCAGCCAGGATTTTCCGAAGGGCGTGGGCAACAGCTCCGACATGGTGGGGCGCAACCTGATGGACCACCCTGGCACCGGCGTGAGTTTCTATGCCGACCGCAAGCTATGGCCGGGGCGCGGGCCACAGGAAATGACCTCGCTGATCGGCTTTCGCGATGGGCCGTTCCGTGCCACGCAGGCTGGCAAGAAACTGCACCTGTCGAGCATCTCGCGCATTGAGCAGGAGACGCAGCGCATCTTCAAGGAAGGCAAGCTCATCAAGCCCGTTGAACTGGATGCGCGCATCCGCGACCAGGCCGCGCGCTACGTGCAGTTCGACAGTTTTCACGAGATCCTGCCGCTGCCGGAGAACCGCATCGTGCCCAGCGCGACCGAGGTCGATGCCATCGGTATTCCGCGCCCCGAGATCACGTACCACATTGACGACTACGTCAAACGCAGCGCCGTGCATACGCGCGAGGTTTACGCCACGGCGGCGCAGGTGATGGGCGGCACCAATGTCGAGTTCCACGACGACTTCGCGCCCAACAACCACATCACCGGCGCAACCATCATGGGCGCCGATCCGAAAGACTCCGTGGTCGACAAGGATTGCCGGACGTTCGACCACCCGAACCTGTTCATCAGCAGCAGCTCCACCATGCCGACCGTGGGCACCGTCAACGTGACGCTGACCATCGCGGCACTGGCACTGCGCATTGCCGACCAACTGAAGAAGGAGGCGTGAGATGAAGACGATCGCTTCTTTCTCGCTGCTGTTGCTGACCGGCCTCGTGGCCAATGCCTGGGCCAAGGACACGCCCGCTGACACTGCGCAAATCAAGCGCGGCGAATACCTCGCCATTGCGGCGGACTGCGCGGCCTGCCATACGGCGCCCGGCGGCAAGCCCTTTGCCGGCGGCTTGCCGATGCAGATCCCGATGCTGGGCACCATTTACAGCAGCAACATCACGCCCGATGAAAAGACCGGCATCGGCAAATGGACGTACGAAGAATTCGAGCGTGCCGTACGCAAGGGCGTGGACGACGACGGCAACAACCTGTATCCGGCCATGCCGTATCCGTCGTTCGCGAAGATCAACGATGCGGACATGCGCGATCTCTATGCGTACTTCCGCAACGGCGTGACAGCGGTGCAGAACGATCCGCCACAAAGCACCATTCGCTGGCCGTTGAACATGCGCTGGCCGCTCAAGCTGTGGAACCTCATCTTCCTCAAGAGCGAACCGTACGTTCCGAAGGCCGACAAGTCGCCGACGTGGAATCGCGGTGCGTACCTCACGCAAGGCCTGGCGCACTGCGGGACGTGCCATACACCGCGCGGTTTCGCCATGCAGGAGAAAGCGCTGGACGAGCGCGGCAGCGGCTATCTGGCGGGCTCGACGCTCGCGGGCTGGACGGCGTTCAACATCACGTCGGACCCGACGAGCGGCATCGGCGCGTGGAAGCCTGAACAGCTCGTGCAATACCTGCGCACCGGCAGCGTGCCTGGCGTGGCGCAGGCCGCAGGGCCGATGGGCGAAGCGGTGCAGCACAGTTTTTCGCGGATGACGATGCAGGACGTCGAGTCCATCGCCGAATATCTGCGCACCGTCCCTGCCGTGAGCAACAACCTTGAGCGCGCACGGCAGGATTGGGGCAAGCCTGCCACCGATGTGACCGCGCTGCGCGGCAAGCCCATCGAAACCACGATCGACGCCGCGCGCCTGTACCTGGGCAATTGCGCCACGTGTCACCAGGCCGATGGACGTGGCACGCCCGATGGCTATTACCCGCCGCTGCTGCACAACTCCACGGTCGGCACGCGGGACACGACCAACCTCGTGCAAGTCATGTTGTTCGGCATTGAGCGCAAGGCGGGCGACAGGCATATCGGCATGCCGGCGTTTGGGCGTGACCTGTCCAACGAGCAGCTCGCCGCGCTGACGAACTACGTCACGCGCCAGTTTGGCGATCCGGCCACACCGGCGGTGACGGCCGAGGCCATCGCAAAGCGGCGCTCAGCAAAGTAGCGGGGATGATGCGGGCGGCAGGTCAGCCGCCGGTCGTGAGTGGGTCGCGCGACGCGGGTGCTGCGGGACGCTTCTGTGTAGCAGTCTTGCCCGAGTCCGGCTGCGTCGATTTCAAGTCGCCCTCCGGCGTGCGGCCAGGGTTCTTGCTGTGATACGTCTTGCCCGGCGGTGGCGCGGTCGGGCGCTGGCGCACATCGGCGAGCAGCTTGCCGCAGGCGCTTTCGGGGGCGGGCTTGAGCTCGAGCACCGGCAGTACCGCCGCCACCGGCGCCGTCAACGCCAGGGCCACTGCACCGCCTGCCCGCAGTGCTACGACGGCCGGGTTGATCGACACATCCGGATGCTTGTATGTGCCCTTCACATACAACGGCGTACGCAGCGAAAACACGCGCAGCCCCTTCGAATCCGGGTGAATGGTGAAGTCCAGGGCCTCCTGCTTGAAGCTCGTCGCGCCGGTCACGTCGATGACAGCATCCTGCGTATCCACCACGAACGTGCGCGCCTGCGCCAGGCCATTGCTCACGGCAAAGTCGCCGGCCGCGCAGTTGATGGTGACCTGCTTGTCGCCGAAAAGCTTGGTGAGGATCACGTTGCCGACGTTCAGCCCCATGGCTTCCAGGATGAACTTGCTGATGGTGCCTTGCTCCACCAGGATCTTCACCTCGCCGTTCGATGAACCGAGCAGAGCCGCCACCGAATTGCCCGTGGCCGAGAGACGCGCATCGCCGTTGATCTCGCCCACGCTGGCGCGCACCGATTCGATCTTCGGGAACAGTTGCTTGATCTTGAAGTGCCGTGCCGCCAGCGCCGCGCGCGCCTGCATGGGCGTAGCGTGTCCGTCGAGCTGGATGTTGGAGGAAAGCGTGCCGCCCGCAATGCCGAAGTTGAGCGGGTCGAGCGTCAGCACCGCGTCCTGCAGCTTGACGTGCGTGACGAGGTGATTGATCGGCAGATCTGCAGTGTGGACGATGCGCTCACCGGTGAACTTCACGTCGGCATCAATGGCGTTCCAGCGATCGGTACGGAAGGGCTCGACCGGCAGTACCTTGTCGGGGGGCTGGCGTACGGTTTTGCTGTCGCCTGGGTCGGCGCTCGGGTCGGCCCGCTTGGCCTTGCTGGCGTTGGAGTCGGCGCCGATGATTGGCGCGAGGTCGGCAAACAGCAATTGATGTGAGACCAGTTCGCCCGTCAATTGCGGACGCGGTTGGCGCATCGCAAAGGTGAGCGTGCCGCCCAAATCTGAACCACCCACGCGTCCCGTGAATTTTTCGTAGCGCCACGTCGAGCCTTGCCTGCGAAGTTCGCCGATCAGCCGGCCGCGGGTGTCGAACGGCGGCGTATCCGGCAGCACCACGCCGGTCAGCGGATACAACTGCGCCATGCTTGCGCCCGATAGGTGCAGGCGTAAGTCGATGGCCGTCAGGCTGGCGGGGTTGGTCAGCGTGCCTGCCAGGTCAATGCGTGTCTTGCCTACCGTGACGTCGGCCTGCAGCGGGTAGGGCCGTTGAGCATCTTGCAGGCGCAGCACGCCGCCGGCCTTGCCGCTGCCCTTGATGGTGGCGTTGTTGTAGGTGCCCTTGACCGTCCACGCGATGCCGTAAGGCTGCTGCGGATCCGGCACCGTCGGCGTCTGTGCGGCGCTATCGGATGCTGCCGCGCCGGACGCCGTCGGCACCGTGGCGGGCTGGTCCGCATTCCGGATGGCTGTGCCGTTGGCGGCGGTGTATAGCGTCTGGTTGTCGACGGTGTCGATCGTCGCTGTCAGGTGAACGCGCTTGATGTCATCGTCAAGGGCCAGCGAGCCTTTGCTGAAGGCGATCTCGCGCAGGTCCAGTTTCCAGTCCGACGGCTTCTTGTTGTCGCCCTCGCTGCCCGCCAGATCGAAGGTCCAGTTGTTGCGGTTCTGCTTGTCGCGCTCCAGCGCAATGGCGGGCGTGTCCAGCGTCACGCTCGGGATGACGATGCGGTGTGCCAGCAGCGGCAGGGCCTCCAGCACAAACGTGAGCTGATGGATGGTGGCCACGTGAGGCTGTTTCGCCCAGTCCGGATTGCCGACGGTGATGTCGTTGGCAATCAATCGCGGCCAGGGTACGTACGCGCGCCAGCCGGATTCGCCTTGGGGCTTCTTCCACGTGAGCATCAGGTCGCCGTTGATGGCGAAGGGGCGCCCGATGGCTTGCGAGACGCGATCATTCAGATACGGCTTGGCGCGGTTCCAGTCGAACGTCAGCACAAAGATGACCGCCGCTGCCACGATGACGACGGGTGTGATGACCAGTCCGAGGGCGAGTTTGCCGGATGTACGCATCGTCTTCTTGTTGGTATTGGCACAAAAATGCGACCGCGCACGTTGATATATAGTTCGGCGCAACCACGATTCCATTGTGTCATGAGCCAAGTAGCAATCAGCGCGCCAGCGCACCCGCCTATCCTCGATGATGAATACGCGCGCCGGTTTGGCGGTGTTGCCCGGTTGTACGGGCCACAGGCGCTTGAGCGTTTTGCGGCGGCGCACGTGTGCGTGATCGGCATCGGCGGTGTGGGGTCGTGGGTGGCCGAGGCCGTGGCGCGCTGCGGTGTTGGCAAGTTCACCCTGATCGACCTCGATCACATCGCTGTGTCGAACACCAACCGGCAGATTCACGCGCTGGGCGATGCGTATGGCATGGCCAAGGTCGACGCCATGGCCGAGCGCATCCTGCAGATCAATCCGCGCGCCGAGATCAGCCGCATTGATGATTTCGTGACGGTCGAGAACGTCGAGGCATTGCTCGGCCATCCGTTCGATTACGTGATCGACGCCATCGATGCGGTGAAGGTGAAGACGGCCATCATCGCGTTCTGCAAACGTACCGGCAAACGCGTCGTGACGTGCGGCGCGGCTGGCGGCCAACTGGACCCGACACGCATTCGCGTGACGGACCTCTCGCGCACGATTCAAGATCCGCTGCTTGCCAAGGTGCGCGGCAACCTGCGCCGCCAGCATGGCTTTCCGAAAAACCCGAAGTCACGCTTTGGTATCGACGCAGTCTTCTCGGATGAGCCGCTGCGCTACCCAGAACCTGAACAGCAGGCGTGCGATGTCGAGTTGCCGGTCGAGTCGAGCCACGCCGGTATCGACGATCTTGCAGCGGCTGGGGATATTGCCGTGGTCAATGCGCCGCCCGCTCCGCAGCCTGCGCAGCAGGGGCCGCAGGGCCTTGCGTGCGCGGGCTTTGGCTCGTCCGTATGCGTGACAGCGGTGTTCGGGATGGTGGCCGCGTCAACGGCGCTGCGCGCGATCGCCGGCGTATGACGGCCTGCTGCCTTAGCGCGGGATGACCTGATCGAGCTTCTCGCGGATGATGTCGGCATACACGCCCGACCATCCGTCTCGCGGCTGGCTGTTGGCAAAGACCACAAAACCAGGCATGACCGATACGCCGTATCGATCGGCGGTGTGCTGGTTTTCGTCGAAGTCCATTGTGACGAATGTGGCGCGTCCGGCGTAGCTTGATTCCATCTGTTCGAGGCTGGCCACGGCCGACTGGCTCGGGTGGCTCCACTCCGCGGCAAAGCACACCACCACCGGGTTGCGTTGCGAGGCGTCGATCACATCGGATTGAAACGAGGCATCGTTGACGATCTTCATGGGCGCTCCCAGCGTGGAGTGGACGCCCGCGCAACGAAGGCCAGCGGGCAGGGCCACTTTGACTCTAGGCAGCAGACCGCCGGTCGACAACCCGCGTTCAGTCGACGTGCTCGATGTTGCGCACGGTGTTGCCCACTTGCGCCAGGTACGTCGTCATCATGCGGTCCATCACGTCGACATGCTGGGCAAACCAGGCGGGCAATTCCGCCACAAGGCGTCGGCCCAAGTCCATCTCGCCCGCAGCGGCGCGCTTGCGCACTTCGCGGCACAGCGCCAGCACGTTGTCGTGCTCACCGCGGTGGCAGTGGCGCGGGGGGAAGTCCGCGGCGTCCATCCACGCGTTTTCTTCACCGAAATGGTGCTCGGTATGGTCGATGAAAGCGTCGAGCGCGGGAATGAACTCGGCGTCCGAAGCATCGGCAATGGCGTTGAGCAGGACGCAGAATTCGGCGTGGTTGGCGTCGGTGGCGGCGTCTCCGAGTTGGAGCGCCTCCGACCATTCGATCACGGGCATGGCAGGCTGAAGAATTGGATGGGCGAGGCGGTCAGCTTAAGCGACGGCCACCTCGCCACAGTTTGACGTCGGGCAAACGTGTTAGCCGGCGTCCGGTGCGGGATGCTGCTGCAGCACTTCTACCGCCCGTGTGTACAGCGCCACCGATGGCGCATAGCCACGCCCGATCTGGTACAGCGTGCCGCCTTGCTCGGCCAGCAGGCTGGGAAACCCGGTGATGCCCCAGCGGCGCGACAGGCGGAAGTCTTCGCGCGTTTCGTCGCGTAGCGCGTCCGTGTCGAATACGGCATCGAAGTGTTCCGCCTCCACGCCATTGGTGAGCGCAACGTCGCGCAGCACATCGGCTTGTGTGGTGTCGCGGCCTTGGGCGTAGAAGGCGTGCTGGATGGCATGGAAGACGATAAGCACGCGTTCGTCGTCCTCGGTCCAGTGTTCGCGCGCCATGACGACGGCGCGGCAGGCGGGTTCGGTGTCGTAGACGAAGTCGTCGCGGCGCATGGCCACTTCGGGCGACTGGTCGAACGGCATGCCGCTGCGTTCGGCCACGGTATGCCAGTGGTGGAGGATTTCTTCGCGCTTGTCTGCGGCCATCGGCTCCCGCTGGCCGGGGCGCAGGCCGCCGGTGATGAGCGTAACTGGAACCGGCGCGCCAAGGGTGTCGGCCAGCCGCTTGCGCAGGTCAGCCAACTGCGGGCCGAAGCCGTAGCACCAAGAACACATTGGATCGGCTACGTAGATCAGTCGCATGGCGGCTCCTCAGTTCAGTTTGGACGCAAGCTGCCGGCGCCAGTGCGAAACCGCCTGCGGCGCGTCGCGCATCATGTCAAATACCGAGACCATCGTTTTGCGAGCGACGTCGTCCCGGAATGTGCGATCCCGCTCGACGATGGCGAGCAATTGCTCCAGGGCCGCCTCGTAATCCTGGCCGGCGATGTACTGCTGCGCCAGATCAAGCCGCGCCTGCAGATTGCCGGGCTCCGCTTCCACGACCGTGCGCAGGGCGCCTGCATCGGGCAGCGTATCGGCCCGTTCAGTGGCCTTTAGCCGTGTTTCCAGCGGGGCATAGCGCTCGTCCTGCGGCGCCTTGGGGGAGAGCAATGCGAATTCGCCCTGCGCGGCATGCGCGTCGCCGCTATCCAGCAACAGGTTCACCAGTTCAAAGCGGGCAGCATCGAAGCCGGGGTCGAATGCCAGCGCGTTCTGGAACGCTTCGCGCGCATGGGCGGTTTCGCCGGCTTGGCTTGCGGCCAGCCCTTCGCGATACGCGATTTCTGCAGGCTGCGGAATCACCCGGTCCAGGAAGGCGCGCAATTGCGTTTCAGGCAAGACGCCAACGAACTGGTCGACCGGCTTGCCATTCACGAACGCCACCACGTACGGGATGCTGCGCACGTGGAACTGGGCGGAAAGCGCCGGGTTTTCGTCCGAGTTGATCTTGGCGAGCTTCCATTTGCCGGCGTACTCGGCTTCCAGCTTTTCCAGCATCGGACCCAATGTGCGGCACGGACCGCACCATGGCGCCCAGAAATCAACCAGCACCGGGACCTGGCGAGAGGTTTCGATCACTTCTTGCGCGAAATTCTGCGAGGTGATGTCGCTCATCGTCGGGATTCTCCTGAGGGGCGGTGGCGCCGGCACACGCGCCGGCGAGAGGTATCGTGCATTTTACTTGGGGGTGGAGCGGACCGTTTCCAGGAAGTCTGCCCGCCGTTTGTTCGCCGCAATAACGTATGTCAGGACAACGGTTGAAAATAGAACGATCGTTCGGATACCATCCGGTAAAAACAACACACAGATTTACGGAGACATGGCATGACACGACCGCACTTCCAGTTCTGGCCCCGACGTTTGCCGCACAACATCAGCTCGCCGCAAACGAGCCTTTGGTACAACCTGGAAGTGTCTGCCCGACGCTATCCGGACAAAGACGCGATCATCTTCTACGGTCGCCACACCACTTTCCGTGAGCTGCATGACGATGCAGTCGCCGTGGCGGGGTGGTTGCAGCAGGTGGCGGGAGTGCAGAAGGGCGACCGCGTGTTGCTGTACATGCAGAACTGTCCGCAATTCATGGCCGCGTATTACGGCATCCTGCGCGCCGACGCGGTGGTCGTGCCGGTCAACCCGATGAACCGGCCGGAAGAATTCAAGCATTACATCACCGATGCGGGCGCCGCCACGGTCATCTGCAGTGCAGATCTGGCCGTCAACGTGACCACCGCCAACGCCGATCTGCCGGAAGCGCAACGCACCAGGCACCTGCTGGTCACGTCGTACGCCGATGCACTGCCGGCCCAATACGAGTTTCCCGAGGACGCGCCGCCTGCGTGGATCACCGCGCAGCATCCGGCGCAGCCCGGCGCCGTTGCATGGAACGACGCACTCGCGCAGCGCCTCGTGCCGGGCCCGCACACCGCCGGGCCGGACGACCTGGCGGTGATGCCGTACACGTCGGGCACCACGGGTTTCCCGAAGGGTTGCATGCACCCGCACCGCACGGTGATGCACAACATCGTCGGTGGCTCGATGTGGTCGAACGGGACGAAGGAGGGCGTGAGCCTGTCGATCATCCCGTTGTTCCATGTGACCGGCATGCAGTACGGCATGAATGCGCCGATCTACATGGGCTCCACGGTCGTGATGCTGCCGCGCTGGGATCGCGAGGTGGCGGGGCGGCTGATCTCGCGCTACAAGATCACGCATTGGACGAACATCCCGACCATGGTGATCGACTTCCTGGCAAGCCCGCAGCTGGCGGAGTTCGACCTGTCGAGCCTGGCCTACATCGGCGGCGGCGGCGCGGCGATGCCGCAAGCCGTGGCCGAGCGCCTGCTGAAGGATTTCAACCTCGCGTATCAGGAAGGCTACGGCCTGTCGGAAACCATCGCGCCCACGCACAGCAACCCGGCCGATCGCGCCAAGCAGCAATGCCTGGGCATTCCCGTGTTCAACACCGACGCTCGCATCGTCGATCCGCAGACGCTGCAAGAACTGCCGATCGGCGAGGTGGGTGAAATCATCGTCAGCGGCCCCCAGGTCTTCCTGGGCTACTGGGGCAAGCCGCAGGCCAGCGCAGAAGTCTTCATCGAGTTCGAAGGCAAGCGCTTCTTCCGCACGGGCGACCTCGGCAGGATGGACGAAGACGGCTACTTCTTCCTGACCGACCGTCTGAAACGCATGATCAACGCCTCGGGCTTCAAGGTCTGGCCGGCCGAGGTGGAGAGCCTGCTGTACAAGCACCCCGACGTGCAGGAGGCCTGCATCATCGGCACGCGCGACGCGTATCGCGGCGAGTCGGTCAAGGCGGTGGTGGTGCTCAAGGCCCACGCCAAGGGCAAGACCACTGAAGACGACATCATCAACTGGGCGCGCGACAACATGGCCGCCTACAAGTACCCGCGCGTGGTGGAGTTTGTGGATGCGCTGCCCAAGTCCGGCACGGGCAAGGTGATGTGGCGCACGCTGCAGGAGCAGGAAAACGCAAGGAATGAGGCGGCCGAGAAACCGGCGGCGGCATAAACAGAAAGGGGCCTCAGAGGCCCCTTTTTCAATGTCCGCGCGCCTTGAACAGGAGCGCGCCGATGCCGTGGAAGCCCCGCTGACGCGCATGCCGCATCGGCGTGACGCCCCCGCGGTCGGCCAGGTTCGGGTCGGCGCCCCCGTCGAGCAGGAGTTGCACGGTCTTCTCGTATTTGTCGCTGCCATCGCCCAGGGCCACGGCTTCGATCAGCGCGGTCAGGCCCAGGTTGTTGGTGGCATCGGGCGGTACGCCCGCCTTCACGAGTTCGCTGACCACTTCCACGTAGCCACGGCGTGCAGCCGGGATGAGCGCAGTGTCGCCGTCAGCGTTGGTGGCGCGCAGGTTGGCACCGTGCGAGAGGGCCAAGCGCACCGTTTCCGCATCGCCCTGGATGGCAGCGAGCAGGAAGGCGCTGTTCTGCGTGTTGTCTTGCAGGTTGACGTCGGCGCCGGCCTGGATGAGCAAGCGTGCCGCCGCACCCATGTGCGCCATGACGGCGGCGATGAGCGCGGTGCGCCCGTCGGCATCACGCGCCTTGAGGCTGGCACCCTCGGCCAGCAACGACTGGATGGCCATCGTGTTTCCGGCCTGCGCGGCCAGGATCAGGTCGCGGTCACGCGTGGCCGGGTCGCTGCGGCGGACGGGGCGGGCGTCGGGCGCATGTGCCGCGCCGGGTGCCACTTTGGCGCTGGCGTTGGCTGCAACATGCACGATCGGCAGATGCTGCTCCTGCCACGCGTTCGCCATGTCGCCCACGGCCAGTGCCATCCCCAGCATGACGCCGATGAGCTGGTTGATCGCGGGGTGCGGAGCGATGAGCATGGCGGGCGGGTTCAGGCGCTGAGGTAGGGATCGGGCAGCGGCGCGGTGTCGGTTACGTCCATTGCGTCGGTTGCGTCGGTTGTTGCGGAGGGGGCGTTTGCTGCGTCGGTCTCCTGCAGGCGCGACCAGAGGCGATCCAGATACGGATCGTGCAGCCCATTGCTGGCCAGGCCGATCAGCGTGCGCTGCAGGTATTCGCGTGCCGGGCCGTACAGCCCGACCGCCTCGCGCAGGCAGCCGACCACGCGCTCGTCGGGCAGGCGGCCGGCATAGGCCTCGTGCGCGCGGTTCATGACAAACGCCAGCGCCAGGACGCGTTGGCCATTGATTTCGGTGGGCAGCCAGCGGGGGAGGTACGCGCCGGTCAGCATTTCGCGGCGCCAGAGCACCCGGAATTCATGCTCGGCATGCTCGCGCGGAACGCGGAAGGCCACGCCACGGCAGCTGCCGCCACGGTCCAGGCCGAGTACGAGCCCGGGGTTATCCCAGGTACCGCGGTTGATGCGGGAATAAAGATAGAAGCCGCGGTGATAGCCGTGCACCGTGGCGCGGGCGGCCTCGGTGTGGAAGATCATCGGGTTCCAGATGAGCGAGCCGTAGCCGAACACCCAGGCGTCCTGGCATTCGCCGTGCGCAGCAGACAACCGCGCGAGCGTCGATGCAAGCGACGCTTCCAGCGCAGTCTCGGTCAGCAACGACGACGCGACGGGCGAATCACCCAGGGCGGCGCGCAACCGGTTCTGTTCGAGATCCTCTCGGGTGACGGCCATGTCGCAAGCATAGAGCAATCGTTACGAGTGGTCACGCGGACGGACGGCCGATGGCCCGGAAACGGGGCGTTGCGAGGCTCGGGGGGCGTGTGACTATGGCGCGGCCGCAACGGTGGAGCATGCGCTGCCGGAAAACTGGAGGCGGGGGAACGGAATTGAACCGTCTTATACGGCTTTGCAAGCCGCAGCATTGACCACTCTGCCACCCCGCCGGGGGAGGCAGCTTGCGATGCGCCGTGTGACGCATCGCAAGCCGGGGCGGATTCTAGCGCAGGATCAGACTTCCAGCAGATCGACCTCAAAAAGCAACGTTGCGTTCGGGGGGATCACGCCGCCCGCGCCGCGTGCGCCGTAGCCCAGGGCCGCCGGGATGATCAGCTTGCGCGTGCCGCCGACCTTCATGCCTTGCACGCCTTCGTCCCAGCCCTTGATGACCATGCCGCCGCCCAGGTGGAAGGCGAAGGGGTCGTTACGGTCCTTGCTGGAATCGAACTTCTTGCCGGCCTGGCCGTTTTCGTAGAGCCAGCCGGTGTAGTGCACGGTGACGTATTTGCCGGCCGTGGCTTCAGCGCCGTCGCCGACGACGACATCCTCGTATTGCAGGCCGCTTGCGGTGGTTTCGATGGTCATGATGAGCCTCGTGGAGTGGCGTGGGTGATGAGGGGAAAGGGCTCAGGCGGCGTCCGCGGCCTTGAGCGTTTCAAGCTGGACGTGGACGTTGTCCGCGTCGTTGGCGATCCAGATATCGCCGTCCTGGATGGTGACCTGCAGACGCATGGTGCGTTCCACCATGGCGGCCAGCGCAGCCACGGTGTCCGCTGCAACTTCGTACACCGAGACGTTGGCAAAGCGCGTGATCTTGGTCTCGATTTGTTGCCACCACACGCGGCTCGCGTTGCCGCTATATGTATAGACGGCGACCTGCTCTGCGCGGTTGCTGGCCTTGCGGACGCGCGTGTCGTCGGGGTTGCCGAGGTCGATCCACAGCTCGATGGCGTCGGTCAGGTCGCGTTGCCAGAGTTCGGGCTCGTCGGGCTCCGACAGGCCGCGTGTGAAGGCCAACGTTTCGCTGGCGTGGCGGGCGAAGGCGAGCACGCGCACCATCATGCGTTCGTCGTTCTCGCTCGGGTGGCGGGCAACGGTCAACGCGTGGTTGGCGTAGTAGTGGCGATCCATGTCGGCGATCTGCAGATCGACCTTGTAGATCGTGGATTTCAGGGCCATGCGGGTGGTCGGTGGATGGGCCGTTTTTGGCAAAGCGCGCATTGTCGCACGGGCCGATGAACCTGACGGCATTGGCGGGCCGCATTCCCAACGGCGGCTGTTTGCGGTATACGAGCGGTGCGTGCGCTAGTCGGCGCACGTTTTTCCTATCCAAACCAGGACAATCAGAACGATGCGTTGGATATTCGGAATCGTGGGTCTGTTGCTCGGAGGCCTGTCGGGGGGCGTCGTCGGGGCGTTCTTTGGGGCGTTGATCGGTCTGGGACTGGCATCGCTGATTTTGTACATGGACAAGCGGGCCAGCGCGCAGTGGGCAAATCCGCCCGACGCGCCGGACGCAACCAGCGCTGCGCAGGGCTATGCGCCCGCGCAGGCTGCCATGTCGCCACAGCCGGCCACGCTGCAGGAGCGGGTGGCGCAGCTTGAGCACGAGGTAACGCTGCTGCGCCGGCAGATGGCTGAAATCAAAGGTGGAACGTTTGCAGTGCCTACCGCGGCTGAGCCTCCTGCCGTTGTGCTGCCGCCGACCGTGGCCGAGGCGTTGCCGCCTGTGGAGGCACCTGCCGCGCCTATGCCGACGCCGCAGGTGGCGGTTCCACAGCCAATCCCTCAGCCTGTTCCCCAGGCCGTGCCGGTTCTGGCGCCGCACGAGCCCGATTGGGTGGAGCGTGCCGTCGGCGCTGCCCGCGACTGGCTGCTGGGTGGCAACAGCGTGGTGCGGGTCGGCATCCTGATCCTGTTCTTCGGGGTGGCATTCCTGCTCAAGTACGCAGCGGATAACAGCCTGCTGCCGGTTGAGTTCCGGCTGGCGGGTGTGGCGGTCGG
The DNA here is from genome assembly GCF_052950655.1 of Ralstonia sp. VS2407. NCBI lineage: Bacteria > Pseudomonadati > Pseudomonadota > Betaproteobacteria > Burkholderiales > Burkholderiaceae > Ralstonia > Ralstonia sp. VS2407. Next base: position 210,217 of record NZ_JBRFVG010000001.1, read on the forward strand.
GGCGATTGTGCTGCTGGGCATCGGCTGGCGCCTGCGTGAGAAGCGTCCGGGCTATGCGCTGGTGCTTCAGGGCGGCGGGGTCGGGGTGTTGTATCTCACGGTGTTTGCCGCGACGCGCATGGTGCCGCTGCTCAGCCCGGGGATGGCGTTTCCGCTGCTGGTGCTGATCTGCGCGCTGGCCGCCGGACTGGCCGTCAAGCAGAACGCGCCGGCGCTGGCCTTTACAGGCAGCGCAGGCGGCTTCCTGGCGCCGATTCTGATCTCGACGGGCCAAGGCAGCCACGTGGCGCTGTTCAGCTATTACGCGCTGCTCAATGCGGGCATCTTCGCCATTGCGTGGTTCCGGGCGTGGCGGGCGCTGAATCTGCTGGGCTTCGTCTTTACGTTCGGGATTGCCACGGCGTGGGGCGTACTGCGTTACCAACCGTCGTTGCTGGCGAGCACCGAGCCGTTCCTGATCCTCTTCTTCCTGATGTATGTGGGCATTGCGCTGCTGACCGCGCTGCGTCGCCATATCAGTCTCACCAACTACGTTGACGGCACGCTGGTGTTCGGCACGCCGCTGGTGGCAATGGGGCTGCAGGCGGGGCTGGTGCACCACATTCCGTTTGCGATGGCGTGGAGCGCCACCGCGCTGGCCGCGTTCTATCTGGCGATTGCGGGCTGGCTGGCGCCCCGGCGTGCCAGCCTTGGTCTGCTGTACGAGGCGATGTTCGCGCTGGGCGTGATCTTCATCACGCTGGCGATTCCGCTTGCGTTCGATGGGCGCACCACCAGTGCGGTGTGGGCACTGGAAGGCGCCGCCGTGGTGTGGCTGGGCGTGCGCCAGCAGCGTCGGTTGGCGCTGGCGGCCGGCTTGCTCCTGCAGTTGGCAGCGGGCGCGGCATTCGCCGTGGATGCTGTGTTTGATTGGGCGCCGCAGCACGGCTGGGCCGTGCTCAATAGCCGCTATATCGGCGGCGTATTGATTGCGCTGGCGGGCGTGTTCAGCGGCTGGCGCCTGCATGGCAAGGCGGAGGCGGGGTCGTGGCTGAAGGCCGCGCCGGTGCTCGGCATTGTTGCGTCGGTGTGGGGCTTGCTGTGGTGGCTTGGCAGCGGCAGCAACGAGATCGACCGCTGGGCCTGGCGCATCGCCAGCAAGACCGTCGGCCGCCCGGATATTCCGCTGTACGCCGCCTTCGCCCTGCTGACGGCGTGGGCTGCGCACGGCCTGCGCCGCAAGCTCGATTGGGCACTGGCCGAATGGCCTGCGCTGGCGTTGTCGCCGGTGCTTGCGTTGACTTCTCTGGCTGCGATCGAGCACTGGGCACCGTCACCGCTGGCCGGCTGGGGCGGGCTGGTGTGGATTGCGGCCGTGGTGCTGGCCTTCGTGCTGCTGCGCCGCCAGGAACGCGACGTGAAGGACACCATCCTCGCGCCGCTGCATACCGTGCTGTTCTGGATGATCTGCGGCGTACTGGCGACGGAAGGCTACTGGCGCCTGGATGCCTACGTGCCCGAGGGCACCTGGAGCTTCGCAGCCTGGGCCTATGCCTACGGCGCGTTGCTTGCCCTGCTGGCTGGCGCAGGCTGGCGCATCCGCTGGCCCGTCGCCCGCTTTGAGCGCGCCTATCTGCTGTGGGGCGCTGCACCGCTGGCTGCCCTGCTGTGGTTGTGGAGCCTGGCGAGCGCCGCCAGCGACGGCAATGCCGCGCCGCTGTTCTACCTGCCGATTCTCAATCCGCTGGACGTGGCGCAACTGCTGGTATTCCTCGCTATCGCGCTGTGGATGCGCCGTGTGGCGCTGCAGAAGCTGGTGCCCGAGCCGATGGTGATCGGCTACGCCATCGGTGCGACGCTGTTCATCTGGGCCAACGCGGTGCTGCTGCGCACGCTGCATCATTGGGCCGATGTGCCGTACACGCTGGACGATCTGGGTGACTCGATGCTGGTGCAGGCGTCGCTGTCGATGTTCTGGACGGTGCTGGCGTTGGCGGTGATGGTGTTTGCCACGCGGCGCGCCAGCCGCGCGCTGTGGTTCACCGGCGGGGCGCTGCTGGGCGTGACGGTGGTCAAGCTGTTCCTGTTCGACCTGTCACGTGTCACGGGTGTGGAGCGCATCGTGTCATTCATCGGTATTGGCGTGCTGCTGTTGCTGATCGGCTATTGGTCACCGTTGCCGCCGAAGCCCAAAACCAGCGCCGATGCTGAAACCGGGGAGGTTCTGTGAAGAAGGTTGTTCTTGCGATGGCTGCGGCATCGCTGTTGTCTGCGCCGGCGTGGGCCGAACGCTTTGCGCTGACCGGCACGCCCGGCGCGCCTTACTACGCCGTCACGCTCACCGAAGACGTCTACGCCCATGCGCACGAGGCCAGCCTGGCCGATCTGCGCATCCTCAATGGCGACGGCGAGCCCGTGCCGTTCACCATCGACATCCCGCGCGATCCGCCGCCACAGGCACGCACGCTGCACGACGTGCACTGGTTCGCCACGCCCATCGACGATGCGCAGAAGCCGGGCGCCGCGGGTGTCGTGCTCGGTACCGATGGCGTGCTGCGTGCAACGGGCGTGCAGCTATCGCAGGCGTCTGTCCGTGCGTGGGTGGTCGACCTCAGCCAGCTTCGTGACACGGTGACGGCGCTGATCGTTGCGCTACCGGCCGCCGAATTCCAGAGCGGTGTGAGCGTGCAGGCAAGCGATGACTTGCAGCATTGGAGCCCAGTCGCCCAGGCCACGCTGTTCCGCCTGTCCAACCAGGGCAGCACGCTGGTGCAGGATCGCATCGAGTTCACGGGGCTGCGGGCGAAATACTTGCGCCTGACGTGGCAGGGCAAACCGCCTGTGCCGGATGCCGTGCGTGCAGAGTTGGCCGCCGGGGCTCCGGTTGCGCTTGCGGATAACGCCACCCAGTGGCGCTCGGGTCTGGCGCCGGTGCAAACGCCCGCCGCCGGCGATTACTACTTCGATACCGGCGGCGTGTTCCCGGTCGAACGCGTGAAGATTCATCTGCCGCAGGCCAACACCGTCGCGCAGGCGACGCTGTATGCGCGTGCCGACGCCCAGGCGCCGTGGCGACCGGTGACGTCCGCGCGCCTGTTCCGGCTGGCTGGGGCTGAGGGGAAAGGCGAGCAGGAAAACGCGGCCATCACCGTGCCCGCCACGGGCGAGCGCTACTGGCGTCTGCAGGTCGACACGCGCAGCGGTGGCCTGGGTGCCGGCGCGCCGCAGTTGGCGATCGGCTGGCGTCCGGCCACGGTCACGTATGCGGCGCGCGGCAATGTGCCGTTCATGCTGGCGGTGGCGGAAGTGGCGCGCGGCAATCCGGTCGCACGCGCGGATTTGCTCGCGGGTGCATCGCCCGCCATTGCGCAGGCACAACTTGGCGCGATGAGCGATTCGCCTGCCGATGCGCTCACAGCAGAGCCGCCCGGCGGCCGCAAGCGCCAGTGGATCCTGTGGGGCGCGCTGTTGGCAGCGGTGGCCGTGCTGGGCGGCATGGCCTGGCGGTTGTTCCGCGCGCCGTCCGTGCCGCCGGATGCATCGACGTAATCCGCATTGCCCAACAAAAACGGCGCCACCTGGGCGCCGTTTTTCGTTGAGCAATGCGGATGGTCAGTGCGCGAAGGCCGGTTGGACGAACAGCGCAACGCACAGGGCAAAGCCTGCAAACCACGTCAGCGAACGCAGTGGTGCCCAGTCGGCGAGATAGCACACCGTGTACAGCACGCGCGCCACGATGAATGCGATGGCCAGCAGGTTGATGCGGTCGATCACGCCGCCGCCCAGGATGGCCACCAGCACAGCCACCGCAAAGAACGGAAACGCTTCAAAGTGATTCTGCTGTGCGGCTGCGGCACGGGCCGCTACGCCGGTCTGCTGTGCGAGCCACCCGCGTGGGTTGCGGTTGTCGTACCGCGGGCCTTTGGCCTTGGCGATGCCGACAGACACGATCGGCAGCACCGCTGCCACCAGAACGCACCAGAGGGCGATCGGCATGGTCAGTCTCCTGGATGTGGATGGGTGTGAAGGTGACGCACCCTAGCACAAGGTGCGTTTTCAAACACCTGAGGCGCTAGTCGACACCCTGCACGGCAATGCGCACATCCCCGAGCATGACCACCTGGCCTGCGCGAATCTTGGCAGTCTTGCGCAGTTCCGGCTGGCCGTCGACCGTGACCGCTCCGTCGGCGACAACCGCCTTGCCGGCACCGCCGCTGTCCACCACGCCAGTCAGTTTGAGCAGCTTGTGCAGCTCGATGTATTCGGTGGTCAGGGCGAAATCGATATTGGGCATGAATGGATTACAGCGGTTGTTGCGAGGTTTATTGAGGCGTGGCTTCCACGCTGATGTCGAGGTCCACGCGGTCACCGACATCGGGCAGGAAACGTGTCATGCCGAACGCGCTGCGGGTGATGGCAAGATGGAAATCGCCGCCGCAAACGTGGCGCGTGCTGCCGGGCATCTTCTCGTCGCCACAACTGAAGCGGCGCACTTCCAGCCGCACAGGCTGCGTCACGCCGTGCAGTGTCAGCTTGGCCTCGATGGCGACCAGCTTGCCGCCTTCCACGACAAAGCGGTCGCTGCGCAGGCGGATGATCGGAAATTGCGCGGCGTCGAGAAACTGCTCCGATTTCAGCACACCGTCCAGCACCCGCAGGCGCGTGTTGACGGATGCAGCGTCGACGGTGAAATCGATGCCGCCCTGGTTGGTGGCTTCATCGAAATTGATGGCGCCGTCGATCTTGTCGAAGCGGCCGCGCATCGTGCTCCGAGCAAAATGCGATGCGCCGAAGTAGACCGATGTGTGCGCCAGATCCGGCGCAAATGATGTGGCAAAGGCGGGAGTGGTGAACAACCCCGCCAGCAATAGGATCCATGCACGCATGATGCCTCCGTTATCAGAGGCCCATGGCGTGCATGGGCCTGTGCTTACTTGCCCCAGCTGTCTTTCAGGCCGACCACGCGGTTGAACACGGGCTTGCCCGGTTGCGAATCGACGCGGTCTGCCACGAAGTAGCCGTGGCGCTCGAACTGGAAGCGGTCTTCCGCCTTGGCCGTTGCCAGCGTGGGCTCCAGATAGGCCGTGACAGTCTTCTTGGAGTCGGGGTTGAGCGCATCCAGGAAGTTCTTGTCGCCCGAATCCGGCTGCGGGTCGCTGAACAGGCGGTCGTACAGGCGCACTTCAGCTTCCAGCGCATGTGCGGCGCTCACCCAGTGGATGTTGCCCTTCACCTTGACGCTGTCAGCACCCGGCGTGCCACTCTTCGTATCCGGAACGATGTTGGCGTGCACGGCGGTGATGTTGCCGTCGGCATCCTTGTCGCAGCCGGTGCATTCGATCACATAGCCGTAGCGCAGGCGCACCTTGTTGCCCGGGAACAGGCGGAAGTAGCCCTTGGGCGGCGTCTCGGTAAAGTCCTCACGCTCGATCCACAGTTCACGTGTGAGGGGAAACTCGCGGCGGCCGAGTTCAGGCTGCTTGGGGTGCACAGGTGCGGAGCACGGCTCGTTGAAATCGGCCGGCACGTTGTCGAGCACCAGCTTGACCGGGTCCAGCACGGCCACCGAGCGCGGCGCACGCGCATCGAGGTCGTCGCGCACGGCGCCTTCCAGGATGCTCATGTCGATCCAGCTATCGGCTTTCGACACGCCAACGCGTTCGCAGAAGAGCTGGATCGATTCGGGCGTATAGCCGCGGCGGCGGATGCCAACGAGCGTCGGCATGCGCGGATCGTCCCAGCCATCGACGCGCTTTTCCGTCACCAGTTGCAGCAGCTTGCGCTTGCTGGTGATGGCGTACGTCAGGTGCAGTCGAGCGAATTCGTATTGATGCGGCAACGGTGCGGGCAGCACGCCGGCGTCGCGCAGGTGGTCGAGCACCCAGTCGTACAGCGGGCGGTTGTTTTCGAATTCCAGCGTGCACAGCGAATGCGTGATGTTCTCCAGCGCATCGGAAATGCAATGCGTGAAGTCGTACATCGGGTAAATGCACCATGCGTCGCCGGTGCGGTGGTGATGCGCATGGCGGATGCGGTACAGCACCGGGTCGCGCATCACGATGTTCGGCGCGGCCATGTCGATCTTGGCGCGCAGCACCAGTTCGCCGTCCTTGTACTTGCCGGCGCGCATGTCGCGGAACAGCGCCAGGTTTTCCTCCACCGAACGGTCACGGAACGGCGAGGGCGTGCCCGGCTTGGTGAAATCGCCCCGGTTGGCGGCAATCTGCTCGGCGCTTTGGCTGTCGACGTAGGCTGCGCCGCGCTGGATCAGCACTTCAGCAAAACCGTAAAGCTGCTCGAAGTAGTCGCTGGCGTAGTAGAGGTGCTCGCCGCCGGCGTCGTTCCACGAATAGCCGAGCCAGTGCACGGCGTCGATGATGGAATCGACGTATTCGGTGTCTTCCTTGACGGGGTTGGTGTCGTCAAAACGCAGGTGGCAGCGGCCGTTGTAATCGCGGGCCATGCCGAAGTTCACCCAGATGCTCTTGGCGTGACCAATGTGCAGGTAGCCATTGGGCTCCGGCGGGAAGCGGGTGACCACCGGCGGGATCGGCTGGCCGGTGGCGTCCTTGCGATCGGCATAGGTGCCTTGCGCGAGATCGCCATCAATGATCTGGCGCAGGAAGTTGGACGTGGGGGCGGCGGCAGTCGACCCGTTGGCGTTGGCGTTGTCTTGGCTCATGGGAGTGCGTGATTCGGCAATCCCGCGATTTTACAGTGCCGGGCGGTTTACGCCCCCGGACGCTATTTGCGTTGGGCCAGACCGTCGAGCGCCTGTGCGCGCAACAGCTCATTCGAGGCGGTGAAGGTCTGCTGCCGGAGTTGCGCGATTTGCGCTGCGCGGTCGGCTTCCGACAGGCCGGTAAAGGCGTTGATGCGATCGCGTTCGCGGGCGTAGGCGTCGTAGCGGCTGCGCCAGTCGGCTTCTTGCCGGTTGCCCTGGATCAGGCGGTCGGCCACGAGGCTGTCCACGCCGCGGGCTGACAGGCGCTGGCGCATCTCGGCTTCGCTCATGCCCTGCTTTGTCCATGTTTCCATGTCGCTGGCCAGCTTGAGCGGGGCGGAGGCGTCGCGGCGCGCCTGCTGTACCGATGGAGGCAGATTGGCATCGATGGCGGCGATCCTGGCAGCGCGCTGCTCCGGCGTGAGCGACGGGTCGGCCATCACGGCGAGGCGGTCGAGCGCGGCGGTGTCCATCGCGTCGTCATCGCCGTACCACGCCTGCGCGACGTCCGCGCCCAGGTATTGGCGGCGCAGCGCGGTGCGCTCGCTCAACTGCTGGCGGAGTGTGGCGATCAACTCCGGGCGTTGCTGGACTTGTTCGAGGCTCGGCTTGTTGCGGCCGGCTGTTCCGTTCGCAGCCGCTGCCTTGCGATAGGCCAGGTAGTGCTGCAGCAGAGATTGCGCTTCCGCCAGCGCCGGCGTGATCAGCTTGGCGCGCAGATGCGCCTCGGCCATCGACACACGCCGCGCTTCGGGCAGCGAGGCGGGCACGTCGAGGAAGTAGTCAAAAACCGCGCGGTTGGCGGCTTCGACGATGAGGTGGCCGCGCGTATCCACACGCAGTCCGTCCGGCGCCTGCGTATCGGCCAACTCGGGCGCGGGCGCAACGGTTGTCGACGGTTCGGCGCTGACACTGCCGATGAATGCGCCCTTGACCGCCTGCGGCGGCGATGCCGCAGGCGTTTCCGGTGCGTCCGACGTGTGCCACCAGTAGACCCCGCCCGCGACCGACACCGCCACCAGCACGGCCACAACAAACGTCATGGGCTGTATCGATGGCGATTGGGGTTTCATCGTGGCGTTCAGCGATTGGAGGGTTAGAGACCGGCCGTCTTCAGTCGATTGGCTTGCGTGCGGATCACCGCAACCGGGTCGGCCGCGCCCCAGCCGATCAGGCCGAGCAACTGGTTGACCTCATCCAGGTGGTTCCAGGCGTAATCCGTCGACAAGACCTGCCCGAACTTCGCGCTGCACACGGAGACGAGCCCATCGTTGGTTCCCGACCCCCGTGCCTGCATGACGCCGCCGCTGAACACCAGCACCGGATCAAACAGGTCGAGGAGGTTGGTGGCGGTGGAGCGGCCCGTCCACGAATACAGCTTCTGCACGTTGCCGTTGCGCACGTCGGTGGCGCTGCCGGTGTTGCATCCGCTCGCCAGCCCGGCGCTGGGGAACGCCTTGTTGAAATCAGCCGCGCCCGACGTCGACAGAATGTGCAGCGCCGCAAATCCATTCTGCGGATTGCTGTTGCCGTTGAACCAGCCGAGCACCGAGCCGAATACATCGGCGCCGAGGTTCACGAGCGCCTGGAACGGGGCCGGTGTCGACTCCACGAAGTCCGCAAACTCCGATCCCTTGTGGGGCGTGCCGATGGTGGTGACGGAGGCCACGAGGTCCGGTACGACGGCCGCCGCATAGCGCGAGGTCAGCCCGCCCTGGCTGTGTCCAATGAGGTTGACCTTGGCCGCGCCCGTGGTGGCGAGCACGCTGCGAATCTGGCTGACGAGCTGTTCGCCGCGCACGGTTTCATCGTTGAAGGCGGAAACGTCAGCCACGTAGACATTGGCGCCATTGGCGCGCAGGTCTTCGGGGATCTGGTACCAGTAGTCGACCACGCCGAGGAACTTGCTGGTGCCCGACAGGCCATGCACCAGCACGATCGGGTACTTGGTTGCGGCATAGGTGCTGGCGGCATGGGCCGGCACAGCGGCACCCAGGGTGAGGGCGGATGTGGCCAAGACGGCGGCTGCAGCGTGCGTGCGCAGGAAGCTGCGCGCTGATCCATACAGAGCATGGAGCAGGGAAGTCTGTGACATTCGGTTGTCTCCTGGACATTGGATAAGTGGTCGACCTCTTTGGGCCGATCGCCCTCCGTTATCCGAAGCGCCGTGTCCGACGTCAACTGAAGTGGAGGTTTGGCTCTAATGCTGCGCTGCCGCGTGCGCAAACAAAAACCGGAGGGCGAGCCTCCGGTTTGGTAGGGTGCGATGCAACAACATCGCTGGGCTTATTCCTCTTGAAACGCCTCCTCGCGTTTTCTGTTGATGGCGGGCAGCGCCACCAGCAAGACCAGGATGCCCGCCGCAATCAGCAGCCCAAGCGACAGCGGCCGCGTGACGAACGTGGAGAAATCCCCACGCGAGAGCAGCAGCGCGCGGCGGAAGTTTTCTTCCATCATCGGCCCCAGCACAAAACCGAGCAGCATGGGTGCCGGTTCACAGCGCAGCTTGACGAACATGTAGCCGATCAAGCCGAAGAGCGCCGTCTGGAAGATATCGAATGTCGTGTTGGACACCGAATACACGCCGATGCAGCAGAACACCAGAATGGCCGGATACAGGAAGCGATACGGCACCTTCAACAGGCGCACCCACACGCCGATCATTGGCAGGTTCAGCACGATCAGCATCAGGTTGCCGATCCACATCGAGGCGATCAGGCCCCAGAACAGCGCGGGGTTGCTGGTCATCACCTGCGGGCCGGGCTGGATGTTGTGGATGGTCATCGCGCCCACCATCAGTGCCATCACCGCATTGGGCGGAATGCCCAGCGTGAGCAGCGGGATGAACGATGTCTGCGCGGCCGCGTTGTTGGCCGATTCCGGGCCGGCCACACCCTCGATGGCGCCCTTGCCGAACTCGTGTGAATACTTCGACGTCTTCTTTTCCAGCGAATACGATGCGAACGACGCCAGCGTCGCGCCGCCGCCTGGCAGGATGCCCAGGACCGACCCGAGCGCCGTCCCGCGCAGCACGGCCGGGATCATGCGCTTGAAGTCTTCGCGGCTGGGCCAGAGGTTGCGCACGTGCTCGACAAAGGTTTCGCGGTGCTCCTTCTGTTCGAGGTTGGCGATGATCTCGGCAAAGCCAAACACGCCCATCGCCACCGACACGAAGTTCAGACCGTCGGCCAGCTCCGGCACGTCGAACGAATACCGCGCGGTGCCCGAGTTCACATCGGTGCCGACCAGGCCGAGCAGCAAGCCCAACACGATCATCGCTATTGCCTTGACGAGCGAGCCGGAAGCCAGCACCACCGCGCCGATCAGGCCCAGCACCATCAGCGCGAAATACTCGGCCGGACCGAAGTTGAACGCGAATTCGGACAGCGGCGTGGCAAACGCCGCCAGCACTAGCGTGGCCACGCAGCCAGCGAAGAACGAGCCGAGGCCGGCGGTTGCCAGCGCCACGCCGGCCCGCCCCCGCCGGGCCATCTGATAGCCGTCAATGGTTGTGACGACAGACGAGGATTCGCCCGGCAGATTGACGAGGATGGCCGTGGTGGAGCCGCCGTACTGCGCGCCGTAGTAAATGCCGGCCAACATGATCAGCGCGGCCACGGGGGGCAGTGCGTATGTGGCGGGCAGCAGCATCGCTATCGTGGCGATGGGGCCAAGGCCAGGCAACACGCCGATCAGCGTTCCGAGCACGCAGCCGATGAACGCGTAGATCAGGTTCTGTATGGAAAGCGCGGTGGAGAAACCGAGCGCGAGATTGGCAAAGAGATCCATGGTGTCGTCCGCGTCCCGCTCAATTGCCGATGAAGGCAGGCCACACCGGAAACTGCAGCTTGAGCCCGTAGACGAAGGCCCCGAGGCTCATCACCACCATCACGATGGCCGTACCGGCGGCGCCCTTGAGCGTGAACTCGTGGCTCGCCATGCTGGAGACCAGCACGAGCACCACAATGGATAGGACCAGCCCAAGCGGTTGCAGCAGCAGCCCGAACAGCACCACGGAGCCGAGCACCCACAGCAGCGTCTTGACGTCCCAGCGCGGAATGCGATCGGCCACACCCTTGCGCGACAACGATTGCACGACCACGACCACGCCCAGCAGCACGAGCACCACGCCCAGCCAGAACGGGAAGTAGCCCGGGCCCATGCTGCCTGCCGTACCCATGCGGTAGCTGCGCGCCAGAATGGCAAACGCCGCACCAGCGACGATGAACATGATGCCGGATGCAAAGTCCTGGTGACTGCGGATCACCGGACCACCTCGTCGATCGTTCTGCAAGTCGGGTCTCCTCGGAGTAGCGTGCTGCGCCGGGTGTGGCTGGCCGCCTTGTACCTTGTAAGGCGGCCAAGTTTGCACGCTAAGCAGACCGGCTTTCAAGCACCTTGCGGAGGGGAAGGCGGGCCTTCTCATGGCCCGGCGCGGCGCCTGGGCAAACGATTCAGGGTTTGTCCCTAGCGTTGCCTTGGGGAAACTTGGGGCCGCACAACGCGGTTGCGCGGCCCTGAGCGTTTACATGCCGATGCCGCGTGCCATCAACACAGCCGCCAGCGGAATGAAGATGATCAGGTGCGACTCGATCATGACCCAACGCCGCGTCTTGGCAATTTCCGCGGGCGTGGGTACGAAGTTGGGCAGCGTCTTGCCCTGCTTCTTCCATCGCAGGATCGTGACAGTCGGAATGATCGACATCAGCCCGATCAGGATGAACAGGCCAACCTTGACGTGGAATACCGGGTTGTGGACGTAGAACGCGTAGCCTTTGGCGCCGTAGAACACGCGCAGCAACCCCGTGATCAACACCGCGAGGGCGGCAAAGCCGAACACGGCGTCATAGCGCGCCAGGCGCTTGCACGTCTCGGGCGTCATGTCCGGGCGCAGCACCACGGCCTCGGCGGTGAGAAAGACGATCAGCGTGAAGATCGATATGTAATGCAGGTAGGCCAGCAACGCATCAAGCCACATGAGGACCTCGTCTTGGGTGGAAGAAGTTGCGATTAGATGACGCCTTGCACGCGCAGGGCTTCGATCTGCTCGGGCGAGAAGTCGAGCACGTCGCGCAGCACGGCGTCGGTGTGCTCGCCCAGCAGCGGCGGGTGGCTTGCGTCCTTGGGCGGCGTCGCGCTCATCTTGACCGGGCTGCCGACCAGCTTGACGGTACCGGCGCTCGGGTGAGGCAGGTCGACGCGCAGGCCGCGCGCCTGTACCTGCTCGTTGTCGAACACCTCGTCGAGCGAGTTGATCGGGCCGCACGGCACGCCGGCGGCTTCGAGCTTGTCGATCCATTCGCCTTTGCTGAAGCGCTTGACCATCTCGGCCAGAATCGGCACCAGCACGTCGCGGTTGGCCACGCGCTGCGGGTTGGTGGCAAAGCGCGGGTCGTCAGCCAGCTCGGGCATGCCGCCGGCATCCACAAAGCGGCGGAACTGCCCGTCATTGCCGACAGCCACGATGATCCAGCCATTGGACGCCTGGAACGTCTGATACGGCACGATGTTCGGGTGCGCGTTGCCCCAGCGCTTGGGCGCCTGGCCGCTGGCCAGATAGTTCGTGTTCATGTTCGCCAGCATCGCCACCTGCACGTCGAGCAACGCCATGTCGATGTACTGGCCCTCGCCGGTGCGGTCCCGATGGGCAAGAGCGGCCAGCACGGCCACGGTGGCGTACATGCCGGTCATCAAATCCGAAATGGCCACGCCGGCCTTCTGCGGGCCGCCGCCGGGCAGGTCGTCGCGCTCGCCGGTCAGGCTCATGAAGCCGCCCATGCCTTGTACGATGAAGTCATAGCCGGCGCGCGCGGCGTAGGGGCCGGTTTGGCCGAAGCCCGTGATGGAGCAGTAGATGAGGTCGGGCTTCACCGCCTTGAGCGATGCGTAGTCGAGCCCGTACTTCTTGAGCTGGCCGACCTTGTAGTTCTCGAGCACCACATCCGCATGCGCGGCGAGTTGGCGCACGATGTCCTGGCCCTCGGGCGTGCTGATGTCGACGGTGATCGAGCGCTTGTTGCGGTTGGCGGCCAGGTAATAGGCGGCTTCGGCGGTGTCCTGGCCGGCTTCGTCCTTGAGCCACGGCGGGCCCCATGTGCGCGTGTCGTCGCCGGCGCCGGGGCGTTCTACCTTGATGACGTCGGCGCCGAAATCGGCAAGATTCTGCGCGCACCAGGGGCCGGCAAGCACGCGGGTCAGGTCGAGAACACGAAGATGGCTCAGAGCGCCCATGGATTGACGAATCGACACAATTGGAACGGGTGCACTCTACACCACGCCCCGGAAGGGGCGCAGCCCCATGCAACCAGCCGGGGAAAATGCGGCGCAGAATGGACGCGACCCGGGCGCGAACCCCGTATAATCAATGGTTTGCACTAATCCAAGGCGCTAAGGAGCGGGATGCTCCAAGGCGCAATGCTGACTCCGGCACCCCGCGACATGAAAGCCTCCGATATCCGCCAAAAATTCCTGACCTTCTTTGAGGGCAAGGGCCACACCGTGGTGCGCTCCTCGCCGCTGGTGCCGGGCAACGACCCGACGCTGCTGTTCACCAACTCCGGCATGGTGCAGTTCAAGGATGTCTTCCTTGGTACCGACAAGCGCCCGTACGTGCGTGCGGCTTCCGTGCAGCGCTGCCTGCGCGCCGGCGGCAAGCACAACGACCTGGAAAACGTCGGCTACACCGCGCGCCACCACACGTTCTTCGAAATGCTGGGCAACTGGTCGTTCGGCGACTACTTCAAGCGCGACGCACTCGTGTGGGCGTGGGAGCTGCTGACGCAGGAATACAAGCTGCCGGCCGACAAGCTGTGGGCCACCGTCTACCAGACCGACGATGAGGCCTACGACATCTGGACCAAGGTCATCGGCCTGCCGCCCGAGCGCGTCGTGCGCATCGGCGACAACAAGGGCGCGCCGTACGCCTCCGACAACTTCTGGCAGATGGCCGAAACCGGCCCGTGCGGCCCGTGCTCGGAAATCTTCTACGACCACGGCCCGGACGTATGGGGCGGCCCCCCGGGAAGCCCGGAAGCCGACGGCGACCGCTACATCGAAATCTGGAACAACGTGTTCATGCAGTTCGATCGCCAGCTTGATCCGGCGACCGGCGAATACACGCTGACCCCGCTGCCCGCACCGTGCGTCGACACCGGCATGGGCATGGAGCGTCTGGCTGCGATCCTGCAGCACGTGCACAGCAACTACGAGATCGACCTGTTCCAGGCGCTCATCGCCGCCGCCGCGCGCGAGACCCACACCAAGGATCTGGCCAACAACTCGCTGCGCGTGATTGCCGACCACATCCGCGCGTGCTCGTTCCTGATTGTCGACGGCGTGATTCCGGGCAATGAAGGCCGCGGGTATGTGCTGCGCCGGATCATCCGCCGCGCCATCCGCCACGGTTACAAGCTCGGCTGCCGCGCAGCGTTCTTCCACAAGCTCGTGGACGACCTCGTCGCGCAGATGGGCGAAGCCTATCCGGAATTGCGCGAGGCACGCGACCGCGTGGTCGAGGTGCTGCGCACCGAAGAGGCCCGCTTCTTCGAGACCATCGAGCACGGCATGTCGATCCTCGACGGCGCGCTGGGCGAGCTCAAGGCGAACGGCGGCAAGATGCTCGACGGCGAACTCGCCTTCAAGCTGCACGACACCTTCGGTTTCCCGCTGGACCTGACGCAAGACGTCTGCCGCGAGAACGACGTGATCGTCGACGAAGCCGCCTTTGACGCCGCCATGAACCGCCAGCGCGAGCAGGCACGCGCGGCAGGCAAGTTCAAGATGGCTGCCGGCACGCTCGACTACACCGGCGACAAGACCACCTTCCACGGCTACGACCAACTCGTGCGCGAAACCGCGCGTGTGACGGCGCTGTTTGTGGATGGCGCATCGGTGCAGGAAATGCACCCGGGCCAGACCGGCGTCGTGGTGCTGGACCACACCCCGTTCTATGCGGAATCAGGTGGTCAGGTTGGCGACCAGGGCACGCTCAAGGCCGCGACCGTCTGGTTTGACGTGGCCGACACGCTCAAGGTGCAGCCGGAAGTGTTCGGCCATCACGGCGAGCTGCGCACCGGCGTGCTCAAGGTTGGCGACGCCGTGGCGGCGGAAGTGGACGCGGCGCGCCGCGCGCGCACCATGCGCAACCACTCGGCCACCCACCTGATGCACAAGGCGCTGCGTGAAGTGCTGGGCAGCCACGTGCAGCAGAAGGGCTCGCTGGTCGATGCGGAAAAGACGCGCTTCGACTTCTCGCACAACGCGCCGATGACGCCGCTGCAGATTCGCGAAGTGGAAGCGCGCGTCAACGCAGAAATTTTTGCCAACGCGGCCACGAGCGCGCAACTCATGGGCTTTGACGACGCGGTCAAGAACGGCGCGATGGCGCTCTTTGGCGAGAAGTACGGCGACGAAGTGCGCGTGCTGTCGATCGGTTCGTCGAAGGAGCTGTGTGGCGGCACGCACGTGGCGCGCACGGGCGACATCGGCCTGTTCAAGATCGTGAGCGAATCAGGCGTGGCAGCGGGCATCCGCCGCGTGGAAGCCATCACCGGCGACAACGTGCTGCACTACCTGCAGACGCTCGACACGCGCATCAACGAAGCGGCCGCCGCACTGCGTGCCCAGCCATCGGAACTGACGCAGCGTATCGGCCAGGTGCAGGATCAGGTCAAGACGCTGGAGAAGGAACTGGAGCGCCTGAAGTCGAAGCTGGCCGCAAGCCAGGGCGACGAACTCGTGAGCCAGGCCGTGGACGTTGCAGGCATCAAGGTGCTGGCTGCCAAGCTGGACGGCGCCGATGCCAAGACGCTGCGCCAGACCATGGACAAGCTCAAGGATAAGCTGCAGACCGCGGCCATCGTGCTGGGCAGCGTGACTGACGGCAAGGTGGCGCTCATTGCCGGCGTGACGGCTGACGCCACGGCCAAGGTCAAGGCCGGCGAGCTGGTCAATTTTGTCGCCCAGCAGGTCGGCGGCAAGGGCGGTGGCCGCCCGGACATGGCGCAGGCCGGCGGTACGGAGCCGGATAACCTGCCGCAGGCGCTGGCCGGTGTGGCAGCGTGGGTGCAGCAGAAGGTGTGATGTAACCCCTTCGTATCGGATGCGCTGAACGGCGCGCGTTCCCGGCAACGGGGCGCGCGCCGTTCGTTTTTTGGGCCCCATTCCGTGCGCCGCGCACGCTTCGCAGACTTGTATAGGCCTGTTTGACAAGTCGGCTGGCAAACGCCTGCCGCTGGAGACAGGCCCCGCCATGGCCTATACCGGGAAAACGTTGCCGATTGTGTAGGGATTGTGTGCCGCTTGGCAGGCAACTTGCATCGGTTGCGCGCGCTGTTCCCCACAGCGCGGGTTGATCCCATTCCTATCCCCAAATCCGAGGAGAACCATGAGCGTCCTATCTGACAAGGTCGACGCCCCGCCACCGCAGCCGCCGCATCGGCTGCTCGGGCGCAAAGGCAAACGATTGGCGCGTGCCGTCGCGGTTGGCGCCTTGCTGGCGGTCGGCGTCGGTGCGTCGACACAACCGGTTGCGCAACTTGCGCCGGAGTCGCACGCGCGCAAGGTCAAGGTGCTGATCATCAGCATGTTCGCGCCCGAGGCGCAGCCGTGGATCGACAAGCTCGGCCTCACGCAGGACGTGCCGGTGCCGGGGCTGTCGATCGATTACCCGAACGTGCATTGCAACGCCAGCGACGTTTGCCAGCTCACCACGGGCATGGGCAAGGCGAATGCCGCATCGTCGGTATCGGCGCTGATCTACAGCGGCAAGTTCGATCTGCAGCGCACGTACTTCCTCGTGGCGGGCATTGCGGGGATTGATCCGTCGCAGGGCACGCTCGGCAGCGCCGCGTGGGCGCGCTTCCTGGTCGACAGCGACATCGCATGGGAGATTGATGCGCGCGAGGTGCCCGCCAGCTGGCCCAACGGCTTCATCGGCATCAATACGCAGGGCCCGGGGCAGAAGCCGCCGCTGGATTACAAGACCGAAGTGTTTCGCGTGAACGAGGCGCTGCTGCAGAAGGCGCTGGCGCTTTCCAAGGGCGCGGTGCTGGACGACAACGCCACCGCGCGGGCCTACCGCGCCAACTACCCGAGCGCACCCGCTAACCAGCCGCCCGCCGTCGTGCAATGCGACACCGCTGCCGGCAACACGTACTGGCACGGCGCCAAGCTGGGCGAGCGTGAAGCAGCCTGGGTCAAGCTGCTGACGGACGGGCAGGGCACCTACTGCACCACGCAGCAGGAAGACAACGCCACCTTCGAGGCGCTCACGCGCGGTGCGAAGGCAGGCATGCTCGATCTGCAACGCGTGGCTGTGCTGCGTACCGCGTCCAACTTCGATCGGCCGTATCCGGGGCAGACGCCGTATGACTCGCTGGTCAACAGCAACTCGGGCGGGTTCGTGCCGTCGCTCAACAACCTCTATCTGGCGGGCGGTCCGCTGGTCAACGAGATCGTCACGCGCTGGAGCGTGTGGAAACACGGAGTGCCCTCGCCATGATCGATTCCCGACTCAAGACACCCATGCGATCCGTCGCCAAGCTGTGCGCCGTGGGCTTGGCAGCGTTGACCTTGAACAGTTGCGCGTATGACGGGGTGAAAGTCATCGTCATCAACATGTTCCAGGGCGAGGCCCAACCCTTTATCGACCGCTACGACCTGAAGGAGAAGGTCTACATCTCCGGCCTGTCGCCCGACGCGCCGAACATGCTGTGCAACTACGACGGCATCTGCCAGGTCACCACGGGCATGGGCTATGCGAATGCCGCATCGACGATTTCCGCGCTGCTCTATCGCAGCAAGCTGGACCTTTCGCACACCTACTTTGTGATTGCCGGCATTGCGGGCATCGACCCGGGGCAGGGGACGGTGGGCTCGGCGGCGTGGGCGCGGTATGCGGTCGATTACGGCCTCTCGCATGAGATCGATGCGCGCGAGATGCCGGCCGGCTGGCCGTACGGCTACTTCGGCATCGGCACCAAGGGCCCCGGCGAGAAGCCGCCGCTGGACTACCGCACCGAGGTGTTCCAGCTCAACGAGACGCTGCTGCAGAAGGCGTACACGTTGTCGAAATCGGCGACGCTGGAAGACAGCCCCGAGGCCATCGCCTTCCGCAAGAACTACGCGTATGCGCCGGCCAACCAGCCGCCCGCCGTCATCCAGTGCGACGTGGCTTCCGCCGACACATGGTGGGCCGGCCGCAACCTGGGCCAGCGGGCGCGTGACTGGGTGAAGACGATGACCGACAACAAGGGCACCTACTGCACGACGGCGCAGGAAGACAACGCCACGCTGGAAGTGCTGACGCGCGGCGCCCGTGCCGGCAAGGTCGACTTCAGCCGCGTGGCACTGCTGCGCGCCGGGTCCGACTTCGACCGTCCGTACGACGGCCAAAGCGCCTCCGATGGGCTCATCAACTACGCGCAGCAGGGCGGCTTCGTGCCGGCCACGCATAACCTCGTCAACGCGGCCAAGCCGTTGCTGGACGAGATCGTGCAGCACTGGCCCCAGTGGAAACAGGGGGTGCCGGCGAATTAACAGTTGCTGACATCACATTTCAATCTGTATAATGCGAATCATTCTCATTTGATGGGTGGCGACGGGCAACTTGCCTGACCGCTGGCCATCGCTTCTGCCGGGCGAGCCAGCGGGTTTCCACCTGCCAGCCAACGGATCGACGCGCCGCGTGAAGTTTTGCGGCGCGTTTTTTCATCCCCAACGCATGACTGCGTTGTCGCGCGTCTGGTTTTGCCACTTCTGATCGTCCCTTTGTCTGCGATGAACCGTCTTCTCGCGGCCCGCGCATTCTCCTGCGCGCTCGCCGCCATTCCTCTTGCCGTTTCCACGTTGGCCCATGCCGAAGAAAGCCAGCCCCGCGCAGATGCCGCCACGGTCGATCTGAATGAGACCACCGTCACGGCAGGCAGCCAGCGGGGTTTTGCAGCCAGCACGGCGGAGGTCGGAGCATTCCGCGGCATGGCGTTGCGCGATATTCCTGCGACCGTGAACGTGGTCACGCGCGAGGCGCTGGACGCGCAGCAAGACACGTCGCTGTACGACGCGCTGCGCAATACAGCCGGCGTGACGCGCCAGCAGCTCTCAGGCGAAACGTTCGACAACCTTGCCATCCGCGGCGTGACGCTGGAGAACCGCACCAATTTCCGCTTCAACGGCTCGATGCCGATTCCCGCGCTCACGGCAATGCCGCTTGAAGATAAGGAGCGCGTGGAGGTGCTCAAGGGCGTGTCGGCGCTGTATTACGGCTACACGACGCCAGGCGGCGTGGTGAACCTTGTTACGAAGCGCGCGGGCAACACGCCCGTCACCACGCTGGGCATGCAGTTCGACAGCAACGGCACCGCCGTCGGCACGCTCGACGTCGGGCGCCGCTTTGGTGAAGACAATCAATATGGCCTGCGCATCAACGCGGCGGGCGGCGCGCTGCAGTCGCCGACAAGCGGCATTGACGGTACGCGCCAGCTTGCCGCCGTGGCCTTCGACTGGAAGGTCAACAGCCGGCTGAGCTTGAAAGCCGACGTGGAATATTCGCGCAAGGTCATCACCGAACAGTCGATGGTGACGCTGCCCGCTGCCAAAAACGGCGTCATCACGTTGCCTGCCATGCCCGACCCGAGCAAACGCATTGCGCCGGGCTGGGCCGACTTTGATGGCAACAACACCAACGCGCTGCTGCGTGCGGACTATGCGCTCGCCGATGCGTGGCTGCTGACGGTGGAAGGCGGCTTGTCGGAGACGGCGCGCACGCGGGCGTTTTCGGAATTCAAGCTGACCAACGCGCTGACGGGCGCCGGCACGCTGTCCGGCCAGCGCCAGAGCGGCCGCTGGAATACGAGCCACGTGCGGGCCGATATCTCGGGCACCGAGAAAACGGGCGGGGTGACGCATGACCTGACCTTCGGCATTGCGCGGTCCGACATGCGCCAGGCAGCCGTGTATTCGGACCGCTTCTCAGGTGCGCAGAATCTGTACAACCCGGTCGACCTCGGCTGGTTGCCGACCACCGGCACGGGTTTCACAGCAGAGCAACGCGCCGTGGATACGGGCGTCTACGCGCTGGATCGCATGACGCTGTCGCAGCACTGGCAGGTGATCGCCGGCCTGCGCTACACGCGCTACACCAGCGAGCAGGCGCCCAACCGCTACGAGGCCAGCAAGACCACGCCGCTGGGGGCCGTCATCTACAAGTTCACGCCGGCGCTCTCGGCGTATGCGTCGTACGCGCAAGGGCTGGAAGCCGGCGCGCGGGCACCGAACACGGCCGCCAACGCCAATGTGGCCATGCCGCCGGCGCTGTCCGAACAGAAGGAAGTGGGCGTGCGCTACGAAACGCCGGCCGGCACGCAGCTTGCCGCTGCCGTGTACGACATCGACCGGGCAGCGAGCTACACCAACGACGCAAACGTCTTCGTGCAAGATGGCCGCGAGCGGATTCGCGGTATCGAGCTGACCGCGCAGGGCCGCGTCACCAAGGACCTGTCACTGCTGGCTTCCGCCGGCTGGACGGACGCGAAGTTCCGTGGTGTCGGTAATGGCCTCGACGGGAAAACCCCGGAGAACACGCCGCGCAGCACCGCCAGCCTCTTTGCCGAATACACGTTGCCGGTGCTGCGTTCTGTCTCATTCAACGCGGGCGCGTACTACCTCGGCCCGCGCCCGGTGAACGATGCCAATCAAGCTGAACTGGGTGGCACCACGCTCTTCAGTGCAGGCGTGCGCTATGTGACACGCATCTCGGGCAAACGGGCAACGCTGCAATTCAATGTCGACAACCTGACCGACAAGCGCTACTGGGCGGGCGCCGGCAACAACCGTCTGTCGATGGGCGCACCGCGCCTCTTCAAGCTCGGCATGAAGATTGATCTGTGATGCGTGTCAGCCGCCCGCCGCTTTCTTCGCTGCGCCCAGCACTTCCATCGGCAGCGGAAAGACAATCGTCGAGCTTTTGTCGCCGGCGATCTGCGTGAGCGTCTGCAGGTAGCGCAACTGGATTGCCTCGGGCTGCTGGGCCAGCATCCGTGCGGCTTCGAGCAGCTTTTCCGATGCCTGCAACTCGCCTTCCGCGTGGATGACCTTGGCGCGGCGTTCGCGTTCGGCCTCGGCCTGGCGGGCGATGGCGCGGATCATCGATTCGTTCAGGTCGACGTGCTTGATCTCCACGTTCGCGATCTTGATGCCCCAAGGGTCGGTCTGGATGTCGAGCACCTTCTGGATGTCGAGATTGAGCTTTTCTCGCTCGGCCAGCATCTCGTCCAGCTCGTGCTTGCCCAGGATGGCGCGCAGTGTCGTCTGCGCGAGCTGGCTTGTCGCTTCAAGATAGTTGGCCACCTGGATGATGGCGCGCTCGGGGTCGACCACACGGAAATACACCACCGCGTTGACCTTGACCGACACGTTGTCGTGCGAGATCACATCTTGCGGCGGCACGTCCATCACCACCGTGCGCAAGTCCACGCGCACCATCTGCTGGATGGCCGGCACGATGAGCACCAGCCCCGGCCCCTTCACGCGCCAGAAGCGGCCGAGCAGGAACACCACGCCGCGCTCGTATTCGCGCAGCACCCGGAACGACGAGATGACCAGCAGCACGGCCAGGAAGATCAGGCCGCCCGCGCTGACGAAGCCGTAAAGCATTTTTCTTCTCCTTATGAGGACGCGGCGAGGGGGGCGACGGGTTCGACCATCAGTGTCAGCCCATGCCGGGCGATTACACGCACCTGATCGCCACGCGCGATGCCGCCGTCACAGCGCACGCGCCAGCGCTCGCCATGGATGCGCGCCCAGCCATCGCTATCGGCATCGGCGTCCGGTGTATCGACGTCCACCACTTCGCCTGTCATGCCGATGAGCGTATCGCCGCCGGTCACGATCGGCCGCCGTCGCGCACGCACCGCCAGGCTGGAGAGCGCTAGAACAACAGTCAGGCTCACGAAGGCCAGTCCGATGATGAGCGGAAGCGGCACGCCAAAGCCAGGCGTTTGCGTATCGATCAGCATCACCGCGCCCAGCACGAACGCAACGATACCGCCCACGCCGAGCGCGCCGAACGTCGGCAGGAATGCTTCAGCCACCATACAACCCAGGCCAAGTGCGATGAGGGCGAGCCCCGCGTAGTTGATCGGCAGCATCTGCAGCCCGTAAAGCGCCACCACGATGCACACCGCGCCGAGGATGCCGGGCACGACCATGCCCGGCGTCGAGAACTCGAAGATCAGTGCATACACGCCCACCGTCAGCAGCAACAGCGCCAGGCTTGGGTCGGTAATGACGCCGAGGAAGTGGTTGCGCCAGTCGGGCTCCAGCGTGACGATCGTGGCCTCGGCTGTACGCAGCGTGATCACGCCGGCGGACGTGCGCACCGCACGGCCGTCGACTTGCTTGAGCAGATCAGGCAGGCTTGCCGCAACAAGGTCAATCACGTGCTGGCTGGCGGCCTCGGGTGCGTCGAGGCTGACCGCTTCGCGAACAGCGCGCTCGGCCCACTCGGCATTGCGACCGCGCAGCTGGGCCAGGCCGCGAATGTACGCCGCGGCGTCGTGCATCTGCTTGCGGGCCAGGGTGTCTTCATTGCTGGACGAGGCGGCTGGCGCGCTGGCCGGCTTGGCGCCTTCGCCGGGGCTGGGGGCGTGGCCGCCCATGCCGATCGCCACGGGAGAAGCTGCACCCAGATTCGTAGCAGGCGCCATCGCGGCAACGTGGCAGGCGTAGAGGATGTAGGTGCCCGCGCTCGCTGCCCGCGCGCCGCCGGGGGCCACGTAGCCTGCAACCGGCACGGGCGACGCAAGGATGGCTTGAATGATCTGGCGCATCGACGCATCGAGGCCGCCGGGCGTATCCATTTGCAGCACAACGAGCTGCGCTCCTTGATCACGCGCCCGCTGCAGGCCGCGGATCACGTAGGCTGCGCTTGCCGGCCCGATGGCACCCGTTACAGGCAACACCACGACCGGCGCGGCTGCCGCGGCAAGGCTGGTCCACACCGCGGCGATGACCGCCGGCAACCATCCCATCCAATGCCGCATCCGCAACGACGGTCGCATCTGCGCCTCCGTCCGTGATTGCTGCGCTCTGCCCGATCAGGCCGGCGGCGCAGTCCCGATATCCGCTTTCAGTTTAGGCGGCAATGGCTTCGCGTGCGATTGCACTTGCCGTTGGTTGCGGCTCGCTCAGCACCTGCAAGAGCGCCTGCAGGGCGGGGCCAGCCATGTCGCGATGCCAGGCTAGCAGTGTGTCGACACGGCCTGGCTTGTCCAGCGCGTGGATGCTGATTTCCGGCGCATTCGTGTACAGCTCGAGCACCGAGCGCGGCACCAGCGCCACGCCGATCCCGGCCGCCGCGCACGCGATGATGGCGTGGTACGAGCCAAGCTCCAGTACCCGCGACGGCACTACGCCATCTGCTGCAAACCAGTCTTCGATCAATTGCCGATAGGCGCAGCCGGGTTCGAACGCGAGCATGCCGGCGGTCTGCACGTCGGCGGCGCGGCGGATTGGCGGATGGGCGCGGTGAGCAATCAGCACCAGCTCTTCCGCAAACGCCGGCAGCGTGGTCATGGCGGCACGCGTGTTGTTCAGGCATGCCGTTTCGGCAACGAACGCGCAGTCGACTTCAAAGTTCGACAGCGCCTGGAGGGACTGGCGCGTGGTCATTGTCACGAGTTCAAGCTGCACGCGCGGCCAGCGTTGATGCAGCGTTGCCAGCAGGGCAGGAAGGCGGCTGGCCGCCGTGCTTTCCATCGAGGCAATGCGCAGGCGCCCGTGCGGCTCCCGCGGCTGCACGGCCTGGCGCGCTTCGGCGGCCAGGCGGAGGATGTCGTCGGCGTAGGTCAGCAGGGTCTGCCCGGCGGGCGTCAGCACCATGCGCTTGCTTTCGCGCACAAATAGCTGCACGCCGAGCGAAGCCTCCAGCTGGCGGATGCGTGTCGTCACATTCGACTGCACGCGATTGAGCTGCTGGGCCGCTCGGGTGACACCACCTTCCCGCACCACCGTCCGGAAGATCTCGAGCGAGGACAGATCCATGATGTATCTCAAATGCTAATGGGTTTGTTCAATATAATTCATTTTTCAGGATGAACGGCCTTGCGTACGATGAAGTGCCGATTTCCTCATCCAGGCCTTCTCATGGAGCACATCCTGTCGTCTCCCTCAGCCTTGTCCGCCGCGCGTTCCGAGCGGGCCACCGCATGGCGCGTGGCGATTGCGGGCATGGTGGCGCTGTCCGTGGCGATGGGCATCGGCCGCTTCGCCTTCACGCCGATCCTGCCGATGATGCTTCACGACGGCAGCCTGACGCTGGCGCAGGGCAGCTGGCTGGCAACCGGCAACTACCTGGGCTATTTCGTTGGCGCGCTGGCCTGCATGGCCGTGCGCGGCGACGCGGCGCGGCTCATCCGCACCGGTCTGGTTGCGACGGTGCTGCTGACCGCCGGAATGGGCGTCCTGCAAGGGCAGCCTGCGTGGCTTCTGCTGCGCTTTGCGGCCGGCATGGCCAGCGCGCTGGTGTTTGTCTTTACGGCGGGCTGGTGCCTCCATCGACTGACCGAGCTGGGCCATGCGGCGCTCGGCGGCATCATTTTCTGCGGGCCGGGACTTGGCATCGCCATTCCGGGCTTGGCGGCCAGCGGCATGGTGGCGCTCGGCTGGCACGCAACGTCAGCATGGATTGCTTTTGGCGTGCTGTCGGCGCTGCTTTCGGCGGCGGTGTGGTCGACCATCCGGCCCGAAGCGCATGCGCATGCCGCTCCGGCGCGGGCTGCATCCGGCACGGCACCCGGGCTGGATGCGCCCACCAGCGCGCTGACGCTTGCCTATGGCTTGGCTGGCTTCGGTTACATCATCACCGCCACCTTCCTGCCGGTGATTGCGCGCAAGGTGCTGCCTGCGGGTTCGGTCTGGCCCGATCTGTTCTGGCCGATGTTCGGTGCGGGGGTGGCACTCGGGGCGTTTCTTTCCACCCGGATCAGCCTGGCGCGCGATAACCGGTCGCTGCTGGCCACGGCCTACGCCATGCAGGCGGTTGCCGTGACCATCAGCATTGTGTGGCCCACGGTGGCGGGGCTGGCGCTTTCCAGCACGCTGCTCGGCCTGCCGTTCACGGCGATCACGCTGTTTGCCATGCGCGAGGCGCGCCGGCTCTGGCCGCATGCCGTGCCGCGTCTGATGGGTCTGATGACTGCCGCGTACGGCATCGGCCAGATTGCGGGGCCGCCGCTGGCGAACCGGCTGTTTGCAGCCACGGGCGGCTTCAATGCATCGCTGGCGGTGGCAGCGGTGTCGCTGGTGGCGGGTGTGGCGACCTTTCTTGCGGTCAAGCGGGCGGCCCCGGC
Source organism: Ralstonia sp. VS2407 (assembly GCF_052950655.1). Lineage (NCBI taxonomy): Bacteria > Pseudomonadati > Pseudomonadota > Betaproteobacteria > Burkholderiales > Burkholderiaceae > Ralstonia > Ralstonia sp. VS2407. Next base: position 235,267 of record NZ_JBRFVG010000001.1, read on the forward strand.
GCGTGCGTGATGCGCGGCATGTGACGGCGCGTACAACGCGGTCCGCGCGCCCGTTCTAGAATGCCTCCTCCATTGGAGGAGCCCCATGTCTTTTGCCTTGCGCCCCGATGCCGTTGTGCCCGGCGGCGAGATCAGCCAGGCCGAGCGGGCGGTGCGCGTCGATCTTGCCGCCGCGTATCGTCTGGCCGCGCTCAACGGTTGGGACGACCTCGTCTACACCCATTTGTCGGCCACCGTGCCGGGCGAGCCGGATCACTTCCTGATCAACGCGTTCGGCCTGGCGTTCGACGAGATCACCGCATCCAACCTCGTCAAGATCAATGGCCGCGGCCAGCTTGTCGGCGATTGGCCCGATGCAGCGACGCGTCCGTCCGTCAACGTAACGGGTTTTGCACTGCACGCCGCCGTGCATGCCGCGCGGCCCGACGCGCACTGCGTGATCCATCTGCACAACACGGCGGGCATTGCGGTGTCGGCGCAGAGGCGGGGGCTGCTGACGCTGTCTCAGCATGCGCTACGGTTTCACCGGCGCATCGCGTATCACGATTACGAAGGCCTTGCGTTCACGCCGGAAGAGGGCGCACGCCTGACCGCATCGCTGGGCAACCGTTTCGCCATGCTGCTGCGCAACCACGGCACGCTGACCATCGGCCGGACCGTGGCCGAGGCGCACGTGCTGATGGCCACGCTCATCAAGGCATGCGAGATTCAGATCCAGGCGCTGGCCGGCGGCGAGGTCGTCTCGCCCGCACCGGAAGTGGCAGATCGCGCGGCCGAACAGCTTGAAGATGGCGGCGCCATTGAAGGCGTGATCGAGTGGCCGGCGCTCTTGCGCAAACTGGATAAAATCGACGCCTCATATCGTGACTGACGCGACTGACCCAACCGACGCGACCGTCAAAGCGACTCACTTAACAGGAGACACCATGCCGACTTTCCACATTGAGATGTTCGAGGGCCGCAGCGTTGAGCAGAAGAGGAAGCTCGTCGAAGAAGTGACGCGTGTCACGTGCGAATCGCTGGGCTGCGCGCCGGGCGCCGTCGACATCATCATCACCGACATCAAGCGCGAAAACTGGGCCACCGGCGGCGTGCTGTGGTCCGAACAGAAGTAACTCTCTTCCACTTCCATTTGCCGGCCCGCCATGCAGCCCAAGCAGCATTTCGCCTCAGACAACTACGCGGGCTTCTGCCCAGAGTCTCTGAAGTATTTTCTGGAGGCCAACGGCAGCGGCCACGAGCCGGCCTATGGCGATGATTCGTGGACGCAGCGCGTGTGCGATCGCATCCGCGATCTGTTCGAGACCGATTGCGAAGTCTTCTTCGTCTTCAACGGCACGGCCGCCAATTCGCTGGCGCTGTCGTCGCTGTGCCAGTCGTATCACTCGGTGATCTGCCACGAGCTGGCACACATCGAGACGGATGAATGCGGCGGTCCGGAGTTCTTCTCCAACGGCTCCAAGCTGCTGACCGCCAAGGGCGAGAACGGCAAGCTCACGCTGGACGCGGTCGAGGCGCTCGTCACGCGGCGCTCCGATATTCACTATCCAAAGCCGAAGGTCGTTTCGCTGACGCAGTCGACGGAAGTCGGCACCGTCTACACCGTGGACGAGGTGCGCGCCATTGCCGCGATTGCCAAGCGTCGCCAATTGCGCGTGCACATGGACGGCGCGCGTTTTGCGAATGCGGTGGCGTCGCTCGGCGTGCATCCGTCCGAGATCACGTGGCGCGCCGGCGTGGATGTGCTCTGCTTTGGCGGCACGAAGAACGGTCTGCCGGTCGGCGAGGCGGTTGTCTTCTTCGATCGCCGCCTGGCAGAAGACTTCGCCTATCGCGTCAAGCAGGCGGGGCAGCTGGCGTCGAAGATGCGCTTCATCTCGGCGCCGTGGCTGGGTCTGCTCGAGAACGATGTGTGGCTGCGCAATGCGCGTCACGGCAACGCGATGGCGCAGCTGCTGCATGCGCGCATTGCCGATGTGCCGGGCGTGCGCATCATGTTCCCGACCGAATCGAACGCGGTGTTTGCCGAGTTGCCGGTGCCTGCCATCGAGGCGCTGCGCGCACGCGGCTGGCGCTTCTATACGTTCATTGGCGCCGGCGGCTGCCGCCTGATGTGCTCGTGGGATGTGCAACCCGAGACGGTGGAAGCCTTCGCCGCCGATATTCGCGCAGCCTGCGCGCAGGCCACTTAATCGATCTGACTGCCATGAGCTTCGACTACCGCTTTTGTCCGCAATGCGCCACGCCGCTCGTCGAGCAGCACAATGCCGGCCGCTTGCGCATCGCGTGCCCAGCGCAGGACTGCGGCTTCGTGCACTGGAACAATCCGCTGCCCGTGCTGGCGGCGGTTGTCGAATATCGCGGGCAGATGTTCCTGGCGCGCAACGCGTTGTGGCCGGAAGGCATGTTCGCGCTCGTCACGGGCTTTCTCGAACGCGACGAGACGCCGGAAGAGGGCATTGCCCGCGAGCTGAAGGAAGAGACGAATCTCGACGCACAATCGATCTCGCTGATCGGCGTGTATGAGTTCATCCGCAAGAACGAACTGATCATCGCGTACCACGTGGTGGCCGATGGTGAGATCGCGTTGTCGGAAGAGTTGGTCGAGTACCGCTTGAAGCCGTTTGAGAAAGTCCGCCCTTGGACGGCCGGCACCGGCTATGCCGTCGCGGATTTCCTGATGGCACGCGGCCTGCCTGTCAGCTATATCGACATCCGAACCGGCGAACCGGCCGAGCCGCCGCCGCGCCAGAGGCAGCCGACGCGGCTCGTTACAATCACGGAATAACTGATGCGAGCGGCACCGCGCCGCTTGCCCGTACCACTGAGGAAGACATGGAGTTTCAGAAGGAAATCGACGCACGCGGCCTGAATTGCCCGCTGCCCATTCTGCGCACGAAGAAGGCGCTTGCCGACATGCAAAGCGGCGATGTGCTCAAGATTCTTGCCACCGACCCCGGCGCCACGCGAGACTTCCAGGCATTCGCCAAGCAGACCGGCAACGAGCTGCTGGAGCACAGCGAGCAGGACAAGGTGTTCACGTTCTACATGCGCCGCCGCTGATCTGGCAGCGCGTTCAATGACAACGGGGCGATCCGGTTTGGCCGGATCGCCCCGTTGTCATTTGGCGGCGAATCGCTTCGCGAATTCGTGTGGCTTACTTGCGTGCTTCCATCGCCATGCGCAGCGCCAGGCTGGTCAGCACGGTACCCATCAGGTAGCGCTGCACTGACAACCAGCTCGGCTTGCGCGAGAGGAACGCTGCGATGCTGCCCGCTGTGGCGGCGATCATCGAATTGACGGTCACGCTCACGCAGATCTGCGTGACTCCGAGGCAGACCGACTGCACCAGCACGCTGCCGTGCGCAGGCTCGATGAACTGCGGCAGCAATGACAGATACAGCACCGCCACTTTCGGATTGAGCATGCTGGTCAGCAAGCCCATCGTGTAGAGCTTGCGCGGGCTGTCCACCGGCAGTTCGCGCACCTGGAAGGGCGCCCGGCCGCCCGGTCGCACCGCCTGCCACGCGAGATACAGCAGATAGATCGCGCCACCAAAGCGCAGCGCATCGTAGGCAAACGGCACGGCCATCAGCAACGCTGTGATGCCGAAGGCGGCGCACAGCATGTAGAAGACGAAGCCCGTGGCAATGCCCGCCAGCGACACGAGCCCCGCGTTGCGCCCTTGGCAGATCGAGCGCGAGATCAGGTAGATCATGTTCGGGCCCGGCGTCAGCACCATGCCGAGCGCAACCAGGGCAAAGGTGAGCAGGTTGGTGAGGGTAGGCATGGCGGGCTCGATGTCAGCGGCAAGGATGAAGAGCTTGCAGGCTAGCACCCGTCGTCAATCGCCCGACAGGTACAGAAAAACACAAATTTCGGCAATTCTGTATCGGTCCCGGGTTGTAACGCACAGATGACGGCGACGCGTGTTTCATTTTTTGATGAGGGTAGCCGACAGGGCAGGGACGGCTTAGAGAATGCTGAACGATCGGTGGCCACATGCCATGCGTGCGTCATCGGCGTTGTTGAAGGTATGTCGACCCCATTTTTTGATCCCTCCATCCCCGTCCCCATGCATCTGCATTCCATCCTTTCCGCCATGTTTTTCATGGCGTTGCCGGCCCATGCCGAGTTGCTCATCAGCGAGTACGTCGAAGGCAGCTCGAACAACAAGGCCATCGAAATCTACAACCCGGACGGCGTGGAGGCCGATCTGTCGGTCTACAAGATCGAGCAGTACAACAATGGCGCCAGTACGCCCACCGCATCGTTTGTGCTCTCGGGCAAGCTGGCGCCGGGCGCCGTGCACGTGATGGCGCACAGCACGCTCGCCAGCGTGCTCGGCTCCCGCGTCAACCAGACGGCGGCGTTCTCCTTCAACGGCGACGATGCGCTGACGCTGACGCGTTCCGGCGTCGTTGTGGACCGCATCGGCCAGGTCGGCTATCAGCCGTCGTCAGGCTTCTGGGGTACGGCCAGCGCCGGCACGAAGGGCCACACGCTGCGCCGCAAAGGCGCGGTAAAGCAGGGTGATACGGCAGCGACGGCTGCTTTCGATCCGTCCGCGCAATGGGATGCGTTCAACGTCGACGACTTCTCCGACCTTGGTCTGTACAACGGGCAGGGCGCTGTCACGCTACCGCCTGCCGTTGCAATGTGCGGCGCACCGGTAACGCACCTTGCGGATGTGCAGGGCGCCGGGGCCACTTCGCCGCTGGCCGGCGGGAACGTCGAGATCGAAGCCGTCGTGACCGCCGACTACAGTGGCGCCACAGGCTTTAACGGCTTCTTCGTGCAGCAACCCGATGCACAGCGCCGTAGACTGCCGGGCGTGTCGGAAGGGTTGTTTGTCTACGCGCCGGGCGTCACCGCCCGCGCCGGTGATCTCGTGCATCTCGTCGGCAAGGTCGAGGAAAAGTACGGCCAGACGCAGTTGACGCTGGCCACCAACGGCATCGCCAGTTGTGCCAGCGGCAACAGCGTGACGCCAGTCGACGTGACACTGCCCGTGGGTGATGCCAGAGCGCTCTCGGCATATGAAGGGATGCTCGTGCGCCTGCCGCAGACGCTGACAGTGAGCGAAACCTACGAACTCGGACGCTACGGCAGTCTGCTGCTCAGCAACGGACGCCTACCGTTGCCTACCAACGTGGCTCGACCCGGAAACGCCGCCGCGGCGCAGGCTGCAAGCAACGTGCTGAACCGCATCGTGCTTGACGATGGTTCCAACCAGCAGAATCCTGCCAACGTGCGCTACCCGGCGCCGGACCTGTCTGCGGCGAACCCCGTGCGCGCCGGCTATACGGTGAGCGGTGTGCAGGGCGTGCTGGAAATGCGCTACAACGCCTGGCGCCTGCAGCCCGTGCCGGGTGCGGCTGCACCGGCTTTCAACGCGGCCACGAACCCGCGCGCCGGAGCACCTGCACGCCACGCGCAGGCGGATGTCCGAGTGGCCTCGTTCAACGTACTGAACTACTTCAACGGTAACGGCAAAGGCGCTGGTTTTGATGATCCAACCAACCGCGGCGCCAAGACACAGGCCGAGTTCGAGCGCCAGGAAGCCAAGATCGTCGCCGCCATCCGCGCCATCAATGCCGATGTGGTCGGCCTGATGGAAATCGAGAACGACGGCTACGGTGACCTCAGCGCCATCCGCCGCTTGACTACCCAGCTGGGCGCCGACTGGCGCTACGTCGATCCGGGTGTGCCGAAGCTCGGCAGTGACGCAATTACGGTGGCCATCCTTTACAACAGCCGCACCGTGGAGCCTGTGGGGGTGCCGGCCACGTTGGCCATCGACAACAAGAACCGCCAGCCGCTGGCGCGCAGCTTTCGAACCATCGGCGGCGCGCAGAACTTCACCGTGGTCGTCAATCACCTGAAGTCGAAGGGCTGCTCCGGCGCAACTGGTAAGGACGCCGACCAGGGCGATGGTCAGAGTTGCTGGAACCCCACCCGCGTGCGCGCTGCCGGCCTGATCGCCGACTGGCTGACGACCTCGCCGACCGGCGTGGCCGATGTCGGCAAGCTCCTCATCGGTGATCTCAACAGCTATGCCAAGGAAGATCCCGTTGCGCTCCTTGCCGACAAGGGCTATGCCGACATGGTGGCCAAGTTCATCGGCAAGGACGCTTACAGCTATGTGTATGGCGGCGAATCCGGCTACATCGACCATGCGCTTGCCACTTCAGGCCTTGCCGAGCACGTGCGCGCCGTGCACGAATGGCACATCAATGCCGATGAACCAGTCGCGCTGGAATATGCGTTCGCATACAAGAGCGCCGAGCAGCAACTGACGCTCTACGCGCCGGATGCGTACCGGTCTTCCGACCATGACCCGGTGCTGGTCGACTTCGCGCTGGATACACAGACCACAGGTGGCGGCACAAGTCCGGAAGGCGATGCGGCGGCGGGTGGGGCCACGGGCAGTCCAGGGGTGGGGGGTGCCGGTGCGGTGGATCCCATCCTTGGGCTCGCACTGGCGGCCGCTGCCGTAGCCCTGGCGCGGCGCCGCCCGTGTCTGGCTTGAGCGTCCGCGTTCTTCCTCGGGCGACGTGCTGCAGCTCCATCACCATTCGAATCGCATCCGTGTGTTTGCTGACCGTTCGACACGGCCTTAAGGCAGTTTCCGACCATCCGGTTCGGGACTGAATTAAGCTTGTGGACTGGCAGGTCGGCAATATCACGAACGCGACGTGCCGATGCAATCGATTCCGATATGGCGACTGGGGATGCTGTGAAGAATGTAGCGGCGATAGTGCGCACGCTGATCCTGGGTGCATGGCTGGCGCTGATGTCCGGGGGCGCCCACGCGGCCGCAACGTCGCTGTTCACGCCGGAAGAGCATGCCTGGATCGCCGCGCATCCGGTGGTGCGTACCTGCGTGAATGCACATTGGCGGCCATTCGAGTTTGTCGAAGGCGGCAAGGTGGTCGGCATCGTTCCGTCGTTCCTCGATGCGGTTTCGGAGCTGAGCGGGCTGCGCTTTGAATATGTCGATGGAGCGTGCTGGAAAGGCTCCATCGCAGCGTTGAAGTCCGGCAGCATCGACATGTTGCCCGACTGGAGCAAGAACTATGACACGGTGCCATACCGAGATGGCTTCATTGCGAGTACGCCGTACTACGTCGGCACAATCACAATCGTCACGGCCGAGCGTGAAAACCTGTTTGCCGGCTTCCCGCAGTTGGCCGGCAAGCGCATCGCAATCAAAGGCGGCGGCGGGCTCGAGCTTGCAATTCGCCACAGCGATGTACCCGTAACGTTGCTGACGTTTCAGGACGAGTCCGATGCGCTGGACGCCGTCGCAAATGACGAGGCGGACGCCGCCCTCGGGACTGACGCGTCGATCCTTCCGCAGTTGAATCGCCAGTTCAAGGGCCGACTGTTTCTCTCGGGCAGCATCTGGGACCGTCCATATGCGCTGACGATGGTCACGCGCGAAAACAATGCCGTGCTGGCGTCGATTCTCGATAAGTCGCTGACCGCAATTCCGGCATCCGATGCCGATGCCATCCGGCACCGCTGGCAAGAAACAACGGATTACGGCGCGCCGTCGCTTGCTTCGATCCTGCATTACCGCTGGCGGCAGGTCGCCCTTGTCGGCGGTGTTGTGCTGGCGTTCGCGGTGCTGGCGTACGTGCTGTGGCGCGCGCGCGTCGCCGCCGTACGCAGTGAGCGCGACAAGGCCATGTTCCTCGCGTTCATCAGCCACGAAATCCGCACACCCATGCACACCATTCTTGCGTCGCTGGAGTTGTTGCAGCGATCACGGCTGACTGGCGAGCAGGCAAACCGTGCGAATGCAGCGGTCTCGGCATCGGAAACCCTCCTGGCGCTGCTCGACGATGTTCTCGAATACTCGCGCCTCGAATCGCGCAGTGTGACACTCGTGCCTCGGTCAACCGAGATCGGGCCGTGGGCCGAGCAGACGCTCGACATGGTGCGTTGGCGTTCGGAAGAAAAAAAACTGGCGTTGTCCCTCGATCTTGCATGCGCCCGCGATTTCAGCGTAGAGATCGACCCCATGCGCGTGCGGCAGATCGTCCTGAACCTGTTGGTAAATGCGATCAAGTTCACCGCGGTTGGCAAGGTGGTTCTGCGCGTCGATTACCTGCCGCGCAAGCGTCATGGCAATGGCACGCTCGTACTCGAGGTCAGAGATACGGGCATGGGCATTCCCGCGGAGCGCCAGCGGAACATCTTCGAGCCTTACGCACGTGTGGAAAGCCCGGGTAATCGCGGCGCGAGCGGCAGTGGGCTCGGCTTGTCGATCTGCCGCGAACTGGTCGATCTGATGAGCGGCGTGATCACCGTCAGCAGCAGCCCCGAGGTCGGCACGGTATTCACTGTCATGTTGCCGGTGCGCGAGTCGCACCCGGAGTCCGCATCGCAGGGTGCACCGGCAGACTCGTCGGCCGGCGCGCAAGCGACATCTCTGCGTCGGCCCCACAAGCCGTTGATGCCGGAATCGAAGGATGGACCGCTAATCCTGGTCGTCGACGATCACGAGGCGGTGCAGCACGCGATCCAGCATCAGCTTGATGCGCTGGCTTGTCGCTCGGCCATTGCTGGTACGGGCGAAGCGGCGCTCGAACAGTTTGTGTCGACAGCGTTTGACATGGTGCTGCTCGACTGCAATCTGCCAGGCATCGACGGCTATACCGTTGCGCAGCGCATGCGCGAGATCGAACACCAGCGCGGCGCCGAGCGGACCCCGATCGTGGCCATTTCTGCCGCAGCTGACGATGCGCATCGCATGCGCTGTTTCGACAGCGGCATGGACGGTGTCCTCGGCAAGCCGCTGCGTCTGGCCGCATTGCGTGAGCTGATCGAACTTTGGTGTGGCCATGGCGATTCCCACTCCCACACGGTGCCGACGGAGCATGAGGTGGCGCCGACGGCGGACGTACTGGCAATCTATCGACAGACCATGAAAACCGACCTTGAGATGCTTGCCCAAGGCGTCGCACTTCGGAAGATCGACCAGGCACGTCGAGCGGCGCATCGCATTTCCGGCGCCGCCGCCGTTGTGGACGACCTGCAAACGCGTCAGGCGGCAAGCGAGTTGGAGCGGCATCTGTCGCAGGCGTCCAGTGACATCACCGCAGACGCGCACGCGCTTCTGGCGCAGCTTCAATCGCTCCACCCGACAGACGGCGCCGACACCTGAGCCTGCCCGCCCGAGCGAGCCTCGCTCCGATCCTACATCCCCACATATGCGTTGTGCGCCTCGCCTGAGGCGACACGGAGCCTCGTGCTGCTCCGACTTCTTGGTTCTACAGCGCACCTAGCGAGCCGCCGCGTTCGCAGCGAGAAAGCCTTCGCGCCCGATTGGCGTAAGGCGACGTGCCCGCAAAAGCACGAATCCCGACCGCTTTTTCAGAACAGTCTGATATGGCGCAGCCGCCACGCTTGGAATACTTGCGCCTGCCTTCTTCGATAGGCATTTGTTCTCGACCAAATCCAGCACGTTCGTGCCGCGGATTCAATCTAAGGGTAAGTCAATGAAAGCAAAACTGTTCCTGGCTGGCGTCGCCATGTCTACGCTGTCGGCCGCCGCAATGGCCCAAACGACGCCTACGTCGGTGGATGGCGTCATCAATTTCCAAGGCACGATCCTGAGCGACACCTGCAAGGTGTCCTCGCTCGCCGGCGATGCAGGCACCATCAACGTCGACATGGGCACCATTGCTGCCGATGACATCGGTACGCTGACCGCACCGAAGAACCTCGCCAACGGCGCTGGCTCGGCCAACATTGACGTGGTCTGCAAGACGGGCGCCAAGGTCAGCATGAAGTTCGCCGGCAAGACGGCTGAGCTGAGCGCAGACAAGAAGACGCTGCGCGTGAACAACGGCAACACCGCCGCAGGCTTCGCACAAGGCGTGAGCATTGCCGTGTACGAAGGTACGGGCGCCGGCGCAAACGCGTTCGACCTGAGCAATGGCGATCTGCTGGCGCAGACCACGGTGCCGTCGACCGGTGGCGCAGTCAACGTGCGCTTCGCCGCAGCCTATGTGGCTGCAGACCCGACGAAGATCAAGCCGGGTGTTGCAAACGCCAGCCTGCCGTTCACGCTCACCTACGAGTAAGCGTAAGACAAGCGCCAGCCAACACGGCTGGCTTCAATCGGCAGCGGTCATTACGCCGCTGCCGTCTATTTCTTCACAGGCTATTCCGGATATGAAAGCAAAACGATGCGCCGTTGGCGCGGCGTTGGCGTGCGCGTTGGCTGCGTCCGCGAGTCACGCCAGCATTTCCCTCAGCACCACGCGGCTGATCTTTGACGGCAAGAACAAGGAAACCTCCGTGGTCGTCAACAACGACGGTGGCGATGCATTGATCCAGGCGTGGCTTGATCCGCTTGATGAAGGCGCACACGGTCAACTGCCGTTTGCCATCACCCCGCCGCTGGCCAAGTTGGCTGCAAAGCAGCAGCAAATGCTGCGGGTGCTGTACGAAGGGGTGGGTATGCCGGCAGATCGTGAGTCGGCCTTCTGGTTGAATGTACAAGAGGTTCCGCAGACAGCCCACAACGACAACGTATTGCAACTGGCTGTCCGCCAGCGCATCAAGGTGTTCTATCGGCCGGCTGGTTTGAACGCGGACCCCCAGAAGGCTCCGGCCAGCCTGCAATGGCAACTCAACCAGGATGGGGGCAAGGCGATGCTGCGTTTGAGCAACCCGAGTCTCTACAACGTGACCGTGGTGGATGCAAAGGTACACAGCGGCAGCGCAGAAGAACCCGTCATCGACGCGAAGATGGTTGCCCCCGGCGCCACGGTGGCGTTGCCCGTGAAGTTGCCGGCCAGTACCGCCGTGCCGGAGCTGCGCTACGACGTCATCAATGACTATGGCGGCCGCCAAAGCTACCGCGTCACCTTGCACGGCAGTCAGCCGAGCACGCCGGTTTCCACCGGCAACTGACCGAGCCGGCTGCCAGCCGGTTCGATTGCGCCAGCCCGCCCGGGCTGGATAAGCCCGCGCCAACCGTAGCGGAGCTTGCCTATGTGACAGCCCCCCGATTCACCAAGCCAGAAGCGAGCATTGCGATGTCTACCCGCCAGACGACCAAAGCGGTCTCCATAAGGACCAATGGAAAAGCGGCTGCTGCACGCCCGAGCGCAACGCCGCTCTACCTGGCCGTGTGTCTCGCGATGATGAACAGCGCGCGGGCCGCCGAAGGGGAGACGCTCGTTGCGCAGGCAGATCCAATGCTGCTCGCGTACAACACGAGCTTTTTGCACGGCCAAGGGCGCCCGGCGGACCTGAGCGCCGTGCTCAGTTCCGGCAGCAGCGTGCCGCCTGGCACCTATCGGGTCGAGGTTGAAGTCAACGGCAATCTGGTGGGCCGCCGTGATATCGACTTTTATCAGGACAGTGAAAAAACGCAGCTCCGCCCATGCCTGACAGCCAAGATGCTGCACGACTTCGGCGTCAATCTGAGCAGCGTGACCCCGCCGCTGGACATCAATAGCCAGGCGTGCCTTGATCTGCCAAACGTGATGGATCAGGCCTCAGTCGATTTCGACGCCGGCCGACTGCAGCTGAATCTGAGCATTCCGCAGGCATTTCTCTCGCGTGCAGCACGTGGCTACGTGGACCCTGCTCTGTGGGACGAAGGCGTAACAGCTGGCTACGTCAATTACCAGTTCAGCGGCAACTACGGCCACACTCGAATTGGTCGCGACAGCAGCAGCTATTTCATTGGCCTGCAGAACGGCGTGAATATTGGCCGTTGGCGACTGAGAAACGAGTCCACGGTCAGTGGAAGCAACAGCGGCCAGACCCGCTTCAAGAGCAACCGCACGCTGGTGCAGCGCGACGTCGATGCCATCAAGGGCCAATTGAGTCTCGGCGAGCAGTACTCCGATTCAACGTTGTTCGACAGCGTGCGGTTTCGCGGCGTCCAAGTCGGCTCCGACGATGCCATGCTGCCCGACAGCGAGCGTGGTTACGCGCCGGTGGTGCGCGGACAAGCCGCTACCAATGCGGTGGTCGAGGTACGTCAGAGTGGCTATGTCCTCTATCGGGCCAATGTCCCGCCTGGCCCATTCCAACTCACCGATATTTTCCCGTCCGGCTCCAACGGCGATCTTGAGATCACCGTGATCGAAGCCGACGGCAGCAGGCGCGTCACGCACCAGGCGTTTTCAAGCCTGCCGTTGATGCTGCGCAAAGGGCGGCTCAAGTACAACTTTGCCGCCGGTAAATACGATGGCGAGCAGGGCCCGTCGCCCAATCTTGTCAGCGGTTCGCTCGTCTATGGACTGACTGATAACAGCACGGTAGCTGGGGGCCTGCAGGTATCAAAGGACTTCCAGGCAGTGAACGTGGGTGTCGGCACCAACACACCCATTGGCGCGCTTTCCGTCGATGTGACCCAATCCACCAGCCGGGTGCGCGGTAAGCGGGACACCGGGCAGAGTGTGCGGGTTCTGTACGCCAAGACATTTACCAGCACTAACACTAACTTCACGCTTGCTGCCTATCGGTATTCGACGTCCGGTTACCGCACCTTCAACGATCACGTCAATGATCTCAGTAGCACCGCAAGCAATGGTTGGGTCAACGGCCTCGGCTTTCAGTCCGGGCGCAGTCGCTCACGTATTGACCTGACGACCAGCCAGGACCTGGGTGGCGTGGACCGCCGATACGGCAGCGTTTACCTGAACGTCAGCCAGCAGACCTACTGGAACCAGCCCGGGTCGAGCCGCAGTCTTAGTGTGGGTTATGGCAACAACTGGAAACAGTTGAGCTACAACCTCAGCCTGAGCCAGACGAAGGACACCCGGTTTAGCGGAAACGGCAACAGCACGCAAATCATGCTGACTATGTCGATTCCGCTGGGTGGCAAGCTGCGTTCGGGCCGTGCGTATACCAATATCAGTAACAGTAACAACGGCGGTACCAACGTCCAGAGCGGTCTGAGCGGCTTTGTCAACGAGAAAACCTCGTATGCCATGCAGGCCGGTTACACCGGCAGTGGACGCGGCGCTACCGGGGGGGCGAGCATCACCCGAGACACCGACATGGGGCAGCTCAACGCCAACGTGAACGTTGCACGCGACTACCAGTCGACTAGCGTTGGCGCCACGGGCTCTGTGGTGGTCCATCGCGGCGGCGTCAACTTGAGCCGCACCGTGGGAGATACCTTCGCGCTGATGAAGGTGGAAGGGCTCAAGGGCGTGGACGTGAAGACCGATGCTGGCACCTCGGTCGGCCGCAACGGGTACGCAGTGATCACCTATGCGCAGCCGTATCGCCTGAATGCACTGAGCCCCGAGACGCATAACCTGGGTGCGGATGTGGAACTGGAGGACACCGTCAAGCAGGTGGTGCCGCGCCGCGGCGCGATCGTGCAGGCGACCTTCAAGGGTTACAGCGGCCAGCGCGCCCAGTTCGCACTCCAGCAGGCGAATGGGACGCCGGTGCCTTTTGGCGCGAGCGTGGAAGACGCACAAACCGGCAGGCACCTCGGCATCGCAGATCCGAACGGGAATGCATTTGTGCTGCTCAATCAGGAACAGGGCACCTTGTCGGTGAAGTGGAAAGACAACCAGTGTCAGGCGCCATATGCGTTGCGCCAGGCTGAACCCGGACGGAACTACCAGAGGCAGACGCTGCGCTGCCGATGAGGTCGGGCAGGCGTAACGTCATCGGTCTTGACGATCTTCAGTTGCCACCGCTGCCGGCCTCGACACTAAGTGCCGCAATTAAGGCAAGGCAAGGATGGGCACCGCGAATACGTCTGTCGTTTTTGCGATGAGCTATGACTGGCGCGGCGTGAGGCGGCTCGACTGGCTCGTCTGCCATGCATGTCTTGCAGTGAGCCGAAGCGGCTAGGTCGATCCTTCCGCGGGGCAGGTCCCGCAGGCGCGTGTGCCGAAAAGAAAAAACCCCAACCGAGAACGGTTGGGGTTTTGCATTTGGTGGAGCCGGCGGGAATCGAACCCGCGTCCGCAAGCCCTCCACAGAGAGTTCTACATACTTAGTTCTGTCATTTGATTTAACCGCCGCATCGCGGACGAACACGCTCTACGACGGCGATTCACTAAGTTTTCGTCTCTAGGCCCGTGACTCACCTAGAGCTTATCTGACGTAAATGACCTCGCTAGTCTTTCGACCCTAGCCCGTCAGCGAGCCAGTGCGAGGACGGCGGCCCTTAGGCTGCCAGTGCGTAACGTTCGTCGTTAGCAGTTATTGCATTCCCATTGATTAACGAGGTGACGGGTCCTCGGTATGCCCTCACTGCTTCGCAACCCACGTCGAAACCAGGTCGGCCCCAGAGAAGAAGAGAATTATCCCACAGATGGGTTACTTCAGCGCGAAATCAACCCGTGTCGTCTTACCTTTGTCCTTGATGCCATCGGCACTGAGCTTGGGCGCTACCACGAAGAGACGTCCAGGCTCCACACGTTCTGCCAGCGCCACATGGACGGCGTTGGCACGGCGCTGGGCGAGTTCCCGCAGGTCAGCATCCGTCACTTGCACGTTGGTTTCCATCAGCTTGCGCATCTCGTCGGGCGGCAACGATTTCGCAAGCCCGATCACGTTGCGCGGTTTGGGGAACTTGGCGGCCTTGTAGGCGCGTTCAAGATACTTGTTTTCCTCTTCCGGCTTGACCGTTGTGTCTGCCTCAGCAGCGTCGCCGGCGTCCTTGAGCTTCTGCTCGCGAATCTGGCGATTTACCGCCTCCCGACGCAGGCCGTCGCGGTCGAACTCCGGATCGACGCGGCCGATGATGTCGACCTTCAGTGCTGGGCGGTCCTTCAGCGCAGTGGCGAGCTTGTCGAGCTTGGCCGCCGATGCCTGGCTGATGTCCGACGTGCCCGGATCGAATTCGATGTAGCCGAGTTCTTCGCCGCCGCTGCCGCCGAACGCACTCGCCAGCAACGAGAACGGCGCCGTCACGGCACGTGCGATGAGGTTCACGAACGCGCGCAGGATGACGCCGCCGATGCTGAACTGCGGATCATCGAGCGAGCCTGACACCGGCACGCGCACGTCGATCTCGCCGCGCGAATTCTTCAGCAGGGCCACCGCCAGTCGCACGGGCAAATTGGTGGCGTCCTTGCTTTCTACACGGTCGCCGAAGGTCAACTGGTCGATGAAGATATGGTTGTCGGCGGTCAGCTTGCCCTGGTCGAGCAAGTAGTGCAGATCCATCGTCAGCTTGCCCTTGGTGATCGGGTAGCCGGCGTATTTGGCGGAGTAGGGCGTGAGGTTGGTCAGCTCCACGCCGTCGGCCTTGGCTGTGAGATCCACAAAGGCTGTGGGGGCGAGCGGGTTGACCTTGCCGTGGATGTCCACCGGTGCCGTGCCGTCGACACTGCCGCGCAGCGTCACGTCGGCGGGCGTCTGGTTGGCGGCGGTGCTGATCGTGCCAATGGAGCCGCCGATGGCGGTAAGGTTGGCGGTGTAGTTCGGTTTGACGAAGTTGTCAGTGAAGCGGATGTTCCCGTCCTGCAGCGTGATGGCGTCAACGCGCAGGTCTGCGCCGCCGGCCTTGGGTGCGGGCGCGGTGGCTGTTACGGTGACAGCCGATGCAGGCGCCGAAGCCACCACGGGTGCGGCTGCCGGGGCGGAAGCTGCAGCGCCCGATGCCGATGCAGGTTCGCTCTGGGTCAGCGAGCGTCGCTCCTCGGTCGGCTGCACGCGGATGTCCTGCAGGTTCAGGCGCCCATTCGGGTTGATGATGATCCGCGCGTAAAACGTCGATAGTGCCACCGCGCCCACACGCACATGCGGCGTGGCGCCGTCATAGTTGGCCTGGATGCGGTTGAGCGCGAGCGAGCGCCAGCGCAGGAAGTCGTCGGAACTCAAGCGATCTTGCAGGCGCACGTTGCCCAGCGTCGCGTTGCCCTGGTAGTTCACAGTCAACGCCTTGCCCTGGTTGAGGACGAGGCGCCCGTCCATCGATAGCAACGCGCTGGTAATCGCCGCGTTCAACGACTTGTCCAGATACGGGTCAAAACCCGCGAGCGACAGGTTCTGCGAGTTTACGCGCAGGTCGGCCTTCAGCGGCTGCGGTACTACCTCGCCGCGTACATCGAGCTTGCCCTTGGTACCCAGCCCCGCACCGATCTGCACGTTGACGGGTTTGCCCAGGTCGGAGGACGCGTTCTGCACGACCACGTTCAGCGGCTCGACACGTACCTTGACCGGGCGCGAATTGGATTGGTCTTCAAAGCCGACGGCACTGTTGTCCAGCTTCAGCGTTTGCACCGTCACAGCCCAGGGTTTTTCGGCCGGGGCGTTCGATTTTGCGCTGGACTTGGCCGGCGCCGCCGATTTGCCCGTTGTCGATTGCGGCCCATCGAGCAGCGTCAACGTGGTCGTACCGTCCTTCTTGCGCAGTGCGTCGATCTGCAGCCCGTCGGCGCGTACTTCGTTCAGTGCGATGGTGCGGGCGCTCAGGTCAAAGCTCTTTACATCCGCGCGCAGCAGCTTGGCGCGCAGCGCAGTGTCTTTGCCCGTGGATGGCGCCAGCGACAGATCGGCCAGGCTGGCGGTCAGCGGTTCCGCACGCACGTTGAATTTGTCCGGCCCGAAGTCGAGCGCCACCTTGCCGTCGGCCGACAGCGCGCCGTTCTGCAATTGCGGTGCGCCCGCCTGGCGCAGATACGGGCCGATGCCGGCCAGCTTCACGCCATCCAGTTTCAGCTCCAGCTCGCCGGTGCTTTTCTCCAGCAATATGCTGCCCTTAACATTGAGCGCGCCGCCTTGCGCCAGCTTGGCGCCCACATCAAGCGTGGTCGGGCCGCCCAACGTGCGCACGCCAAAGTCACCGTGGAGGTCTTCCAGTGTCAGGTCGGCAGCCGGCTGCGTGGTCGAATCTCGCCAATGGACCGTGCTGTTCGCCAGTTGCAGCTTGCTGACCACCACATCCAAGGGCTTCGGCTTGGCGGCCGGCGCAGGCTCTGCCTTGGCAGCATTCGCTTCGGCAGGTACGGGTTTGCCGCCGAGTTGCGCGAAATTGATCGCTCCATCTGTACCACGCGTGGCATCGACGCGTACGCCATCCAGCGTCAGCGTATCGAGGTGGAATACGTTGTCGAGCGGGCGCACGTCGGCAAGTGTTGCGCGCACCTGTTTGGCAGCCACCAGTGGCGCTTTCTTGGCATCCACCACTTCCAGGTTGTCGAGGCCGGCTGTGCCGTGCACGCGCAGTACCGGAGCACCGGCCTTCGGCTTCTGGAACTCGATCGTCAGATCGGTCGTCAGCTTGCCTTGCGGCACCGCCACCGGCAGTGGGCCGGGCACGTAGCCGAGGTAGCGGGGCAGATCGAGGCCATCGATCTTGACGTTGAGGTTGGATTCGAGCGAATCGGCAAATGGCTTTGTCTTGCCCGCAAAATGCAGCGGTGCGCCGTCGATGCGCGCTGCCAGCAGCGGTTGCACGAAGATGTCTACATCGGCTGGCAGGCTCGCCAGAAAAGGCACACCGATTTGCAGGCCATCCACCTTGTGTTCCGTACCGAGCGGCTGGTCGACAAAATCGATCGCGCCGTTGGCCAACTGCAGATTGGCAAAGACGAAACGCGCCGGCTCGTTCGACTTGGGCTTGGGTGGGTTCTCCGGCTGGCTGAGCCTCTCGACGATGTCGGAGAAGTTGAAGCGCTGTTCTGCGGTGCGCACGATACGCACCTGCGGCGCCTCGATGCTGAGCTCTTCAATGACGGGCGCGCGGCGGAAGATCGAACTCCACGACGCGTTCACATGCAGATGGCCGACGTCGACGAACGGCGTCTTGCCGTCGCGCTCGGCAATGTGGAGCTGGTCAACATCAAGCCGCAGCGTGTATGGGTTGATGCTGATCTTGCCGACCGAAACCGGCCGTTCCAGCAGCGTACTGAGTTGCTTTTGCGCCAGGTGTCGCAGCAGCGGCGGGCCACCGAATGCGCCCAGCAGCCCGAATGCCACCAAGAAGATCAGCACGCCGATCGCGGTGCGCTTGGTGCGTCGCGATGTGCCAACCTGAGCCGCGCGTTGCCAGCCTGCCGTACCGCGCACGCGATCAAGCCGCGCGCGCCAGCCATTGGTATTCGATTGCAGATCAGGGCGCGAATCGGGGGAGGTGCTCATGCTGGTGTCGGTCCGGCCATGGCGTGGCCTACTTCGTCAGTCGGTCGACCGCCACGTCCCCGATGGGAGGCGGCGGTCCTGAAAGGTGCGACGCCCAGGCATTCACCTGGGCATCGTGGTCAAGCGCGTTGCGATTCGAGCAACAGCGGAATCAGCTCGGCCGCGCTGGCAATCAGCGCATCGGCGCGCCATTCCACGGGCGATGGTCCATTACCACAATAGCCGTAACTGGCCGCAATGGTAGGCATGCCGGCAGCACGGCCGGCTTCGATATCGCGAAGGTCATCGCCCACGTAGACGATCTGCCGTGCATTGACGCCGATGGACTCGGCCGCATGGAGCAGCGGGGCGGGGTGGGGCTTGGCATGCGGCGTGGTGTCGCCCGCGACGACACAGGCCGGAGGCACCGGCAACGGCAACTGCGCAACCAGCGGAACCGTCAGTCGCCCCGACTTGTTGGTGACGATGCCCCAGGGAATGCCTGCGCGGCCCAGTTCCAGCAGCACGTCGGCCATGCCTGGAAACAACCGCGTGCGCACGCAGATCTCCGCCTCGTAGTTGGCGAGAAACGCCAGCCGTAGGGATTCGAATTCCGCATCCTCGGGCCCGACACCGAACGCCACGCCAATCAGCCCGCGGGCACCATGCGAGGCAACCGGGCGGAGCGCTTCGTAGTCCACCGGTTCGAGGCCGCGGTCGGTGCGCACCTTATTGGCCGCCGCGGCCAGATCAGGGGCCGTGTCAGCAAGCGTGCCGTCCAGGTCGAACAGCACCGCGCCCAGCGGATCGGGGAACTGGCGCACCGTCATGCCTCGGCCGGACGGCGCGTCGCCATCAGGTAGTTGACGCTGGTGTCCTGCGTAAGGGCGTAGCGGCCGGTGAGCGGGTTGTATTCCAGCCCGCGCATCTCTTGAGCCTGCAGCCCGGCCCCGCGTACGAACGCGCTCAGCTCTGAGGGGCGAATGAACTTGGCGTAATCATGCGTGCCGCGCGGCAGCATGTTGAGGACATACTCCGCGCCAATGACCGCCAGCAGATACGCCTTGGCGTTCCGGTGGATGGTCGAAAAAAATACGTAACCGCCTGGCTTCACCAATGTCGCGCACGCGCGAACAACGGATGCCGGATCCGGCACATGTTCGAGCATCTCCATGCAAGTAACGACATCGAAGCTACCCGGCTCGCGTGCGGCCAGCGCTTCCGCGGCGATCTCCTCGTAATCGACGGTAACGCCCGCCTCGAGGCTGTGCAGGTCTGCAACACGCAATGCTTTGCGGGACAGATCGATGCCTTTGACGTTAGCGCCGGCACGCGCCATGCTCTCTGAGAGGATGCCGCCGCCGCAACCGACGTCTACGACGCGCTTGCCAACCAGCGGCGCAATCGACTGAATCCAGTCAAGGCGCAGCGGATTGATTTCGTGGAGGGGTTTGAACTCGCTGTTCGGATCCCACCAGCGGTGGGCGAGTTCGCTGAATTTTTCGAGTTCGCCGGGATCGGCGTTCGCGTGAGTGGTCGTCATGTTGCGCTGCGCCAGGGCATATCGGCTAGGTGAGGAAATGTACCAAAAAGCGTCGCCCCGACCAAATCATGGGGTTCGCAAAAAGGTTTCACATTGAAACAGAGGTGAACAAATGCGCATGCACTTTCTCCAACTGTCACCTTCGCTCAAGGAGAGATCAATGAAATCCAAACATATTCTGATGGGACTGGGTGTTGCGGGCCTGACAGTGCTGGCGGGCTGCGCCGCGCCCGGTTACGGCGGTGGCTATAACGGTGGGTATGCTCAGCAGCCCGCCTATGGCCAACAACCGGCTTATAGCGGGCAACCGCAGCAAACGGGCGCCCTTTACGGCCGGGTCGAATCGATCCAGCCGATGCAGGCCCCGGCAAATAGCCCGGGCATTTTGGGCACGATCATCGGCGGCGTGGCCGGCGGCATTCTGGGTCATCAGGTTGGCGGCGGTACGGGCAACACAGTCGCGACTATTGGTGGCGCAGCACTCGGTGCCTATGCAGGCAACCAGGTCGAACAGCGCGCCGGAGCGGGTGGGCAAACGGTGTACCGGATCACCGTGCGCCTGGATGATGGTCGCGTTGCCACTGTCACCCAGCGAAACCCGAACAATCTGCGCGTTGGCGATCGCGCCATGGTTGCTAACGACCAGGCGACACCTTCCTATCAATAAGACGGGCTGTCATGAGAAGAGGGGCATCGGGTGCCCCAAACAAAAAAGCGATGGCGCATCTGGCGTCATCGCTTTTTTAGTGCCCCTTTCCGCAGCAGCCCAGAGGAGGGCGTTTGCCGGTGTACAGGCGAAAAAAAGCCCAGCTTTCGCTGGGCTTTTTCCCGGTGTGAACCGAATTACTGAGCCTTGCGGGTGCCGACCACTTCGACGTCCACGCGGCGGTTCGGTTGCTGGCAGGCGATTTGTGCCTTGCGCGAACCCTTGCACGACTTCGGATCAACCTTCAGCTGGCGCTTGCCCTTGCCTTCCGTGTAGACACGGTTGGCTTCGATGCCCTTGCTGACCAGGTAGCCCTTGACGGCTTCAGCACGACGGACCGACAGGCGGTCGTTGTACTTGTCCGAGCCGAACGAGTCGGTGTGGCCAACGGCGATCACGACTTCCAGGTTGATGCCCTTCAGCTTCGAGACCAGGTCGTCCAGCTTGGCCTTGCCTTCCGGCTTCAGCACAGCCTTGTCGAAATCGAACAGGGTGTCAGCAGCGAACGTAACCTTTTCGCTCGACACAACCGGGGCAGCCGGAGCAGCGGGAGCAGCCGTCGGGGCAGCAGCCGGAGCCAGAGCGCCGTCGCACTGAGCGTTGGCGGTTGCCGGCGTCCAGAAGCCATTGCGCCAGCACAGTTCGTTCGTGCCGTTCTTCCAGACCCACTCGCTCGTGCCGTTACCCCAGTTGTCGTTGACGGCCTTCTTTTCGTAGGGCACCGACTGAGCGTAAGCGGACGCAGCCATGGCTACCGCAGCTGCAGCGAACGCGAGCTTGGCAAATTTTTTCATATTTCTCCTCTCAGGATGAGATCACCGCAGAAGACTGCGAGCAGATGGGACGAAAACAAGTCATACATTCTTCGGAGTATAACATTCTCGGTGTGGTGAAGGCTCCACTTCGAACAATGTCTGCCTCTTCGCTGGGGGATTGTGCCACAAGCACGCACTCCTAAAAAGCAAATATAAGCGATTCGAACGGGGCACCACGGCCTTGTGGTGTGTACGCAACAAGGCAGGAAATGGCTCGCAAACCCTTATGGGGACTGGCTCGCCGGTTTTGTCCTCGCTCGCAGGGAACGTGCCTGGGGTTGACGATGCGTCGCTCGCGCGTATGAGGGGAGGGGGCTTGCGGCATGGTAAAATGTTCTGTTATTCGCGCAACCGCAGCGTCCCGCTGTGGGCACCACTGTGCTCACTAGGGGACCTCCCACCGTTCGCCCAATGGATCAATTCGCCAAAGAGACACTCCCGGTATCGCTCGAAGAAGAAATGCGCAGCTCGTACCTCGCTTACGCCATGAGCGTGATCGTAGGTCGCGCCCTTCCAGATGTGCGGGATGGTCTCAAGCCGGTGCATCGTCGTGCGTTGTACTCGATGCACGAGCTGAACAACGACTGGAACCGCCCCTATAAGAAGTCCGCCCGTATCGTCGGGGATGTGATCGGTAAGTATCACCCCCACGGCGACACTGCTGTATACGACACCATCGTGCGGATGGCGCAGAACTTCTCTCTGCGCTACATGCTGGTCGACGGCCAAGGCAACTTCGGCTCGGTCGACGGCGACAACGCCGCGGCGATGCGTTACACCGAAATCCGCCTGTCGAAGATCGCCCACGAACTGCTGGCCGACCTCGACAAGGAAACGGTCAATTTCGAGCCGAACTACGACGGCTCCGAAACTGAACCATCGGTTCTGCCGGCTCGCATTCCCAACCTGCTGATCAACGGGTCGTCCGGGATCGCGGTGGGTATGGCGACGAACATTCCGCCGCACAATCTGAATGAAGTCGTCGATGGTTGCCTGCACTTGTTGCGCAACCCGGAAGCGACCGTCGACGAGCTGATCGAGCTGATTCCGGCGCCGGATTTCCCGACGGCGGGCATCATCTACGGCATTTCGGGCGTCCGTGAGGGCTATCGCACCGGCCGCGGCCGCGTTGTGATGCGCGCCAAGACGCACTTCGAGGATATCGATCGCGGCCAGCGCCAAGCGATCATCGTCGACGAGCTGCCGTATCAAGTTAACAAGCGCACGCTGCTCGAGCGTATTGCCGAGCTGGTCACCGAAAAACGCATCGAAGGCATTTCCGACATTCGCGACGAGTCGGACAAGTCCGGCATGCGCGTGGTGATCGAACTCAAGCGCGGCGAAGTGCCGGAGGTTGTGCTCAACAACCTCTATAAGAATACGCAGCTGCAGGATACGTTCGGCATGAACATGGTGGCGCTGGTCGACGGCCAGCCGCGTCTGCTGAACCTGCGTCAGATGCTGGAGTGCTTCCTGCTGCACCGCCGCGAGGTGGTGACGCGCCGCACCGTATTTGATCTGCGCAAGGCGCGCGAGCGTGGCCACATCCTGGAAGGTCTGGCGGTTGCGCTGGCCAACATCGATGAGTTCATCGCAATCATCAAGGCTGCCCCGACCCCGCCGGTCGCCAAGGCTGAGTTGATGAACCGTAGCTGGGATTCGGGTCTTGTGCGCGACATGCTCGTTCGCGCGGAGAGCGAAACCTCCGGCGGCGGTGCTGCGTATCGCCCGGAAGGACTGTTGCCCGTCTTTGGTATGCAGGCCGATGGCCTGTACAAGCTGTCGGACACGCAAGCGCAGGAAATCCTGCAGATGCGCCTGCAACGCCTCACCGGGCTGGAACAGGACAAGATCGTCCAGGAATACCGCGAAGTGATGGCACAGATCGCCGATCTGCTGGACATCCTGGCGCGGCCAGAGCGCATTACCGCCATCATCGTCGAGGAACTCACCGCGATCCGCGCCGAGTTTGGGGATGAGCGTCGCTCGCAGATCGAGCACAATGCGACCGAGTTGGACACAGAAGACCTCATTACGCCGCAAGATCTCGTGGTGACGTTGTCACACAGCGGCTATATGAAGAGCCAGCCGATTTCCGAATACCGTGCGCAGAAGCGTGGCGGTCGTGGCAAGCAAGCTGCCGCGACGAAGGAAGACGACTGGATCGACACGCTATTTGTCGCCAACACGCACGACTACATCCTTTGCTTCTCGAATCGCGGCCGTCTGTATTGGCTGAAGGTCTGGGAGGTGCCGCAAGGCAGCCGTAACTCGCGCGGTCGTCCGATCGTCAATATGTTCCCGCTGTCGCCGGGCGAGAAGATCAACGTGATCCTTCCGGTGAAGCAGTTCGATGAGCAGCATTTCGTGTTCATGGCGACTTCCAAGGGGACAGTCAAGAAGACGGCGCTGACGGATTTCTCGAACCCGCGCAAGGCCGGCATCATCGCAGTGGATCTTGACGAGGGCGATTTCCTGATCGGCGCGGACATTACCGATGGTCAGCACGACGTGATGCTGTTCTCAGACGCTGGCAAGGCGGTGCGCTTCGATGAAAACGATGTGCGCCCGATGGGTCGCCAAGCGCGCGGCGTTCGCGGTATGAACCTGGAAGAGGGCCAGCAGGTGATTGCCATGCTGGTCGCGCCGGCAGAAACCGAGGGCGAAGGTGCCCAGTCGATTGTCGGTAGTGTGCTGACCGCCACCGAAAACGGCTACGGCAAGCGCACGCCGATCTCGGAATACACCCGACATGGTCGCGGTACGAAGGGCATGATCGCCATCCAGACCTCGGAGCGTAACGGCAAGGTGGTGGCCGCCGCGCTGGTGGCGCCGGAAGATGAAATCATGCTGATCACGACGGGCGGTGTGCTGATCCGCACGCGCGTGGACGAGATCCGGGAAATGGGTCGCGCCACGCAGGGCGTCACGCTCATCTCAGTGGGTGAGGGCAACAAGCTGTCCGGGCTGCAACGTGTGATGGAGTCCGATGCTGAAGGCGCAGATGGTGTCGAAGGCGCCGATGCGGCGGATGCCGCTCCCGGTGCCGATGCACCGGCGGATGACAGCAGCGAGACATAATTAGAAACATCTTTTGCTTGCCGTTAGGCGCAGTTCTGTCATGATGCCGGACCTGTGCGCGGCAAGGGCTTGGAACTTTTGCGTCACACGCCCGGCCTAAACGCAACGCTTATCTCAAGGGAGCAACAATGCACAAGAGTCTCAAACTCAAACATCTGATCGTGGTGGCCGGTTTCGCTCCGCTGTTTGCGTTCGCGCAGGCTGGCGACGCCGACAAGACGGCTGCCATCAAAGAGCTGCTGACGACGATGAACGTCGATGCAGCCATCAAGGGTCAGGGTGAAGTGTTGGCTAACGGCGCTAAGCAGGAAGCCCCGCTGGTGCTGGAGCAGGCACTGGTCGAGAACAAGACTCTGAACGACAAGCAGAAGCAAGCCGCTGTCGACAAGCTGAAGAAGAATGGCGCCGTGCAGCGCATGACGGACGGTGCTGGCAAGGACTTCGACACGGAAGCCTTCCGCAAGGATGCTCTGCAAGCTCACTATGATTCGCTGGGCAAGTACTACTCGACCCAGGAAATCAAGGACTTGACCACGTTCCTGAAGACGCCGAGCGGCCAGAAGTTCATGGCCAACCAGGGCAAGGCCATGCAGGAAGTGTGGGGCAACGTGATGCAGAAGTACGGTCCGCAAGTCGGCAAGAAGATGCGCGACATGGCTGACAAGGAAGTTGCCGCTGCTGCGAAGTAATTGAGCCGCATAGGCAGACGATGGGGGCGCAATCCCCCTCGGGCTGTCAGTTGGTAGATAATGGCTGTTTGGGTTTGCGCCCAGACAGCCATTTTTCTTTTGCCCTTCGCCCTATGAACCAAGCGGATCGAGCCCTTCAAGCCAGCCAGGCGCGTGTGTACAACTTTTCGGCAGGTCCGGCGGTGTTGCCGCTCGAGGTGCTGGAACAGGCGAAAGAGGAGATGGTCTCCTGGCACGGCAGCGGCATGAGCGTGATGGAAATGAGCCATCGTGGCCGCGAGTTTGAAAGCATCCTGGCAGCGGCGTTCGGCGATTTGCGGCAGTTGCTGGCGGTGCCGGACAACTACGAAATCCTCTTCCTGCAAGGGGGTGCCATCGCCGAGAATGCCATCGTGCCGCTGAACCTGATGCGTCGGCTGTCGGCGGATGCACCGAAGGCTGACTATGTGGTCACCGGCACGTGGTCGGTCAAGTCGCAGCAGGAAGCGCGCAAGTACGGCGAGGTGAACATCGCTGCAACCAGCGAGGCTGAGCGCTTCCACAAGATCCCGGACGTATCGAGCTGGAAGCTGTCGTCAGACGCGGCCTACGTGCACCTGTGCACGAACGAAACCATTGTTGGTGTCGAGTATCAGGAGACGCCGGACGTCGGCCAAGCGCACGGGCGTGTTGTGGTGTCCGACGTGTCGAGCCACATCCTCTCGCGGCCGATCGACTGGAACGGCTATCAGGTCCTGTACGGTGGCGCGCAGAAAAACATCGGCCCCGCTGGCTTGACGATTGCCATCGTGCGCAAAGACCTTCTCGGACACGCGCACCCGCTGTGCCCGTCGGCATTCAACTGGCGTCTCGTGGCCGAGAACGGCTCGATGTACAACACGCCGCCCACCTACGCCATCTACATCGCGGGGCTCGTGTTTCAGTGGATCAAGCGCCAGGGCGGGGTCGAGGCGCTGGAGACGCGCAACATCATCAAGTCGAAGATGCTGTACGACTTTATCGACGCCAGCAGCTTCTACCGCAACGAGATCCATCCGACGTGCCGGTCGCGCATGAACGTGCCGTTCTTCCTTAACGACGAATCCCGCAACGAGGCGTTCCTCACGCAGGCGCGCGAGCGCGGGTTGGTGCAGCTCAAGGGTCACAAGTCCGTGGGCGGCATGCGGGCGAGCATCTACAACGCGATGCCGCTGGAAGGTGTAGAGGCGCTGGTCGACTTCATGCGTGAGTTTGAGAGAGTGTCCGCGTAAGGCTGATCCTCGATCACGGCAGAACATTGCGCGAAGCGCCCGCTTCGCGCGGCAATTTGCAATCCGTTGCCGAACCCGATTCCTACAATGACCAGTCAGTCAGACGATACGAAGCAAAACAAGGACGCCGCATTGGCGGCGGAGCTTGCGCCGTTGCGCACGCAGATCGACGCCATCGACAATCAGCTGCTTACGCTGCTCTCGGACCGCGCCAGGGTGGCGCAGGAAGTGGGCGAGGTGAAGAAGCGCTATTCGTCGCCGGCGTTCCGGCCGGACCGCGAATTACAGGTCATCCGCAAGATGCAGTCGGGCAATCAAGGGCCTCTGCACGACGAGAGCATCGCTGCCATCTGGCGCGAGGTGATGTCCGCTTGCCGTGGTCTGGAACAGGCCCTGCGCATCGGCTACCTCGGCCCGGCGGGCACGTTCTCGGAGCAGGCGGTAATCGCGCATTTCGGCCACGAGATCCAGCCGATGCCGTGCCCGAGCATCGACGAAGTGTTTCGTGCGGCAGAGTCCGGCACGGTCGATTGCGGTGTGGTGCCGGTCGAAAATTCGACGGAAGGCGTGGTGTCGCGCACGCTCGATCTGTTCTTGCAGACGTCGTTGAAGATCAGCGGCGAGATTGCGCTGCGAGTGCACCATAACTTGTTGCACAAGACGGGCGACATGTCGCAGGTGAAGGTGGTGCGCGCGCACGCGCAGGCGCTGGCGCAGTGCCAACGGTGGTTGAACACCAACTATCCGAATCTGCCGCGTGAGGCCGTGTCGAGCAACGCCGAGGCAGCGCGCATGGCGGGGGAGGACGAAACCGTTGCCGCGCTGGCAAGCGTGCAGGCGGCAAACCGCTACGGCCTGCACGTGGTGCGTGCCAATGTGGAAGACGATCCGCATAACCGCACGCGCTTTGTCGTGATCGGCAACTACGAGACGGAGCCGAGTGGACGCGATCAGACATCGTTGATCCTGTCGGTGCCGAACGAGGCCGGCGCTGTCTACAAGCTGCTGGCGCCGTTGGCAGAGAACGGCGTGTCGATGTGTCGCTTCGAGTCGCGCCCGGCGCGCAGTGGGGCGTGGGAGTACTACTTCTACGTCGATGTGGAAGGCCATCAGCGTGACCCGCAGGTAGCGCGCGCGCTGGAAAAGCTGCGGCACGACGCGGCGTATTTCAAAGTGTTGGGGTCCTATCCCTCGGCACATTGAGGGATTCAAGGCGCTCTGCACGGGCAGGGCGCCGATAACAGAGGAGCACCCCATGTCTTTGCAGTTCGGCCCCGAGTATGTCCGCGCCATCGCCCCTTATGTGGCCGGCAAGCCGATTTCCGAAGTGGCACGCGAGTTCGGTCTGGATGCCGCGCGCATCGTCAAGCTGGCGTCCAACGAAAACCCGCTGGGCATGCCGCAGTCGGCCAAGAACGCGATGGCCTCGGCCATTGACGAACTGGCACGCTATCCGGACGCCAACGGCTTCAGCCTGAAGGCGGCGCTGCATGCCAAGTTTGGCGTGCCGGAAGCATGGATCACGCTCGGCAACGGCAGCAATGACATCCTCGAGCTGGCAGCTCGCGCGCTGGTATCGCCGGGGCAGGCTGTGATGTATGCGCAGCACTCTTTTGCCGTGTATGCGCTTGCGGCGCAGGAGGTCGGCGCGCGCGCCATCGAGGTGCCGGCCCGCGATTACGGCCACGATCTCGACGCGATGGCCGCTGCAATCACGCCGGACACGCGCCTGATCTACATCGCCAACCCGAACAACCCGACTGGCACATTCCTGTCGGCCGATGACATTGCGACGTTCCTCGCCAAGGTGCCGCCGACGGTCGTTGTCGTGCTGGACGAGGCGTACAACGAGTTCCTCAAACCGGAGCAGCAGTACGACTCCACTGCATGGGTGCGCCAGTATCCGAACCTGCTCGTGTCGCGGACGTTCTCCAAGGCTTACGGACTGGCAGGCTTGCGTGTCGGCTATGGCATTGCGCAGCCGCAGTTGACTGATCTGCTCAACCGCATCCGCCAGCCGTTCAACGTCAACAGCCTGGCGCAGGCCGCAGCTGTGGCGGCGCTCAATGACGCGCAATTCCTGCAGCAATCGGCTGAACTGAACGCCGCCGGCTACGTGCAGTTGACAGACGCATTCGATCGGTTGGGTCTTCAGTACGTGCCGTCCTCGGGCAATTTTGTGCTGGTGCGCGTGGGCGATGACACGGGCGCCGGTGCGCGCGTGAACGTTGCGTTGCTCAAGCAGGGCGTGATCGTGCGTCCGGTCGGCAACTACGGCTTGCCGCAGTGGCTGCGCATCAGCATCGGCTTGCCGGAAGAGAACGCCACATTCATCGACGCACTGGAGACGGTGCTGGCGCAGGAAAAAGCTGCCGCTTAACTTCCGTAGCAACCGCCGTAGCGCCCTGTTTCCGGCATCGGGCCCTGCGCACATCGGGCTACAATGCCGCTTTGCTTTTTTCTGGCAGGGCGGTGTTGTGGCCTCTTCTTTTTCCAGTTCCCGGTTGGTGATTGTCGGCGTCGGCCTGATTGGCGGTTCGCTGGCGCTGGGGTTGCGTCGTGCGGGTGTGGTTGGGCATGTCGTCGGCGTGGGGCGATCGGCCGCGTCGCTTGAGACGGCGGTCCGCCTGGGCGTGATCGACGAAGCCCTGCCGATGGAAGAGGCCGTGCGCGGTGCCGACATGGTTGTGCTGTGTGCACCCGTCGCGCAGACGCTGCCGTTGCTGCTCGCCATGCAACCGCACCTGGGCCCCGACACCATCGTCACGGATGCCGGTAGCACCAAGTCCGACGTCATCATGGCCGCCAAGACTGCGCTGGGCGACCAGGTCAGCCAGTTCGTGCCGGCCCATCCGATTGCCGGCCGTGAGTTGAACGGCGTGGAGGCTGCGCTGGCCGATCTCTATGTCGGCAAAAAGACCGTGCTGTGCCCCCTGCAGGAAAACCGCCGCAGCGATGTTGCCCGTGTGCAGGCGATGTGGGAAGCCGCGGGCGCGCATTGCCACATCATGTCGGCCGTGCAGCACGATGCCGTGTTCGCCGCCGTTAGCCACCTGCCGCACGTGCTGTCGTACGCACTGGTCGCGCAGATCATCAATGCCGAAGACGGTGCACTCAAACTCGATTTTGCCGGCGGTGGTTTCCGCGACTTCACGCGCATCGCTGCATCGTCACCCGAAATGTGGCGTGACATCTGCCTGTCGAATCGCGAAGCGCTGTTGCGTGAACTCACGACCTACGAGGCGGTGATCGGCCGCATGAAAGCAATGATTGCAGAGCGCGACGGCGCAGCGCTTGAGCGCGTGTTCCGCCGGGCCAGCGAAGCGCGCCTCGCGTGGCCGCAACGGGTCGCACCCGGCAATGCTGCGGATGCGCAATCCGAATAACGTTTTGTTTTGAACTGAGTGGATTCATGGAACATCTCGACGTCGGCCCCCTGAAGACGGCGCGCGGCACCATCAAGCTGCCGGGCTCGAAGAGCATCTCCAACCGTGTGCTGCTGCTGGCCGCTCTCGCGCAGGGCGAGACGGTGGTGCGCGACCTGCTCGACTCCGACGACACGCGCGTCATGCTTGATGCGCTTGGCAAGCTGGGCGTCTCAGTCGAAGGCCTGGGTGACAACGCGTATCGTGTCACCGGCACCGGCGGTCGCTTTCCGAACAAGTCGGCCGATCTGTTTATGGGCAATGCCGGCACCGCTATCCGCCCGTTGACGGCCGCGCTGGCACTGCAAGGCGGCGAGTACACGCTGCACGGCGTGCCGCGCATGCACGAGCGGCCGATCGGGGACTTGGTCGACGGCCTGCGCCAAGTGGGCGCACGCATCGACTACACGGGCAATGAGGGCTATCCGCCGCTGGCGATCCACGCAGCGCAGGTCAAGATCGATGCACCGATTCGCGTGCGGGGCGATGTATCGAGTCAGTTCCTGACGGCATTGCTGATGGCGCTGCCGCTGGTCGAGTCTGTCGGCAATGTCGCCATCGAAGTGGTTGGCGAGCTGATTTCCAAGCCTTACATCGAGATCACGCTGAACCTGATGGCGCGCTTCGGCGTGCAGGTCGCGCGCGATGGCTGGGCGTCGTTCACCGTGCCGACCGGCGTGGCCTACAAGGCGCCGGGCGAGATCTTTGTGGAAGGCGATGCTTCGTCTGCGTCGTACTTCCTGGCCGCGGGCGCGCTTGGCGGCGGGCCGGTGCGTGTGGAAGGTGTCGGCATGTCCAGCATCCAGGGCGACGTCCGCTTTGCCGACGCACTGAACCGCATGGGCGCCAACGTCATGGCCGGCGGCAACTGGATCGAAGTGCGCGGCGTCGAGCGCGACGACGGCAAGCTGCACGCCGTCGAGTTGGATTGCAATCACATTCCCGATGCGGCAATGACGCTGGCGGTGGCAGCGCTGTTTGCCGACGGCACAACCACGCTGACCAACATTGCGAGCTGGCGCGTCAAGGAGACCGACCGGCTGAGCGCCATGGCCACCGAACTGCGCAAGCTGGGGGCCGAGGTAGAAGAGGGGGCAGACTACATTCGTGTGACGCCCCCGTCGCAATGGACTCTGCCCGCCGGCGGCATCGACACCTACGATGACCATCGCATGGCGATGGCTTTCTCGCTGGCCGCGTTTGGCCCGGTGCCGGTGCGCATCAACGACCCCCGCTGCGTCGCCAAGACGTTCCCGGAATATTTCACTGCGTTCAGCGGCATTACCGCTTGAGCCGCAATTAACTGCCAGTCATCATCATGTCCGACACCGCTGCTTCCACGCCGTACCCGGTCATCACCATCGACGGTCCGACCGCATCCGGCAAGGGCACGGTCGCTCACCAGGTCGCGGATCTGCTCGGCTTTCATCTGCTGGATAGTGGGTCGCTGTACCGGTTGGTGGCGCTTGCCAGCATGCGCGAGAACATCGACGACCACGACGTCGAGAGCCTCGTGCGTATCGCCCGCGAACTCGATGTGCGCTTCAAGGCAGATCACATTTGGCTCAAAGGCGAGGATGTGAGCTTGGCGCTGCGGCATGAGTCCGTTGGCAACCAGGCTTCGGCCATCGCAGTACATGGTGCGGTGCGGGAGGCGTTGCATGCACGTCAGCGCGCGTTCCTGGAAGCGCCTGGCCTCGTGGCCGACGGCCGTGATATGGGCACAGTGGTTTTCCCCGAAGCAGTGCTCAAGGTGTTCCTGACGGCAAGCGTGCAGGCACGCGCCGAGCGGCGCTATAAACAATTGATTGCAAAGGGTTTTTCTGCTACAGTGGAAAGTCTTTCGCAGGACTTGGAGGCGCGTGATTTGCGGGATCGCACCCGCAGTGTCGCGCCGCTGCGTCCGGCGCAAGATGCGCGGCAACTGGACTCGTCCGACATGACGGTCGATGAAGTGGTCGCGCAGGTACTGGACTGGTACCGCCAGGTGCAGGGCGCCAACAAGGCGAACTGACTCGGCTGAACTGGTTCGATCGGTGCCGGTGGCATGTCGCTGCCGGCGGTTGTTCAACTTATAACCCCGCATGCGTGTCTTCGCCATTCCGTGCGAAAGCAATGCGAGGCATGTTCTGCGGATGTCTATTTTTTATGTCCCAAACTAACGAATCTTTTGCCGCCCTGTTCGAAGAGTCGATCGCCAAGTCCAATATGAAGGCTGGCGAAGTGATCTCTGCGGAAGTTGTGCGTATCGACCACAACTTCGTCGTTGTGAACGCGGGCCTGAAGTCTGAAGCTTTTGTTCCGGTCGAAGAATTCCTGAACGATCAGGGCGAACTGGAAGTGCAAGTCGGCGACTACGTTTCGGTCGCAATCGACGCGCTGGAAAACGGCTATGGCGACACCATCCTGTCGCGCGACAAGGCCAAGCGTCTGGCTTCGTGGCTGAACCTTGAAAAGGCACTGGAATCCGGCGAGATCATCTCCGGTACCGTGACTGGCAAGGTCAAGGGCGGCCTGACCGTCATGGTCAACGGTATTCGTGCATTCCTGCCGGGTTCGCTCGTCGACGTGCGTCCGATCAAGGACACCACGCCGTACGAAGGCAAGACCCTCGAATTCAAGGTCATCAAGCTGGACCGCAAGCGCAACAACGTTGTGCTGTCGCGCCGTGCCGTGGTTGAAGCCACGCTGGGCGAAGAGCGTCAGAAGCTGATGGAAACGCTCAAGGAAGGCGCGATCGTCAACGGTATCGTCAAGAACATCACCGACTACGGCGCGTTCGTGGATCTGGGTGGCATCGACGGTCTGCTGCACATCACCGACCTGGCATGGCGTCGTGTGCGTCACCCGAGCGAAGTGCTGTCGGTTGGCCAAGAAATCACCGCCAAGATCCTCAAGTTCGACCAAGAGAAGAACCGCGTTTCGCTGGGCGTCAAGCAACTGGGTGAAGATCCGTGGGTCGGCATCTCGCGCCGCTATCCGCAAGGCACCCGTCTGTTCGGCAAGGTGACGAACCTGACCGACTACGGCGCATTCGTCGAGATCGAAGCCGGTATCGAAGGCCTGGTCCACGTGTCGGAAATGGACTGGACCAACAAGAACGTGGCTCCGTCGAAGGTTGTCCAGCTGGGCGACGAAGTGGAAGTCATGGTTCTGGATATCGACGAAGACAAGCGTCGTATCAGCCTGGGCATGAAGCAGTGCAAGGCCAACCCGTGGGACGATTTCGCGCGTAACCAGAAGAAGGGCGACAAGCTGGCTGGCCAGATCAAGTCGATCACCGACTTCGGCGTGTTCATCGGTCTGCCGGGCGGCATCGACGGCCTGGTGCACTTGTCGGACCTGTCGTGGCAAGAGACGGGCGAAGAAGCTGTTCGCAAGTACAAGAAGGGCGACGAAGTGGAAGCCGTTGTGCTGGCCATCGACGTCGACAAGGAACGCATCTCGCTGGGTATCAAGCAACTGTCGGGCGACCCGTTCAACAACTTCATCTCGACCAACGACAAGGGTTCGATCGTGCAGGTCACGATCAAGGCCGTTGATCCGAAGGGTGCCGTGGTGCAGCTGGCTGACGACGTGGAAGGCTACCTGCGTGCCTCGGAAATCTCGAGCGACCGCGTGGAAGATGCCCGCAACGTGCTGAAGGAAGGCGAAACGATGACCGCGATGATCGTCAACATCGATCGCAAGTCGCGCAACATCAACGTCTCCATCAAGGCGAAGGACAGCGCCGACCAACAGGAAGCGATGCAGAAGTTCTCGGCGGATACCGGCGCAGCTGGTACCACGAACCTCGGCGCGCTGCTGAAGGCCAAGCTGAACGAAACCAATCAGTAAGCATCAACCGGGTCGACCCTAAAGAACGACGAGGACGCGCGCAAGATGCCCATGACCAAGTCCGAACTCGTGGAAAAGCTGGCCGCTCGCTTTCCGCAGCTGCTGCTGCGGGATGCCGATATCGCGGTCAAGACGATCCTGGATGCGATGTCCGACGCCCTGGCGGACGGCCACCGCATCGAGATCCGCGGATTCGGAAGCTTCGGTCTGAATCGTCGTCCGCCGCGTGTCGGTCGCAATCCCAAGTCTGGCGAGAAAGTGCTGGTACCCGAAAAGCGGGTGCCTCACTTCAAGGCGGGCAAGGAGTTGCGCGAACGGGTTGACCGCAGCCTGGAGCGGCAAGGCGAGCCTTCTTTGGAGGGCGAGCCTGCCGTGTCGCTCGCGACGGTAAAGGCTTCGAGACAGGCTGACAGCACCCGTCAGGCTGCTGGTTTTCCGGTAGACACGGCGGTGCCGCTGGCAATGTCGCGCTAAGCCTAGGTAGCATTTGGTAGCTTCAGGAACGCCCCGCTTGCCGGGGCGTTTTTTATTCCGGCGATGCTTGTCTGCCGCCAAGCCTGGCGTGGCTGGCCGCCATATGAATCCGCTACAATGCGGCACAACCCGGCAATCGCGCCGTTTCCGGCTGTTGCACCGCCGCCCGTTTCCGAATCCGCATGAAATTTCTCGTCTGGGTCATCCGCATTCTGTTGTTCGTGCTGCTCTTCGTGCTGGCACTGCACAACACGGCGGAAGTCTCGCTCGTGCTGCCGTTTGGCGTGGTCTGGCATGCACCGCTGATCCTGATCGCCTTGGCGTTCTTTGTCGCCGGCATCTTGTTGGCCATGCTGGCCATGGCTCCGCGTGTGATGCGACATCGCTTTACGGCAAGCCGCTTGCGCCGCCAGATCGGTCGCATGAAGAAGGCGGATGAGGTGACCGAGGTGCCCACGCCCGTTGTCGCCGATTCTCCGTATCACGTTCCCGGCCCCAAGGTCTGACGCATGGATTTTGATCTCTGGTGGCTGTTGGCCATCCCCCTGGTGTTTGGCTTGGGCTGGGTGGCTGCGCGGCTCGATGCCCGCCAGTTGCGCACCGAACAATCGTCGCTGCCGCGCTCGTACTTCAAGGGGCTCAATTTCCTGCTCAACGAGCAGCCGGACAAGGCTATCGACGCTTTCATTGAAGTTGCGCGTCTGGACCCGGAGACCACGGAGCTGCACTTTGCGCTCGGTAGCCTGTTCCGCCGCCGCGGTGAAACCGAGCGCGCCATCCGCGTTCACCAAAATCTCGTCAATCGCCCGGATCTTCCCCCCAATGAGCGCGATCACGCGCTGTTTGAACTGGGGCAGGATTTCCTGCGCGCCGGCCTGCTGGATCGCGCAGAGGAATCCCTGCGCATGCTGATGGAGGGCACATTCGCTGAGCCGGCCAAGCGCGTGCTGCTCGAGTTGTACGAGGTCGAAAAGGAGTGGCGCAAGGCCATTGAAGCAGCGCGTGAATTGCAGAAGCTGCAAGGCAAGGATTACGCCGTGCAGATCGCGCAGTTTTGCTGCGAAGTCGCCCAGGAAGCGCTGCAGCGCAAGGACGTACCGACCGCCGTCGAATGGCTGGAGCGTGCGCTGCAGGAGAATCCGAAGAACGTGCGCGCCACCATTCAGTTGGGCGACGTGGCGCAAGGGCAGGGCGATGTTGAAGGCGCCATCAAGCGTTGGCGCAGCATCGAACAGCAAAACACGGCCTTCTTGCCGTTGGTGGCTGAACGCCTGATGAAGGCGTACACGCAGCTTGGCCGCGCCGCCGAGGGACTCGCATGGCTGCGCTCCAAGATGGACGCGCGCCTGGGCCCCGAACTGCTCGATACGGTCTACAAGTACGAATTGGATGTGCACGGTATTGACGATGCCGTGGCGCTGATGCGCGATCAGATCCGTCGTCAGCCGTCGTTGATGGCGTTGACGCGGCTCGTGGAAGCCGAAGCAACCCGCGCGTCCGAGGCGGTTGGCAGTGAAGCACCCGCGGCGGCCGACGCCGCCGAAAGTGCGCTGGCAGACCCCGTTGAAGCGGGCAGCAATGCCGATATCCAGCGCGCGCAGGATCTCGGCGCCATTCGCGATTTGCTGCAAAGCCGTACGCGCAATCTGGCGCGCTATACCTGCCAGGAGTGCGGTTTCCGCGCGCGTCTGTTCTATTGGCAGTGCCCTGGCTGCAATCGTTGGGAAACGTATGCACCGCGCCGTACCGAGACGCTCGGCGGCAGCGGCGGTGCCAGCATGTAATTCAGTCCGGCGCGGCCTGCTTGTAGCGGCCGCGCTGGCGCTTTTTTAATCTTCAAGTGTTCGTATGAAAATCACCATCATCGGTAGCGGTTATGTCGGTCTGGTCACCGGCGCATGTTTGGCGGAGCTGGGCAACGATGTGTTCTGCCTCGACGTCGACCAGAAGAAGATCGACCTGCTCAACGCCGGCGGCGTGCCCATCTACGAACCGGGCCTGAAGGAGCTGATCGAGCGCAACCGCGCGGCCGGCCGCATCCAGTTTTCGACTGACGTGGCTGCCAGCGTGGCACACGGCGACGTGCAATTCATCGCCGTGGGCACGCCGCCCGATGAAGACGGCTCCGCCGACCTGAAGTACGTGCTGGCGGCCGCGCGCAACATCGCCCAGCACATGGCGGGCTTCAAGGTGATCGTCGACAAATCGACGGTGCCGGTGGGAACGGGCGACAAGGTGCGCGCCGCGGTTGGCGAAGTGCTGGCAACGCGCGGCAAGTCGGACATCGGCTTTTCGGTGGTGTCGAACCCCGAATTCCTGAAAGAAGGTGCTGCGGTGGACGACTTCATGCGCCCGGACCGCATCGTGCTCGGCACGTATGGCGATAACGATGGCCTGCGCGCAAAGGCCATCATGCGCACGTTGTACGCGCCGTTCAACCGCAACCATGAGCGCACGTTCTACATGGACGTGCGCTCCGCCGAGTTCACCAAATACGCGGCCAATTCGATGCTGGCCACGCGCATCTCGTTCATGAACGAGATGGCCAATCTGGCTGACAAGGTGGGGGCGGATATCGAACTCGTTCGCCTGGGCATCGGCTCCGACCCGCGTATCGGCTACAGCTTCCTCTACGCTGGCACCGGCTACGGCGGTTCGTGCTTCCCCAAGGACGTGCAGGCGCTGGTGCGCACGGCGCAGGAGTACGGCCAGACGCTGCACGTGCTCGAAGCCGTTGAAGCCGTCAATGACAAGCAGAAGGAAGTGCTGGTCGGCAAGATCGAAGACCGCATGGGCGCCGACCTGACCGGCCGCACGTTCGCCATCTGGGGCCTGGCTTTCAAGCCGAATACTGACGATATGCGCGAAGCACCGAGCCGCATCCTGATTGGCGCGCTGCTGGCGCGCGGTGCGCGCGTGCAAGTGTATGACCCGGTTGCGATGGAAGAAGCCCGCCATGCGCTGGCGCTCGATCTTTCTGCCGAGCAACTGGAACGCGTGACGTTCTGCGCCGGTCAGATGGACGCGCTCAAGAATGCCGATGCGCTGGTCATCGTGACCGAGTGGAAGGCATTCCGCAGCCCGGATTTCAACGCCGTAAAGGCCCTGTTGAAGACGCCGATGGTGTTCGACGGCCGCAATCTGTTCGAGCCGCAAGCCATGCGCGATGCGGGCTTTGAATACCAGGCCATCGGGCGCTCCACCCAATCGTAATCACCGAGACCCACCGGCCACTGCCGACGTCCAGACCCATGACCACGCTCGCTTCCGAACAGATCCACGCCGCCCGCATTCTCGTGGTCGGCGACATGATGCTCGACCGCTACTGGTTTGGAGACGTCGATCGGATTTCGCCGGAAGCACCGGTACCGGTCGTTCAGATCAAGCGCCAGGAAGAACGCCTTGGTGGTGCCGCCAACGTGGCGCGCAACGTGGCGGCACTGGGCGCACAGGCCACCATGCTCGGGGTGATTGGCGACGACGAACCGGGCCGCACCATCGAAACGCTGCTTGGCGAGAGCCACGTTACGGGTCACCTGCATCGCGATCCGGCGGTCAACACGACGATCAAGCTGCGCGTGCTGGCACGTCAGCAACAATTGATACGCGTTGACTTTGAAAATGCGCCCACGCACGAAGTGCTGATGTCGGTGCTCGATCGTTTCGCCATGCTGGTGCCGCAGCACGACGTGGTGGTGCTGTCGGACTACGGTAAGGGCGGTCTCACGCACGTCGGCAAGATGATCGAGATGTCGCGCCACGCCGGCCGCCGCGTGCTGGTCGACCCGAAGGGCGACGATTATTCGCGCTACAAGGGCGCAACCATGATTACGCCCAACCGCGCTGAAATGCGCCAGGTGGTGGGCTCGTGGAAATCCGAGCAGGACCTCACCATCCGTGCACAAAACCTGCGCCGCGAACTGCAGCTGGAGGCACTGCTGCTTACGCGCTCGGAAGAAGGCATGACGCTTTATACCGAGCACGAGGTGTTGCACGTGTCAGCGCAGGCACGGGAAGTGTTCGACGTCTCGGGCGCAGGCGATACCGTGATCGCCACGCTGGCCGCGTTGCTGGGCGCGGGCGCCAACATCAAGGAAGCCGTGCAGTACGCGAATCGCGCAGGCGGCATCGTCGTCGGCAAGCTGGGCACGGCTGTCGTCACGCACGCAGAACTCTTTAACTGATCATCCGATCAACAGATCATGACCATCATCGTCACCGGCGCGGCCGGCTTTATCGGCGCCAACATCGTTAAAGGCCTGAACGAGCGCGGCGAGACCGACATCATCGCCGTCGACAACCTCACGCGGGCCGACAAGTTCAAGAACATCGTCGACTGCCAGATCAGCGACTACCTGGACAAGACCGATTTTGTCGAACGCTTTGCGCGCGGCGAGTTCGGCAAAGTCCGCGCGATCTTCCATGAGGGCGCCTGCTCCGACACCATGGAGACCGATGGCCGCTACATGATGGACAACAATTACCGCTACTCGCTGGCAGTGATGCGCGCGTGCTTGGACCAAGGCGTGCAGTTTCTCTATGCCTCGTCGGCTGCCACGTACGGCGCGTCGGAAACGTTCCGCGAAGAGCCCGAGTTCGAGCGGCCGCTCAACGTGTATGGGTATTCCAAGCTGCTGTTCGACCAGATCGTGCGCCGTGTCATGCCGACGGCGCTGTCGCAGATCGTCGGCTTCCGCTACTTCAACGTCTACGGCCCGCGCGAGCAGCACAAGGGTCGCATGGCGTCGGTGGCATTCCACAACTTCAACCAGTTCCTCGCAGAAGGGACTGTCAAGCTGTTCGGCGAGTACAACGGCTACCCGCAGGGCGGTCAGATGCGCGATTTCGTGTCGGTGGAAGATGTGGTGAAGGTCAACCTGTTCTTCTTCGACAATCCGGACAAGTCTGGCATCTTCAATCTCGGCACGGGCCGTGCGCAGCCGTTCAACGACATCGCCACGACGGTCGTGAACACATTGCGCGCAGCGGAAGGCAAGCCTGCGCTTTCCACCGAAGAGCTGGCACAGGAAGGCCTGATCGAATACGTAAAATTTCCCGATGCGTTGCGTGGCAAGTACCAGTGCTTCACGCAGGCTGACCAGTCGCGCCTGCGCGCGGCAGGTTACACGGCACCGTTCCTGACGGTCCAGGAAGGCGTGGAGCGTTACTGCCAGTGGCTGTTGAAGCAGCCGGCCTGACCGCTCAGTCGTTTCAAGAATCAGACAGCGTGTGACTTTTTGTCCGCGCGCAGGGGCATCGCCAGGATGCTCTTTAAGATGTGCCGAAACCGCCGCTCACGTGGCGGTTTTTTATTCCCTATACCAAGGAGAAGCACATGTTGAAGAAGCTGTTGGCCACCGCCTTGATGTCGCTGTCGATGCTGTCCGCCTCGTGGGCTGCGGTAGACGTGAATACCGCAGATCACGCTGCGCTGGAAACGTTGTCCGGCATCGGCCCCAAGCGTTCCAAATCGATCATTGAAGAGCGCACCAAGAACGGCCCGTACAAAGACGCCACCGACTTCAAGGCTCGCGTGGCCGG
The DNA here is from genome assembly GCF_052950655.1 of Ralstonia sp. VS2407. Lineage (NCBI taxonomy): Bacteria > Pseudomonadati > Pseudomonadota > Betaproteobacteria > Burkholderiales > Burkholderiaceae > Ralstonia > Ralstonia sp. VS2407. The sequence continues at coordinate 274,700 of NZ_JBRFVG010000001.1, forward strand.
CATTGGCGACAAGACGCTCGCCAAGCTGGAAAACGAAGGGCTGACTTTTGGAGCACCGGCACCGGTACCGACCACCGCCAAGAAGGACGGTAAGGACGCGAAGAAGAAGTAAGCGGGGCAGCCATCCTGCCGACAACGCCCCACCCCGAGCGGGGCGTTTTGCCATGTGCGGGGCAGGGATTTTGGCTGCATTACAATGGCTGGATTCCCGTCCCCCACGCATCATGGCCTATCTCACCATCGAAGACACCATCGGCAACACGCCGCTGGTTCAGCTCCAACGCATTCCCGGCGAAGGCAACGCGCGCCGCGGCAATGTCATCCTCGGCAAACTCGAGGGCAATAACCCGGCCGGCTCGGTCAAGGATCGCCCCGCGCTGTCCATGATCAAGCACGCCGAAGCGCGTGGCCGCATCAAGCCGGGTGACACGCTGATCGAGTCCACGTCCGGCAACACGGGCATTGCCCTGGCCATGGCCGCCGCCGTGCGTGGTTACAAGATGGTGCTGATCATGCCGGAAGATCTGTCGGTGGAACGCCGCCAGAGCATGGCTGCTTACGGCGCGGAGATCATTCTCACCCCCGTCAAGGGCGGCATGGAATACGCACGCGACCTGGCCGACGCGATGGAAAAGGAAGGCAAGGGCGTCATCCTCGATCAATTTGCCAACCCGGACAACCCGCTTGCGCATTACGAGACCACCGGGCCCGAACTGTGGCGCGACACCGAAGGCCGCATCACGCATTTCGTCTCGGCGATGGGGACGACGGGCACGATTACTGGTGTCTCGCGCTTCCTGAAAGAGAAGAACGCCGACATTCAGATCGTGGGCGCACAGCCGGAAGAAGGTTCGCGCATTCCGGGCATCCGCAAGTGGCCCGAGGCGTACATGCCAAAGATTTACGATCCGAAGTACATCGATCGTACCGAGTCGGTGAGCCAGTCCGACGCCGAACACATGGCACGTCGCATGGCTCGCGAAGAAGGCATTTTTTGTGGGATCTCTGCGGCGGGTGCGTTGTGCGTGGCGCTGCGTGTGGCAGAGGAAGTTGAAAACGCCACGATCGTTTTCGTGGTGTGCGACCGAGGCGATCGTTACCTGTCGACGGGCGTCTTCCCTGCCTGACGGTACGCCGCATCGCCAAATAAAAAGCGCAGCCGAAGCTGCGCTTTTTATTTGCACTGACGGCGGATCAACCCTGCATCGCCTGCCGTACGGCCTGGCCCAACTCGTACACCGCAGCCGCGTAGAAGAAGCTGCGGTTGTAGCGCGTGAGCACGTAGAAGTTGCGCAGGCCGACGCGGTACTCGGTCGGCTGACCCGGCGTGGGTAGATCGATCATCAGCACTTCGGTTTCCTGCTCGCGTGCGGCATCGACGCCCGGAGCCAGCGCCAGACCGGCGCGTGTGAGCCTGGACAGCGTCATGCCGGGATACGGTTGGCCGTCTGCCGCCGCCGCCGCGATGCCCTGGCTGTCGGCATCGCCAGCAATGTTCCACATCACGGGGCGGTTTGGTTCCCAGCCGTGCATCTGCAGGAAGCGCGCGACGCTGCCGATGGCGTCTACCGCGCTGTTGCGCAGATCGATGTGGCCGTCCCGGTCGTAATCGATGGCGTATTCGCGGATGCTGGTCGGCATGAATTGCGGAATGCCGACCGCGCCCGCATATGAGCCAAGGATCGAAAACGCATCCGCGCCCGTGTCTCGGCACCAGAGCAGGAAGTCCTTCAGCTGGTTGCGGAACATCGTGCTGCGGTCTTCGCGGTTGGGCGTGTCGGGGTAGTCGAAGGCCAGCGTGGACAGCGCGTCCATCACGCGGAAGTTGCCCATGTCTCGGCCGTAAATGGTCTCGACGCCCAGGATGCCCACGATCACGTCGGCCGGTACGCCGAATTCGTTCTCCGCGCGGCGCAGCGTGTCGCCGTATTGCTGCCAGAACCGTACGCCGGCGCCAATGCGGATCGGCTCGATGAAGCGGCCGCGATAGGCCGTCCAGCTGCGACGCGCGGGCGTGACCGGCGGCAGGATCAGGCGTGCCACGGTGGCGGAATAGGCCGTGCCCGCAAACAGCGTATCGAGCGATGTCCGGTCAAAGTTGTACTGAGCGACCAGCATGCCGATGAAGGCCTGCGTTTGCGGGTTGTTGCGATAACGATCGGGGTCGATCTCTTCTTCATGCACCGCGACGCGGCGCTTGGGCGATTTGGCGGCTTTCTTGGCAGCCAGCGAGAGCGCCGGGAAAGAGAGCGCGGAGAGCGCTGCGCCAGCCACCAGGGCGCGCAATACGGGACGACGGGAAGAAGGCGATTGGCTCATGGGCAGGCTTCATACGGGATCGGGGCATTGTAGCGGATGCGTCTGTTGGATCGCCCCGGGGCGTGCGGCGTTGTCGCACCGCCGTGCTAACGTAGCGGCTGGAGACACTGAAACACACCGGATCACAACAACATGGCGACCGGCCTCTACACGCATCCTGAATTCCTCCGGCACGAGATGGGGCCGCACCATCCCGAATGCCCGGACCGCCTGCGCGCGATCGAAGATCAACTCATCGCCAGCCGCATCGACGACCTGCTCGTTCCCTGCGAGGCGCCGCCCGCCACCGAAGCGCAGCTGTGCCGCGTCCATCGCAGCGAATACGTGCGCGAACTGGTGGCCAGCGTGCCGATTGCCGGCTATATGCCGATCGATCCCGACACCTCGATGAACCCGCACACCTATATGGCCGCGGTGCTCGCTGCAGGTGCCGCGGTGGATGCCACCGACAAGGTCATCGCCGGCGAGCTGGAAAACGCCTTCTGCAGCGTGCGCCCACCCGGCCACCATGCCGAGCCGGGGCGCGCAATGGGCTTCTGCTTCTTCAACAATGTGGCGGTCGCCGCGCGTCATGCGCTGGACCATCACGGCTTGCAGCGCGTGGCGATCGTCGACTTTGACGTGCACCACGGCAACGGCACCGAAGCAGCGTTCATCGATGAGCCGCGCGTGCTGATGTGCAGCATCTTCCAGCACCCGTTCTATCCGTATTCCGGCTCCGAGACGGTGGCGGCCAATATGGTGAACATCCCGCTGCCGGCATACACCAATGGCCTGACCGTGCGTGAGGTGGTGGAAACGATCTGGTTGCCGCGTCTGGAGGCGTTCCAGCCGGAGATGCTGTTCATTTCCGCCGGCTTCGATGCGCACCGCGAAGATGATCTGGGCCAGATGGGCCTGGTCGAGGCGGACTACGCGTGGATTACGAAGCAACTCATGCAAGTGGCGCGCACGCACGCCAAGGGCCGCATTGTCAGTTGCCTGGAGGGTGGCTACAACCTCAGTGCGCTGGGCCGCAGCGTGGTGGCGCACATCAAGGCGCTGGCGGAGCTTTAGGCCAGCGACGATGACGAATCGTTGATGACATTCGAAAAAGTAATAAAGACATCGTTAAAGAATCGTTCCTCGCATGTAGGGTCTGCCTTACACTAGCGCCTCATTCAAACAAAAAAGAGACGGCAACGGCCTAGGCACAGGGCGGTTGCCGTTTTTGTCTGTACGCATGATCAAACTCAAGGGGATATCGCAGCACTTTCGGGGAGCGGGCGGCCATGACGTCCAAGCGCTGCGCGACGTCGACCTGACCATCAATCGGGGCGAGATTTTCGGCATCATCGGCCGCAGCGGCGCGGGTAAGAGCACGCTGGTTCGCGTCATCAATCTGCTGAACCGGCCGACCTCCGGCACCGTCACCGTGGCGGGACAGGAGCTCACCGCACTCAATGCCGACGGCCTGCGCCAGGCGCGCCGCAAGATCGGCATGATCTTCCAGCACTTCAATTTGCTGTCGTCGCGCACCGTGTACGACAACGTGGCGTTGCCGCTGGAGTTGGCCGGCACATCGCGCGAACGCATCCGCGAGATCGTCTTGCCACTGCTGGAACTGGTGGGCCTGTCCGCGCATAAGGACCGCTACCCCGCGCAGATTTCCGGTGGTCAGAAGCAGCGCGTTGGCATCGCCCGCGCGCTGGCGAGCCAGCCGGATGTTCTGCTTTCCGACGAGGCGACCTCCGCGCTGGACCCGGAGACGACGCGCTCGATTCTTGACCTGCTGCGCAAGATCAACTGCGAATTGGGGTTGACCATCGTGCTGATCACGCACCAGATGGAAGTCATCAAGCAGGTGTGCGACCGCGTGGCGGTACTCGACGCCGGCCGGGTAGTGGAACTGGGCCGCGTGATCGACGTGTTCCTGAAGCCTGAGCATGACGTGACGCGCGCGCTCATCGGCGAGGTGATCTCGCAAGAGTTGCCGCCCTCCGTTCTGGCGCGCGTAGAAAGCCGCCTCACAGCACGCGAGCGAGGTGGCCGTGATCATCTGTTCCGTCTCGCCTTTACGGGCGCAGGCGTAGACCAGCCGGTGCTGGCGCAGGCGATCCGCAACTACGGGCTCGACTTCAACATCCTGCACGGCCATATCGACGAGATCCAGGGCCAGGCCTTCGGCTCGCTGGCGATCCTGGCGTCGGGCGAAACCGCTGACATCAACAACGCAATGAGTTTCCTGCGCGAGCAAGGCGTGGTGGTCGAGGAGATCAATCATGTGGTCTGACCTGACCGACCTGTTTCTGCCGGCCTTCTGGGAAACGCTCGCCATGGTCGGCGTGTCCGGTGGCATTGGTGCGCTGTTTGGCGTGCCGTTGGGCGTACTGCTGTATCTGACGACTTCGGGCGGCGTGCTGTCGGCGCCGGTGTTCAACCGCGTGGCAGGCCTCGTCGTCAATGCCGTGCGCTCGGTGCCGTTCATCATCCTGCTGGTCGCGGTGATTCCGTTCACCCGCCTGCTGGCGGGCTCGTCCATCGGCACCGCCGCGGCCATCGTGCCGCTCACGATTGCTGCGATTCCGTTTGTTGCGCGCTTGGTCGAGACTGCGCTGCGCGAAGTGGACCGTGGCCTGATCGAAGCCGCGCAGTCGATGGGCGCGACGACCGGCCAGCTCGTCTACAAGGTGTTGTTGCCCGAGGCGATGCCGGGCATCCTCGCCGGCCTGACGATCACCTTCGTCAGCCTCGTCGGCTACTCGGCCATGGCTGGCACCATCGGCGGCGGCGGCCTCGGGGATCTGGGCATCCGCTACGGTTATCAGCGCTATGAATCGGACATCATGCTGGCGGTGGTCGTCATCCTGATCGTCTTTGTGCAGGCGGTGCAATCGACGGGCGATTGGCTCGTGCGCCGCCTGAGCCACCGTTAATCACCCAATCGACAGACACAACGAGGAAACGCAATGAATCGCCGTCAACTGCTGCAATGGTCCGCGAGCCTTGGCGCCGCATTGGCACTGGTCGCAGGCAGCGCGCTCGCGCAAAGCAAGCCGATCAAGATCGGCGTGACCGCCGGCCCGCACGCCGAGATCATGGAAGAAGTGAAGAAGGTCGCCGAGAAGGACGGCCTGAAGCTCCAGATCGTCGAGTTCAACGATTACATCCAACCGAACGCGGCCTTGGCAGCCGGTGACCTGGATGCCAACAGCTATCAGCACCAGCCGTATCTGGACGACCAGATTGCCACGCGCGGCTATAAGTTCGTGAGTGTCGGTCAGACCATCACGTTCCCGATGGGGATCTACTCGAAGAAGATCAAGTCGCCGAAGGAACTGAAGGACGGTGCGCGCTTCGGCCTGCCGAACGACCCCACCAACGGCGGCCGCGCGCTGCTGCTGCTGCAATCGCAAGGCGTGATCAAGCTCAAGCCGAACGCGGGTTTCAAGGCCTCGCCGCGCGATGTGGCCGAGAACCCGAAGAAGCTGAAGTTTGTCGAGTTGGATGCCGCGCAACTGCCGCGCTCGCTGGATGATCTGGATGCCGCCGCCGTCAACGGTAACTACGCCGAGAAAGCCAACCTGGACCCGACCAAGGATGGCATCGCCATCGAAAGCCCCAAGGGCCCGTACGCCAATGTGATTGCCGTGCGTGCCGCTGACAAGGATCAGCCGTGGGTCGCCAAGCTGGTCAAGGCCTACCACTCGGATGCGGTGAAGGCGTTTGTGAAAGCCAAGTACAAAGACGCCGTGATCGTGGCTTGGTAAGCACTTTTACACACGGTTAGAGGGTTTCCCCCAACTCGTTGCCGGACGTTTGACTGGCGTCCGGCAAATTTTCGCGGTTAAAATAGCACGACCGTTCGGAAAAATTACGCGAGCGACCGGCCCCCCTTATAATGGCCGGCGTTTTGCAAAATCGTCTTATCAATTAGTGGAGTGAGCGCATGAAAGTCCTGGTCGCAGTCAAGCGCGTGATCGATTACAACGTGAAGGTTCGCGTGAAGACGGACGGCAGCGGTGTCGATCTTGCCAACGTCAAGATGAGCATGAACCCGTTCGACGAGATCGCCGTGGAAGAGGCGGTTCGCCTGAAGGAAGCGGGCGTCGCTACCGAAGTGATCGCCGTGTCGTGCGGCGTGACGCAGTGCCAGGAAACCCTGCGCACCGCCATGGCCATCGGTGCCGATCGCGGCATTTTGGTCGAAACCGCTGAAGAACTGCAGCCGCTGGCTGTGGCCAAGCTGCTGAAGGCGCTGGTCGACAAAGAGCAGCCGCAGTTGATCATTCTCGGCAAGCAGGCGATTGACGACGACGCAAACCAGACCGGCCAGATGCTGGCTGCGCTGGCCGGCCTGCCGCAAGCGACGTTTGCCTCGAAGGTGCAGATTGCCGACGGCAAGGCCTCGGTCACGCGTGAAGTGGACGGCGGCCTGGAAACCCTGTCGGTCAAGCTGCCGGCCGTGGTTACCACCGACCTGCGCCTGAACGAGCCGCGCTATGTGACGCTGCCGAACATCATGAAGGCGAAGAAAAAGCCGCTCGACACGGTCAAGCCCGAAGACCTGGGCGTGGACGTTGCCCCGCGCCTGAAGACGCTGAAGGTGGTTGAGCCCGCCAAGCGCAGCGCCGGCGTGATGGTGCCCGATGTGGCCACGCTGGTGTCCAAGCTCAAGACGGAAGCCAAGGTGCTGTAAGCGGTCACGCTACTTGCACGCAACTTCAAGCACACCGAATAGGCAGATCAAGATGACCGCACTCGTTATTGCTGAACACGACAATCAATCCATCAAGGCCGCGACGCTGAACACCGTGACGGCCGCCGCCCAATGCGGCGGTGACGTCCACGTGCTGGTGGCCGGCGCTGGCTGCGGCGCTGCTGCACAGGCCGCCGCGCAGATGGCTGGCGTGACCAAGGTGCTGGTGGCCGACGCGCCCCAGTTTGCCGATGGCCTGGCCGAGAACGTCGCCGAGCAGGCCCTGGCCATCGCCGGCAACTACAGCCACATCCTGGCGCCCGCCACAGCCTACGGCAAAAACATCCTGCCGCGCGTGGCCGCCAAGCTCGACGTGGCCCAACTGTCCGACATCACCAAGGTCGACGGTCCGGATACCTTCGAGCGCCCGATCTACGCCGGCAACGCGATTGCCACCGTGCAATCGGCCGACAAGGTGAAGGTGATCACCGTGCGTGGTACGGCCTTTGACCCGGCTGCCGCAACCGGTGGCTCCGCTGCAACCGAAAGCCTGACCGCCGTGGCAGACGCCGGCATCTCGCAATTCGTCTCGCGTGAAGTGACGAAGAGCGATCGCCCGGAACTGACCGCCGCGAAGATCATCGTGTCGGGCGGCCGCGGCGTGGGCTCGGGCGAGAACTACACCAAGGTACTGACGCCGCTGGCCGACAAGCTGGGCGCAGCGTTGGGCGCCTCGCGTGCCGCAGTGGACGCCGGCTTTGTGCCCAACGACTACCAGGTCGGCCAGACCGGCAAGATCGTGGCGCCGCAGCTGTACATCGCCGTCGGTATCTCGGGCGCGATCCAACACCTGGCCGGCATGAAGGATTCGAAGGTGATCGTGGCGATCAACAAGGATCCGGAAGCGCCGATCTTCCAGGTGGCTGACTACGGCCTCGTGGGCGATCTGAACGCTGTCGTGCCGGAGCTGGTGACCGCACTGGGCTGATTGCACTGCGCAGCGCGCTTCACTTGATGCGCGCTGCAACGCCCGACGCAAAGCCGTTTCCGACCTGTTTGGAAACGGCTTTTTTATACGTGAGCGCCATCAGGAGAGTGCGTCACGCACTCGATGAGGCACTGTCCTGATCGCGCTTCACAAGAGTTGGAGAGAGACATGACCTATCAAGCTCCCGTCAAGGACATGCTGTTCGTGATGAACGAGTTGGCCGGCCTGGACAACGTCGCCAAGCTGCCCGGCTTTGAAGACGCTACCGCCGATACGGCGCAGGCCGTGCTGGAAGAAAGCGCGCGCTTTACCGGTGAAGTGGTTGCGCCGCTGAATGTGGATGGCGACCGTAACCCGAGCAGCTGGAAGGACGGCGTCGTCACGGCCACGGCGGGCTTCAAGGAAGCGTTCGCCCAGTTCGGCCAAGGCGGCTGGCAGGGCGTGCAGCATCCGCTGGAATACGGCGGCCAGGGCCTGCCGAAGCTGATCGCCACGGCGTGTATCGAAATGCTGAACGCAGCCAACCTGTCGTTCGCACTGTGCCCGTTGTTGACGGACGGCGCCATCGAGGCATTGCTGACGGCTGGCACCGAAGAGCAGAAACAGCTTTTCGTCCCCAAGCTCATCTCGGGCGAATGGACGGGCACGATGAACCTGACCGAGCCGCAAGCCGGCTCCGACCTGGCACTCGTGCGCACGCGCGCCGAGCCGGTAGGCGACGGCACGTTCAAGATCTTCGGCACGAAGATCTTCATCACCTGGGGCGAGCACGACATGGCCGAGAACATCGTCCACCTTGTGCTGGCGCGCACGCCGGGCGCACCGGAGGGCGTGAAGGGCATCTCGCTGTTCGTGGTGCCGAAGTTCATGGTCAATGAAGACGGCTCGCTGGGTGCGCGCAACGATGCGCACTGCGTGTCGATCGAACACAAGCTCGGCATCAAGGCGAGCCCGACGGCCGTGCTGCAATTTGGCGACAACGGCGGCGCGATCGGCACGCTGGTCGGCGAAGAAAACCGCGGCCTGGAATACATGTTCATCATGATGAACGCGGCGCGTTATGCGGTGGGCATGCAGGGCATCGGCGTGTCGGAGCGCGCGTATCAGAAGGCTGTCGCCTATGCACGCGACCGCGTGCAGAGCCGCCCGGTAGATGGCTCTGCTGCCAAGGCCGTGCCCATCATTCACCACCCCGACGTCAAGCGCATGCTGCTGACGATGCGTGCCATGACCGAAGGCGCTCGCGCGCTGGCTTACGTGGCCGCCGCAGCGTGCGATGCTGGCCATCATGCTGCCGACGAAGCTGCACGCAAGCAGAACGCAGCGCTGTACGAATTCCTGGTGCCGATCGTGAAGGGCTGGAGCACGGAGATGTCGATTGACGTCACCAGCATGGGCGTGCAGGTGCACGGCGGCATGGGCTTTATCGAAGAGACGGGCGCAGCGCAGTTCTATCGTGATGCACGCATCCTGCCGATCTACGAAGGCACCACGGCCATCCAGGCCAACGACCTGATCGGCCGTAAGACGGTGCGTGACGGCGGCGCAGTGGCGTTGGGCATCTGCGCGGAAATCGCCAAGGTGGAAGCGGCCCTGGCGGCGAAGGTCGGTGCGCATTGCGACGCGATGCGTGTGCGTTTGGCAGCCGGCCGTGAGGCGCTTGAATCGGTGGTGCGCTTTGTGGTCGCGCAGACCAAGGCGCAGCCGAACGCCGTGTTCGCGGGCAGCGTGCCGTATCTGCGCCTGTGCGGCATCGTGCTGTCGGGCTGGCAGATGGCGCGTGCGCTGCTGGTGGCCATCGACCGCGAGAGCGAAGACCCGAACTTCTACGGCGCGAAGATCGCCACGGCGCGCGTGTTCGCTGACGTGTTGCTCACGCAGGCGCCGGGTATTGCGCAGAGCGTGCTGACGGGCGGCGAGACGATCGGTGCGGTGCCCGAAGCGCAGTTCTAAGCGGTGTCAGCGGGACAAAAAAGGGAGGCTTCGGCCTCCCTTTTTCATTGCCAACAGCGTAGGCGATCAGGCCAGCGCGGGCTTGGCCGCTGGCATCGGCGTGCCGCCCAGGTAGCGATACACCGACAGGTCATCCGAGCGGATGGCAGGCGAGCGGCCGGACACCAGATCCGACAGCAGCTTGCCCGAGCCGCATGCCATGGTCCACCCCAGCGTGCCGTGGCCCGTGTTGAGCCACAGGCCACGCACCGGCGTCTGGCCGACGATGGGCGTGCCGTCCGGCGTCATCGGGCGCAGGCCGGTCCAGAACGACGCGCGCGACACATCACCTGCACCCGGGAACAGATCGTTGACCACGAACTCCAGCGTCTTGCGCTTGCCCGGGTCGAGGCGCTTGTCGTAGCCGACGATCTGCGCCATGCCACCCACACGGATGCGGTCGTCAAAGCGCGTCACGGCTACTTTGTAGGTCTCGTCCAGGATGGTGGACACGGGGCTCTTCTCCGCATCCGTCATCGGTACGGTGATTGAGAAACCCTTGAGCGGGTAGACCGGCACGTTCACTAGGTTCTTCAGGAACGGCGTGCTGTAGCTGCCCAGCGCCACGACGACCAGGTCGGCGTCGATCGGCTGGCCGTCGACCAGCGCGCCACGCACGACGTCGTTCTTGAAGATGAGGCTGTTGATCGTGCTGTTGAAACGGAAGCGTACGCCGAGCTTTTCCGCCATCGCTGCCAGGCGCGTGGTGAAGAGCTGGCAATCGCCCGTTTCGTCATTGGGTAGGCGCAAGCCACCGGCCAGCTTGTGGCGGGTCGAGGCCAGGCCTGGTTCACTGCGCACGAGGTCGTCGCGCGAAAGCAGTTCGTAGGGCACACCAGCACGCTCGAGCACGGCGATGTCATTCGCGGCGCCGTCGAGCTGTTGCTGGGTGCGGAAGATTTGCAACGTGCCTTGCTGGCGGCCTTCGTAGGCGATGCCGGTGTCGGCGCGCAGGTCGCGGATGCAGTCGCGGCTGTACTCGGCCAGGCGGACCATGCGCTCTTTATTTTGCGCATAGCTGGCAGCGTCGCAGTTGCGCAGCATCTGCCACATCCACTTGAGCTGGAAGAGGGTGCCGTCGGGGCGGATGGAGAGCGGCGCGTGCTGCTGAAACATCCACTTGATGGCCTTGAGCGGTACGCCCGGGGCGGCCCACGGCGACGCGTAGCCCGGCGAGATCTGACCAGCGTTGGCAAAGCTCGTCTCCAGCGCCGGACCGGCTTCGCGGTCGACGACGGTGACTTCATGGCCCGCGCGGGCCAGGTAATAGGCGCTGCTGACGCCAATCACGCCGCTGCCAAGAACGAGCACGCGCATGGTGATACTCCCCGGAGATGCATTTGCGATAGATGTCGCTATCGTATTCGCACAACACTAGTAATTGTTTCTGTATATTTCAGGGAAACAGAAACAACTTCGATTTTGAGGCGTTTTCAACCATGCGAACCCAGCGCAAGCCTGTCCGGGCCCTCGATAAGCTCGATCGGCGCATCCTCGATCTGCTGCAAAAAGACGGAAGGCTGTCGATGAAGGAGCTGTCCGAGGCGGTCGGCCTGACCATCACGCCGTGCATCGAGCGCGTCAAACGGCTGGAGCGCGAGCATTTCATCCTGGGTTACTACGCGCGGCTCAATCCAGCCATGCTGGGTGCATCGCTGCTGGTGTTTGTGGAGATCAGCCTGGGCAGCAAATCCGGCAATATGTTCGAGCAGTTCCGGCGCGAGGTGCTGCGCATTCCCGAAGTGCTGGAGTGCCACCTCGTCTCCGGCGATTTCGACTACCTCATCAAGGCGCGCATTCGCGAGATGAGCGAATACCGCCGCTTGCTGGGCGACATCCTGCTGCAGTTGCCGGGCGCCGTGCAGTCCAAGAGTTACATCGTGATGGAGGAGATCAAGGAGACGCTCGCCATCGATGTGACAGAAGCGAGCGGGTGACGTAGCGTTGTCACGCAAACGCCTTAGGCTGGCCGGTATCTCATTAAAGACACCGGAGCCCGCATGTCCGACCAGCCGATCGTCAAGCCGACCCGCCGCACGCTGATCAAGGGTCTCGTTTCCGCCAGCGGTACCGCGTTGCTGGGCTCGCGTATTAGCGATGTGCTGGCGCAGGGCGTCGCGCCAGCTGCAGTGACGTCCGAGCGCCTGCGCCCCCAACTGCCTGGCGGTGTGATGAGCGGCGATATCACGGCTGACAGCGCCATCGTCTGGAGCCGCACCGACCGCCCTGCGCGCATGATCGTCGAATATTCGACAGACGCCGCCTTCAAGAATCTCGCGCGCCGCGTTGGCCCAGTAGCGCTCGAAAGCGGCGGCCTCACAGCCCGCGTTGACCCGACGGGCCTGCCTGCCGGCGCTGACCTGTTCTACCGCGTCCGCTTCCAGGATCTCGTGCACGACAAGGCGTTTAGCGAGCCAGTCACCGGCCGTTTTCGCACGGCGCCCGTGTCGGCCAATCGCCCGGTCTGCTTTGTCTTCTCTGGCGACGAGGCCGGCCAGGGCTGGGGCATCAACGAGCGTTTCGGCGGCTATCGTCTGTACGAAGCGATGCGTCGCGAATCGCCCGACTTCTTCATTCACTCCGGCGACCAGATCTATGCCGACGGCCCGATCCAGGCCGAGGTGAAACTGCCCGACGGCTCGCTGTGGACGAACCTCGTCACCGAGGCGAAGTCGCACGTTGCACAGACGCTCGACGACTACCGCGGCGCCTTCGCCTACAACCAGCTGGACAAGAACAAGCGCGCGTTTTCCGCCGAGGTGCCGTTCCTCGTGCAGTGGGACGACCACGAGGTGCGCAACAACTGGTACCCCGGCCAGCAGATCGGCCCGGAAGAGAAGCGCTACCAGGAGCGCAGTGCGTCGCTATTGGCCGCGCGTGCGAAGCAGGCGATGTTCGAGTACAACCCGTTCCGCTTCAATCCAATCGACCCAGAGCAGATCTACCGCGCGTTCCAGTACGGCCCGCTGCTCGACGTGTTCATGCTGGATGAGCGCAGCTACCGCGGGCGTAACTCGCCGAACCGCCAGTCTCGGCTGGATGCCGACTCGGCCTTCCTTGGTCCGGTACAGACGGCGTGGCTGAAGCAATCGCTCAAGCAGTCGAATGCGACGTGGAAGGTGATTGCCAGCGACATGCCGATCTCGCTGGTGGTGCCCGATCTGAACCCCGATGTGCCCAAAGGCACCTACGAAGCGTGGGCGAATGCGGATGACGGTGCGCCGTCGGGCCGCGAACTTGAGTTGGCCGAGATCCTGCGCTTCATCAATCAGGAGAACATCCAGAACGTGGTGTGGGTAACGGCTGACGTGCACTACGCACAGGCCACGTACTACCACCCGTCGCGCGCAAAGTTCACGGAGTTCAAACCGTTCTGGGAATTCGTCGGCGGGCCGATCAATGCAGGCACGTTCGGGCCGAACGTAGTGGACCCAACCTTTGGGCCGGACCTGCGTTACATCAGCATTCCCAAGGACAATCCGCAGAACCAGTCGCCTGCTGCCCTGCAGCAGTATTACGGCCGCGCCAAGATCGACCCGGCCACGCGCACGATGCACGTGTCGCTCCACGATCTCGACGGCAAATCGCTGTGGGAAGTGAAGCTCGATCCCGAGGCGTAGCCAGCGTCACCCGAAGCGCAGCGGGAGCGGATGCGATAGGATCATCAAGCCCCCGCATCCAATTTGTTTCCGCTGTGTCCGATATGTCCGATCGCCACGTCCCCCGCAAGGGACGCGGCGCCACTTCCAATCTGCAAGGCCGCTTCGAACGCGACGAACGCACGCGCGTCGACGATGGCTGGCAACCGCTCGTCGGGCATCTCGATCCGGACGACGCGCCGGCGCGCATCCAGACCTCCGTCTCCATCGAACGCGCCCGCTCGATCCTGAGCCATAACCAGTCGCCGGATATTCCGTTTGGGGTGTCGCTCAACCCGTATCGTGGCTGTGAACACGGTTGCGTGTATTGCTTTGCGCGGCCGACGCACGCGTACCTGGAGTTGTCGCCGGGTCTCGATTTCGAGACCAAGCTGTTCGCCAAGACCAATGCCGCCGAGGTGCTGCGCGAAACGCTGGCCAAGCCCAGCTACCGCTGCGAGGCAATTGCGCTGGGCGTGAACACCGATGCGTATCAGCCCATCGAGCGCGAGCTGCGCATCACGCGCGACGTGCTGCAGGTGCTGCACGATTGTGATCACCCGGTCGGGCTCATCACCAAGTCGACATTGATTGAGCGTGACATCGATCTGCTCGCACCGATGGCAGAAAAAAACCTCGTCGTAGCCGCCGTGACCATCACCACGCTCGACGCCGAGCTGGCGCGCAAGCTCGAGCCTCGCGCCGCCACGCCATCGCGCCGCTTGCGCACCATTCGCACGCTGGCCGAGGCGGGTATTCCGGTGGGTGTCAGCGTCGCGCCGATGATCCCCTTCATCACCGACGATCATATGGAGCAGATTCTGGAAGCCGCGCGCGAAGCGGGCGCCTCATACGCGAGCTACATCGTGTTGCGCTTGCCGAACGAGCTGAACGCGGTATTTCAGGATTGGCTGATGGCACATTTTCCCGACCGGGCGCAACGCGTGATGAACCGTATCCGCGACCTGCACGGCGGGCACGATTACAAGGCGGATTTCGCCACGCGCATGCGCGGCACCGGCATCTGGGCGGACTTATTGCGGCAGCGTTTCTACAAGACCGCCGACAGGCTCGGCTTCAGTTACCACCGGTACAACGAACTGGTGCTCGACACGTCGCAGTTCAAACCGCCCGCGCGCACCGTCAAGTCAAGCAAGCTCGTTGACGAACGCCAAGGCAGTCTGTTTTGACTACTGCGACAGCTCTTTCGCCGCCTGCACCTGCGTTTCGAAATACGTCTGGAAGGTGATGGCGAGGCCGGCCATCAGCAGGCCCGTGCCGATCATCAGCGTGAAGATGCTGAGCAGCACGACAGGCCAGCCCGAATGTGTGGGCGCGCCGTCGGCATTGAATTGCGCATCCCATTTTTCGTCGGGGCGCAGGCCGTAGACCAGCGCAGACAGATAGCCCGCGAGCACTGAAGATCCACCGATTATTGCGCAGACCCAACCCGGGACGCTCGCACGCTGCGTCGACCACAGCAGCGCCACGCCAATCGCACCGAGCACCATGGCAAGCACTTGCGACCAAGCCCAGAAATCGCGTTTGCCCTTGAGATAGAAGCGGTGCGCGCCCACGCTTCCGAACAGGAAGGCGAGCAGTACGGTCAGCAGCTTGGATTTTTTCTGAAGAGCGGTTGTAGGCATAGCGGGCGGTGAACACACGGCAAGAGCTGCGCCGCGCATTCTACGCCCAACATCAGCCGCGGCGCAGCCAAAATGGCGGCGCCGGGAGCGCGTCATAAAGACGTATCAGCAACTGGAAGAAGAGGCCGTCAGTTCGGCCGGACGCGCGCAGCGCTGCGAGGCGCTTGCGGCAGGAAGGGCAGAGTCACTAAATCGGAACCGGACGCAGCGACGGCACGCTCATCGACACCGTCGAGTCCTGCTGTAGCTGAGGTGTCTGATGGCGCGAGCCGACTTCACCGTAGAGCAGGTGGGCGAGCATCAGCATAAAGGCCGTGGTCCAGACCAGAGCGAGGATAAACCGCACATGGCGGTGGAGAGGAAATGACATTGGAGCACCTGTTGTCGTTGTGATTGGTGTGATGTCACGGGCACGCCAAACCTGTGCACGTGGCCTCCAATCCGACTCAGGTGCTCCCGCCAAGTTCCGGGATGCGAAATACGGCGGTGTGTGTCAGCCCCGGCGCGAGCCGCGCCAGTTACCTTGGTCGCCGTTGCCGCGTTCCTGGCGCATGCGTTCTTGCTGTTGCTGCCAGTCGCCGCGGCCGCCGCCGTCCCGAGGTTGAACCCGACCATTGAGGCGATCATCGGCGCGGGCGCGTGCTTCCATGCGCTCCATTTGCGCGCGGATGCGGGCGGCCTGCTCGCTACGCGTGTCGGCAAAGAATTGCGCCACCAACGGACGTTCCTGCGGCATCGTCTGTGCCGTTTGCGTCCAGACGGGCATGGCGGATTCTGCAAAGGCGACGGCGGCTCGACGCGCCGATGCGTTGCCAGCCACAGCGCCCGCAGAGGCGACGATCAGAACGCCTGCCGCCAAGGGGCGAAGCAATGCGCGAATCGGCATGGCTATCTCCTGTCGGGCAAGGATTCGAGAGGGCCACGCGCCGCGTGTTTCCGGTGTGTGCAACAGAGATCGACGGCGCGTGTTCATGCTTGTCAATGTAAGGCTTCACTCAGCAGGCATCCACTGTCCGAACGTTACCCGTGTAACGAGATGTTTCGTGCACGCTTTGCCATGGCGAGGGGCGACGCCTAGGTCATTTCCCGGTGTAGCGGATGCGATACACAGCGCCGGCTAGGTCGTCCGAAACGAGCAAGCTGCCGTCAGGTGCCACCAGCACATCGGCTGGACGTCCCCATGCCTGTTCGCCCTGCAGCCAGCCGTGAGCGAACGGTTCCTGCTTCGTCACATTGCCGGCAACGTCCAACGCGATGCGCATGACGCGGTAGCCCACCTTTGACGATCGGTTCCACGAGCCGTGCTCGGCAATGAAGATATTGTTTCGGTACTCCGCCGGAAAGCTGCCCCCCGCATAGAACCGCATGCCCAACGCCGCCACGTGCGCCCCGAGCCTGGCGACAGGCGGCACGTAGTTGCTGCACGGGTGCCCAGCGCCGAATTCTGGGTCTGGAATGTTGCCCGCGTGGCAGAACGGGTAGCCGAAGTGCGGATTGGGTTGAGTGATGCGGTTCAGCTCGTCGTCGGGCACGTCGTCACCCATCAGATCACGTCCGTTGTCGGTGAACCACAATTCGTGCGTAGTCGGGTGCCAGTCGAAGCCGACCGTGTTGCGAATGCCGCGCGCCACCAGTTCCAGTCCGCTGCCGTCGGCGTTCATGCGCATGATGTTGGCGTACCGGTTTTCATCGGGGCGGCAGATATTGCAGGGTGCGCCAACGGGCACATACAGTTTTCCGTCCGGCCCGAATGCGATGAATTTCCAACCGTGATGCGTTTCCGTTGGCAACTTGTCGTTGATGACCATCGGCTCGGGTGGATTGCTGAGTCGCTTGTCGATGCCATCGAGCCGCAACACACGCGAAACCGCAGAAACATAAAGGTTGCCGTCACGCCATGCCACGCCTACTGGGAGTTGCAGCCCTGACGCCACCACATGGATGGGCGCATTCGGCGTCTGCAACGACATCGCATAGACTTTGCCGGCGCGGCTCCCGACATAGAGAATGCCGGCTGGAGAAAGCGCCATTTCACGTGCGGCCGGCATCGCGTCCGTTAGCACCTCGACACGGAAGCCGGGGGGTACGTGGAGTGTCTCGATGGGGAGCTTGGCGAGCGCCGCAGTCACTGCACCAAGCCAAGCTGCGACCACAATGGCGGGCTTTACGTACCGTCCCTGCTGCGCGTGCCGCCCGGCATCTTTATTCGCTACGCCTAAGTGTTTGTTTGGTCGGAGAAATTGCGCTATACTTGCGTGTTTCTCTGTACGCATACCCAGTTTTTCAAGGAATAGATCCATGGTCGTGATCCGTCTGGCCCGCGGTGGCTCCAAGAAGCGCCCGTTCTTCAATATCGTTGCGACCGACTCGCGTAACCGCCGTGATGGCCGTTTCATCGAGCGCGTCGGTTTCTACAACCCGCTCGCCGGTGAAGGCGAAGAAGGTCTGCGCATCGTGCAAGACCGCCTGACCTACTGGGAAGGCGTGGGCGCACAACTGTCGCCGACGGTTGCCCGTCTGGTGAAGCAAAACGGCAAGAAAGCTGCTGCCTAAGTTTTAGCATGCGTCGATCGACGGTGCCGTCCGAGCACTTCCTGCTGTGACGCGCGCCGCATCGACACGGCCGGGTCCTGTGGCTGCTGCAACGCAGGCAACCTCGCAAAAGGTTGCTGAACGGCTGCAAGCCATGCGCCCGGGCGCGGGCACCAACCCGACGCTCCCCGACGATCTAGTCGAGGTGGGTTATGTCGGTGGAGCCTACGGTATTCGCGGTTGGATCAAGGTCCAGTTGCACGGCGATGCTGACGCGTTGCTGAATGCTCGCACCTGGTGGCTCAAGCCGGCTGCTGGCGCACTGGCAACCTTGGCAGACTGGCGGGTGTTTCCCGTCGGTACGTCGCGTGAGCATAGCGGCACGGTGGTGGCGGGTTCGCCTGCCGCGCCCGATCGAAATGTCGCCGAGGCACTGCGCGGCTATGCCGTGTGGGTCAGCCGGGCCGATTTTCCCGAGCCGGACGATGACGAGTTCTACTGGGTCGATTTGATCGGCGCGACGGTCGTCAACGAGCAACAAGAAACGCTTGGCACGGTGGGCGGCCTGATCGACAACGGTGCGCATCAAATCCTGCGTATCGTCGGTGAAGGCGGCGTCGAGCGGCTCGTGCCATTTGTCGAGGTTTACGTGAAGTCGGTGGATGTCGCAGGCAAGCGCATCGTCGTCGACTGGGGTCTGGATTACTGAACATGCGGCCGGAGAATTCGGCGATGCAGTTCGACGTCGTCTCGCTGTTTCCGGACATGTTCCGGGCGCTGACGGACTGGGGGATCACCAGCCGTGCAGCCAAGCAGCAGGTGTACA
This sequence comes from Ralstonia sp. VS2407, assembly GCF_052950655.1. Classification (NCBI taxonomy): domain Bacteria; kingdom Pseudomonadati; phylum Pseudomonadota; class Betaproteobacteria; order Burkholderiales; family Burkholderiaceae; genus Ralstonia; species Ralstonia sp. VS2407. The sequence goes on from NZ_JBRFVG010000001.1 coordinate 293,319, forward strand.
CGTTGCGCACCTGGAACCCGCGCGATTTCACGACGGACAACTACCGCACCGTGGACGATCGCCCTTACGGCGGTGGTCCAGGCATGGTGATGTTGGCCAAACCGCTGGAAGCCGCGCTGGATGCGATTCACGAGGCGCAAGCGCCGGCGCCTGCGCATGTGGTGTTGCTGTCGCCGCAAGGCAAGCCGCTTACACACAAGCGGGTGATGGAGCTGGCGCAACTGCCGGCCCTCACGTTGCTGTGTGGCCGTTACGAAGCGATCGATCAACGTCTGGTCGACCGTCGCGTAGATGAAGAAATCAGCCTTGGCGATTTCGTTCTTTCCGGCGGAGAGCTTGCAGCGATGGCGATCATCGACGCCGTGGTCCGGCAGTTGCCCGGCGTGCTGGGCGATGCGCAGTCGGCGGTGCAAGACAGTTTCGTCAACGGTTTGCTGGATTGCCCGCACTACACGCGGCCGGAAGAGTACGAAGGTGTGCGTGTGCCCGATGTGCTGCTGGGTGGCCACCATGCCGAGATTGAGAAGTGGCGCCGCCAGCAGGCGCTGTTGAATACGATGCGCAAGCGGCCCGATCTGATCGAGGCGGCGCGCAAGCAGGGTTTGTTGTCCCGCAGCGATGAGGTTTTCCTCGCTGCCGCGGCGATAACGGCAAAGGGGTCAGAGGCTTCCATACCGGAAGGCTCGGCCAAGTGAAGTTCCCATCCTCTACCGGGGCCGCGGTCTACCGACTGGGCAAAACGCCGGCACGATGGTCAAGGAGAAAAAGATGAATCTCATCGAGCAAATCGAGCAGGAAGAAATCAAGCGCCTGACGGCCAACAAGACGATCCCCCCGTTCGCCCCTGGCGACACCGTGATCGTCAACGTGAACGTCGTTGAAGGCACCCGCAAGCGTGTGCAGGCGTATGAAGGCGTGGTGATTGCCAAGCGCAATCGTGGCCTGAATTCGTCGTTCATCGTTCGCAAGATCTCTTCTGGCGAAGGTGTGGAGCGTACGTTCCAGCTGTACTCGCCGCTGCTTGCCAGCATCGAAGTGAAGCGTCGCGGTGATGTGCGCCGTGCGAAGCTGTACTACCTGCGCCAACGCTCGGGCAAGTCGGCACGCATCAAGGAGAAGCTGACCTTCAAGCGCAAGGAAGCCGCAGCGGAGTAATCTGCACGCGTTGCGAAAAGGCACCTTCGGGTGCCTTTTTTCTCTTTTGCGGCGGAAGATTGACCGCATATATGTCGTCAGCCCATCACCATTCAGTCCCATCCGATGCGCCGTCCCGTGTTCGATCCTGAGCAGTTGCCGGTGGTGCCGACCGAGGCATCGTTGCCGGCGCTCGGGGTCGCGCGATTGACCGCCGAGTTCGTACGCGCGCGGCTGCAGATGCCGCCCGACTGGCAACCGGAGCAGACGGATGAATCCCGCTTGATCGATGCTTCGCTCAAATTGCGCGAGGCGGCGGTGTTGGTGCCGCTGGTGCAGCGCGAGGCAGGTCTGACGGTGCTGCTGACCCAACGCAATGCGTCGCTTAGCCAACATGCCGGCCAGGTCAGCTTTCCGGGCGGCGGGCGGGAAGACTTTGACCTCGACATGGTCGACACGGCGTTGCGCGAGACGATGGAAGAGGTCGGCATCAGTGCAAATCACATTGAGGTGATCGGTCGCCTGCCTGACTACATCACCGGGACGGGTTTCCACGTGAGCCCGATTGTCGGATTGCTGGCGCCCGATTTCACCCTTCAACCCGACCCTAGCGAAGTGGCCGAGGTGTTTGAGGTGCCGCTGGCCTTCTTGATGGACCCGGCCAACCACGAAGTGCGCGAGCTGCGGTGGGAAGACCGTGTGCGTCGTTTCTATGCGATGCCTTATCGACGATCCGGGCGATCTGACCAAGCCCCAGACGCTGGTTATCACTTCATCTGGGGTGCGACGGCCGGCATGCTGCGCAACCTGTATCACCTGCTGGCAGCGTAGTGTCGGCGCGAATATGGGCCCCAAGGTGCGCTGTTGCGCGCACGCTGTGTGCTATCGTCTTGCACATCGCATTCACGGCGTGATCCACGCCCTCGCAACGCCCTTCCAATGACTTTTTTCTCCGTACTCTGCGCGCTGATTCTTGAACAGTTCCGTGCGCTCAGCCGGGACAACCCGATCTACGACGTCGTGCGCGCACTGGCCGCGCGGGCAGAAGAATGGTTCGACACGGGCCATCGTCGCGATGCCGTGCTCGCCTGGTGCGTGGTTACGCTGCCGGCCGTGGTGGTCGTGGCGCTGGTGCACTACCTCCTGTCGTCGATCAGCCTTGGGCTGGCGTTCCTGTGGAATGTCCTGATGGTGTACCTGACGCTTGGCTTCCGCCAGTTCAGCCACTACTTCACCGATATCCACGAGGCGCTGCGCAGCGATGACGTTGTCACTGCGCGCCTGCTGCTCAACGAATGGTCGGGGCAGGACACGACCGACATGCCGGTCAACGAGATCGTCCGCCATACGCTCGAATGCGCGATCGTGGCGGCGCATCGTCACGTGTTTGGCGTGTTCTTCTGGTTCCTGGTTCCGATCGGTCCCGCCGGCGTAGTGTTGTACCGCGGCGCTGAATACCTCGCTCGCCACTGGAGCGATACGTCGATGGAGCGTAGCCCAGCGCTCGGTCTCTTTGCCCGTCAGGCATTCTTTGTCATCGATTACATCCCTGCGCGCCTGACTGCGATTGGCTTCTCCATCGTCGGCAACTTTGAAGATGCCGTGTACGCATGGCGCAACCGCGCTGCCAAGTGGAACGACGAAGTGAATGGCATCCTGCTGGCGGCCGGGGGCGGCGCACTCGGCGTGCGTCTTGGGACGCCCATTGCGCAACGTGATTCGGTCGACAGCATTGCCGACGAAGACGGCGCCTATCCGATGGAAGTGGGGCAGGAGCCGAATGTCCGCACGCTGCAGTCAGCTGTGGGACTCGTGTGGCGCGCGGTGGTGCTGTGGATGCTGCTGCTGGCGATGCTGTCGATTGCCGTCTGGCTGGGCTGATGCGGTACCACGATGCCTAGCCGCTGAACGATCAATCAGGCCGCATCCTCGCGGTCTTTGCCGCAGCGCCAGCACTGGGCGAACTGCGGCTCGTGACTTTCTGCGCAATGCGCGCAGCGCCAGGCTGGGCCGGTGGGCGGATGCCGTGCCTGATCGAGCAGCGCTTGCGCCTGCGCTTCCTGCGCCGGGTCCACCAGCCAGACTTGCGCCGCGCAATCCTGCGGCGGAATATCACCCGCCACGCTGCTCAGGTAGATGTTGCGCAGCTCGGTGCGGATGCCGGCGGCAGACAGCACGTTCTGCCAGTGCGCCGCCATGCCGAGCGATGAACTGCTGATCAGCAACTTCATCTCAGCCTCCCCGAACATGTTACGAAGCCGTTACCAAGGCTTCTGTTGCTCCGATTCGTGCAACAGTTGCGCGTAAAGCTGGTGCCGCCGTGGATCGATCTTGCCTTCGGCCATCGCCCCCAGAATGCCACAGCCAGGTTCCTGCAGGTGCCGGCAGTTATAAAAGCGGCACTCGGTCAGGCGCGGGCGGAATTCAGGGAAGGCGCGTTCCAGCATGCCCTCGCTCAGGTGATGCAGGCCGAATTCCTGGAAGCCCGGCGAGTCAATCAGCACGCCGCCCTTGCCCCATTCCGCGGGTAAGTGATAGAGCCGTGTGAACGTGGTTGTGTGCTTGCCGGAATCGAGCTTTTCGGAGATCTCGCGCGTTTGCGCATCCACGCCCGGAATCAGCAGATTCAGCAGTGACGACTTGCCCATGCCGGACTGCCCGATCAGGATCGAGGCGCGCCCAGCCACGTGAGGTTCAAGCGCTGCGTGCGCGGCGTCCGGCGCACCATGCACGGTCAGTTCGACGATGGCGTAACCCAGCTCCCGGTAGAGCGCCAGGCGTGAGCGAGCCGTCTCCAACCGGGCGGTCAAGTCGATCTTGTTGAGCAGGATCAGCGGGGTGATGCCGAGGGATTCTGCCGCGACAAGCGCGCGGCCAAGCAGGTCTTCCGAAAAGCTCGGCTCGGTGCCGAGCATGATGATGACCTGATCCAGGTTCGCGGCCAGCACCTTCGATTTGAACTGATCGGAGCGGTGGAGCAGGTTGCGGCGCTCGTCAACGCGTACGACGACGCCTTGGTCGACGGCAGTGGCTTCATAGACCACGCGATCGCCGACAGCGCATTCGCTGCGCTTGCCGCGCGGGAAACATTGCAGGAAGCCGCCGCCCTCGCGTTCTACCAGGTAATGGCGCCCGTGCGCGGCGATGACAAGCCCGTGTTCGCCGCTGGCTGCCTGCTTATGGGCGCGGTCCGGTTTGCCGCGCGTCATGCCGTGCGAGCCCGCACAAGGCGCTCCACGCGCTGCGATGCAGTCGGGTGCGAATAATAGAACGTTGAGTAGACCGGGTCCGGGGTGAGCGTCGATGCGTTGTCCTGGAACAGCTTGACCAGCGCCGAGACGAGTTGATTGGCGTCGGCGTGCTCGGCGGCAAAGGCATCCGCTTCGTACTCGTCCTTGCGCGACGACAGGCTTGCGAGCGGCGAGACGAAGAACGTGAACACCGGCAACACCAGGAAAAACAGCATCAGCGCCAGCGCGTGGTTGTCGGAGAACAGGTTGGGCGCGACGCCAAGGCCCAGGTAGAACCATGTGCGCGTCATAAGCCAGCCAAGGAGCGCCAGCGCACCCAGGCTCAGCACGAACGTCACGGCAATGCGCTTGGTGATGTGATGGCGCTTGAAATGCCCAAGTTCATGGGCGAGCACGGCTTCCATCTCGGACGGATTAAGCCGGGCGAGCAGCGTATCGAAGAAGACGATGCGCTTGGTTGCGCCAAAGCCGCTGAAGTAGGCGTTGCCGTGGGCGCTGCGTCGGCTGCCGTCCATCACGAACAGGCCCTTGCTGGCAAAGCCGCAGCGCTTGAGCAAGCTTTCGATGCGCGAGCGCATTTCCTCGTCCTGCAGCGGGGTGAACTTGTTGTAGAGCGGTGCGATGACGTTCGGGTAGATCGCCTGAACAAACAGCATGAACGCCATCCAGACGATCCAGGTGTAGAGCCACCAGTACGTGCCCATCTTGTCCATCAGCCAGAGCACCGCCAGCAGCAGCGGTAGACCCAGCACGGTGCCGATGGCCAAGCCCTTGAGGTTGTCAGCCAACCATAGCTTGAACGTCATGCGGTTGAAGCCGAATCGCTCTTCCACGACAAACTGCCCATACAGCGAAAACGGCAACTCAATCACGCTGCTGATCGCGATGACCGACGCGATCAGCGCCACGCCATACGCATAACCGGGGCCGAACACGCCCAGCCATGCCTGGTTGATCCAGTTCAGTCCACCCAGCAGCGTCAACGCAATCAGAAGGGCCGCCTGAACCGGTACTTCGAGCATCGCCAGACGGGTTCGGGCGATGGTGTAGTCGGCGGCCTTGCGGTGCATGTCCAGCGTGATGGACTCGGCAAACTGCGCCGGCACGGCATCGCGGTGACGCGCCACGTGACGGACTTGCCGCGCGGCCAGCCACAGGCGCGTGGCGGACATCAATGCAAGGGCGACCAGGAAGACAGCAGTAAAGGCGGGCATGTGGGGAAACACCTATCAGATATGCGAAAATTATAGCCTTCAGTCATTTTCTCAAGGCCCTTGAGTGAGCACCCCAGTGAGTCCCCCCGTTTCCCCGTCCGCCACATCCACCTCGACCTCCAACCGCGTTGCCGCTAAAAGCGATAACAACCTCGTTTGGCTAGACATGGAGATGACCGGCCTGAGCCCCGAAAACGACCGCATCATCGAAGTGGCCGTGGTGGTGACGGATTCGGAGTTGAACATCCTCGCTGAAGGCCCTGTGCTGGTGATTCATCAGTCCGACGAGTTGCTCGACGGCATGGACGCCTGGAACAAGGGCACGCACGGTCGGTCGGGCCTGATCGACAAGGTCAAGGCGTCGACCACGACCGAAGCGGAAGCGGAAGCTGAACTGCTGGCCTTCCTCAAGAAGTGGGTGCCGAAGAGCAAGTCGCCGATGTGCGGCAACTCCATCTGCCAGGACCGCCGTTTCATGGCGCGCTACATGCCCAAGCTCGAGGAGTACTTCCATTACCGCAACCTGGACGTCTCGACGCTCAAGGAGCTTTGCAAGCGCTGGCAGCCGGCCATTGCCAAGGGCTTTACGAAGCATCAGCGGCACACGGCATTCGCAGACATCATCGAGTCGATCGAAGAGCTGCGCTATTACCGCGAGCACTTCATCCGCGATGTACCGCAAACGCCGGATGCTGAAGCGCTGGCGTCTTCGGTCGCCCCGTAAGCGTTAAGCCTGCAGCGGTTTTGCGCGCACAGCGTGCTTGGGTCGCCAGGCCTTGACCACGCTGTCGTGCGTCTCGATATACGGGCCGCCGATCAAATCGATGCAGTAGGGCACGGCCGCAAAGATGCCCGGGACCGTGGCGCGGCCCTCCACATCCTTCAAGCCCTCCAGCGTTTCCCTGATGGCACGCGGTTGACCGGGCAGGTTGATGATCAGCGTCGCGCGCGACGGCGTCTCGCGGATTACCGCCACCTGACGCGACAGAATGGCCGTCGGCACGAAATGCAGGCTGATCTGGCGCATCTGCTCGCCGAAACCTGGCATTTCCTTGGTGGCGACGGCCAGCGTGGCCTCGGGCGTTACATCGCGGCGCGTGGGGCCGGTGCCGCCCGTGGTGAGCACCAAATCGCACCCGGCATGGTCGACGAGGTCGATCAGCGTTTCGGCAATCGTCGCTTGATCGTCCGGAATCAGCCGCTCCACCCCTTGCCACGGCGATGAGAGCGCGGTGCCAAACCAGTCCCGCAGCGCGGGAATCCCTTCATCCTGATACGTGCCGGCCGATGCACGATCCGAAATCGACACAAAACCGACGACCAGTTCGTCGGCGTGGCGACGGGTGATCGGCGCGGAGGGGGTAGGGGCTGTCATGCTTCGTCGTCTTCAGCTTCGGGTAGATCGGCGTCGTCTTCATCGCGGTCGTTGCCCGACAGGGCCTGCTTGACCATCTGGAACAGCTCGCGCGACGACTTGGGCGGCTTGGCCAACTGCGCCTCCTTGCGTGCATTGCGTACCAGCGTACGCAGCGCCTGCACGTCGGAATCCGGGTGCGCTGCAATGAACTCGGTGATGGCGTCGTCGCTGGCGATCAGGCGGTCGCGCCAGCGCTCGATGGCATGCAGGCGCGCAGTTTCCGCTTTCGAGGCGCCAACGAAGGTGGCCAGGACGCGGCGGATGGCCTCCACTTCCTCGTCGGTCAGGGCGCGCATCAGCTTGCCGATGTACTGCATCTGGCGGCGCTTGCCTTCGTGGGCGGTGGTGCGTTTGGCCTCGCGCAGGGCGTCGACCAGCTTTTCGGGCAGCGGCACCTTGGCGAGTTTGTCCTTTGGCAGCGCTTCCAGGGCCGTGCCCAGGTCTTGCAAGGCGTTGACCTCGCGTTTGCGCTGCGATTTGCTCTTGGGCGTATCCGGATCGTCCTCGTCACCGATGTCGGTGCGCACGACGGGTTGGAGATACGTGGGGTTGTGTCGGGATGCTCGGCTCATGGCGCGCATTGTATCTTGCTATGATGGGCACTTTCGCCAGTTCTTGCCCGCTTTTGGCAAAATCGCGGCACCCGTTTCTCCCCTCCATTGCCTATGTCTCAAACGCTCGATTCCAAGACCGCCCCTGTGTTTGCCTACCGCCGCGAACAGCTCGAGGAGATGGCCACCGATGTGCTGCGCATTGCACGCGAACTCGGTGCTTCCGATGCCGCAACGGAAATCTCCGAAGGCCAGGGCCTGTCGGTCACGGTGCGCAAGGGCGAGATCGAGACCATCGAGCAGAACCGCGACAAGATTGTTGGCGTGACAGTCATGCTCGGCAAGAAGCGCGGCAACGCCAGCACGTCGGACTTTTCGCCGGCGGCACTGCGGTCCACCGTCGAGGCCGCCTACAACATTGCGCGCTTCACGGCCGACGATGATTGCGCCGGCTTGGCAGAAGAAGAACTGCTGGAAAAGCACCCGCAAGACCTGCAGCTCTATCACCCCTGGATGATCGACGCCGAAGAGGCCGTGGAGATCGCACGCGCCGCGGAAGCCGCTGCCTTTGCCGTGAGCCCGAAAATCCGCAACAGCGATGGCTCCAGCATCTCGGCACAGCATTCGCACTTCGTACTGGCCACGTCGCGCGGTTTCATGGGCGGCTACCCATATTCGCGTCACTTCATTTCGGCCGCGCCGATCGCCGGTTCGGGCGCGCATATGCAGCGCGACGATTGGTACTCGTCGAAGCGCTCGCCGGATGATCTGGCTGCGCCCGAAGCGATCGGCAAGTACGCGGCGGAACGTGCGTTGGCGCGTTTGTCCGCGCGCCGGCTGACGACGCGCAAGTGCCCCGTGTTGTTCGAAGCGCCGCTCGCTGCGGGTTTGCTGGGCGCGTTCGTGCAGGCGGTATCGGGCGGCGCGTTGTATCGCAAGTCGACGTTCCTGCTCGATACGCTGGGCAAGGAAGTTTTTGCGCCGCACGTGCAGATCACGGAAGACCCGCACGTCCTCAACGGCATGGGCAGCGCGCCGTTCGACGAGGAAGGCGTGCGCACGCAGCGCCGCGATGTCGTAAAGAACGGCGTGGTGGAGGGCTACTTCCTGTCGACGTATTCCGCGCGCAAGCTCGGCATGCAAACCACAGGCAATGCCGGCGGCTCGCACAACCTGACGCTGTTCTCAGACAAGACCACGCCAGAAGACGACTTTGCCGGCATGCTGCGCCGCATGGGTACGGGCCTGCTGGTGACCGAACTGATGGGCCAGGGCGTGAACTACGTAACCGGGGACTACTCGCGCGGCGCATCGGGCTACTGGGTCGAGAACGGCGTGATCCAGTATCCGGTGGAAGAGATCACGATCGCCGGTAATCTGGGCGAGATGTTCCGCCAGATCGTCGCCATCGGTGCCGACGCGCTGGTGCGCGGTACGAAGGAAACCGGCTCCATTCTGATCGAACAGATGACGATTGCCGGCGAATAAATTGCCGTAGCCAGAATGAAAAACGCGCTCGAAACTGAGCGCGTTTTTTTGCCTGCTGTGGTTACTGCTCGTTCGATGGCGGACGTTCGTATGTAACGAACGCGTAGTCGAAATCGTTGGGCGCGGCCGCGTGGTGCGTCTCGCGTGCAACCTCGTGCCAGAGCTTTGGGTCCGGCGCGGGAAAGTGTGCATCGCCTTCGAAATCGGCGTCGATCTCCGTGACGATCAAGCGGTCTGCGCTCGGGAGGGCATCCGCATACAGTTGCGCGCCACCGATCAGGAAGATCTGCTCGGCGCCCACGCACAAGCGCTGGGCGTCTTCCATCGAATAGGCGATCTCACAGCCCGGAAGCTCAAGCTTGGCATTGCGCGTGACGACAATGTTGCGCCGGCCCGGCAGCGGACGGCCGATCGAATCGTACGTCTTGCGGCCCATCACGATGGGCGCACCCATGGTCGTGCGCTTGAAGTGCGCGAGATCTTCCGGCAGGTGCCAGGGCAGGGTGTTGTTGCGTCCAATCACGCCATTGCGGGCGCGGGCGACGATGAGCGTCAGGATGGTCATACGGTTACACGGCCACCGGTGCTTTGATCGCAGGGTGGCTCTGGTACCCGACAATCTCAAAATCTTCGTACTGGTAATCGAAGATGCTGTCGGGCTTGCGCTTGATGACCAGTTTCGGCAACGGCAGCGGTTCGCGTGCGAGTTGCGTCTCGACTTGTTCGAAGTGGTTGTTATAGAGGTGGCAGTCGCCGCCGGTCCAGACGAAATCGCCTACATCGAGGCCGGTCTGCTGCGCCACCATGTGCACGAGCAGCGCGTAGCTGGCGATATTGAAGGGCACGCCGAGGAAGATGTCGGCGCTGCGCTGGTAGAGCTGGCATGACAGCTTGCCGTCGGCCACGTAGAACTGGAAGAACGCGTGACAGGGGGGGAGCTTCATGCGCGGGATGTCCGCCACGTTCCAGGCCGAGACGATCAGCCGGCGCGAATCGGGGTTGCGCTTGATCTGTGCGATCAGCTCGGCGATCTGGTCAATGTGTTCGCCGTTAGGCGTCGGCCACGAACGCCATTGGGAGCCGTAGACGGGGCCCAGTTCGCCGTCGGCGTCGGCCCATTCGTCCCAGATCGTCACGCCGTTGTCTTGCAGCCACCGCACGTTAGTCGAGCCTTGGAGGAACCACAGCAGCTCATAGACGATGGATTTGATGTGGACCTTCTTGGTGGTCACCAGCGGAAAGCCGTCCTGCAGGTTGAAGCGCATCTGGTGGCCGAACACCGAGCGCGTGCCGGTGCCGGTGCGATCGGCTTTGTCGGTGCCATGTTCGTAGACATGGCGCATCAGGTCGAGATAAGGCTTCATGCGAGCGCGGGCGAAGAGGCGGGGCGTCGGGAAATCGAGTGAGCCGCATTGTAACGTGAGCGGCCCGGCGTCGACTGTACCGGCAGTGTCCGGAAACTGGCCCGTTCAGATGACCAGAACGGCTGGACCGGCAAAACGCAGGATTGTCGATGTTGTAAGGGGCGGCGGGGCTGGCAGGATGGCGCTATCGTTTCAACTGTCTGACGGAGAAAGATCATGTCGACCATTGTTACCTCCGCATCGCTGGACCGTGCCAATGAACTGCGCCATTTGCGCGCAGCGGCCAGCGTCGTCCATGCGGCGATTGCGCCGACCCCGCAATACTGCTGGCCGTTGCTCTCGCAAGCCATGGGTACCGAGGTGTGGGTGAAGCATGAGAACCACACCGAAGTGGGCGCGTTCAAGCTTCGGGGCGGGCTGACTTACCTGCATGCCTTGCGCCAGCGCGAGCCCCAAGTGCGCGGTGTGATCGCCGCCACGCGCGGCAATCATGGCCAGTCGATTGCATTGGCAGCGCGCCGCAACGGTATCGCCGTCACCATCGTCGTGCCACATGGCAATAGCGTGGAGAAAAATGCCGCCATGCGTGCACTTGGCGCAGAGCTTATTGAAGCGGGCGATGACTTCCAGGCAAGCCGCGAGTTCGCCGATCAACTGGCCGGTGAACGTGGCTTGCACTTTGTGCCCTCGTATCACGACGATCTGGTCGTCGGGGTGGCGAGCTACTGGCTGGAGTTTCTGGAGGCCACGCCTTTGGATGTGGTCTATGTGCCCATCGGCATGGGTTCCGGGATTTGCGCGGCTGTACGGGCGCGCGATGCGTTGGGACTGTCGACACGCATTGTCGGCGTGGTGTCGGCCCATGCTCGATGCTACGAGCAGTCGTTCGCAAGCGGTGCCGTGATGTCGGCGCCGGTGTCGACGCTGTTGGCCGACGGGCTTGCGTGTCGCACACCGGATGCCAAGGCACTTGAGGTGATCCGCGCCGGCGTCGACGAGATCATTGCGGTGACGGATGACGAGGTGGCGGAGGCCATTCGTTTGTATTTCTCCACGACGCACAACGTGGCCGAGGGCGCTGCCGCTGCGGCCCTGGCGGGGGCGTGGCAGCAGCGGGAGCAGATTGCCGGCCAGCGCGTCGGCCTGCCGCTGACCGGCGGCAACATCGATCGCGCCAAGCTGGCGCGCGTGCTCGCCGGCCAGCCGATCCTGGCTTAGGCGGGTTGCTGGCGGCGACGTTGCACCAGCCAACCGCCGCCCAGCACGACCACGAACACCACCACATACACTGCCCACTTGAGCGGCGGCTGCGCAGCAAAGAACGCCTTGAGAACCGGTTCGGCCACGATCATGTGGGCGGCCGTATAAGCCAGCACCGCGGCGCCGCCGTAGATGATGATCGGGAAGCGTTCGATCAGGCGCAGTACCACGCCGCTGCCCCACACGACGACCGGCACGCTGATCAGCAGGCCCAGCACCACCAGAAGGAAGCTGCCGTGCGATGCGCCGGCAATGGCGAGAACGTTGTCGATGCCCATCACCGCATCGGCGATGATGATGGTTTTCATGGCGCCCATCAGCGTGGTGCTGCCCGCGCCGTGTTCATCGCCGCCCTGGCCGTCGTCAGCCAGAAGCTTCCATGCGATCCACACCAGCGCCAGGCCGCCCACCAGCATCAGGCCCGGAATCTTCAGCAGCCACACCACCGCCAGCGTCATTAGCGCACGTACGACGATGGCGCCCGCGGCGCCCCACATGATCGCTTTCTTCTGTAGCTCGGGCGGCAGGTTGCGCGCAGCCAGCGCGATGAGGATGGCGTTATCGCCCGCAAGCACGAGGTCGATCACGATGATCGACGCCAGCGCGGCAGCAAACTGCATGGTGAAAATGTCAGACAACCATTCCATGGTGGCTCCAAGTCAAACAACAATAAAAATCGGTTGACCGGACTGCATGGAGTGCAGGGGCGAGACGCTTTGCAGACCATGAAATCCGGTTGCAAAGGTCTTGCTCGACACGAACAGGTTGGGAACCTGCTGGTGCCGGCACGACCGGAAGCGTGGGCTTCGTCATGACGATCGTGCCTGGGGCTGAAGAACCCCCGAGCTACTCCCCTTTGAGGAAGTCCGCATTATATCGCAGCAGGCCGATTGTGCGCTGCAAAAACGCAACATTGGCCTTGCAGCAAGGTGTGCGTGATTTTTTCAGCGGTGCAGGTGATTTTTACGATTGGCGCGATGCCGTGTTGTGACGGCCTCCGGCGAAAGAACGGTGGCGCTGTCACAAAGCGGCGTCTACGCTGCAATTTCATCCGCGCGCCATGGGCCTGCGGTGATGGCATGGGCGCGATGGCACATTTCTCGCTGTCGACAGCCCTCATGACCATGCAGCACTGTGCCGTTCCACCCACAACGGGAGACACCATGCAGGCCACCAAGCCGTCCGCCGATGCCTATGCCCGCCGCGCGCTGGCTCGACTGATCCAGCCCCAGCCCACGGTCGACGCCGTTGGCGCAGGCCTGACTTTCTACCAGCTCTTTACGGAAGACGACGCCGCGCTGCGTGCCGAGGCCGAAGCCGGCCTACTCGCACCCGCAGCCAGCATCAGCCCGAAGTTCTTCTACGACGCCCTTGGTTCGCGCCTGTTCGAAGCGATTACCGATCTGCCCGAGTACTACCCGACGCGCACCGAAGCCGCCATCTTCAGTCTGCACGCCGCCGAGATCGCGATGCGCGTGGGGCGCGGCGCCACGCTGATCGACTTGGGGGCCGGCAACTGCGAAAAGGCCGCACGGCTGTTCCGCACGCTCGCGCCGTCGCGTTATGTGGCGATCGATATCTCGGCGGATTTTCTACGCGATACGCTTCGTGGGCTTGCGCGTCAGCATCCCCAATTGCCGATGGTAGGCATCGGCGCCGATCTATGTGCGCCGCTGGTGTTGCCTGATGCCGTGGGCGATGGGCGCCGCGTGTGGTTCTATCCCGGTTCGAGCCTGGGCAACTTCACACCGGAAGAGGCGGGCGCATTTCTCTCGCGCCTGCGCGAAGCTTCCGCCCCGGGCGACAGCGTGCTGATCGGTATCGACCTCATCAAAGAGGCCGAACGCCTCGAGGCCGCTTACGACGATCCGCTCGGCGTGACGGCAGCGTTCAACCTGAACGTACTGCGCAACCTGAATCGCCTCCTGGGCGCAAATTTCGACGTGCGGGACTGGCGCCATGTCGCGCTGTACCGCTCAGAAGCCCATCGCGTTGAGATGCACCTAGAAGCTCGTCGCGACGTGACAGTGCGATGGGGCAAGCACGACCGCGCCTTTGCTGCCGGCGAACGCATGCACACCGAGAACTCCGTCAAATATGACCTGCCGAGCCTGCAAGCGATGTTTGCCGATGCCGGCTTCGAAGACCTGCATGCCTGGACCGACGCCAGCAGCGACTTTGCCGTCTGCCACGCGAGCGTAGGCCGCTAGGACGGGCGGCAGAACACCCGGCAGGCCGGTGCGATAATGGATCGATTCCCGCCCGAGGTGTGCCGCGATGGCTGAATTCTTCATGCTCCCCGATCCGACCTTCATCGGATCGCTTCCCGACTGGACCGACGGCCGTCGCCTGCCGCGCCAGGGCATCGCGCACAGCCTCGTCGATGCACGCAATCGCACGCTCGCGTTGTTGTCGGCGTTTGGCGATACGCAGCGCGGCTGGCAAATTGAACGCGTGGAGCATCACGCGCCGCCCCTCTGGACGCTGGGCCAGTTGGCCTGGTTTGCCGAGTTCTGGTGCCTGCGCGAGCCGCGTCGCAACGGCAGCGACACCATCGAAGACGGCGCCGGCACGGAGTGGGACCTGGCGCGCTGGCAAGCCACGCTGCCCGCCGCGCTTGACGGTGCCGACACGTTCTTCGACATGGACCGCATGCCGCCAGAGGCATGCTGGGACCTGACGCTGCCCGGCATTGCCGCGATCAAGCACTACGCGCATGGCGTGCTCGACCGCGTGCTCCGTAAGCTCGCCACGCTTGGCACCGACGACGATGCGGCGCTGGAGCCGTTTCGCTGGGCGGTATTCCACGAAGACCTGCGCGCCGAACATCTGCACGGCCTGCTGCAGGTACTGGGCCTGCAACCCGCTGGACAGCCTCCGCTGGCCGCTGTGGCCGTGCCGGCTGCCCAGACATTGGCGTTGTCCGGCGGCCGCTTCCAGATGGGCTGGCCGGACGCCGATGGCTTCTTCTTTGACAACGAGTGTCCGCCGTACCGCACCTATGTGCCCGCGTTCGAAATCGATGCGCAGCCGGTGACGAATGGCCAATACCTGGAGTTCATCGAAGACCGCGGCTACGACCATCCGCAGTGGTGGTCGCCGGCCGGCATGGAGTGGCTGATGATGCAGGAGCGTTCGGCGCCGCTGGGTTGGCAGCGCGATCCCGCCACGCGCACCTGGCAGGCACTGCGCTACGGTCAGGCGCGTACGATCAACCGGGATGAAGCCGTGCGTCATGTGAGCCTGTACGAAGCCCAGGCTTGGTGCCGCTGGGCCGGCCGTCGCCTACCGACCGAAGGCGAATGGGAGATGGCCGCGGTGCAGGGCCGGGCCGGCTTTCATTGGGGGCAGGTGTGGGAGTGGACGTCGTCGCCGTTCGAGCCGTATCCGGATTTTGTGCCGGGCATGCCGCGAGGCCGTGTGGCGAGCCTCTCGGCGCCGCACTTCGTGACGATGCAGGCGGTGAGGGGCGCCGCTGCACATACGCCGCAACGCACCCGTCACCCGCGTTTCCGGGGCTTCCTGCTGCCGGAGCGCGACGACATCTTTGTCGGCTTCCGAACCTGTGCGCTTTGACGGAAGCCGGTCGGGACAGGACCGGCAAGCCGAGCCGCGATTGACCGGCGTTGCCCAAGAAGCAAAAAACCCCACGCTGTTAGACGTGGGGTTTTTTGTTGGCTGTCTGCTAAGGCCATCCGGAAAAGATGGCCCCTCATCGGTCAACGATCGAAGTCGCGCGAACGGCCCTTGCTGCCGTAGCTGTCGCGGTTGCCGTCGCGATTACCATAGCTGCGACGCTGCGCGCCGTTGCCACCGTCGCCAAAGCGGCTACCGCCGTTGTTGTCGCCAAAGCGACGCGGGGCGCTCTCACGGTTGCCATAGCTCTCGCGATTGCCGTCACGATTGCCATAACCGCCACCGTTGCTGTTGCCGGCGCTGTTGCCATAGCCACGGTTGCTGTCTTGCGTGCCTTGCGTACGTGCCGGGCGTTGTTGCCAGTCGCCACGGTTTTGCTGGCCTTGGCCGTACGACTGACGCGGAGCGCGGTCGTCGCGGTTCCATTCGCGTTGGGCGCCTTGGTAGCCGCCGCCGTTGCTGTTGCTATTGCCGTTTCGATCGTCGCGGCGCGGAGCAAAGCCGTCGCGGTCGCCGCCAAAGCTGCGTTGGAAGCGGCCTTCGCTGTTACCGCCATTGCCACCGTTGCTGCCTTGGCGCGCGCCGTAGCCTTCACGCTGGCCGCGATAACCGCCGCCATTGCCACCGTTTCCCCGGTAGCCGCCCCGGTCGCCGCCGGCACGCGGGCCACCAGTGCGGGGCTTGGCCGAGCGCTTCGGCTCAAGGCCCTCGACAACCGATGCGTCGATGCGGCGATCAACGAAGCGCTCGATACGGCGCCATTGGAACGTGTCGTTGTGGTTCACCAGGTTGATGGCGATCCCGCTGCGGCCGGCACGGCCCGTACGGCCGATGCGGTGCACGTAGTCTTCGGCCTGCTTGGGCAGGTCGAAGTTGACCACGTGCGTGATGTCCGGCACGTCAATGCCGCGGGCGGCCACGTCGGTGGCCACCAGCACGCGCAACTGACCGCGGCGCAGTGCCGTCAGCGTACGGTTACGGGCGCCCTGGTGCATGTCGCCATGCAAGGCGCCGGCGGAGAAACCGTGCTCGGTCAGGCGCTCGGCCAGCGAGTCGGCATCACGCTTGGTCGCCGTGAAGACGATGGCTTGCTTGAGCGACGCGTCGCGCAGCAGGTGATCCAGCAGCTGCTGCTTGTGCGACATGTCGTCGGTGAAGTGCAGGCGCTCTTCGATATTGCTTTGGTCGATCTTCGCGGCGGCGATTT
Organism: Ralstonia sp. VS2407; assembly: GCF_052950655.1. Lineage (NCBI taxonomy): Bacteria > Pseudomonadati > Pseudomonadota > Betaproteobacteria > Burkholderiales > Burkholderiaceae > Ralstonia > Ralstonia sp. VS2407. Next base: position 309,841 of record NZ_JBRFVG010000001.1, read on the forward strand.
CGATACGCTGCGGCTCGCGCATCATGCGCTCGGCCAGTTGCTCGATGCGGCGGTCCATGGTGGCCGAGAACATCAGCATCTGGCGCGTCGCAGGCGTGGCACCGACGATGGCTTCGATGTCATCCGAGAAGCCCATATCCAGCATGCGGTCTGCTTCGTCAAAGACGAGCATGTCGAGTGCCGACAGGTCGATGCGGCCCGAATCGATGTGGTCAAGCAGGCGGCCCGGCGTGGCGATGATGATGTCCGGCATGCGTGCCAGCATGTCGAGCTGCTTCGGATAGGGCATGCCGCCCAGGATGCTCGCGCAGACGATGCGGCGCAGATGGCGGCCGTACTGTGCGGTAGCGGTGGTCACTTGCAGGGCCAGTTCACGCGTGGGCGTGAGCACCAGCAGCGACGGCTTGGCTGGTGCCGGGCGGGGGCGGCGCCCCTTCATGCGCTGCGGCGGGCCGTCCATGCGCGGGCGCTGCGGCTCGGGTTGCTCGCTGATGCGCTGGATGGCCGGCAGGATGAACGCGGCGGTCTTGCCCGAACCGGTCTGGCTCGTGACCAGCAGGTCGCGGCCCGACAGGCAAGCCGGAATGGCTTGCGCTTGAACCGGCGTCGGGGTGATGTAGTTCACTTCGCCCAGCGCACGGACGATGCGGTCGTCCAGGCCCAGCGCAGCAAAGGCGCTGGCACGGGTCGCGGCTTCGGCGATCAGGTTTTCGGTATTGGTGTTGCTGGCTTCAGCGTGCGCAATAGCGCCGCTGCCGTCTTGAGGCTGCGTCATGTCGAATAGGTAGTAAGGCTGCCGCGCCGCCGCATCAACGGATGCAGACGACGGAAATGGGATACGGCGACCGGTTAATCACGGGCGTCGGCGCCAATCGGATAAGGCCGGTTCGACAGACGGGCTGCAGAACGGACAGGCGGGGGAGTGGGCCGGCCTCAAGCTGAACAGGTCAGCGAGGTGGGGCGGCGGTCCCTTCGGCGTGATGCGGAATCCACGCGGGAGATCGGAGACGATGCCAAGCACAATGGCAATCGGCTGCGCATGCATGCAACGGGCGGGGATTTAGGCGATGCGCGCCGGTTTGAACCGGCACATCGGCCAACCGCGGACCGAAAAATACGGCAGTAAGCAGCCAAGCCACGAACTATAGCATGAATTTTTGCACTGCGCAAAAATGCCAACGGTGCGGAGCAGATGCCCCTGTCACCGCTTGCTGGATCGAACCTGCGGCCTATACTGAAAAAGGCCGGCTACGCTCACAGCCGGAAAGGGGCGGATGATGGAATTCCCGATGGCCTTCTCCAACCTGTATCTGTTGCTCGCCGTCTGTGTTGCGGGCGTGATCGGACTGGCCTCTGCGCCACTGGTGATCCGAGGTGCGCGGGTAGGGATCCGTGTGCTGCTGACGATTATCGGGGTGCTGATCGGGCTGCTCGTGCTCGAAGCGCTGCCGGTGCTGACCTAGATGGCCCGGGGCCATCCGCAGCCATAGGCCCGCCCACGTGTGGCGGGCCTCGTTGTTTTGTGCGGGCAAGAAAACAAAAGCCAGGCGTGTTGCCTGGCTTTGTTTATCTGCTGGTCCCGCCGACAGGAATCGAACCTGTATCTCACGCTTAGGAGGCGCGTGCACTATCCATTGTGCTACGGCGAGTGACCGACCCCCGGGTGACGCCAACGGCCGCCCGAGCGAGCCGCGATTCTACGCAATTTGCAGACCCAAGACCAGTCAACCTCGGGGACGCAGGGCGGCGTCGACAGCGGCTACTGATGTCATATGAAACGATGATGACGCCACGGGTTTTGTAGGTTGCGGCCCACAGTCCAAGCGCACTTGTGATGAAGCAAACGCTAAAGCGAACGAACGATCGGTCAAAGAATCAGATTTAAGTATTACGAACTTTGCACGATTGTTCACGGAAGTTATGCTTCATCACCCCTTTCAGAAACCCCTAGGCGACCAACATGCTGACATCCGAAGAACGGGACGATCCGTGGACGGTGGAGCCGTCGCTGGAAAGTCTGCTTCCCAAGCATCGGCCCGGGACGATTGATCGACCGATCTATTTCCGTCACACCGATACCCCCGACGGCCACGTCATCAAGCAATTTCCTGACGGCTCACGCCAACTGGTGCGCTTCGTCGGCTTGGAAGAGCAGGTCGTCAAACACTTCCTCTAAATTCCGCTTCCCCCGTCGGCGAACACCTCGGCACATGTCGTAAGACATGATGCGTTGTGTTTCCTGACGATGCACTGAGTTGGTAAGCGCTCTATCATTCGCAAATATTTACGTAAGCGATTGATAAGTTCATGGGAAGTATGCAAGGGTTTGCGCCCGCCGCACCGTCGGCGCGCAACCATCATTCCGGACAGCGAGCCGTCGCTGCGCCGCCCGCCATCGACATGGTCGTGCCGTGGCCGGTGCGCGAATGGGCGCCCGCCGTGACGTCTGATGAGGCGGCTGCCATGCGGTCTGCGCTGGAGCGCGGCAATGTGCTGCACTTCCCGGCGCTCGACTTCCCACTGGATGCCCGGGAGCAGCGCTTTCTCGATGCACGCTGGTCGGACGGCAAGACGAAGAACATCAACCTGCGTGCGAACGAATCCCGCGTGCGCGGTGCCGTCGGGCACCCTGCCGACCTGCGCGATCTCGCTACCCTGATCCGGCGTTACGCCGATGCTGCCGAGTGCCTCGTGCTGACGCTGTTTCCCGACTACGCCCCGTACTTGAGGCGGGCCGGCACGTCGTTGCGGCCGGCCGAGATTGCCGGGCGGCCGGTCAGTTGGCGCAAGGACGACACGCGCCTGCATGTCGACGCATTTCCGTCGAACCCGCTGCACGGCCAGCGCCTTTTGCGTGTGTTCCACAATGTCGATCCGGATGCCTCGCGCGTCTGGCGTATCGGCGAACCCTTTGCCGATTTCGCCCAGCGGTTTGTACCGAAAACGCGTGGGATGCTCCCAGGACAATCGTGGTTGATGCACAAGCTGCACGTCACCAAACGCCCACGCTCTGAATACGACCACCGCATGCTGCAGCTGCACGATCTTGCGAAAGTGGATCTGGCCTATCAGCGTGAGGCACCGCAACAGACGTTCGAATTCGCTCCGGGTTCGACGTGGGTGGTCTTCAGCGATCAGGCATTGCATGCCGCAATGCGTGGCCGCGCGATGATGGAGCAGACTTTCTATCTTGACCCGGCGGCCATTGCCGACCGCACCCATTCGCCCGAAGCTGTCCTGTCGCGCCTGCTCAACAAGCCGATGCTGCCGGCCCAGCGCTAATTGCGCAACGCAAAAGGCCGCCTGACTGGGCGGCGTTGCGCGATTACCCCGTTGCGCTCAATCGGCGACCTTGTCGCTCGGGTACTTGAACGAGTCGCGCAGCAGGAAGCTCATCGGGATATCCAGCTTCGCGCTGTGCGGCGGAATCGGTTGCTGGAACCACTTTTTGTAGAGCTTGTCGGCGTCGTAGTCGAGGATGATGTTGGTCATCGCGCGATCCACGAGGTGTTTGAACTCGGCGTCGTCCTTGCTGAGCATGATCGCGTAGGGCTCGACCGTCAGCATGTCGCCGACGACCGCGTAGTCGCTTGGCGTCTTGGTGTTGGCACGGAAGCCGTAGAGCAGCACGTCGTCCATCGCAAAGGCGTCAGCCTTGCCGGCTTCGACCATCGCAAACGATTCAGCGTGGTCCTTGGCTTCGAGAAACTTCATGTTCAGCACGCGCACGTCGTTCATCTTGCGCAATTCCGCGACGCTGGTGGTGCCCTTGGTGGTGACGACGGTCTTGCCGCGCAGGTCATCCCACCTGCGGATGCCCGACGACGTTTTGACAATCATGCGGATGCCCGCGATGTAATGCGGGATCGTGAATGCCACCTTCTCGCGGCGCTCGCGATTGTTGGTAGTCGAGCCGCATTCGAGGTCGGCTTTGCCTTCGATGATGGCCGGCATCCGTGTCGAAGGCGTGACCATCACGTATTGCACTTTCAGGTCGGGCCGCTTCAGGTCCGTGCGCAGCTTGTCGACCACGCGCAGGCACAGGTCGACGGCATAGCCGACGGGCTTTTTATCGGCGTCGTAGAACGAGAAGGGCACGGAGCTTTCGCGATAGGCGACACGGACGGTACCCGTATCACGGATGCGGTCGAGCACCGGTGTGGAAGAGGCCAGGGCAGTGCCCGGTACAAAACTGGATAGCGAAGCGAAGAGCAGCGCTGCAGCCGGCAGCGCGCGCGAGAAGAACGGCATGGTTGTATCCCCCGGAAAGAATCGGCGGCCCACGTTATCGTTATGCCCGGCTCGTGACCGGAGGGCCTGCCGCATGATACGGCGCGGCGATGCAACCTGCAGGCCTGTGCAATTGGGTGTTGTAAGCAGGCCGCACGACTGGATTCCGGCTTCTAAAAGTCGATGTATGGCGAGTGCCTTGCAGTGGTGCGTCGCGCACATGAGGCGTGCGTAATGCACCGTGCAGAGGGTTTGGCCGGCGCAATAGACTTGCTCCGGGTGCATGCTTGGCGCAGCGTGCGTTGCGGCAGTGCGAAGCCGCACCGGGCCTAGCGTTAGGCGTTTTTCCCTACCGGGTTTGTCCCGACTGCCCGAGACGGACCAGGGGCGCTATGCTCCGGCCATGTCTTGTTCGCAAGGCATCGAGGAGAGACTCTTCCGGCCCGCCGAAAGCGGGCCGTTTTCTTTGGCGCTTGCGCGTTCGAGCTCGCTTAGTTTTGATTCGGCAGCACGTTTCCCGGCTGGGACGACTGCCGCGGCCAGTTCGAGAACGCGAAAACCCACAGCGCCACCAGGTTCACCAGCGGCACCAGCACAAGCAGCGTCCACCACGGTGAAAAGCCAGTCCGCAGCAAAATCTGCCGCACCGGAATGCCTGCCACGATCAAGATGATCAACAGCCCGAAGAGTCCGCGCATCGTCATTTCCCCTTTGTAACGGTATGGATGGCGCGGCCGGAAAAAGCGAGTCCGGCGGCACAAGCGTTATAGCACCGGCATCTGCAAGCGCAATGCCGCCGATGGATGACGCGCGGGGCGACTACAATACGCGCCTTCCGGCCGCACACGGCCTGCATCCTTTTCACTCCAGCATGGCCCTGTTTTCCATTACCGATGCGCAACTGGCGTTCGGCCACGTGGCGCTGCTCGACCACACCGATTTCTCGCTGGAGGCCGGCGAGCGCGTTGGCCTGATCGGCCGCAATGGCACCGGCAAGTCGTCGCTGCTCAAGATCGTGGCGGGTACGACCTCGCCGGATGACGGCCTGATCGCCCGCCAGAGCGGCGTGACTTCGGCTTATGTGCCGCAAGAGCCCGAATTCGATCCGGAACAGACCGTGGCCGAAGCCGTGGCGATGGGGGTGCCGCAGGCCGCCGGCCTGCTTGCCGAATACGAAGCGCTGATCACGTCGATGGGGGATTCCCACGACGAAGACGCGCTGCACAAGCTGCAAGCGTTGCAATCCCAACTGGAAGCGGCCGATGCGTGGCAACTGCGTACGCGAGTGGAGACGACCATCGCCCAGCTGGGCTTGCAGCCCGGCGCGCGCATCGGTTCGTTGTCTGGCGGCTTGACCAAGCGTGTAGCGCTGGCGCAGGCGCTGGTGGGCGCGCCCGACATCCTGCTGCTGGACGAGCCGACCAACCACCTCGACTACGACTCCATCCGCTGGCTCGAAGACTTGCTGTTGGCGTTCCGCGGCAGCGTGTTGTTCATCACGCACGATCGCGCGTTTCTTGACCGCGTGGCCACGCGCATCATCGAACTCGATCGCGGCAAGCTGCGCTCGTACCCCGGCAATTTCACGGCGTATCAGACGCGCAAGGTGCAGGAGCTGGAAGCTGAAGCGCTGGAAAATGCACGCTTCGACAAGCTGCTCGCGCAGGAAGAGGTGTGGATCCGCAAGGGCGTGGAAGCGCGCCGCACCCGCAGCGTGGGCCGAGTTGCGCGGCTGGAACAAATGCGTGTGGAGCGCCAGGCGCGCCGCGAGGTGCAAGGCAACGTGAAGCTCGAAGTCTCGCAGGGCGACCGCTCCGGCAAGATCGTCGCCGAGCTGATCGACGTGACCAAGCGCTACGGCGACAAAACCGTCGTCGACAATTTCACCGCCACCATCATGCGCGGCGACAAGGTCGGGATTCTCGGCGCCAACGGCGTTGGCAAGACCACGCTGCTGAAGTTGATTCTCGGCGAATTGGCGCCCGATTCGGGCACGGTGCGCAATGGCACCAACCTCCAGGTGGCGTATTTCGACCAGATGCGCGCGCAGTTGGACCTGAACCGGTCGCTCGCCGACACCATCAGCCCGGGCAGCGACTGGATCGAAGTCAACGGCCAGCGCAAGCACGTGATGAGCTACCTGGGCGATTTCCTCTTCCCGCCCGAGCGTGCGCGCTCGCCGGTGGCGTCGCTCTCGGGCGGCGAGCGCAACCGGCTGTTGCTGGCACGACTGTTCGCCCGTCCGGCGAACGTGCTTGTGCTCGACGAGCCGACCAACGATCTGGACATCGACACGCTGGAACTGCTGGAAGAACTGCTGCAGGAATACAGCGGTACCGTTTTCCTCGTTTCACACGATCGCGCGTTCGTCGACAACGTCGTCACCTCGGTGATTGCGGCAGAGGGCGAGGGCCGTTGGCGCGAATACGTGGGCGGCTTCTCGGACTGGCAGACGCAATCGGCACGCGCGGCGCAGATGGCGCAAGCCGCCAAGCCCGTCGCCGAAGAGAAGAAACCTGAGGTGGTCAAGCCGCGCGAGCGCGCCACGGTCAAGCTCAGCTACAAGGAGCAGCGCGAACTGGACGCGCTGCCCGCCACCATCGAAGCGCTGGAGGCGGAGCAGAAGCAGGTCGGCGGCGAACTGGAAGACGGCACGATCTACGGCCGCGACCCGGAGCGCGCGCAAAAGCTTGCCGAGCGCCACGAAGCCATCGAACTGGAGCTGCTGGAGGCGCTGGAGCGCTGGGAAGCCCTGGAGGCAAAGCGCGCCGGCACGGTGTGACGCCGCAGTAACCACGCAATATGTCAGCGGGATGTCGGGCGAATGTGAGTTCCGGCTCGCGTCCCGACGCTGACGATCCCTCCGCATTGTTGAGGACAGCTTCCTTTACAATGCGCGCTGCATTCCCGGTGCTTGGGGACAGACCCAAGCCTGGTCAGTTTTTCCGCCTTCCATGAGCAAAACCTCCCAATACAGCGAATCGTCGATCAAGGTCCTCAAGGGCCTGGAACCGGTCAAGCAACGGCCGGGCATGTACACGCGCACCGACAATCCCCTGCACATCGTGCAGGAAGTCATCGACAACTCCGCTGACGAGGCGTTGGGCGGTTACGGCAAGCTGATTGCCGTGACGCTGCACAAGGACGGCAGCGTGAGCGTGGAAGACGATGCGCGCGGCATCCCCGTCGGCATCCACCCCGAAGAGGGCGTGCCGGTGGTCGAGATCGTCTACACGCGCCTGCATGCCGGTGGCAAGTTCGACAAGGGCCGCGGCGGCGCATATGCGTTCTCCGGCGGGCTGCACGGCGTGGGCGTGTCGGTCACGAACGCGCTGTCGACACGGCTGGAGGTGACCGTCTGGCGTGACGGCAATGTGTCGACGCTTGCGTTCTCCGGCGGCGACGTGATCGAGCCGCTCGCCACCCGCAAGGCCGAGCGCGGCGAGAAAAAGAGCGGCACACGCGTACGCGCGTGGCCGGACGCCAAGTATTTCGACTCCGAGAACATCCCCCAGGCCGAGCTGCAGCGCTTGCTGCGCAGCAAGGCCGTGCTGCTGCCGGGCGTGAAGGTCACGCTCACGCTGGAAAAAACCGGCGAGACGCTCGAATGGCAATACGACCAGGGCCTGCGCGGCTATCTGGTCGAATCGCTTGCGCAAGGCAGCGGCGCCGAGCCGGTGATTCCCCTGTTTGAAGGCGAACACTTTGCCGACCCCGACAAGCTCGGCGAAGAGGGTTTTGCATTCGGCGAGGGCGCTTCGTGGGTGGTGGCCTGGACGGAAGAGGGCTCGCCAGTGCGCGAGTCGTACGTCAACCTGATCCCGACACCCGCGGGCGGCACGCACGAATCCGGTTTGCGCGAAGGTCTGTTCCAGGCTGTGAAGAGCTTTGTCGAGATGCATGCGTTGCTGCCCAAGGGCGTCAAGCTGATGTCCGAAGACGTGTTTGCGCGCGCTTCGTTCGTGCTGTCGGCCAAGGTGCTCGACCCGCAGTTCCAGGGGCAGATCAAGGAGCGCCTGAACAGCCGCGATGCGGTGCGGCTGGTGTCGACCTTCAGCCGCCCGGCGTTGGAACTGTGGCTGAACCAGCACGTCGAGCACGGCAAGAAGCTCGCCGAACTCGTCATCAAACAAGCGCAGGCGCGCACACGCGCCGCGCAGAAGGTCGAGAAGAAGAAGGGCTCCGGCGTGGCCGTGCTGCCCGGCAAGCTGACCGACTGCGAATCCGACGACGTCAACCGCAACGAACTCTTCCTGGTGGAAGGCGACTCCGCTGGTGGCTCGGCCAAGATGGGCCGCGACAAGGAATTCCAGGCCATCCTGCCGTTGCGCGGCAAGGTGCTGAACACCTGGGAGACCGAGCGCGACCGCCTGTTCGCCAACAACGAAGTGCACGACATTGCGGTCGCCATCGGCGTCGACCCGCACGGTCCGAACGATGCGGTCGACCTGTCGGGCCTGCGCTACGGCAAGATCTGCATCCTGTCCGATGCTGACGTGGACGGCGCGCACATCCAGGTGCTGCTGCTCACGTTGTTCTTCAAGCACTTCCCGCAACTGATCGATCGCGGGAACGTATGCGTGGCCCGGCCGCCGCTGTATCGTGTCGATGCCCCCGCGCGCGGCAAGAAGCCCGCGCAAAAGCTCTACGCGCTGGACGACGGCGAGCTGGAAGCCATTGAAGACAAGCTGCGCAAGGACGGCGTGAAGGAAGGTGCCTGGCAGATTTCCCGCTTCAAGGGCCTGGGCGAAATGAGCGCCGAGCAGCTCTGGGAAACCACCATGAACCCCGACACGCGCCGCCTGCTGCCTGTGGCGCTGGGCGAGTTGGGCCAAGACCAGACCATCAACATGATGAACATGCTGATGGGCAAGGGCGAAGCCGGCGCGCGCCGCACATGGCTGGAAGCGCGCGGCAACGAAGTCGAAGCCGATATTTGATCGCTGACCGACAACGATGAAGCTGTTTGCACGTTTCGCACTCGCATTGACGGCGCTGGCCCTGGTGGCCAGCCAGCCGGCGCGCGCGGACGTCTACGGCTACATCGACGAAAACGGTCTCGCGCACTTTGCGGCGGAACGCCTGGACGATCGCTACGTGCTGTTCATGAAGGGTGCGGCGGTGGCGAGCAAGGGCGACGACAAGGCGAAGGACGACAGCGCCATCGCCCTGCCGGCCACTGAGCTGCCCGACGCCGATGCCTATCTCAATGCCAGCAAGCGCGATGCACTCGACAACGCCGCTGGCATGCGCCAGCGCCTGGTGCGCGCAGTGCTGCAGCATCCGAACGTACCGACGGTGGAACCGCTGATCCGCCAGGCCGCCAGTAAGCACGGTATCGACCCCGCGCTGGTGAAGGCCGTGATTGCCGCCGAATCCGGTTTCAACCCGCAGGCCGTGTCGCCCAAGGGCGCAATCGGGCTGATGCAGGTGATTCCGGACACCGGCGCGCGCTACGGGGTGACGGGCGACGCCCGCCGCACGGCCGCACAGAAGCTGGCCGACCCGAAAACGAACATCACCACCGGCGTGCGTTACCTGAGCGATCTGCTGCGCATGTTCTCGGGCAACCTTGAACTCGTATTGGCCGCCTACAACGCGGGCGAGGGCGCGGTGCAGAAGCACGGCAACGACATTCCGCCCTACGCCGAGACACAGAACTACGTGAAGACGGTGCTGCAGTTCTATCGCTACTACAACCCGGTCGCCGCCGTGCCTGGGCTGATGAACGTGAGTGCCAACGGCGTCATCGCCACGCGCAAGCCAGGCCGTACGGGCCGGCCTGCACGCATCGAACTCGTATTGGACCCGGCCACCGGCGTGGCCACGAACCTACCCCAACATTGATCCTGGCGGCGCCGCAACGTTGAAGCGCGCCGCTTTCGCTTGAGCCTCCATGGAACAACAAGACATCCTCTTCGACCCCAGCGAGCCGGCCGAAGCGCTCACGCTTGGCGCCTATGCCGAGCGCGCTTACCTCGACTACGCCATCAGCGTGGTCAAGGGCCGCGCGCTGCCCGAGGTGGCCGATGGCCAGAAGCCGGTGCAGCGCCGCATCCTGTTTGCGATGCACGAGATGGGCCTGCGCTCCGATGCCAAGCCGGTCAAATCGGCGCGCGTGGTGGGCGACGTGCTGGGTAAATACCACCCGCACGGCGATCAATCCGCCTACGACGCGCTGGTGCGCCTGGCGCAGGATTTCTCGCTGCGTTACCCGCTGATCGACGGCCAGGGCAACTTCGGCTCGCGCGATGGCGACGGCGCGGCGGCGATGCGCTACACCGAAGCGCGCCTCACACCCATCTCGCGTCTGCTGCTCGAAGAGCTGGACCAGGGCACGGTTGACTTCATCCCGAACTACGACGGTTCGATGGATGAGCCGAAGCTGCTGCCTGCGCGCCTGCCGTTCGTGCTGCTCAACGGCGCATCGGGCATCGCGGTGGGGATGGCCACGGAGATCCCGTCGCACAACCTGCGCGAAGTGGCGAGCGCCACCGTGGCGCTCATCCGGGACGACAAGCTCACCAGCACCGACCTGATGCAGTACATGCCGGGTCCGGATTTCCCGGGCGGCGGGCAGATCATCTCGTCTGCAGCCGACATTGCGCAGGTGTATGAGAGCGGTCGCGGCAGCCTGAAGGTGCGTGCGCGCTGGAAGATCGAAGAACTCGCGCGCGGCCAGTGGCAGCTCGTGGTGAACGAACTGCCGCCCAACACCTCATCGCAAAAGGTGCTGGAAGAGATTGAAGAGCTGACGAACCCGAAGGTGCGCACGGGCAAGAAGTCGCTGTCGCCGGATCAGCTCACCATGAAGCAGACCATGCTGGGGTTGCTCGACGCCGTGCGCGACGAGTCCGGCAAGGATGCCCCGGTGCGCCTCGTGTTCGAGCCCAAGAGCAAGAACATCGACCAGCAGGAATTTGCCAACACGCTGCTGGCGCATACGTCGCTGGAGTCGGGTGCGGCCATCAACCTGGTGATGATCGGCGCCGATGGCCGGCCGCGCCAGAAGGGCCTGGCCGAGATCCTGCGCGAGTGGATTACCTACCGCTTTGCCACCGTCACGCGCCGCACGCGCCATCGTCTGGGCAAGGTGGAAGACCGCATCCACATCCTCGAAGGCCGGCAACTGGTGCTGCTGCGCATCGAGGACGTCATCCGCATCATCCGCGAGAGCGAGGAACCCAAGGCGGCGCTGATCCAGGTCTTCAACCTGAGCGACCGCCAGGCCGAAGACATCCTGGAGATCCGCCTGCGCCAGTTGGCCCGCCTGGAGGCCATCAAGATCGAGCAGGAGCTGAAGAACCTGCGCGAAGAGCAGGGCGAGCTGGACGTGCTGCTGAAGTCCGAGACCATGATGCGCCGTCGCATCATCAAGGAGATCGAGACCGACGCGAAGCAATACGGCGACGACCGCCGCACCTTCATCCAGGAAGAGCGCCGCGCCGCTGCTGAAGTGAAGGTCGTCGATGAACCCGTCACGGTGATCGTCTCGCAGAAGGGCTGGGTACGCACGCGCCAGGGCCATGGCCACGACGCCACGCAATTCGGCTTCAAGGCAGGCGACACGCTGTACGACACGTTTGAATGCCGCACCACTGATGCGCTGCTGATCTTCGGCACGCGCGACGACAAGGGCACGGGCCGCGTCTATTCCGTGGCCGTGGCCAACCTGCCGGGCGGCCGTGGCGATGGTGTGCCGCTGACGACGCTGATCGAACTCGCGCCCGGCACGCACATCGCCCACACGTTCGCGGGCCACGCCGAACAGAATCTGGTGATTTCCACGCGCGGCGGCAACGGCTTCCTGGCCAAGGTGGGCGACATGGTCGGCCGCCAGAAGGCCGGCAAGGCGTTCCTGACGCTGGACGAAGGCGATCAACCGAACAAACCGGCGCCGGTGCCGGCTGACGCTTATGGCGTGGCGTGCCTGTCCGAAGGCGGCCGCATGCTGCTGTTCCAGATCAGCGAGTTGAAGACGCTCGCCAGCGGTGGCCGCGGCGTGATCCTGATGGAGCTGGAGAAGAACGAAACGCTGCTCCAGGCGCTGGCCTTCGGTGCAGCAGGCTTCGTGCTCTCGGGCAACGGCCCGCGCGGCGGCAAGGCGGTCGAACAGACCCTGACGACACGCGCGCAAGAGCCGTACGCAGGCAAGCGCGCACGCAAGGGCAAGACGCTGGAGCCCAAGCTGCGCGATCCGAAGCTCTCCCTGCCAAAACCGGCACCGGCAGCCGCCTGATCCGATGAGCGATCCGCACGCCCCGCCTGACGCGGTTTCGGCGACAGACGCAAACGTTCCCTCGTGCCGCAAGCTCTTCACAGAGTTTGCGCGCATGGGGCTGTCGGGCTTTGGCGGCGTGCTGCCCTTTGCGCGCGCCGGCATTGTGGATCGCAACCGCTGGCTCTCCAATACCGAGTTTGCCGAGCTGCTGAGTCTCGGGCAGGTGTTGCCCGGTCCGAATGTGGTCAACCTTTCCGTGATGCTCGGCTATCGGTATCACGGCGTGCGTGGCGCCGCGGCAGCAATGGGCGGCCTTGTGCTCACGCCTGCCGTGCTGCTGCTGTTGATCGTCATGCTGTACGACCAATTCAGCGCGCTGCCTTTGGTGCAGAACCTGCTCAAGGGCATGGCGGCGGTGGCGGCGGGGCTGGTGCTCTCAACGGCGGTCAAGCTGGCGCAGGGCCAGTCGCGCACCTGGCGTGCCGTCGGCATCGGTCTGGCGGTCGTCCTCACCATCGGCGTGCTGCAGTGGCCGCTGCTTCCCGTGATGCTGGTGCTGATACCGCTTGCCCTCCTGCTCGAATGGAGGGCGATGCGATGACCTACCTCACCACCGTCTTCGACCTGTTCTGGCACTTTCTCGTGCTGTCGTTTCTCTCCATTGGCGGGGCCAGCTCGACGCTGCCCGACATGCATCGTTTCCTGGTCGACACGCGGCACTACATGACGAGCGAGCAGTTGAGCGCCATGTATGCCATTTCCCAGGCGGCACCCGGGCCCAACGTGTTGTTTGTGGAATTGTTCGGCTGGCAGGCGGCGGGTCTGGGTGGGGCGATTGCCTCGATGGTTGGCATCTGCGGGCCGTCGTGCGTGATCGCCGCCGTCATCGCGCGCGTCATGGACCGCAAGCCCGATGCGCGCTGGATTGCGCTGGTCCGCCGTGGCCTTGCACCACTGACGATCGGCCTGCTGTTCTCCACCGGCTGGGTGCTGGCGCGCGGCGCAGACAGCAGCTTCAGCACCGTCGCGCTGACTGTGGCGACGGTCGTGGTGTGTTCCTTCACCCGCGTCCACCCGCTGGTGCTGGTGGGGCTGGGGGCATTGGTCGGCGGTATGGGCTGGGTATAGCGCTCGTACCGCACGGCCAGCGAAATTCAAGGCGGACACATGTCCGCCTTTTTCTTTGGGCGCGCTGCCGCACATGGGCGGGACTGTTCTTCGGGAATACCCCAATGCCATCCATAATGTATATACAACAACATATATGGATACGTGATGTTGTCTGTATATGTATTCGCATCCCACCGAGCCATGCGTCCAGCCTGGACCGGCCTCGCAGGCAACCTCGCCGACATAAAGAGGAGACAGTTTGGAACACCTTCAACGCAACCTGCGCGCGCGGCATATCCGCTTTCTCGCGCTCGGTTCGGCCATCGGCACGGGCCTTTTCTATGGCTCCGCTTCGGCCATCCAGCTGGCCGGACCGGCCGTGATCCTCGCGTACGTCATCGGCGGCGCGGCCGTCTATATGGTCATGCGCGCGCTCGGCGAGATGGCGGTGCGCCAGCCGGTTTCCGGCTCGTTCGGGCGCTATGCGCGCGACAACCTCGGCCCGCTCGCCGGCTTTCTCACCGGCTGGACGTACATCCTCGAGATGGTAATCGTCTGCCTGGCCGACGTGACCGCCTTCGGCATCTACATGGGCTTCTGGTTTCCCGAGGTGCCGCAATGGATCTGGGTGCTCGGCATCGTCATGCTCATCTGCGGCCTGAACCTCTGCAACGTCAAGGTGTTCGGCGAGATGGAATTCTGGCTCGCGCTCATCAAGATCGTGGCGATCGGCGCCATGATCGTCGGCGGCACCGTCATCCTGTTCCTTGGCGTGAAGATGAACGGCGAGCACGCGTCGGGCCTGAGCAATCTCTGGTCGCACGGCGGTTTCCTGCCGCACGGCGTGGGCGGCCTCGTGGCGTCGTTTGCCGTGGTGATGTTCGCGTATGGCGGCGTCGAGATCATCGGCATCACCGGCGGCGAGGCGCAGAACCCCGACAAGGTCATCCCCAAGGCCATCAACGCTGTGCCCGCACGCATCCTGCTGTTCTACGTGCTGACCATGTGCGTGCTGATGGCGATCTTCCCGTGGACAGGCATCGACGGCCAGGGCAGCCCGTTCGTGCAGATCTTCTCCGGGCTGGGCATCCGGTCTGCGGCGGCAATCCTCAACCTCATCGTCATCTCGGCAGCCATCTCGGCCATCAACAGCAACATCTTCGGCGCGGGCCGGATGATGTACGGCATGGCCGAACAGGGCCAGGCACCGCGCATCTTTGCGGCCACGTCGCGTCACGGTGTGCCCTGGGTGACGGTGCTGTTCATGGCCGGCGCACTGCTGTGCGGCGTGGTGCTGAACTACCTGATTCCCGAGAACGTCTTCGTGATCATCGCGTCGATTGCCACGTTCGCCACCGTGTGGGTCTGGCTGATGATCCTGCTCTCGCAGGTGGCGATGCGCCGTCGCCTGTCGGCCGAAGAAGTGCGTGCGCTCAAGTTCAAGGTGCCGCTGTGGCCCGTGGGGCCGGCCCTTGCCATCGCGTTCATGCTGTTCGTGATCGGCGTGCTGGGCTACATCGAAGACACCCGGGTGGCGCTGTACGTTGGCGCAGGCTGGGTGCTGCTCATGTCGGCAGCGTGGTATCTGCGCGTGAAGCCCAACGCCGCAGCCGTGCTGGCTGAAGAGGCCAGCGGGGCGTAAGCGCGGCCCGCCCGCAAACAAAAAGACGAGTTCCGGAGACACCCCATGTCGAACCACACCTCAGCGCCGTCGTACGCCGGCCGCGCCGGCGCGCAGGCGACCGTCCACGCGCAACCGCTCTCGCGCACGCGCGCCATTGCCGCCATTACCATCGGCAACGGCCTGGAGTTCTATGACTTCGTGGTCTACAGCTTCTTCGCCACGCTGATCGGCCGGCTGTACTTTCCCGTCGGCAACGCGACCGGCCAGTTGCTGATGTCGTTCGCCACGTTTGGCGTGGGTTTCCTGATGCGTCCGCTCGGCGGTCTGCTGATCGGCATGTACGCCGACCGCGCGGGGCGCAAGCCGGCCGTGGCGCTCACGCTGTGGCTGATGGGTTTGTCGTCGCTCGTATTCGTCGTCACGCCCACCTACGCCCAGATCGGCATCCTCGCGCCCATGCTCGTCGTGCTGGCGCGGCTTGTGCAGGGCTTTGCCATCGGCGGCGAAATGGGCGCTTCGACTGCGCTGCTGCTCGAATACGCCGATGACCGCTCGCGGGGCTTCTATACGAGCTGGCAACCGTTCAGCCAGGGGCTGGCCGCGCTGTTCGGTGCGCTGGTCGGCCTGCTGCTGAGCAACGTGCTGGCGCCTGCGGCGCTGGAGTCGTGGGGCTGGCGCCTGGCGTTCGTGATCGGCATTCTCGTCATCCCGGTCGGCCTGATCATCCGCCGCCGTCTGGAGGAAACTGCCGCACCGCCCAGCACGCGCGAAGCCGACGCCACGCTGCCGCTCCTGCGCGAACACCGTCGTGCGCTGGTCGCCAGCATCCTGCTGATGATCGGCGTGGCCTCGTCCACGTACATCATCGTCTACTACCTCAGCAACTATGCCGTGAGCATGCTGCACATGCCGCTGTCGCTGGGCATCTGGGCGGCGTGCATTGCCGCGCTGGTGCAGGTGGTGCTGTCGCCGTTCGCGGGCCGGCTGGCCGACCGCGTCGGGCGCCGCAAGGTCGTGCTGTGGTCGCGTGTTGCGCTGCTGGCGATGATCTATCCGGCCTTCGCGCTCATCAACGCAGACCCATCGCTTGCCCGGTTGCTGATCGTGGTCGGCTGCCTGTCGGTGCCGATGTCGATGACCTCGCCGGCCTCGATGGTGCTGGTGAGCGAGGTGCTGCCGCAGCGACTGCGCGCGACGGGGCTGTCGATTGCCTACTGCGTGGCCATTGCCATCTTCGGCGGCTTTGCGCAGTTCTTCTCGACCGAGCTGATCCACCTCACGGGCAACGCCAACGCACCGGCGTTCTACGTGATCGGCTGCGGCCTTGTCTCTCTGATCGGGCTGGCGATGGTGCCCGAGACGCTCGGCCGCCGCCTGTCGTAACGCTCAGTCCACTCCCACGAAACCGCCGGTCTGATGCGCCCACAGCCGCGCATACAGGCCGCCGTGTTCCAGCAGCTCTGCGTGCGTGCCGCTCTCGACAATGCGGCCGCCGTCGAGCACCACCAGCCGGTCCATGCGTGCGATGGTCGAAAGCCGGTGCGCAATGGCAATCACGGTCTTGCCCTGCATCAGCGTTTC
Source organism: Ralstonia sp. VS2407 (assembly GCF_052950655.1). Taxonomy (NCBI): domain Bacteria; kingdom Pseudomonadati; phylum Pseudomonadota; class Betaproteobacteria; order Burkholderiales; family Burkholderiaceae; genus Ralstonia; species Ralstonia sp. VS2407. The sequence continues at coordinate 326,607 of NZ_JBRFVG010000001.1, forward strand.
CAGACTCTCCTGGATGGCCGCTTCCACTTCCGAATCCAGCGCTGACGTGGCTTCGTCCAGGATCAGGATCGGCGCGTCCTTGAGCAGCACACGCGCAATCGCAATGCGCTGTCGCTGACCGCCCGACAGCTTCACCCCGCGCTCACCGACCAGCGCGTCAAAGCCGCGTCGCCCCTGCACATCGGATAGCTGCGGGATGAACTCGTCGGCGCGCGCACGGCGCACGGCTTGCATCAGCTCCGCCTCGGTGCTGTCGGGTTTGCCGTAGCGCAGGTTGTCGCGAATGGACCGGTGCAGCAGCGATGTGTCCTGCGTGACCATGCCGATCTGCTCGCGCAGGCTCTCTTGCGTCACGGCCGCAATGTCCTGACCGTCGACGAGAATGCGGCCGCGCTCCACGTCGTACAGGCGCAGCAGCAGGTTGACCAGCGTCGATTTGCCCGCGCCCGACGGGCCGACCAGGCCGATGCGCTCACCGGGGCGCACCACCAAGTCCAGCCCTTCGATCACGCCGCTGCCCTTGCCGTAGTGAAAGCCAACGTGCTCGAAGCGCACTTCGCCCCGCGTTACGTGCAGCGGTTTGGCATCGGGCTGGTCGATCACGGCGCGCGGCAGCGCGATGGTCTGCATGCCGTCCTGCACCTGCCCGACGTTTTCAAAGATGCCGTTGACCACCCACATGATCCAGCCCGACATGTTGTTGATGCGGATCACCAGCCCCGTGGTCAGCGCGATGGTGCCGGCGCTCACACGGCCCTCGCTCCACAGCCACAGCGCGAGCGCCGACGTGCCAACGATCAGCAGGCCGTTCATGGCCGTGATGGTGAAATCCATGCCGCTGATCATGCGGCCGGACAGGCGCGTTTTGTCCGTCTGCTCGGCCATGGCGTCGCGCGCATAGCTTTCTTCATGTTGCGTATGCGCGAACAGCTTGAGCGTGGTGATGTTGGTGTAGCCGTCAACGATGCGGCCCATCAGCTTGGAGCGCGACTCCGTGGCGATGACCGATCGCGCCTTCACGCGCGGCACGAAATAGCTCAGGGCCGCGATGTAGCAGCCAATCCACACCAGCAGCGGCACCACGAGCCACCAGTCGGCCCGGGCAAACAGCACGATCGCACTGATCGCGTAGATCACGACATGCCAGAGCGCATCCACGGACTGCACCGCGGAATCGCGCAGTGAGAAACCGGTCTGCATGATGCGCTGGGCAATGCGGCCCGCAAAGTCGTTCTGGAAGAACGTCAGGCTCTGCTTGAGCACGTAGCGGTGGTTCTGCCAGCGGATCAGGTTCGACAGGTTCGGGTTGATGACCTGATGCACAAGCACGTCGTGCAAGCCGAAGATGACCGGCCGCGCGATCAGCGCCACAAAGGCCATCCACAGCAGCTCGTTGCGGTGGCGGCCGAAGAACGCCGGGCCAGGTGTCGCCTGGATCATGTCGACGATGCGGCCGAGGAAGTCGAACAGCGCGACTTCAATCAGCGCACCCAGCAACCCGACGACGAGCAGGAACGCGAACACGCCGCGCACTTCGCGCAGGAAGTAGGCGTAGAAGCGCCAGACATTGGCCGGAGGCTGGGTGTCAGGCAGCGGGCGGAACGGATCGATGAGCTTTTCCAGGCGGCGCAGCAGCATGTCGGGTCGGGGGGGGGAAGAGGTGACCGACGCCCCAGGGCGGGACGTGCGCGGAAGAGCCGCCCATGATACGCGCGTGAAAGCGCCCTTGTTGGTGGGGTGGCTTACGGAGTCCAGGGCTCGGCGAGTGGAGCTTTTTGCTCGACAGGTCGAGCTCAGAGCTCGGCGCGTGAGGCTTTTTGCTCGGCGGTTGGAGCTCAGAGCTCGGCGCGCGAGGCTTTTTGCTCGGCGATTGGAGCTCAGAGCTCGGCGCGCGAGGCTTTTTGCTCGGCGGGTGGAGTTCAGAGCTCGACGCGCGAGGCTTTTTGCTCGGCGGGTGGAGTTCAGAGCTCGGCGCGCGAGGCTTTTTGCTCGACAGGTGGAGTTCAGAGCTCGGCGTGTGAGGGTTTTTGCTCGGCGATTGGGGTTCAGAGCGTCAGCCGTGATCGGCGGGAGGCCCCGGGCTGTCCGCGAGACGCATCGCGCCATGAAAAAAGCCGCTCGGTTGAGCGGCTTTCTTGTTTATCCGGGCGAGGGCGCTCAGTGCACCACAATCCGCGTGAACGGCTCCACGTAAGCCTGCAGGGTGATCATCAGGCCCACCAGGAAGGCCAGCGCCAGCGAGTGGAAGAACACGTAGCGCAGGATGTCGCCCTCGTGGCCGTACCACTTGGTGGCGGTGGAGGCCACGACGATGGACTGCGCATCGATCATCTTGCCCATCACGCCGCCCGAGCTGTTGGCTGCCGCCATGAGGATTGGCGACAAGCCGAGTTGCGTGGCCGTGGTCTTCTGCAGGCCGCCGAACAGCACGTTCGAGGCCGTGTCCGACCCCGTGAGCGCCACGCCCAGCCAGCCCAGCATCGTGCCGAACAGCGGGTACAGCACGCCGGTGTGGGCGAAGGCCAGGCCCAGCGTTGCGTCCAGACCCGAATAGCGGGTGAGATAGCCGATGCCGAACATCGCGCAGATGGTCAGCAGCGAATAGCGCGTGAGCTTGATGGTGTTCCAGTATTCCTTGACCATGCGCGGCACCGAGTAGCCCATCAGCAGGCCGCCCACGATGGCCGAGACCAGGATGCCCGTGCCCGCCATCGACAGCACATTGAAGAGGAACACCGCGCCTTCGGCGGTCTCCTTCGCGACCACCGGCGGGCCCTTGAGCACCATCTTGTCCAGGCCGGGGATCGGGAACTTGAACTGCCACAGACCGTCGGCAAACGCCTTGAACTGCGGAATGCCCCAGATGAACACAAACACGGTCAGGATCACCCACGGCAGCCAGGCCTGCACGCGCGTGATCTTGGTATTGGCCTCAGCGCTGGTAGCGGCACGCGCCTCGGCGGCCGCTTCGGGATCGACGCTGGAGTTGTCCTCGCGGTTGCGCAGGGCGGTCGAGGTCCAGATCGTCTTGGGCTTCCATACCTTCAGGAACAGCGTGAGCGTGCCCATCGACACCAGCGCCGCAATCACGTCCACCAGCCACGGGCCGTGGAAGTTCGATACCAGGAACTGCGGAATGGCAAACGACACGCCCGCCACCAGGATCGCCGGCCAGATTTGCAGCATGCCGCGGAAGCCCGCGAACGCCCAGATCAGCCAGAACGGCACCAGCACCGAGAAGAACGGCAACTGGCGGCCAACCATGGCCGACAGCTTCAGCAAGTCCAGCCCCGTGACCGAGGCCAGCCCGATAAGCGGCGCGCCCAGTGCACCGTAGGCCACCGGGGCGGTGTTGGCGATCAGGGCCAGGCCAGAGGCGGCCAGCGGCGAGAAGCCCAGGCCGATCAGGATGGCGCCCGTGACAGCCACCGGCGTGCCGAAGCCCGCTGCGCCCTCAAAGAAGGCACCAAAGCTGAACGCCACCAGCAGCAGTTGCAGGCGGCGGTCTTCGGTAATGCCGGAAATCGAGCTCTGTAAGACCTTGAACGACCCGTTCAAGGTGGTGAGCCGGTGCAGGAAGATGATGTTCAGGACGATCCAGCCAATCGGGAACAGGCCTGAAATGATGCCCAGGCCTGCTGCCTTGCCGGCCATTGCGGTCGGCATGCCGAACACGAACGAGGCGATCCCCACCCCGACAATCAGCGCCAACCCGGCCGCCAGATGGGCCTGCATGTGGAAGAACGCCAGCGAGCACAGCAGCACGGCAACCGGTATCCCGGCCGCTAAGGTTGACCACACGGCGCTGCCGAGCGGGTCATAGACTTGATTCCACATCTTGATCTCCTCCTGTTTGGGCGTTTCGGTTCTTCTCGATACCGAACGTCTTCTGCTGCCCCTTTTTCGCAGGGGCGAACGCGGATTGTAGGAACAAGCGTGTCCGGGCCACCGCAATATTCTGTCACTTTCGCCCTGAAAAGTATTCATCGGCTGCGGGGCGAGGGTTGACGCGGCGCACGCAATCGCACCGGGTAAATCCGGGTTGTGGAATCATTGCGCCTGCAACGCAGACCACCACCCCATTTCGCCCCCTATCCATGGCTTCTCTGACGGCCTTTCCGATTCGCCGACGCGGCTCCCGATGGGCTGCCGCCGTGCTCACCGCGTTTGTGGCACTGGCGACGCTGTCACCCGCCGTGCATGGCCAGACCGCGGCAGCGCCCGCGCAGGCGAACACCGAATCGACGCGGCCGCGTATCGGCCTGGTGCTCTCGGGCGGCGGGGCGCGCGGCTATGCGCATATTGGCGTGCTCAAGATGCTGGAGCGCATGCGCATTCCCGTGGATGTGATTGCCGCGACGAGCATGGGCGCCGTGGTGGGCGGGCTGTACGCCAGCGGCATGCGTGCGGATGCGCTGGAGCAGAAGCTCTCGCAGGTCGACCTGAGCGACATCGCCTTCGACCGCAACGATCGCGCCAAGCTGCCGCAGTCGCTGCGCGAGGATGATTTCCAGTATCCGATCGGCTTGTCCGCCGGCTATGGCGACGGCAAGCTCAAGCTGCCCGCCGGGCTGGTGCAGGGCAACCGCCTGCTCGCGCTGCTCAAGAACTGGACAGCGGAGTGGCCAGACAACATCGCGTTCTCGCGCCTGCCGATTCCGTTCAAGGCCATGGCGACGGATCTGGCCACGGGCGACGGGGTGATTCTCGACCACGGCTCGCTGCCGCTGGCCATGCGGGCCAGCATGGCGGTGCCGGGTCTGTTCGCACCCATCGAAGTGGGCGGCCGCACGCTGGTGGATGGCGGCCTGGTGAGCAACCTGCCCGTGCAGCTCGCGCGCGACATGGGGGCTGACATCATCATCGCCGTCAACATCGGGTCGGACTTGCAGCGGCCGGAAGACCTCGCCTCGCCAGCGGCGGTGACGCAGCAGATGATCACCATCCTCGTCGGCCAGAACGTGCGGGCGCAAAAGGCGCTGCTGCGCGGCAAGGATGTGTTGATCGAGCCGCAGCTCTCGGAGCTTTCGTTTACTGATTTCGCCAAGGGCCCGCAGGGCGTGCGGCAGGGCGAGCGCGCGGCGCAGGCCGTTGAGACCAAGCTCGCGGCGTTGTCGCTGTCGCCGCAGGCGTATGCCGCGTACCGCGCTGCCCATGAGCCGCAAGGCACGCTGGTGGCAGGCGCACGCATCGACGCTATTGATGTGACCACCAGCGGCCGGGTGCCGCCGGCACGTGTGCGCCAGTTGATCAAGGTGCGCGAAGGCGATGCGTATGACGCCGAGGCGCTCAACCGCGAGCTGTCAGCGCTGGCCACCACGGGCGACTTCGAAACCGTCACGCAGCAGTTGGTGGAGGAGAACGGCGTGCATACGCTGAAGATCGACGCGCATGAAAAGTCGTGGGGCAACCAGTTCTTCCTGTTCGGGCTGGGCATGTCGACCAACTTCGACGGGCGTGGCGCGTTCAACGTCAACCTCGGCCACCGGTATCCGTGGCTCACGCAGAGCGGGCTGGAGTGGCGCAATGACATCGTGCTCGGCAGCAACCGGGCGAGCATCCATACCGAGTTGCGACAGCCGCTGTGGCAGGCGCGCGGGTTCTACGTGGCGCCGTATGCCGAGTACTCGCGCCGCAGATCGGATCTCTACTTTGACGATCAGCCGCCTACCCGGGACGCCAAGCCGTTCAACAACCTGACCATCGAGACGGCGCGCGCCGGCGTTGACCTGGGCATCCCGTTGGGTCGCAAGGGTGAACTGCGCCTGGGCGTGAACTACGTCAGGAAGGCAGCGACGTTCAATTACCTGGAGCTGATCGCGGACGAGTCCGGGAATATCGTGGATGCGACGGCCTTAGACACCTTGCGCGCCCAGCAGCCGGCCTTTCGCGCCCAGCTCACGCTGGACCAGCTCGACGATCCGCTGTTTCCGCGCAGCGGCTACTACTTTTACAGCAGCGTGGAGGCGGGCTTCGGTTCGCTCGACAAGAAGTTCAACACCGCCCAGGCCAAGAGCCTATGGGCGACGAGCCACGGCCGCCACACGTTCAATGTGGCGTTGGAAGGGGCGGGCCTGTTTGGCGTCAACAGTCCGACGCGCGAGAACGGCGGCAACACGGGCAACGGCGCCAACGAGGGCTTCTTCCTGGGTGGCTTCCAGCATCTCTCGGCCTATGCGCAGGATCAGTTCAACGGCCAGTACATGCTGTACGGGCGCCTGACCTATCTGTACGACCTTCGTATCGACGATCTGCTCGGCCTGCGCGCGCCGGTGTTCGGCGCCAGCGCGGAAGCCGGCAACGTCTGGCAGTTGCGCAACAACTTCGGGCGGGGTCCTTACCTGAAGAGCGGCAGCGTATTCGTGGGCGGCAACAGCCCGATCGGGCCGCTGTATTTCGGTTTTGCGGTGGCGCCGCAGGGCGTGTGGAACGTGTACCTGCAGCTCGGCCGCGTCTTCTGAAACAGCATCAAGCGGGAGGGCACCTGCCTGCACGCGCGGGCAGTGCCTGCTTCGTAAGGTCTTGATCAGATTGAAAAATCAATCGATCAGCTTGCGGCGGATGTGCGTGCTAGCCTTCCGCTTCGCTTTTTCAAGACCTCGGGCGCGGTCGCGCCCAGCCCCCTTTCCCATGATGTTCTGCGTGTTGTTCTGTCGTTCCCGTTCGTCCCGGTGGTTGCTGTGCGCGTGCGCGTTGGCTGTGTTGCAGGCGTGCGGCAAGCATGCTGATGAAGCCGCGAGGCCCGCTGGTCCGCCGGAGGTCGAGTTTGCCGTTGCACAACGCTCCGATGCGCCGCTGGTGACCGAACTGCCCGGCCGCCTGGAGCCGTATCGCACGGCGCAAGTGCGTGCGCGCGTCGACGGCATCGTCCTCAAGCGCGCCTACGAAGAAGGGCAGGTGGTCAAGGCCGGACAGGTGCTGTTCCGAATCGACCCGGCACCGCTCAAGGCGCAGGTGGACGCCGCACAAGGTGCGCTCGCCCGCGCGCAGGCGCAACTCGCCATCGCCCGCGACAAGGCTGCGCGCTACAAGGGCCTGGCCGCCACGCGCGCCGTGAGCGAGCTGGAATACGCTGAAGCGCAAGCCGCCGAACGTCAGGCCGCAGCGGACGTGGTGTCCGGCCGCGCTGCGCTGGAAACCGCGCAACTGCGCCTGGGCTATGCCACCGTCACCGCCCCGATTGGTGGCCGCTCGCGCCGCGCACAGGTGACCGAAGGCGCGCTGGTCAAGGAAGACGCTGCCACGCCGCTCACCACGGTCGAGCAGATCGACCCGATCTATGTCGACTTTGCTCAGCCCGCTGCCGAGGTCCTGGCCTTGCAGCGCGCGCAGAAGAAGGGCCAAGCCGCTGCATTGAGCGGTCAGGACGTCGGCGTTCAAGTCATCCTGAGCGATGGCGTGGCGTACGAGCGCCCGGGCAAGCTGCTGTTCTCGGATCTGGCGGTGGATCGTGCGACCGACAACGTCTCGATGCGCGCCGTGCTGCCCAACCCCGATGGCCTGCTGCTGCCCGGCATGTACGTGCGCGTGAAGCTCTCGCACGCCGTGCAGCAGGGCGCTGTGACCATTCCGAAGGGCGCGTTGCACCGTGATCGTCATGGCGCGACGGTGTTTGTGGTGCAGGCAGACAACACGCTGGCGGCTCGATCCGTTGCTGCGCAAACGTTGGCTGGCGATCAATGGCTGGTGACGGGCGGCCTGTCCGGAGGGGAGCGTGTTGCCATTCCAGGCATGCAGACACTGGAAGCGGGCATGGCGGTCAAGCCTGTGCCCACCGCCCCGAGTGCTGACACGAAGCCGAAGAAGGGCTGACCATGGCGCGCTTCTTTATCGACCGCCCGGTCTTTGCCTGGGTGATTGCGCTGGCCATCATCCTGGCCGGCGTGCTCGCGTTGCCCAAGCTGCCGGTGGCGCAGTATCCGAACATTGCGCCGCCCAATGTCAGCATCTCGGCCAACTATCCGGGCGCGTCCGCGCGCACGGTGGAGAGTGCCGTCACCGCCATCATCGAGCGCGAGATGAACGGTGCGCCGGGGCTGCTGTACATGTCGTCGTCGTCGGATGCGGCGGGCAATGTGTCGATCAACCTCGCGTTCACGCAGGGCACGAGCCCCGATCTTGCGGCGGTGGAGGTGCAGAACCGGCTGAAGATCGTCGAAGAACGCCTGCCCGAGGTCGTGCGCCGCAACGGCATCCGCATCGAGAAGGCGGCCGAGAACTACATGATGTATCTGTCGCTGACGGCCGAGCGCGGGCGCTTCGACGGCATCGACCTGGGCGACCTCGCGTCGTCTGATCTGATTCCGCAGTTGCGCCGCGTGCCGGGCGTGGGCACCGCGCAGTTGTTCGACGCGGAATACGCCATGCGCATCTGGCCCGATGCCGACAAGCTGACCGCATTGGGCCTGACCGCCGGCGACCTGAGCGACGCCGTGCGCCGCTACAACGCGCGCATCACCGTGGGCGAGATCGGCAGCGGAGCGGTGCCGGGCAGCGCGCCCATCAACGCGAGCGTGACCGGCGACGATGGGCTGACCACGCCGGACGCATTCGGCCAGATTCCCCTGCGTGCGGATGCGCAGGGCCGCATGGTGCTGCTGCGCGATGTGGCGCGCGTGGAGCTGGGCGGCAGCGATTACCTGTACCTCTCGCGCATGAACGGCAAGCCCGCCACGACCATCGGCATCAAGCTCGCCCCCGGCGCCAATGCCGTGGGTGTGGCCAAGCGCGTGCGTGCGGTGCTGGACGAAGCGCAGGCGCATTTCCCGCCCGGCGTGCGCTACGAGGTGGCGTACGACAGCTCGCGCTTTGTCGGCATCGCCATCGAGCAGGTGGTCAAGACGCTGCTCGAAGCCGTGGTGCTGGTGTTCCTCGTGATGATGCTGTTCATGCAGAACCTGCGCGCGACGCTGATCCCGACGCTGGTGGTGCCGATCGCGCTGCTGGGCACGTTTGCGGTGATGCTGCCGATGGGTTTTTCCATCAACGTGCTGACGTTGTTTGGCCTGGTGCTGGCCATCGGCATCCTCGTCGACGATGCCATCGTGGTGGTGGAGAACGTCGAACGCGTGATGCACGAAGACGGGCTCTCGCCGCGCGAGGCAACGGCCAAGGCGATGCGGCAGATCAGCGGGGCCATCGTGGGTATCTCGCTGGTTCTGACGGCGGTGTTCGTGCCGATGGCGTTCTTTGGCGGCGCGGTGGGCAATATCTACCGGCAGTTTTCGCTGTCGCTGGCGGTGTCGATGGTGTTCTCGGCATTCCTGGCGCTGACGCTCACGCCCGCGCTTTGCGCAACGCTGCTCAAGCCGGTGCGGGCCGGCCACGGTGCCGAGCGCAAGGGCTTCTTCGGCGCATTCAACCGGGGTTTTGCGCGGTTGACGTCGCGATATCAGAACGGTGTTGCCAAGCTGCTCAACCGCACGGGCCGCGCGCTGATTGCGTACGGCGCCGTCATCGGCGTGGTGGTGCTGCTGTTCACGCAACTGCCGACGGCCTTCCTGCCCGAAGAAGACACCGGCGAATTCATGACCGTCGTCATGCTCCCGACCGGCGCTACGCAGGCGCAGACGCTCGAGGTCGTGCAGCAGGCCGAGCAGCACTTCATGACGCAGGAGCCGGCGGTGGCGTCCACGCTGGCCATCACGGGCTTCAGCCTGTACGGCAACGGCCAGAACGCGGCCATGCTGTTCCTGACGCTCAAGGACTGGAAGCAACGCAAGGGCGCTGACCAGCACGTCGATGCCGTGGTCGAACGCGCCAACGCGGCGTTCGGCAAGATCAAGGGCGCGATGGTCATGGCGATGAACTCGCCCGCGCTGCCGGAGCTGGGCAGCAAGCCCGGCTTCGACCTGCGTCTGCAGGACCGCGGCGGCGCCGGCTACGAGCGCCTTGCGCAGGCACGCGACCGCATGCTGGCCGAAGCCGCCAAGCATCCGGCGCTGTCGGAAGTCACATTTGCGGGCCAGGGCGATGCCCCGCAGGTGCTGATCGATGTGGACCGCAAGAAGGCGCTGTCGATGGGCGTGTCGATTGAGGACATCAACCGCACGCTGGCCGTGATGTTCGGCTCCGACTACGCGGGTGATTTCGTCTACCGCAACCAGGTGCGTCGTGTGATCGTGCAGGCCGACGGCAAGCAGCGTGTCTCGGTCGAGCAGCTCGGCCGGATGCATGTGCGCAATGCGGCGGGGGCGATGGTGCCGCTCTCCGCGTTCACCACGACAAAGTGGATCGTCGGGCCGCTCAAGCTCGACCGCTACAACGGCTTTCCGGCCATGACGATCACTGGCTCGCCCGCGCCCGGTCATAGCTCCGGCGATGCGATGGCGGCGATGGCATCGATTGCGCGCGGCCTGCCCGAAGGCTTCGGCTACGAGTGGACGGGGCAGTCGTTCGAGGAGCGCCTGTCGGGCGCGCAGGCGCCGGCGCTGTTTGCGTTGTCGATCCTCGTCGTGTTTCTGTGCCTCGCGGCGTTGTACGAAAGCTGGTCGATTCCGCTGGCGGTCATGCTGGTGGTGCCGCTGGGGGTGCTGGGTGCGCTGCTGGGTGCCACGCTGCGTTTCCTGCCCAACGACATCTATTTCAAGGTCGGGCTCATTGCGACCATCGGCCTGTCGGCCAAGAACGCGATCCTGATCATCGAAGTGGCCAAGGATCTGGTGGCGCAAGGCATGGGGCTGATAGAAGCCACGCTGGAGGCCGCGCGTCTGCGCTTCCGGCCGATCGTGATGACGTCGCTGGCGTTTGCGTTTGGCGTCGTGCCGCTGGCAATTGCGACCGGCGCGGCATCGGCCAGCCAGCGTGCCATCGGCACGGGCGTGCTGGGCGGGATCATCACGGCGACGGTGCTGGCGGTGTTCCTGGTGCCGGTGTTCTTTGTGGTGGTGCGGCGCGTGTTCAAGGGCAGCGAGCGGCAGCGCCGGCTGGACGCGGCGCACGAGCACGAGACCGCAGGGCCGGCCGCCTGATCGGCGTCGTGATCAATCTGCGGCGGCTGGGCTCTTGCGCCTGGCCGCTGCAGGGTCGAAACCGAAGAAGCCGAGAACCTCTGCGGCGACCTGATCGCGGTCGTTGTCTACGCAGATCATGTGGTAGCTGTTCTCCAGCACCACGCTGCGCGCATGGGGCAGGGTGGCCTGCAGCGTTTCGGCGGAGCGCAGGCTGGTGAGCTCGTCTTCGCGCGAATGGATCACCAGCGTCTGGCATTGCGTGTCGGGCGCCCCCGCCAGTGCCCAGCGTCGCAGCCGGTCCACCTGCCGAATGCACGCCAGCGGCACCCACGGGTAGTGGAAGCTGTCGCCGCGTGCGAGCTTGGCTTTAATGATCCGCCGCAATAGCGGGTTCTTGATGCCGAACGGCTCGTCCTCTTCCACGCGCATGCGCGCCGCCATGCCCGGGATGCGATAGACCACGTAGCGCAGATCCCGATACCACGGCGTCGACCAGCCATCGATATGGATCGGCGTGGCCAGCAGCGCCAGCCTGTCCTGCGGGCGCGCAATGCCATGTCGAACCCGGTGCGCCAGCACCAGCGCCAGCAGCGCACCCATGCACATTCCGGCGATATGCACGGTGTCATGCTCGGCGGCGAGCCGTTCATACGTTTGCTTGAGCGTTTCAAGCCACGCCTCGGCGGGCATGTGGATCAGGTCTTCGGGGCGCGTGCCGTGGCCGGGCAAGGTTGGCACGTGCGTGACGGCGCCGGCGCTGCGCAGCGCTTTCTGTAGCACGCCCACGTCGTAGGCCGTACCGCCCAGACCATGGATCAGCAGCACGGCCGTGCTGCCGGACGCCGATGTCGTCACAGTGCGGTCTCGACCGACCAGGTGCCGGTGACGAGCGCCATGTTGCCGACGGCGTCCATCAGCGGGCCACCGGTATCCACCACGGTGTGCAGCGTGCCGTCGCGTGCTGTGATGCGCAGCGTCTGGCGGCGCGCGGGCATGGCGGCCCCGTCGTCCAGCGAGGTCTCCCCGAGCCAGCGCGCACGCAGCGCGTCGCGGTCATCCGGGTGCACCAGTTGCAGTACGGTGGAGATCGACGCCATGCTTGCGGGTTCGTGTCCGAACACGAGCACAACGTCGCCGCCCCAGTCGATGCGGCCGCTCGCCGGGTCGATGGTGTAGACGAGCTGGCCCGACGTCGCCAACGCCAGCTCCACGCGGTTCTGCCACTGCGCGCTTTGCTCGTGCAACTGTTCGCGCGTGGTCTTGAGCGCGCTCACCAGCAGCACCAGCAGCGCGGCAATGCCCAGGTACAGCTGCGCTTCCAGCAGCGACTGGCCATAGTGGTGGTCGAGCACGGCGAACGGGCCGTCGCCCTCGGCGGTTTGCGTGAGCGCCACCAGCGTGAGCAGCAGCACGGCCATCGAGCCGCCGCGGCCGCCCCACAGCAGGGCCACCACCACGGCAAAGAACAGCGGGACGTACGTCAGTGCAAAGCCGATGCCGTCGCCAAACTTGGCATCGCTGTTGCCGTCAAAGATGACGTACGCCGACAGCGCCAGCGCAATTGCGGCCGCCAGACCGAGCAGGAAATCCGTGCGGTCCGTGCCACCCGAGCGGAACGCGCGAAAGCGGGACCATGCCGCGAGCACCGGCGTGACGATCAGCACGCCCAGGAAATCCGACGCCGCCCAGATGCGCAGCACGTGCCCGAATGAGCCGCCTTGCGACCACGCAAACCATGCCGCCCCGAACAGCGCCCCGAGCAGTGCACTGACCGCGCCGGCCACCAGCATCGCGCGCACGAAATAGAGCCCCTCAAGCGGCACGCGCGCCAGCCGCACCAGCGCCACGGCCAGCGCTGCGCTGCCCGCCTCGTCGAGCACGAAGAGCATCGCGTGGGCCGGGTTGGTGTGTTCAATGGCGGCCAGCGCCAGTTGCGCCACGGCAAACGCTGCCCCCAGCCCCGGCCACTCGCGATAAGGCCGCAGCATGAATGCAGCCATGGTTACGCCTGCCGGCAGCCAGATGTAGCCCGTCATGTCGACCGGCCCATTCAGCCGGTGCGACACGATGGCGGCAACCAGGTAAAGCGCGCCCCAGAGGATCGTGGCGACGGTGGTGGAAGGTCGGTTCAATGGCATCCGGGTTTCCCTCGGTGAAAACAAAAAACCGCGCCGGCTTGGGTGCCGTGCGCGGTTGGTGATGCTACCGCAATCGGTTTCGGGCGGGCTTAGACCACGGGCAGCGCCAGGACTTCGCGCGCGGCGCGCCGGTCGCGCAGTTCGGCCATCCAGCGCTCGAGGTTCGGTCGCGCGGGGCGGTCCATCGGCAAGCCGAGCCAGCGGTGCGTGGCACAGCCGCAGGCAATGTCGGCCATGGTGAAACGCTGCCCCGCCACGTACGGTTGTTTGGCGAGCACGGCTTCGAGAATGGCGGTGCTGCGCTCCGCGGCCCGGCGCGAGCGTTCAATTCGCGCGGCGTCGCGCTGGTCTTCCGGCGTACGCACGAGCTGCAGGAACGCATCGACCATCGACGGGCCGTACGAGGTGGTCTGCCAATCCATCCAGCGGTCGGCATCGGCGCGCTCGTGGAGTTCGAGCGGGTAGAGATTGCCCGGGCCGTAGCGCGCCGAAAGATAGCGCACGATGGCGTTGGATTCCCACAGCACGAAGCGCGTATCGCCGGAATCGTTCAGGCCGTCTTCGATGACGGGGATCATGCCGTTCGGGTTCATCGCCTTGAATTCCGGCGTGTCGACGCCGCCGAAGGCGCCACCGACGTCGATGCGCTCATGGTCGAGCGATAACTCATGCGCGCACCAGACGACCTTCTGAACGTTGACCGAAGAGAGTCTTCCCCAGATCCGCAGCATCGACGACGGCTCCTTTCTTGAATGAAATGGATGGAATGGATCGTTAGGTAATTTAGGCGGCCTTGGGCGTGAGCGCAGCGATTTCTGCGCGGATCAACTCGCCCAGCACGGCAATGCCTTGCTCGATGCGCTCCGGCGCCACCGTCACGAACGCCAGCCGCAAGGTATTGCGACGCGGCGCATTGGCATAGAACGGCGCGCCCGGCACGAACGCCACACTGCGCGCGACGGCCTTTTCCAGCAGCGCCATCGTGTCGATGCCTTCCGGCACTTCCACCCAGATGAACATGCCGCCTTCCGGGCGGTTCCAGTGCACGCCGGCCGGCATATGGCGCGTGAGCGAGTCGAGCATCGCTTCGCATTGCTTGCCGTAGAGGGTTCGGATGCTCGGGATGTGCGTGTCGAGCAGCCCGGTCTTCAGCACCTCGTACGCCACGCGCTGCGTGAAGCTGGGCGTGTGCAGATCCGATGCCTGCTTGGCTTGCACGAGTTTGAAGTGGATGTGTTCGGGCGCAATGATGTAGCCCAGGCGCATGCCCGGTGCCAGGATCTTCGAGAACGAGCCCATGTAGATCACGCCGTCCGGATTGAGCGAGCGCAGCGAGGGCAAGGCGTCGCCGGTGTAGCTGAGTTCGCCGTACGGATCGTCTTCGACGAGCAGCACGCCGAGTTCCTTCGCGCGGGCCACCAGGGCCTGGCGGCGGTCCAGCGGCAGGCGGCGGCCGGTCGGGTTCTGGAAGTTCGGGATCGTGTAGAAGAAGCGCGCGCCGGCTGCCAGTTCCGGCGTCAACGCGTCGGGCAGCAGGCCCTTGTCGTCGGTGGCGATGGACGTATAGGTCGGCTCGAACAGCGAGAACGCTTGCAGCGCGCCGAGGTACGTCGGCGTTTCGACCAGCACCTTGCTTTGCGGGTCGATGAAGATCTTGCCGAGCAGGTCCAGCCCCTGCTGTGAGCCCGTGGTGATCAGCACGCGCGAGGCGGTGGTGCCATGACGCTGGGCAATCCATTCGCGCAGCACCGACAGGCCTTCGGTGGGCGTGTACTGCAGCGAGGCCTGCGGGTTGTCGGCAAACATGCGGGCGCACGCCGCCTGAATCGCTTCGACCGGGAAGGTGACCGGGGCGGGCAGGCCGCCGGCGAATGAAATGACCTCAGGACGTTCGGTGATCTTGAGGATTTCCCGGATCGCCGAGCTGGTCAGTTTCTGAGCGCGGCTGGAGAAGGTGCAGGCGGTGTGGTCCATGGTGTGGTCCTAGTGTTGCGGCGCCCACCTCGTGAGCGGGCGCCGTGGGTGGGCAAAGCGAAAAGAATAGCAGGCAACCAGCCCATCCAACATTGGGCCGTCACCTTAGAGACTGCGGGAAAAAGCGCCGCTCAGATCGCTCAGGCGACTTCGGCAATCAGCTCGATCTCGACGCATGCGCCGAACGGAATCTGCGCGACACCGAAGGCGCTGCGGGCGTGCTTGCCGGCGTCGCCAAACACGTCGGCGAACAGTTCCGATGCACCGTTGGTGACCAGGTGCTGCTCGGTGAACTCCTGCGTGGAGTTGACCAGGCTCATGACCTTGACGATGCGCTTGACGCGGCTGAGGTCACCGCCCAGGTGCGTGTTCAGCGTGGCCATCAGGTCAATGGCGATGGCGCGTGCGGCGGCCTTGCCTTGCTCGGTGGCCATGTCGGCGCCCAGCTTGCCGACCCACGGCTTGCCGTCTTTCTTGGCGATGTGGCCGGACAGGAAGACCTGGTTGCCGGTTTGCGCGGCCATGACGTAGGCGGCAGCGGGGGCGCCGGCGGCGGGCAGTTCGATGCCGAGTTGCTTGAGCTTGGCCTGGGCGTCGTGCGAGGCGGTCATGAAGACTCCTTGGTAAGTGTGTTCAACAAAAGAGGGAAGACGTTGCTATCGGCGGACCGACGTGCGCCGGCCGATGCCGACCACGGCAATGACGGCCAGCGCAAACAGCACGGTCGGCGCATCGAGCGATTCGCCCAGCAGCAGCCAGCCGCCGATCAACGTCATGAAAGGTTGCAGCAATTGTATCTGGCCGACCCGCGCAACACCGCCCGCTGCCAGGCCGGAATACCAGAACAGGAAGCCGATGAACATGGAAAAGGCCGATACATAAGCCAGCCCCATCCAGGCCCGGGACGACGCATGCGCCAGCGCCTCGGCCTGATGTGTGGACGGCAGCCATGCCAGCGCCCCGACCAGCGGCAGCAGCACGGGCAGGGAGACGACCAGCGCCCAGGCAATCGTCTGCGTGCCGCCCAGATCGCGTGCGAGCCTGCCGCCGGTCGCATAGCCGAGGGCGCCCGTCACCATGGCGGCGAAGAGAAGCCAATCGGCGCGGTGCAGGGCGCCCGCACCTTGCAGCAGCGCAAATGAAACAACAAGCACGCTACCAACGACCGCGCACAGCCAGAACCCGCTGGACGGCCGCTCGCGCCCGAACCACGCGGCAAAGATGGCCGTCGCAAGCGGCAGCAGGCCGGTGATGATGGCGCCATGGGCGGCCGGCACATCGCGCATCGCCAGCGACGAGAACAGCGGAAAGCCCACCACTACACCCATCGCCGTCACTGCCAGTTGCCACCATTGATTGCCGCGCGGGCGCTTGCCGGCCGAGAACGCGCCCGTGGCGGCGAGGAGCACCAACGCCAGCACGCTCGCCAGCACCGCCCGCGCCAGCGCCACGAAGGTGGCATCCAGCTCGGCCACGGCCATGCGCGTGAACGGCAGCGTCTGGCTGAAGATGGCCACGCCGATGAAACCGAGCAGCAGGCCGCGGCGTTCGGCGTGGTCAAGGGGTGCCACGGGCAGGGCGACGGACTTGTTCATGGGGGGCTCAATCTGCGAACGCTACGGCGACGCGCCGGTTCTGGCGGCTTTTCTTTTCGATCTTGGTGACGACCACGCGGCCGATTTCACCGGTGGCCCGTACATGGGTGCCGCCGCACGGTTGGCGGTCGATGCCATCGATGTGGATGATGCGGATGGCCGAGGCGCCTGCCGGCGGCGCCGCGCCGATGGTGCGCACGAGTTCGGGCTGGGCGGCCAGTTCTTCTGGCGTGATCAGGTCGATGCGCACCGGCGTGTTGCGGCCGATGAGTTCATTCAGCTGCGTGGTGAGCGTGTCGCGGTCGAGCGTCGATTCCGGCAGGTCGAAGTCGATGCGGCCGGCGTCCGGCGAGATGCCGCAGCCCGTGACGGGCACGGGAATCAGCGAACCCAGCAGGTGCAGGCACGTATGCAGCCGCATAAGCCGGTGGCGGCGGTCCCAGTCGATGGTGGCCGTGACCGGTGTGCCGGGCGCGAGCAGCGAGAGGTCTGCGCTATCGGCAGGCACATGGAGAACGGTTTGGCGATCGGTGCTGTAAACCGTGTCGGCAATCGCAATGGTTTGCCCATCTGCCCCGACCAGCGTGCCGGTGTCGCCGGCCTGGCCGCCGCTGCGGGCATAAAACACCGTGGCGTCCAGTTCAATCCCTTCCGGATGCACGGCGACGACGGTGGCGTCGCAAGCGGTGCGGTAGGCGTCTTCGTCAAAGCGTTTCAACGTTGGCATGGCGGCAGTCTCCGATTCGCTGGGGGCGGAATTCTGACCTTGATCCTACCGAACTGCCTCTGTACAGTACCTGTACACTTTGTCGTGGCGCTTTCTGTACAGTTTTCGGCGCGCTGAGCCTACCCCGTCATGAATCCCACCTCCCACATCATCAGCCTGGATGCCCGCCGCGCGGCCGCCCGCCCGGCGGCGGAGCAATTGCCCGACCCGATTCCTTCGGCGCAAATGACGCTGGTGGATCAGCTCACCGAATGGGCGCGGATGCGCATTGATGAGCGTGTGTTTCGGGCGGGCATGCGCATGCCGTCGATCCGGCAACTGGCCCAGGAGAAGAGCATTTCGCGGTTCACCGTGGTGGAGGCGTACGAGCGGCTGGTGGCGCAGGGGTATCTGGAGTCGCGCCGCGGTTCGGGCTTCTACGTGAAGGAGCGTCAAGCGCTGCTGCCCGAGGAGCCGGTCGCGCCGCCGCCGACCGCCGCACGCAAGATCGACGTGACCTGGCTGCTGCGGAACATGTTCCATTCTGCGGAGCCACGCAAGGCGCCGGGTGTGGGCTTCTTGCCCAACGGGTGGCTGGACGGCGAGCTGATCGCCAACGCGCTGCGCTCGCTGGGGCGACTGAACGGCAACCAATTTCTGTCGCTGGGCACGCCGCAGGGCTTCTTGCCGCTGCGCCAGCAACTGCAAACGCGGCTGGCCGAGCTGGAAATTGGTGCACGACCCGAGCAGATCGTGGTGACCTCGGGGATCACAGCCTCACTCGACCTGATTGCGCGTCAGTATGTGCAGCCGGGCGACACGGTCCTCGTGGGCGATCCGGCGTGGTTTCTGATGTTCGGCCGCTTTGCCGCCCAGGGTGCGCAGGTGATTGGTGTGCCCTATACCACCGAGGGGCCGGACCTGGTCGCGCTGGAAGGGTTGGTGCAGGCGCGTCGCCCCAAGCTGCTGGTCATCAACTCGATCCTGCACAACCCGACCGGTACGTCGCTCTCGGCTGCCAAGGCATTCCAGTTGTTGCGGTTGGCTGAGCAGTACGGCTTTCTGATCGTTGAAGACGACATTTATGGCGATCTTGCACCGCCCGGTTATCAGGCGACGCGGCTGGCAAGCCTGGATCAGTTGCGCCGGGTGATTTACCTGAACAGCTTTTCCAAAACGCTGGCGGTGAACTTGCGCGTGGGTTTCATTGCCTGCCATCCGGAACTGGCCAAGAACCTGACCGATGCCAAGCTGCTGACAGGGTTTGCTACGCCCGAGATCAACGAACGCGTG
The DNA here is from genome assembly GCF_052950655.1 of Ralstonia sp. VS2407. Classification (NCBI taxonomy): domain Bacteria; kingdom Pseudomonadati; phylum Pseudomonadota; class Betaproteobacteria; order Burkholderiales; family Burkholderiaceae; genus Ralstonia; species Ralstonia sp. VS2407. The sequence continues at coordinate 345,265 of NZ_JBRFVG010000001.1, forward strand.
CTCTACAAGATCCTCACCGAAGGCCAATATCGCAAGCACGTTGAACGCGTGCGCGGCCGCCTGGACCGTGCGCGCGATGCCGTGCAGCGGAACCTAGAGCGCATGGGCCTGAAGCTGTTTGCGCAGCAGGGCGCGGGCATGTTCCTCTGGGCCGATACCGGGCAGGACACCAACGCCATTGCCCGGGCGGGGCACGAGCAAGGCTATGTGTTTGCGCCGGGGAGCTTGTTTTCGCCGTCGCAGATGCCATCGACGTGGATGCGCTTCAACATCGCGACCAGCGCCGATCCGGACATGCTGCGGTTCCTGGCGGAGCAGCTCGATCGCGGGTCTTGAAAACTGCGCGCCACGCCCTATCTAGCCTCACAAATTCATGCGGGCGCACGCGCTAGGTGTAGCCCGCTTCTCTTTCCACTTTCCAGACTTTTTATGCACACCATGAGCGCACCGCACGAGAAGATGGCTTTCCAGGCAGAAGTGAAGCAGCTTCTGCATCTGATGATCCACTCGCTGTACAGCAACAAGGAAATCTTCCTGCGGGAGCTGGTTTCCAATGCGTCGGATGCGGTGGACAAGCTGCGCTTTGAGGGCATCGCCAATCCGTCGCTGCTGGAAGGCGGCGGCGAGCTTGGCATCCGCATCGGCTTCGATGCCGCCGCGCGCACCATCACGATTGCCGACAACGGCATCGGCATGAGCCGCGATGAAGCCATCCGCAACCTCGGCACCATCGCCCGCTCGGGCACGCGCGAGTTCTTCAGCCAACTGTCAGGCGACCAGCAGAAGGATGCCGCGCTGATCGGTCAGTTTGGCGTGGGCTTCTACTCGGCGTTTATCGTGGCCGACCGCGTGACGGTGGAATCGCGCCGCGCCGGCGTGGGCGCCGATGAAGGCGTGCGCTGGGAAAGCACGGGCGACGGCGAATTCACCGTCGACACCATCGAACGCGGCGAGCGCGGCACCACCATCACGCTGCACCTGCGCGAGGGTGAGGACGATTTCCTCTCCGCCTGGCGCGTCAAGTCGGTCGTGCAGAAGTACTCGGACCATATCTCCCTGCCGATCCAGATGCGCAAGGAAGCGTGGGACGAAGAGAAGAAAGCGATGGTGGCCCAGGACGAGTGGGAAACCATCAACCAGGGCAGCGCGCTGTGGGCCCGCCCGCGCGCAGACGTGACGGACGATCAGTACATCGCGTTCTACCAGCACATCGCCCACGAAAATGGCAAGCCGCTCGCCTGGACGCACAACCGTGTGGAGGGCCGCAGCGAATACACGCAACTGCTGTACATCCCGACCAACGCGCCGTTCGACCTGTGGGACCGCGAGCGCCGCAGCGGCCTGAAGCTTTACGTCAAGCGCGTCTTCATCATGGACGACGCCGAGCAACTGCTGCCCGGCTACCAGCGCTTCGTGAAGGGCGTGATCGATTCGGCTGACTTGCCGCTGAACGTCTCGCGCGAAATCCTGCAGGAAAGCCGCGACGTAAAAGCAATTCGCGAGGGCTCGACCAAGCGCGTGCTGGGCATGCTCGAATCGATGGCCGAGTCGGATGACGCGGCCGAGAAGGAAAAGTACGCCACGTTCTGGCAGAACTTCGGCCAGGTGCTCAAGGAAGGTATCGGCGAAGACCACGCCAACAAGGATCGCATTGCCAAGCTGCTGCGCTTTGCTTCCACACACAACGAAGACAGCGCCCAGACCGTCTCGCTGGCGGATTACATCGGCCGCATGAAGGAAGGCCAGGACAAGATCTACTACGTGACCGCGGAAAACTGGACGGCCGCCAAGTCGAGCCCGCATCTGGAAATCTTCCGCAAGAAGGGCGTGGAAGTGCTGCTGCTGACCGACCGCGTGGACGAGTGGATGCTGTCGTTCCTGCACGAGTTCGAAGAGAAGGAACTGGTGTCGGTGGCGCGCGGCGATCTCGACCTGGGCGCCTTGGAAGACGAGGCCGAGAAGGCCGAGCACGCCAAGGTGGAAGGCGAATTCAAGCCGCTGGTCGAGCGCGCCAAGGCGGTGCTGGGCGACAAGGCCAAGGACGTGCGGATCACGCATCGCCTGACCGATTCGCCGTCGTGCCTGGTAGCCGATGAAGGCGACATCAGCGGTACGCTGGCGCGTCTGCTCAAGCAGGCCGGCCAACAAGCGCCCGACAGCAAGCCCGTGCTGGAGCTGAACCCGACGCACCCGCTCGTGCGCAAGCTCGCGCTGCTGGAAACCGTGACCGGCAACGAAGCCGACCGCGCGGCGTTCGAGGATCGCATTCACGTGTTGTTCGATCAGGCACTGCTGGCTGAAGGTGGCGCGCTGACCGACCCGGCGGCTTACGTGCAACGCGTGAACCGTCTGCTGGCCTGACGACGAGCGTGACGCTCAAGCGGTGCTTCCCACCCGTGGTCGACGCGCACACGCGCGTGCTGATCCTCGGCAGCCTCCCCGGCGAAGCATCGCTTGCGCAATCACAGTACTACGCTTACAAGCACAACCAGTTCTGGCGCCTCGCCGGTGAGGTGATCGGCGAGGACTTGCCAGGCATGGAATACACCGCGCGCCTGCAAGCGCTGCTCGCGCATCGCATTGGCCTCTGGGATGTGGTGGCCGAAGCCAAGCGCGAGGGCAGCCTCGACAGCAAGATCCGCGACCATGCCGGCAACGACCTTGCCGGTCTGATTGCTTCATTACCCGAGCTGAAAGTGATCGCCTTCAACGGCGGTACCGCCGCGCGCATCGGCATGAAGGCGTTGGGCGAGATCGGCGACCGGCACACCATCCTCAAGCTCCCTTCCAGCAGCCCGGCTTATGCGGCTGTGCCGTACGCCCAAAAGTTGTCCGCGTGGCATGCGCTGCGTGAGTGGCTGTCGTAGCGCTCTGCTATCTGGGCAGCCCCTCGTACAGGCCCGTTACGTCATCCATCACCTCAAGAATGCGCTCGCTGGTTGTCGCAACGTTGCGCAGCTGTTCTGCGCGCGTGCCTTCTGTCTGCTTGAGCGCCTCGGCAAAGAACAGCCACTGCGTGCTGGCGAGTTGTAGCGCATTGTTGATCGCCCCGGAGTTCTGCGGCGCAGACGTCAGGAATGCTTGAGCGGCCGTAAATTCCTTCATTGCCGAATCGAGATCCTGGGTCATCTGCGCAGAGGTAATGTCCCACGCGCGGAACATGCTCAGCTTGGCAATGCGCTGCGAGAGCATCCGCTGACGGCCGGCCACGTTGATCAGCTTGCCCGTTGGCGTGCCCGATTGTTTCTCCAGCAGCGCTGTGCCCTGTTGCGCGAGCTTCAGCACGTCGTCGCTGGCTTGGGCGATCTTCTTCGCGTTGTTGATGTTGGGCTCGCTGCCTGTCAGCAACTGCCTGTAGACGAGCCACGTCTGTTCAAGTTTGGCGTAGGTGTCCTTGATCTCGGGCGTGGGTGCGAATGCCTTCAATTCCGTGAGTTGCCGATCGAAGAGCGCGACGGACTGCTCGAGAATTTTCTTCGATCGTTCGACCTCCACGCCCAGGCCGATCTGGCAATACGCCTTGGCCATGCGCTGCGACAGCATGCGCTGGCGGCCCGCCTTGTTGATGGCCGCGTTGATCGTCAGCGGTTGCGCGCACGCGTTCCCGACCAGGCCTGACAGCAGGGCGGAGCACACAAGCAAGCGGATGAATTGCAGGTAGGGTTTCAAGCGGTTCTCCGTCTCATGATCAACGCAGTGACATGTGCCCGAACGTGCGCGATGCCGGGGTCGATGGCCGGCGTGCGCCCGCACCGGGCTGCGAGGCATCGTCGGTTCCGACGACATTGCGGATCAACTGGTCCATCTCCTGAATGATGTCTGCGAGCACCGTCGTAATGACGGAGAATTCACGCCCGTACGGCCCCGCACGCGCCGCCGAGACGCGCGCGTTCATGGCGACGATGTTGGCCTGCATCGAGATGCGTCCGAGGTGCGCGGCGATTTCTGCCTGGCGTTTGCGCAGTGCGACTTCGCACAGGTGCATCTCTTCTTGATAGGCCTGCGTGATGGTCTGCAGCAGTTCCAGCATGGGCGTGGCTTGCGCCACGAGCGCATCAAGAGACGGGTTGCGTTGGGCCGTGCTGGTCGACAAGGTGTCGATGGCGCTTTTGACCAGAACGATGAACTCGCGGACGCGCGCGTCACCACGCAGCTTGCCGAAGTACAGCTGACGCAGCGCTTCCGAGAATGCCCCGGGCAGGCGCGCATTGCCCTCGACAAGATCGGTGTGTGCCGACGCGAATGTCGCCAGGCATGAGCGCGCGATGTCGAGCGCAGCGGCGTGCCCCTGCGCGGCCAACACCATTTGCAGCACGATCCGCTGCGACAGCATGCGTTGCCGTCCGGACAGGTTGATCAGCTCGCCAATGGTCTCGACGGACACATCGGCCGTGGGGGCCGGGGTGGTGGAAGCGTTCATGTCGTGCCTTGCTCGTGGTGTTGAGGTTGACGCAGCCGCGAAGGCAAAAAAAAGCGCTCCGAAGCGAGCTGGCGACGCACCGGTTGCCCGGGTCGTGCCGTGTCGCCTCGGAGCGCCGTTGCCCCGAACGCTCCCTGCGGAGCGTGCCATCGCGATGTGCCAAGTTGGTTCGAGGCCGCCGTTGGCCCTGTCCTTGCCAATGCAATAGCCATGCCACGCGAGAGACGCAGGCGGCACCGTCGATCAGCACACGTCAGGAAGATCCGCCGCACTAATCTCGTGCCAAATGCCTCATGACGAAGCGTGCGGGTGCGTTATGCAGCGGCCGAATCGCTGGCCTACACTGTGCCCTGCGCAAGAAAGCGCGGCGCCGACGGATCGTGCAAAAGATCGTCGGGGGGCACAACGATGGATACCGAGGAAATCACTTCCATGACCACACCTTCGATGTACGAGTTTCTGGTCCCGACCGTGAACCGCATGCTGGGTAACCTGTCGGCCCTGCTCGACAAGGCGGCTGCCCACGCAGAAGCGAAGAAGTTCGACCCAGCCAACCTGATGAGCGCGCGTCTGGCGCCGGACATGCATCCGTTCACGCGGCAGGTGCAGATTGCCTGTGACCAGGCCAAGGGCGGTGCGGCCCGACTGTCGGGCAATGAGGTGCCGTCGTACCCGGATGTGGAGACGACCATTCCAGAGCTGAAGGCGCGCATTGCCAAGACCCTGGAGTTCGTCAACAGCATCGACCCTGCGGCATTTGCCGGCAGCGAAGATCGCCAGATCACGCTCAAGAGCCCGACGCGCGAGCTGCAGTTCACGGGCATCGATTACCTGCGCGGCTTCGTGCTGCCGAACCTGTATTTCCACATCACCACCGCTTATGCGCTGCTACGCCATAACGGCGTGGAGATCGGCAAGCTGGATTTCCTCGGTCGCCCCTAAGAAGCGCCTTGTTTGAAAGACAACGCCGGCTGCCTGACGACAGGCGCCGGCGTTTGTTGATGGGTCGGCTCCATGCGCGTTCGGGGGGTGTCAATGCACAAACGTTAAGGGTGCGTCACACCGGTGCCGCAGCGCATCTGTCACAATCGCGCCCGTGGCCGACGCGGGGGGTGTCGGTGCATTTCACTATCGGGCCTTCACATGCCGTTTCTCGGAATCGGGTTTCACGTCATCGTTGCGCTGTTTTTTGCGGTGCACGTGGTGCGCAACAACCAGAACATGTACTGGTTGTTCATCCTCTTTGCGTTTCCATTGCTGGGCAGCGTGGTGTACTTCTTCGCCATCTATCTGCCCGAGATGCGCCACTCACGCGGTGCGCGCGTCGCCGGCCGCGCGGTGACGCAACTGATCGACCCGAACCGCGCCGTGCGCGAGGCGCGCAATGATTTCGATCGTGCCCCGACCGTGCAACACCGCCTGCGCTTGGGCGAAGCCCTGCTGGAGGCCGGCAATGCCAAAGAGGCGCGCGAGCATTTCGAGCAGGCGGCTACGGGGCCGTTTGCCGGCGACCCGGCCGTGCTGCTGGGCTTGGCCCGTGCGCAGTTCGCCACGGGCGATGCGGCACTTGCCAAGGGCACGCTCGACACACTGTTCGAAGCGCATCGGGTGACGCGCCAGCAGCCTGATCCGACATTGCTGTACGCACGCGCATTGGCCGCGACGAACGCACCGAGCACGCGCCAGGCATTCGAGCAAGCCCTGACCTGCGCGAACGACGCAGCGGCCCGTTGCCTCTTCGGCGAATGGCTGCTCGCGCAGAACAACGATGCCGACAAGCAGCGCGCCCAGGCCCTGTTTGAAGAGATCCTGCGCGACGCCAAGCATTGGACGCGCTATGCCAAAGACCACAATCGCGAGTGGCTGCAGCGCGCAGCTGCCGCTCAGTCTTCTTCCCGTTGATCCGCTTTATGACGCTGTTGAAACGTAAATCCATCGAGGCCGTCGCCTCGCGCCGCCCCGCACGCGCCAAGCGGGACGACCACCTGGACCACGATGACGAACCGAAGCGCATGGCCCCGCGCTTTGCGCCCGTCACGTTCTCTGAACTGGCCGGCGTGCGCTATCTGCACTTTGGTACCGAATGGGTGCAGGGCGCCATGCGCTTGTCCAAGCCCGATGCCATCGAACTGGAATACGCGCAGCAGATGATGGCGTGGCTGCTGTTTCTCGATCCGGCCGCACGGCCGGATTTCCACGTTGTGCAACTCGGTCTCGGTGCTGCTGCGCTGACCAAGTTCTGCCACCGCCAACTTGCGCCCGCGCAGGTGACGGCGGTGGAGTTGAACCCGTCCGTGATCGTCGCGGCGCGCAGCATGTTCGGCATGCCGTTTGACGACGCGCGCCTGAGCGTGCTCGAGCAGGATGCCTACGACTGGGTGATGGACGCCAGCCACCACGGCACCGTCGATGCACTGCAGATCGACCTGTATGACGCCACCGCGCGCGGCCCCGTGCTCGATACGCCGGCCTTCTACAAGGCTTGCCGCCAGGTGCTGCGCTCGCCGGGCGTGATGACGATCAACCTGTTTGGCGACCACACGAGCTTCCCGCGCAATATCGAGCGCATTTGCGACGCGTTCGACAACCGCGTGCTGGTGTTCCCGGAAGTGCACGACGGCAACGTGATTGCGCTGGCGTTCAATGGCCCGCCGCTGCACGTGAGTTGGGAAGCCGTGCAGGCGCGTGCCGCCGCGCTGCAGGCTTCGCTCAAGCTGCCGACCAAAGGCTGGGCAGAAGGACTGCGCAGTGCCAATGCCGGCCAGGAAGACGCGCTGTCCATCTGAACTTTGCATGCCTCAATGCAAAACGCCCCGGCATTTCGGGGCGTTTGCTTTTTGTGCAGTGGCGCGCTCAGGCGGCGTCGCCCATGCCGGGCATCTGGTCGATGAAGCCGATCACCGCGTGCATGCGGGCATCTTCAATGCGCACAAAGTCGGTGCCCTTGACCAGCGCCTGGCCCTCGGGGCCGAGCGTCCAGCGGAAGCGGATCGTGTCCTGCACAACATCCACGCCGCCGTCGCGCGCAAAGCGGAAACCGGGGAACTTGGCCTGCACGCCGGCAATGAGCGCGTCGATACCGCTATGCCCGGTGCCTTGCATGAGCGGATCGACGTACGTGGCACCTTCTGTCCAGGTCTGCGCGACGAGCGCGCGGCGTTGAGCAGCGTCCGTCGCGTTCCACGCGGCAATATAACGATCGACCAGCGCATCGGCGAGCGTGTCGTTGGCGGCGAGTTGGGTGGCAGTCATGGCGTTTCTCCGTTCGAAGAGGGGTGGCGAAATCGGGAAGCTCTGCGGCACGGTGATGCGCTTCCGTGCTGCATGGCTTCATCTTCGATGTCGGCGTGGATGGTGTCGATTACGCGGCAGGTAATCACCACTCTCCTGAACAGGAATACGCAGGGCACTGCATCTTCATCCAGTTTCGTCGCCTGACCCCGTCTTTCGCATGAGAGGCCAGATCGACAGGCCGACTCCGGTAGCCTTCGACCTCCGATTGGAGGTCCGGCATGCATAAGAAAATCACAGGCGAGCTATCGCGCAGTCTCCCACCGCTGCCATCGTCTGTCTCCCCCACAGACCGCACGGCGCCGGGAGCGACAACGCAACCGGCGATGCGTTCGCGTTCCCCAGCCTTTGCGGATCTGCCCGCCTCGCGTACCGGCGGGGCGGCCCGGGTTTCGGCCGGGCCCGCCAAGATTTCAGATGCGGAGTTGTCACTCGCCGTGTACCTGCTTGCACGTGCAGTAGACGGCCGCCCTGTGGCTGGGTCGGAGATATCCCGCCTCCGGTTGGCGAATGCCAGCGTGAACGAAACCCGCCAGTTGCTTAAGCATGGCCGGGGCAACGTCGACGTGGACGTGCGTGCAACCAACAATGAAAGTACTTGGCGAACGAAGGCGGCGCGTACTTTCAGGCTGGAACGTGAACGGAAAGCGAACGTCCCCTGGAACGCATTCGAGCAGCGGGCGCCTTTTTCCGCCGCGGCGGCGTCGGTATTCGGCGCAGGAAACTGTGGCGAGCACACGAGCACGACGAGCGTATATCACAGCCGCCGGTTGGCGCCTGGCGAAGAAGTGCATTACGTGAGTGATCCGGCCGCAGGGCACACTTGGGCGGAAGGCCGGGTGCCAGACGCGGCTGCAGCCGAACAGCCGGAGCGGACGGTCGTCATGGATGCCTGGCTCGCCGGGTCCGCAGTGCTCGCATCCGATGCCCGCTTCGCCAAGCGCCGTACCGGGCTGGAAACTACGCTGCGCTTCAATGCGGAGACGGGTCGTGACGCTCGCATTACGGCGAACGATCTGGTTCTTGAGGCACGTTCCCGTGGCCCTGCGGAAATCGCCCGGCGTGTGCAAAGCGAAGCCGGACCTACCGCCCGCTTCGCAGCCTTTATCGATTCGGTCCTACCAAGCGGTATTGGCCACTGGCGAGAGCAGCACGTTCTTGACCGCAACTTCTCGCAACGGGTCAAAGGCAAACTCGCCGCTCCCGCGGATCAGGCTCAAATTCTTGGATTGGCCGTGCGTGTTGCAGAACAGCTTGGCGTGCCGCCTCAGCAGCGTTCAGCAGAGGCGCAACGAATCGTCGAGGCCGCCCACGCCATGTTGCCGGACCGGTGAAGTCGACGCGGCCGGCATCCCAAATACATTTACTTGGACAACAATCGCATCGCCGATTCCAACCCGGCAATCGTCACCGGATACATCCGCGTCTTCACGATCTGATTGATGACTGAGATGGACTGCCGGTACTCCCACAGGCCCTCCGGCTCGGGGTTCAGCCAGACGAACTTTGGAAACTGTTCGATCAGGCGCTTGAGCCACGTGGCGCCGGCTTCGGCGTTGTTGTATTCGACCGAGCCGCCTGCCTGCAGGATTTCGTACGGGCTCATGGTCGCATCGCCCACGAAGATCAACTTGTAGTCGGGCGGGTATTTGCGGATGACGTCCCAGGTGGAGAAGCGCTCCGCATGGCGGCGCCGGTTGTTCTTCCACAGCCATTCGTACACGCAGTTGTGGAAGTAGTAATACTCGAGGTGCTTGAACTCGGTCTTGGCGGCGGAGAAGAGTTCTTCCACGCGTTTGATGTGGTCGTCCATCGAGCCGCCCACGTCCATCAGCATCAGCACCTTGACGTTGTTGTGCCGCTCGGGGCGCATCTTGATGTCGAGCAGTCCGGCCTTGGCGGCGGTGGAGTGGATCGTGTCGTCCAGGTCCAGCTCGATATCGGCCCCGTCACGCGCGAACTTGCGCAGGCGGCGCAGCGCCACCTTGATGTTGCGCGTGCCGAGTTCGACGGTGTCGTCGTAGTCCTTGTAGGCACGTGCTTCCCACACCTTGACTGCTGTGCGGTTGCCCTTCGATGGCCCGCCGATGCGAATGCCCTCCGGGTTGTAGCCGCCGTGCCCGAACGGCGATGTACCGCCTGTGCCTATCCACTTGCTGCCACCCTCATGCCGCTCGTGCTGCTCGTTCAGCAGTTCCTTCAGGCGCTCCATGAGCTTGTCGAGACCGCCCATGGCTTCGATCTTGGCCTTTTCCTCGGGCGACAGCTCGCGCTCCAGCTTCTTGGTGAGCCAATCCAGCGGAATGTCCGCGCGCCAATCCACCGCGCCTTCCACGCCCTTGAAGTAGGCGCCGAACGCCTGGTCAAACTTGTCGAAGTGTTTCTCGTCCTTCACCAGCGTCATGCGCGCCAGGAAGTAGAACTCGTCGAGCGACGGCGCGATGACCTGCTGCTTGAGCCCTTCGAGCAGCGTCAGGTATTCCTTGACCGAGACCGGCAGCTTGGCGTGCCGCAGCGTAAAGAAGAAATCGATGAGCATGGTGGTCCTCCGGCGCTCAGGCGCGCGGTTGCTCGAGCTTGTATTGCAGATGGCGTTTCACGGTCAGCCATTCCGATTCGATGATCGAAAACACGACCGTGTCGCGGAAGCTGCCATCCGGCATGCGTTGGTGATTGCGCAACACGCCGTCCTGCTTGGCGCCGAGCCGAGCGATGGCCGCGCGGCTCTGATGGTTCATCCAGTGCGTGCGGAATTCGACCGCAATGCAGCGCAGTGTTTCGAACGCGTGCGTGAGCAGCAACAGCTTGCTTTCCGTGTTGACGGCCGTGCGCTGGACGGATTTTGCGTACCACGTATGGCCAATTTCCAGCCGGCGGTTGGCCTCGTCCACGTTGAAAAAGCGCGTTGCTCCAACCACATTGCCGGGCTGCCCATCGTGCATCTCGCGAACGACGAAGGGCATGGCGCCCAGCCGCTCCCGCATGTCCAGTGCGACGGCCAACCAGTCACCAGTCTTGTCGGGCGAGGGCACGGACGTGTACCAGAGCTTCCACAGCTCGCCATCGGCGGCCGCGGCGCGCACGTCATCTACATGTTCTGGCCCGAGCGGTTCCAGCCAGGCGTGCTGGCCGGACAGCGTGACGGGCTCGATCAGGCGCGGCATGGTCGGATTCGCTCAGCGGTTGGCGCGGTTCATGAACACCAGGCGCTCGAACAGGTGCACGTCCTGTTCGTTCTTGAGCAACGCGCCGTGCAGCGGCGGAATCGCGGCGTTCTTGTCCTGACTGCGCAGCGATTCCGGCGGAATGTCTTCGGCCAGCAGCAGCTTGAGCCAGTCGATCAGCTCAGATGTCGACGGCTTTTTCTTCAGCCCCGGCAGGTTGCGCATCTCGTAGAACGCATCCAGTGCGGCCTTCACGAGCGCTGGCTTGATGCCCGGGTAGTGCACGTCGACGATGGCCTGCATCGTCTCGGCATCCGGAAACTTGATGTAGTGGAAGAAGCAGCGGCGCAGGAACGCATCGGGCAACTCCTTCTCGTTGTTCGAGGTGATGATCACCAGCGGGCGGTGCTTGGCGCGGATGGTTTCGCGCGTTTCGTACACGTAGAACTCCATGCGATCCAGCTCGCGCAGCAGGTCGTTGGGGAATTCGATGTCGGCCTTGTCGATCTCGTCGATCAGCAGCACCACCGGTTCGTCCGCCTCGAAGGCCTGCCACAGCACGCCCTTGACGATGTAGTTGCGGATGTCGTGGACCCGGTTGCTACTTTCCTTGTCGCCTAGCTGCGAGTCGCGCAGGCGGGAGACGGCGTCGTATTCGTACAGGCCCTGCTGCGCCTTGGTGGTCGATTTCACGTGCCACTGCAGCAGCGGCATGCCCAGTGCGGCGGCCACTTCCTCGGCCAGCATGGTCTTGCCGGTGCCCGGCTCGCCCTTGATGAGCAGCGGGCGCTGGAGCGTCATGGACGCATTGACGGCGAGCTTGAGATCGTCGGTGGCGACGTACTGATCGGAGCCTTCAAAGCGCGAGCGCTGGTCGGATGGGGCAGGCGAGGTGGTGGTGTTCATCGTGCAAGCCTACTGAGCGGTAAAAGATTTGGAAACGGCCAGTATAAGAGCATTTGCGTGTTTGACGCCGGGCGACACCAGGGCGGGCGCGCCGTGCCATTCCTTGCTGTCAAGTCACGGGAGCCCTAACTGGACTGGCAAAAAAGCGGTGCGGTACAATGCGCCGGTTTGACGCACCTCAAATGACCGTCTTCTGGCTTGTTGCCAACGGCGGGTGAATGCGCCCAGCGAGACAGCCGGCTGAGACGAGCCAAGCCGGCAGGGCGAGCAGGATTCTGAAACTCCACGCTTAAGAACGAGATGAAAAAGATCCTCACCATGGTGGCCGCCTTGGGCACATTAGGCGCACTGTCCGCCGCAGCCAACAGCGCTGCCGCAGCCGACGTTCAGGGCAACGCTGCCGCCGCCGAAAACAAGGTCGCCATGTGTATCGGCTGCCATGCCATCCCCGACTACAAGACGTCGTTCCCCGAGGTGTATCGCGTGCCCTATCTTGGCGGCCAGAACGCCAAGTACATCGAAAGCGCGCTGCATGCGTACCAGAAGGGTGACCGCAAGCACCCGACCATGCGCGCCATCGCTGGCTCCCTGACCGACCAGGACATCGCCAACCTCGCCGCGTATTACTCGCAGCAGACGGCCGCTACCCAGAACAACCCCCAGAAGTGACGAGGAAGAACATGAAGAAGATCTCGCTCGCAATCTCGTTCAATCTGGGCGCGCTGATGCTGGCTGCGGCCGTGTCGGCACAGGCCGCCGATATTGAAAAGGGCAAGCAACTGGTGGAGAAGGGCGCCTGCGTGGCCTGCCACGGTGCCGGCCTGAACGCACCGATCTCACCGGACTATCCGAAGCTCGCTGGCCAGCACGGCGACTACATCTACCACGCGCTGCTGGCCTATCAGACCAGCAACAACCCGCTGGTGGGCCGCAGCAACGCCATCATGGCGGGTCAGGTCAACAGCAACCCTGCCACGATCGGTGCCGACGGCAAGCCGCGTCCGTTCACGCAGGCGGAGCTGAAGGATATTGCCGCGTACATCGAATCGCTGCCGGGCTCGCTGGTACTCAAGAAGTAACGCGGCATCGCCGGTAAAGAAAAACCGCTCTTCGGAGCGGTTTTTTGTTGGCGTCAGGGCGTCAGATTCAGCGGGCGGTGGCGCGCTTGCGCACGCATTCGATGTAGGCATCGCCGTCGGGCGGCAAGCCGGTGCGCTGCGCCGTCCACAGCATCTGGCCCAGGCATTCCATCACCTGATGCTGCGCCTCGTGCGGCGAGTCGAGCCGCTGGGCAAGAGCTTCATACGCAGCCCGAATGCCGCGCGGCTGGTCCACTGACACCTGCTCGCTGATCGACAGGTGCATCGACAGGTGGAGGAACGGGTTGCTCTGGCCGCTTTCAGGCGTGTAGTCGCGGGCGAGGGCTTCTTCGCCGGCTTCCAGGGTGTCCTGGTATTCGGGATGCTGCAGCATCCAGTCGAGCGCCATGGCTTCGAGCGGCGTGAGGATTTCTGCCTGGCGGTGCTTGCGCCACGCGCCGCAGAAGAATTGACGGACTTCGTCGCGGGAGGGATTGAACATGATCCCGGCATTGTACCGGCGCGCCTCGATACCTGCCGGGTCGCTTCACGAGACCGCAACGCTACAATGGCGCCCCGCACCTGCAGACGGCGAACCCAAACAAAAACGCCGCACTTCATGAGACAAGCCACCGATTCCTCCCTCGCAGCACGCGCCGCCGACAAGCTCCTCGGCGTGCTGCTGATCGCCGTGTCCGCCGCATCCTTCGGCGCGATGGCGATCTTCACGCACTACGCCTATGCGAGCGGTGCCAATGTGGTCGGGCTGCTGATCGTGCGCTTCGTGATCGCGGCGGCGGCTCTGATGGTGGTGATGCGCGTTCGTCGCATCGGCATACCGCCGTGGTCACGCGTGGCGGGGCTGGCGGCAATGGGCGGCATCGGCTATGCCGGGCAGTCGTTCGCGTTTTTTACGGCGTTGAATTACGCGCCGGCCAGCCTGGTGGCGCTGCTGCTGTATCTGTATCCGATGTTCGTGACGGTGCTGGCGGCGATTTTCTTGCGCGAGCAGTTGACCACCACGGCGATCATCGCGCTGGTGCTGTGCTCGGTCGGGGCGGGGCTGACGGTGGGTGGAGCAGGCCTGTCGGGCGGCAGCCTCCTCGGCATTGGGTTGGGTGTGGCCTCCGCGGTCATTTACTCGATCTACATCACGGTCGGTGCACGGGTCACGCGCGGGTTGGATCCTCTGGCATGTACGACCGTCATCTGTACTGCCGCGGCCGTCGTGTATACGGGGATGGCGTTGCTCGGCGCGCCGGCGCATCTGCCCGGCACGTTTGGTGGCTGGGTAGCGGCACTGGCCATCGCCGGCTTGTCGACGGTGGTGGCAATCCTGACGTTCTTCGCCGGCTTGCAGAAGTTAGGGGCCGCGCAGGCGTCGATGCTGTCGACGCTGGAGCCGGTGGTGACGGTGCTCCTGGCGGCATTGCTGCTCGGCGAGTCGATCGCGCCCATGCAGATGACCGGCGGCGCGCTGATCCTGGCGGGCGTGCTGTGGCTCACGCGTGCGGACGCGAAGCCTGCCGATCACGGCGTGGATGACATGGCCTGAAGCCGAATCCTCGCTCCAACAAAAAACCGCCCAGCGTGAACTGGGCGGTTTTGCTTTCTGCCTTGAGGCGATTACTTCTTCTGCCCCGCCGGCAGGCGTTGCAGGCTCTGCACCCGCATCAGGGCCGGACGATCAGCCATCACGCCATCGTAGAACGAAGCCAGGTCACCCTTGAGCGCGGTGCGCGACGCATCGTTCAGATAGATCATGTGGCCCGACGGGTAATTCTTGATCGTCAGGTTCTTCGCCTTGAGCGTCGGGTCGAGCGGCATTTGCGCCAGCGTCAGCTCGGTCTGGTGGAACGGTGTGACCGCGTCGAAGTAACCGCTGGCCTGCAGCACTTTCAGGTCGGGGTTCAGGCTCATCGTCGAGGCGAGGTCGCCGGCGGTGTACAGCGTGTTGCCGCCGCCCTTGTTGGCACCCGTCGGGTCGATGTGGCTGAAGTCCCAGTTGTTGAACACGGCGTCGTTCAGGTCCACGAACGACGAGGTCGACGTGTACTTGAGCTGGGTGTTCAGGTAGCTGTTCCACAGCACCGTATACGCGCCACCGATGTTCGAGATCGACGGATCGTTGCTGCCCGAGTTCGGCAGGATGAACGGCGCGATGCCCTGGCCCGTGTAGTTGGCGCGGCCGTCATACTGGCCGATCTGGATGCCTGGGTTGAGCGTCAGGAAGAACGTGTACGGCGGATTGTTGTTCTGCGACGGCACGTTGCCCAGCGCTGCCGGATTGCCGAACGTCTGGATCAGCGAGACCGGGTCGGTGCCGATGTACGAGCCCATCGTCTGTGCCGTCGCCAGATTCAGGTTCAGGCGCACGTTGACGAAGCCGCCGTCCGCGGCGCTTGGCGCTTGTGCCAGCGGTGCCAGCGTGTTGTCGGCGTAGTTGCGGGCCTGGGCCATGTAGCTGTCGAGGTCGGTCGGTGCCGGATTGAGCGTCGTCTTCTTCCAGTAGAACGCGTCGGCGGCCAGCGTCGGGAAGGTGCCCACGGCCGAGAGCGCATTCGCGTAGTCGAGGATCGACGATTGCAGCGTGATCCCGTTCAGCTCGATGCCGTCTTCATGCAGCACCCACGACAGCACCGCACTGCGCGCCGTGCCGTACGACTCGCCGTACAGGAACTTGGGCGAGTTCCAGCGCGAGTTCTTGGTCAGATAACGCTGAATGAAACGATCGATGGAGTGCGCGTCCTGGTCGGTGCCCCAGAAGTCCTTGTTCTTGGCCGGTGCAATGGCGGCAGAGTATCCGGTGCCCACGGGGTTGATGAACACGAGATCGGACCGATCGAGCAGGCTGTCCGGGTTATCGGGCAGCTTGTACGGCGCCGGCGGCGTGAAGTTCGGGAACGATGACTGAAGCCGCTTCGGCCCGAACGAGCCCAGCAGCAGGAACACTGACGACGAGCCCGGCCCGCCGTTATAGAAGAACGTCACCGGACGCGGCTTGGATGGGTCCGGATTGTCCTGCGTGTACGCCACGTAGAACATCGTCGCGTTCGATTGCGACGTGACGGGGTCGATGGTCGTCAGGTGCCCGGCGGTGGCCGTGTAGGCGATGCTCTTGCCGCCGATCGTCACCGTGTGGTGCGTGATGGCTGCACTTTCGCCGGGGTCGGCGGCCAGAGCGTCGTTCGGCCCGGTGCCGTAGACGTTCGGGTCGACGTAAGGTTGGTCGGGCGGCACGGCGGCCGTCACCGGTTGCGTGGTTGCGTTGCCGGCGTTGGTGGCAACGCCGCTGGGGTTGGCCGCGGCGGACGAGTCGCCGCCGCCGCAACCCACCAGCAGCACGGCGGACAGCGCTGCGGCCGCAAACGATACACCAAGGGTCCGGGACAATCCTGCAAAATCACTGGTCGATAACCTGGATTTTTTCATGGCGATAATGGCCTTCTTCAGGGTGACGAACGCCATCACTTAAAACGAATGGTTTTAAGTGGGCTCCATATTCGATTTGCGTTTTGTAATTTCGGTGCGACGCGAACCAAATATTATGATTTCCCGCCTTGTCAGCGGAAGCTAATTCAACTGGTTTTTATTTGGTAAAAGAAGCCCCTGAAATCCGATTGGATTTCAAAAAGAAACGACGTTGGGTTCAGGCCCGTAGGGTGTTTGCGCAAAGTCTGGCAAGGGCTGTGCGAAAACGTGGGGATGATTGCAGTCGCGCGCCTGGTTTAAAACAAGGCGCGAATCCGATACGTCCAACCCTGCGGGTAATACAATGACGAACAAAAAAGTAGTTCGTAAGCAAACCGTTGTAAAGGGCTCTTTTTCATTGCGCGCGATGCGGTGTAAAAATGACCATGCCAATACCATGGCGCATCGCAATAGGTGCGATTAAATACAAACAAGGCATGCCGATTTTTATAGAGTCTGTGTGCGGCTGACGGGTGCCGGATGTCCATTCGGTGTGTGCAGGTGTCCCGCGCGCGCGGAACCGGCGCATTACAATGCGCTCCTCAACTCTTTCCGGAGCACCCCGCAATGCCGATGCTTGAACCGTCCGCGCTGGACCAACTGTTCCACGCAGCCCGTACCCACAACGTGTGGCTGGACAAGCCGGTCGACGACGAACTGCTGCACACGCTGTACGACACCGTGAAGTACGGCCCGACCGCCGCGAACAGCACGCCGGCCCGCTTCGTGTTCGTCAAGAGCGCGGCCGCCAAGGAGCGCCTGATTCCGTGCATGTCGCCGGGCAATCAGGAAAAGACCCGCCAGGCGCCCGTGGCCGTGATCGTCGCGTACGACACGCAATTCCATGAACAACTGCCCAAGCTGTTCCCGCACACCGATGCGCGTTCGTGGTACGCGGGTGACCAGGCGAAGATCAACGCAGCCGCGCTCATGAACGGCTCGCTGCAGGGCGGCTACCTGGTGCTCGCCGCGCGTGCCCTGGGCCTGGACTGTGGCCCGATGGCCGGCTTCGATGCCGACAAGGTGAATGAGACGTTCTTCCCCGACGGCCAGTGGAAGGTGAACTTCATCATGAACATCGGCTACGGCGACGCGGAAAAGCTGCATCCGCGAAACCCGCGCCTGTCGTTCGAAGAGGCGTGCAAGATCGTTTGATCGACAACTGGTCGCGCAAAGAAAACGGGGACTCGCATCAGAAGCTGCGGTCCCCGTTTTTTATTCCTTCGGTGCCGGTGTCTTCGGCCTGAATTCGCACAGTGGCTCGATGGCGCAATGCCAGCACTCGGGCTTGCGAGCCTTGCACACGTAGCGCCCATGCAGGATCAGCCAGTGGTGCGCATCCTGCCGAAACTCTTCCGGCACCACCTTCAGCAGCTTCAACTCGACTTCCAGCACGTTTTTACCCGGTGCCAGCCCAGTCCGATTGGCCACGCGAAAGATGTGCGTGTCGACCGCAATCGTCGGCTCACCAAAAGCCGTGTTCATCACCACGTTGGCCGTCTTGCGGCCCACCCCTGGTAGTGCTTCCAGCGCAGCGCGGTCACGAGGCACTTCTCCGCCGTACTGGTCGAGCAGGATGCGACACGTCTGCAGAATGTGCTTGCACTTGGTGCGATACAGCCCGATGGTCTTGATGTATTCCGTGATGCCTTCTTCGCCCAGCGCCAGCAGCTTGGCGGGCGTATTGGCCACTGGAAACAGCTTGCGCGTCGCTTTGTTCACGCCCACGTCGGTCGCCTGCGCCGAGAGCAGCACCGCAATCAGCAACTCGAACGGTGTGGTGTATTCCAGTTCGGTGGTCGGCGTTGGGTTGTTCTCGCGCAGGGTCTCGAAGATGGCGTGGCGCTTGGCGGAATTCATCGTCGGGGCAGGATTCAGTGGGTGTCTGCGTCGGGTTTGGTGCTGTGTTCGATCTGACTGGCGATGCGCTTGCGGCGGGCTTCGGCTTCGTCAATCTGGGCTTGCACATCCGCCGACACGTTGGTCACATTGCGCGGACCTTGCCCTCGCGCGGCCATCTCGGCCTGCTTCTGACGCGCCCGTTCAATCGCAGCCTGGATGATCGCCTTCTTGCGCGCCTGCGCGGCGAGTTCGGCATCGTCGGCTGGTTGTTCGGCGCTGACTGCAGCGAGCTTGGCCGCGGCCTTGGCGGCGAGCCGCGCCTCGTTCTCGGCTTGTTCACGCTTGAGGCGTGCGTTGCGGAAGACGTAGCGGTCCCGCGCGACATCGGCTTGCTGCTGGCTCCAGGCATCCCAGCCCGTGCGTTCGCCGGTGACGGGGACCATGTCGATGCAATCGACAGGGCAGGGCGGCACGCAGAGGTCGCAACCGGTGCACCAGTCTTCAAGCACCGTGTGCATCGCCTTGGGTGCACCGACGATGGCATCGACGGGGCACGCCTGAATGCACAGCGTGCAGCCGATGCAGCGTCCGGGGTCGATGACGGCGATGGCGCGAGGCTGTTCGATGCCGTTGGACGGCTCAAGCGGCAGCAGCGCACCCGTGCGGCCGAGTGCGTCGGATAGCCGGCGAATGCCTTCCGCGCCGCCGGGCGGGCAGCGATTGGGCAGGGCCTCGCCGTTGGCCATGGCTTCTGCGTAAGGGCGGCAGCCGTTGTAGCCGCACTTGGTGCATTGCGTTTGCGGCAGGAGGTTTTCGAGCCGGTCGGCCAAGGATGCGGCCACTGCGGAGACCAAGGAAACCACGATGGGACTTGTTGTTTGAATAGCTTGCCATTATCGCCGATTTGGGCCCCGCGCAAGGCGTGCATGCCCTGACGTGGCATACGGCGGGCATGTATCAACCCTATGACATAATTCCTGCGTTCTAAACGGACCGAGGTGCCATGCCGTCTCACCAAGCCGCACCAATCGCCGACATCGAAGCTGATGCTCATGGCGAATCCGCCGCACCCCGCACGCGTCGCGACCCCGCCGGCACGCGCCGACGCATCCTTGCTGCAGCCATCGAGGAGTTCTCGCGGGGCGGTTTTGCCGGTGCCCGCGTCGACGCCATCGCCCGCCGTGCCGAGACCAACGAGCGCATGCTGTATTACTACTACGGCAGCAAGGAAAAGCTCTTCCTGACCGTGCTCGAGCATATGTATTTCCGCTTCAAGGAGGCGGAAGAGCAAGTGCAGATCGAGTCGTCGGACCCGCGCG
This sequence comes from Ralstonia sp. VS2407, assembly GCF_052950655.1. Lineage (NCBI taxonomy): Bacteria > Pseudomonadati > Pseudomonadota > Betaproteobacteria > Burkholderiales > Burkholderiaceae > Ralstonia > Ralstonia sp. VS2407. The sequence goes on from NZ_JBRFVG010000001.1 coordinate 364,757, forward strand.
AGGCGGTCGTCCAGCTTGCCCGTTTCGTCTGGGACTTCTATTACGAGAACCCCGAGTTCATCCGTCTGCTCAATAGCGAAAACCTGCACGAGGCGCGGCATCTGAAGACGTCGCCGCATCTGGTTGAGCTGGTCAATCCGGTCATCGAGGTGCTGCGCGGCGTGGTGGAGCGGGGCCAGCGCAGCGGCATCTTTCGTGACGACGTTGATGTGTCGCGCCTGTATCTGACGATCTCGGCGCTGGGTTATTACGTCCTGTCCAATCGCTACACGATCAGCGCGGTGGTGGGCCGCGACATTGCCTCGGCTGATGAACATGAGGCGTTCGCACAACTGCATATCAAGATGCTGCTGGCGTATCTGGATCGGCCCAAGGACTGATCGGCTGAAACGTCGCCGCGCAACAAAAAAGCCTCGCGGTTGCGAGGCTTTTTTTCTTGGTGCGTCGGGCTTAGGCGACAGCCTTGATGCGCGGAGTGTTCTCGTCGTAGCGGCGAATGAAATCACGCAACTGCGGATACACCTGCTCGCGCCAGCGGCGGCCCGAGAAGATGCCGTAGTGGCCGCATTTGGGCGCCGTCAGGTGCTGCCTGCGCGCGTTCGGGATGCCGGTGCACAGGCCATGCGCGGCTTCGGTCTGACCGCTGCCTGAGATATCGTCCAGTTCGCCTTCGATGGTGAAAAGCGCGGTGCTCTTGATGTCCTGCGGACGCACCGGCTTGCCTTCCACCACCCACGTGCCGTTGGCCAGATGGAATTCCTGGAACACGTCGCGGATGGTTTCCAGGTAATACTCGGCGGCCATATCCAGCACGGCGTTGTACTCGTCGTAGAAGCGCACGTGGGCTTCAGCGTCTTCCGTGTCGCCCTCGATCAGGTTCAGGTAGTAGTCGTAGTGGGATGACAGGTGACGGTCCGGGTTCATCGCCACGAAGCCGGCGTGCTGAAGGAAGCCTGGATACACTCTGCGACCGTGGCCCGGATAGTTCGCAGGCACCGTGTAGATCACGTTGTTCTCGAACCAACTGTGCGACTTGTTGGTGGCCAGCGAGTTGACGGCGGTCGGGCTCTTACGGGCGTCGATCGGGCCGCCCATCATGGTCATGGTGCGCGGCGTCTTCTCGCCGTCCGAAGCCATCAGCGAGATGGCGGCCAGCACGGGCACGGTCGGCTGACACACTGAGATCACGTGCAGCTTGTCGGCGCCAATGTGATTGATGAACTCGCGGATGTAGTTGATGTAGTCCGACAGGTGGAAGGCACCTTCTTCGGTCGGCACCATGCGGGCGTCGATCCAGTCGGTCACATACACCTTGTGGTCCTGCAGCAGCGTGCGCACGGTGTCACGCAGCAGCGTGGAGTGGTGGCCCGACAGCGGCGCACACACCAGCACGATCGGCTCATCCTTGAGCAGCTTGATGGTCTCGGCGTCGTCGGCGTAGCGCTTGAAGCGGATCAGACGGCAGAACGGCTTCTCGATGATCGTCTGTTCGACGATGGGAATGTCGCGGCCGTTGGACTTGACGGAGCGGATGCCGAATTCCGGCTTCTCATACTCCTTGCCCAGGCGGTACAGCAGCTCGTAGCCTGCAGCGTAGCGTTGCGCGCCGGGCATCAGGGAGAGCGGACTCAGTGGGTTGGTGAAGGTCTTGGCGGTCGCTTGGGCCCAAGCCGTCATGGGGCTGAGCAGGGCGCGCTGGAATTCGTGAAGCTGGTAAAGCATGGCTGGACCGGTCCGTGGTGGCGAGGGCGACGCAAATGATTATGCACCTAGGTGCAGATTACTGCGATGCAGCATAAACCCTGATAACAGAGTGTTGCACGGCTTCTATGATGCGCCCGTGTCAGTCTAGCCCCATGCAGCAAAAAAGCGGCCGAAGCCGCTTTTCTTTTTGCAATTGCACCTAAGGCGTGACGCCTACGGCACCTTACAGAACGTCGGCGATGGCATTCACCACGGCGTCGATGTTGTGCGTGTTCAGCGCGGCCACGCAGATGCGGCCGGTCGACACGGCGTAGATGCCGTGCTCGTTGCGCAGGCGATCCACTTGAGCGGAGGTCAGACCCGAATACGAGAACATGCCGCGCTGGGCCTTCACGAACGAGAAGTCGGTCTTCACGCCCTTGGCGGCCAGCTTGTCGACGAGTGCGTTGCGCATCGATTTGATGCGGTCGCGCATTTCGCCCAGTTCCTGTTCCCACATCGCGCGCAGCTCGGGGCTCGTCAGCACGCTGGCGACGATCGTGCCACCGTGCGTCGGCGGGTTCGAGTAGTTCGTGCGGATCACGCGCTTGACTTGCGACAGCACGCGGGTGGCTTCGTCCTTGCTGGTCGTCACGATCGACAGCGCCCCGACGCGCTCGCCGTACAGCGAGAACGACTTCGAGAACGAGCTGGAGACGAAGAACGGCAGGCCGGATTCGGCAAACAGGCGCACGGCCAGGCCATCTTGCTGGATGCCGTCGGCAAAGCCTTGGTAGGCCATGTCCAGGAACGGAATCAGGTTCTTGGCCTTGATGACTTCCACGACCTGCTTCCACTGCTCGGTGGTCATGTCCACGCCGGTCGGGTTGTGGCAGCAGGCGTGCAGCACGACGATCGTGTTCGGCGCGTAGCTGTTGAGCGAATCCATCATGCCGGCGAAGTTCAGGCCGTGCGACGGGGCATCGTAGTACGCGTAGTTGACGACTTCGAAGCCGGCCGACTCGAACAGGGCGCGGTGGTTTTCCCAGCTCGGGTCGGAAATTGCGACCTTGGCGTCCGGGTACAGGCGCTTGAGGAAGTCGGCACCGATCTTCAGTGCGCCGGTGCCGCCCAGGGCTTGTGCGGTGACCACGCGGCCTTCAGCGATCAGGGGCGATTCAGCGCCAAACAGCAGCTTCTGCACGGCCTGGTCGTAGGCAGCGATGCCTTCGATCGGCAGGTAGCCACGCGGGGCAGCGGCGGCCAGGCGGGCCTTCTCGGCTTCCTGCACGGCGCGCAGCACCGGAATTTTCCCTTCGTCGGTGAAGTACACGCCCACGCCCAGATTCACTTTGGTGCTGCGGGTATCGGCGTTGAAAGCTTCATTCAGGCCCAGGATGGGATCGCGCGGAGCCAGTTCGACGGCAGAGAAAAGCGACATGAGATGTCTCGATCGGTTGGTTCGGAATTCGGTGGGATCTTGCAGGCGGTGCGGCGCGGACTCCGGGGCGGGTCGCCCGGCGCCAGATGTACAACGAGGCGCGCACGAGGATGGATTGTACCGAATACAGGCTCTAATCGCCTGAAAAATCCTTGCAGAACAGGCGCCTAAAGCGTTTGAACGGCCAGTACAGATGTGCGGGCCCCGCCGTCCAAACGATTGCTCGGGCTGCACGCTACACTAGACGATTGGTTGCAATTGCCGCTGCCGCCCTCATTTTCCGAGGGCGTGCGAGTCACTTTGTCGACTTCCCGCGCTGCCATCCTACCCGCCGCCATGACCGATCTGAGCCAAGTCCCCAGCCCGCACGATGAGTCGAAGTTCGTGACTTTCGAGGGCTCGCCATTCCAGTTGTACCAGCCGTATCCGCCGGCCGGCGACCAGCCGGAGGCGATTCGCCAGCTCGTGGAGAACATTGGCGACGGCCTGTCGTACCAGACGCTGCTGGGTGTTACGGGCTCGGGCAAGACGTTCACCATGGCCAATGTGATCGCGCAGGTGGGGCGGCCGGCCATTGTGTTTGCGCCGAACAAGACGCTTGCAGCGCAGCTGTATTCGGAGTTCCGCGAGTTCTTCCCGCGCAATGCAGTCGAATACTTCGTCTCGTACTACGACTATTACCAGCCTGAGGCCTATGTGCCGCAGCGCGACCTGTTCATCGAGAAGGACTCGTCGATCAACGAGCACATCGAGCAGATGCGGCTGTCGGCCACCAAGAGCCTGCTGGAGCGCCGCGATGTGGTGATCGTGGCCACCGTTTCGGCCATCTACGGTATCGGCAACCCGAGCGAATACCACCAGATGATCCTGACGCTGCGCGCGGGCGACAAGGTCAGCCAGCGTGACGTGATCGCGCGCCTGATCGCCATGCAGTACACGCGCAACGAGACGGATTTCCAGCGCGGCACCTTCCGCGTGCGCGGCGACACGGTCGACATCTTCCCCGCCGAGCACGCAGAAATGGCCGTGCGCCTGGAGTTGTTCGACGACGAGGTTGAGTCGCTGCAGTTGTTCGATCCGCTGACCGGCCGCGTGCGGCAGAAGATCCCACGCTTCACCGTCTACCCGTCGAGCCACTATGTAACGCCGCGCGAGACCGTGTTGAAGGCCATCGAGACCATCAAGGTGGAACTGCGTGAGCGGCTCGATTTCTTCTACAAGGAAAACAAGCTGGTGGAAGCGCAGCGGCTGGAACAGCGCACGCGCTTTGATCTGGAGATGTTGCAGGAGCTCGGCTTCTGCAAGGGCATCGAGAACTACTCGCGGCATCTGTCGGGGGCGGCACCGGGCGAGGCGCCGCCGACGTTGGTCGACTACCTGCCGCCCGATGCGCTGATGTTCCTCGATGAATCGCATGTGCTGATCGGTCAGCTCAACGGCATGTACAACGGCGACCGCGCGCGCAAGGAAACGTTGGCCGAATACGGCTTCCGGCTGCCTTCCGCGCTCGACAACCGGCCGCTCAAATTTGCCGAGTTCGAGACCAAGATGCGGCAGGTGACGTTCGTGTCCGCCACGCCGGGGGATTACGAAAAGAAGACGGCGGGCACGGAAGTCGTCGAGCAGGTTGTGCGCCCGACCGGCCTCGTCGACCCGATCATCGAGGTGCGGCCGGCCACGACGCAGGTCGACGATCTGCTGTCTGAAATCCATGTGCGCGTCGAGGCTGGCGAGCGCGTGCTGGTGACGACGCTTACCAAGCGCATGGCCGAGCAGTTAACTGAGTTCCTGTCGGAGAACGGCATCAAGGTCCGCTACCTGCATTCGGACATCGATACCGTCGAACGCGTGGAAATCATCCGCGACCTGCGCCTGGGCACGTTCGACGTGCTGGTCGGTATCAACCTGCTGCGTGAGGGTTTGGATATTCCCGAAGTGTCGCTCGTGGCGATCCTGGATGCGGACAAGGAAGGCTTCCTGCGCGCCGAGCGCTCGCTCATCCAGACCATCGGCCGCGCCGCGCGGAACGTGAACGGTACCGCCATCCTGTATGCGGATCGCATGACCGATTCGATGAAGAAGGCGATTGGCGAGACCGAACGCCGCCGCGCAAAGCAGATTGCCCACAACGAGGCGCATGGCATTACGCCGCGCGGCGTCGTCAAGCGTATCAAGGACATCATCGACGGCGTGTACAACGTCGACGACGCGCGCGCGGAACTGAAGGCCGCGCAAGAGGCTGCCAAGTACGAGGACATGAGCGAGAAGCAGGCGTCCAAGGAAATCAAGCGCCTGGAAAAACAGATGCTCGATCACGCCAAGAATCTCGAATTCGAAAAGGCGGCGGCGGTGCGCGATCAGCTTGCCAAGCTCAAGTCGCAGCTCTTTGGCGCGAGCGGCGAAGACCATATCGTTCCGGCCGCCTGAACTGCGCGGCCACGTGCATTGTCAGAGGCCCGCTGTCTTGTACAGGGCAGGCGGCGGGTGACTGGAGACACCATTTCAAATCAAGCTCGGGCGCTGCGCGTCGCCTGACTGGGGAACCGGCACGTGCTGCAGCGCTCGACTGCACGCGTTCGCCATCAAGGGAGTTCGATGTTCGATTTTTTGCTCAACCCATGGCGCAAGTGGCGCGCTTCGCGGCACGCCAGCCATCAGCTCGATGCCATCCTTGCCCAGTTCGAGCCGACGCGCAGCCTGGCCGAACGCAATGAATGGCTGATCGAGCTGGGCTACTGGCTGCGCCGCGCGGACCGGCCAGCGGGTGCGGCGTCTGAGTCCTGGCGTTATGCCCGCCTGCGTTATCTGCTGCAGGTGCTGGAGAACAATCCGGCCCTGGCCGAACGCGTCGGGCAGACATTGCGCAGCATCGTGCAGGACAACGATCCCGTATCGCTGCTGTGCGATACGGGGTTGTCTTCACGCTCGGGCTTCTGGAGCGAGCTGCTTGACCGCTGGCAGGCGCGCCTGCTGCCGCCTGCACCAAACCAGCCCCAGCTCGCCACATTGTTTGCACTGCTGTTTGTGGGGCCGACTGATGCACAGTGGGTCGACGGCCTGGACGACGAACTGGTCACGCGCCTTTACGCGCTGTTCCGCGCGGGGATGACGGATGCCGATCACGCAGCCGGCCAGACAAGACTTGAGCGCAGCCTTGGCATCGGCATCCAGATCCTGATCAGCCAAGTCCGTGCGGCGGGTCTGTCGCGCGGTATCCGCAGCCGCATGGACCACGCGGAACTCACCGATTCTCCGTTCTATCTGCTGGCCGACGCTGCAAACGCGATCTTCCTGGAACGCCCCAATACGGAGCTGGCGAGCCCCGAGCGGTTCCTGCAGGAGCTGAACTATTTCCGCGCCGTGCTTGACCGCTGCCGAACGGCGACGGCCAGCGTGTACCAGCATCTGGATGAGAACGGCGTCTCGGTGGAGGTCGTCTTCCAGGTCGAGCGCATGAAGGCGTGGCTGGGCCGCATCGATTTGCTGCTGACGGCGTGGGCGGACACGCAGGGCTCGCGTCGCTTCGTGCATATGACGGCCGAGCTGGTATCGGCCAGCCAGCATCGCCGCAGCGTGGGGTATCTCGTCCGTTCCACGTTTGCCGATCTGGCGCGCAAGGTGGTCGAGCGCTCCGCGGAAAGCGGCGAGCACTACATCACCCGCGACGGCAAGGAATACGGCGCGATGGTCAAGGCAGCAGCCGGCGGCGGCGTCATTACGGCGGCCACGGTGTACATCAAGTTCTTCATCACCGGGGCGCATTTGTCGCGCTTTACCGAAGGGTTGTTCGCGTCGATCAACTATGCGGTCAGCTTTCTCGGCATCCATTTCGCGCATTTCACGCTGGCCACCAAGCAACCCGCCATGACGGCGCCCGCACTGGCGCATCGGCTCGATCAGGTGGGTCGCCAGGAAGGGCTGGACCGCTTTGTCGACGACACAGTTGCCATGATCCGCTCCAACGCGGCGGCGATCGCCGGCAACCTGGTGGCCGTTGCGCCGGTGGCTTTCCTCGTGCAATGGCTGGCCGGGCGGTTCTTCCATGCCGATCTGATTTCGGCCGCGAAGGCGATGGCGACCATCGATTCGTTTTCGATTCTCGGGCCGACGCCGCTGTACGCGATCTTCACGGGTGTGCTGCTGTGGGCCTCAAGCCTGGCGGCGGGGTGGGCCGACAACTGGTTTGCGCTGCACCGAGTGCATGACGTGATTGCCTACCACCGGCGCCTGCGGTTCATGGTGGGCACGCAGGGGGCGCAGCGCATTGCCAGCTTCTGGAAACGCAATCTTTCGGGCATTGTCGCCAACGTATCGCTGGGCTTCATGCTCGGGCTGGGGCCCGAGATCCTGTCGTTTTTCGGCCCGCATATGGAAGTGCGCCACGTCACGCTGTCGACTGGTGCGGTGGCAACTGCCGTGGGCGTGCTTGGCCCCGACGTGATGCATACGGCGCCGTTCTGGCTGGCGGTGGCGGGCATTGCGCTGATGGGGGTGCTGAACGTGCTGGTGTCGTTCGCACTGGCCTTCAATATGGCGATGCGCTCACGCAACCTGCGTGGGGTCGATCGCAAACGCGTGACGGGTGCCGTGTGGCGGCGCATCTTACGGGACCCGCTGTGCCTGCTGGTGCCGCGCGCCCCGACTGCGAGCACGCCGCCCAGCACCAGCACGCCGGCCTAGGTCTAGTGGTCTAGTGGGTTGCGGGCGCGGCAGGCGCGCCCAACTCGCTGCGGAACGGGATGGACGGCTGCGCGCCGAGCCGCGTGACAGACACTGCCGCAGCGGCCTGCCCAAATTCGATGGCTGCAACGGGCATCGCACCCTCTGCCAGCGCCGCGGCCAGCGCGCCGACAAACGTATCGCCGGCAGCGGTGGTGTCGATGGCGTGCGCGGTGGGGGCCGCCATCAGCACGCGCGAATGGGCATCCACGTAGGCAACGCCGCGCGCACCCAGCGTGACAATCACGTGCCGCGCACCTTGCGCATGGAGATCAGCAGCCGCATCCAGCGCAGCTTCGGGCGAATCGACAGTCCGCGCTGTCAGCAGCGCGGCTTCGGTCTCGTTCGGGATCAGGTAATCGCAGGCGGCGATCCATGGCGTGGGCAGTGGGCCGAGGGCAGGTGCCGGGTTCAGGATGACCGTCTTGCCAAGCCGCTGGCCCAGTTTGAGCGCGCATTCCACCGCATCGGGCGGAGATTCCAACTGACAGACGATCACGCGCGCGCGTTCGAACGCGGCACGCTGCGCTTCGATCATCGTTGGCGTCAGCAATTCGTTGGCGCCGGCCACGATGACGATGGTGTTCTGGCCGCTGTTGGCCACGGTCACGCAGGCGATGCCGGTGGCCGCCCCGGCGTGCACCGACACCATCGACGTGTCCACGCCTTCGCGGCGCAGGCCGTCGCGTAGTGCGGTGCCGTATGCGTCGTCACCCACGCAGCCGAGCATGGCGACACGGGCGCCCAGACGCGCGGCTGCTACGGCCTGGTTGGCGCCCTTGCCGCCCGGGATGGTTTCCAGCGCAGGGGCAGCAACCGTTTGCCCGGGCCGCGGCAAGCGTGGCGTGCGGATCACGAGATCCATATTCAAGCTGCCGACGATCAATACGTCGGCAGCGGGGTGCGCAGAAGAGGCGGAAGGGCGCTTGGCCACCATGGCGGGACTACGTTGAAAGCGTGAAAGGAATGCGAGCTCAGGCGGCGCGGGCCGGGCGCTCGGGTTCGGCGGTCGATTCGCGCAAAGACAGGCGCGGCGGCAGCACGATGCGGCGCGCACGCGGCTCTTCCACGGGGTGGCGCAAGGCGTTGTCGCCGAGGTGTTCAAGCAGCGTCTGCGCGGTGGTCTCGCCCAACTGGCGGATCGATTGGCCAACGGTGGACAGGGCCGGATAGACGTAGCGGCTCAGTTCGATGTCGTCAAAGCCCATCACGGACAGCGCCTTCGGGACGGGAATGCCCAGCTCGGCCGCAGCGCGCAGCGCGCCGATGCCCATCAGGTCATTGCCGGCGAAGATGGCCGTGGGCATCTCTCCTTCGGTCAGCAACTGGCGCGCGGCGCGATAGCCGCCGGGGCTGGTGAAATCGCCTTCGGCAATGCGGGCGGCCGCTTCCGGCACGCCGGCTTCGCGCAGAGCGCGGTGGAAACCGGCCAGGCGCTCTGCCGTCACGCTCAGTGACGACGGCCCACTGATGCAGGCGATGCGGCGGTGGCCGAGGTCCAGCAGATGTTTGGTCGCCATGTACGCGCCTTCTTCGTGATCGACCTGCACCTGATCGGCCTGGATGCCTTCGGTCGGGCGGTCGACCATCACGATGGGCAGGGCGGATTCACCAAGCGCTTCCACCAATGCCGTGTCCGGCCCGGCACTGCTGACGATGATGCCGTCGACACGTTTTTCCATCAGCACGCGCAGGTAGTCGCGCTGCTTGCGGGGGTCGTCGTCGGAGTTGCAGAGGATGACGCTGTAGCCGGCGGCAGCGCACACGTCTTCAATGCCGCGTGCCAACTCCGCAAAGTACGGGTTGGTGGCGGTGGGTACGAGCACACCGATGGTGCGTGTAGTGCGATGCTTGAGCGAGCGCGCCACGGCGCTGGGCACATAGCGCGTGGCGCGAATGGCTTCTTCCACGCGCTTGCGTGTCTCGGCGTTGACCGGTCTTGTGTTGTTGATGACGTGCGAGACGGTGGTGAACGAAACTCCGGCCAGTGCGGCCACGTCCTTGATGGTTGCCATGACGATCTCCTCTGTCTCTCAATGTTGCTTGCTGCGGTTGCGCTTGCTGCGATAGGTATCCATGACCACGGCCGCGACGATGACCGCGCCCGTGATGATTCGTTTGGTGGGCTCCGATGCGCCGATCTGCGCAAGGCCCGATTCGAGCACCGAGATGATCAGCACGCCAAACAGCGTGCGCACGACCGAACCGCGCCCGCCCATCAGGCTCGTGCCGCCGATCACCACGGCCGCGATCACTTGCAGTTCCATGCCCACCCCGGCGTTCGGATCAGCCGCTTCCAGGCGCGACACCTGGAACAGCGCGGCCAGGCCCGAGAGCAGCCCCATCAACGCGAACACCGCAATCTTGTAGGGGCGCGGATTCACGCCCGCCAGCCGTACGGCTTCTTCATTCGTGCCGATAGCCACCAGGTAGCGGCCGAACACCGTGCGCACCAGCACGATCTGGCCAACGATCGTGATGACAATCGCAATCAGGAAAGATGGCGCAATGCCCAGTGCGATGGGATTGGCCAGCCAGTCGACCGCGCTGCCGATGTACACCGTGCGCGAATCTGTGAGGCTGTAGGCGAGGCCGCGCGCCATCTCCAACACGCCCAGTGACACGATGAACGACGGGATACCCCAATGCACGGTGACCGCCCCGGTCAACATGCCGGCCGCCGTGGCCAGCACTACGCCCGCCAACGCGGCCGGCAACAAGCCCCAGCCGAACTGGGTCATGGCAACAGACAGTACCGAAGCCGCCAGCGCCAGCACCGAGCCCACCGACAGATCGATCCCTCCGATCATCAGGATGAACGTCATCCCCACGGCCATCACCAGCAGGTCGGGGATCTCGTTGGCAATGGTTGTGAACGTGGGCAGCGAGAAGAACGTCGGTGACAGCGTGCCGAACAACACCAGCATGGCGATCAGCGCAGCGAGCAACCCGCCGATGGTCCCAAGCGACATGCCCAGCGCTGCGCGCGTGCCGGCAGCCGCTGCGGGCGGCGTGGGGGGCAGGGTGGAATCAGAGCGCATCTGCGGTCTCCGAGGGCGATTGAGGTGCACGTGAGTCGGAGTCTCCCGATTCACCGAAAGCGGCGGCGAGCAGGGCATCCTGGCTCCAGCCGTCGCGTTGGAAGATGTGTGTCAGCCGCCCGGCGCGCATGACGCCAATGCGGTCGCACAGTTGCATGAGTTCGCGCAGATCGCTCGACACCACGACCAGCGCCTTGCCTCGCGCGGCCAGCGCGTCGAGCAGCGTATAGATGTCGAACTTGGCGCCGACATCCACGCCTCGCGTGGGCTCATCGAATAGCAGCACGGGGGTGTCGCGCTCCAGCCAGCGCGCAATCGCCACCTTCTGCTGATTGCCGCCTGAAAGTTCACCCACCGGTTGCTCAGGCCCAGCGCAACGGACGCGCAATGCGCCGATGTGTCGCTGCGCCAGCGCACGCTCGCGCGCCGGTTGCAGCCAGCCGCGGCTCGTGACGCTTGGCATGTTGCCCAGCGCGATGTTGGTCGCGATGGGCAGGCTCAGCATCAGGCCTTCGTCCTTGCGGTCTTCAGTGAGCAGGCTGATGCCGTGACGCACCGCGTCGCCAGGCGAGTGGATGCGCGCAGGCGCCAGCGGCGTACCGACTTCGACGGTGCCTGCATCCGCGCGGTCCGCCCCGAAGATCAGCCGCAGCAATTCCGTGCGGCCCGCACCGACCAGACCGGCGATGCCGAAGATCTCTCCTGGCGCCACGTCGAAGCTCACATCGCGCACGGCCGGCGCACGCGTCAGGCCGGTCACCCGCAGCGCAGGTGAGCCGTCGCCGACCCACGGCTCGCGGGCGGCCCGTTGCGATTCGGATGAGGCGGCCACGTCGCGGCCGACCATCGCCTGGATCAGCGCATCCTGCGTGACCGTGGCCGCCGGTGCGTCGGTGACCAGCTTGCCGTCACGCAGCACGACGATGCGATCGGCAATGCGCGCCAGTTCGTCCAGGCGGTGGGAGATATAGACGATCGCCACGCCTTCGCGGCGCAGCGCGTCGATGCGCTCGAACAGCGTGGCGCTCTCGTGCGCGCTCAGCATTGCCGTCGGCTCGTCGAGGATCAGCACCCGGCATGCGCTGGCCAGCGCGCGGGCAATTTCGATCATCTGCCGGTGGCCGATGCCGAGCGTGTGTACGGGCGTCCAGGGATCGAGGTCCAGCCCCACGCGCGCAAGCGCCTGTTCGGCCCGACGGCGCAGCGCAGAACGATCGACAAAACCCAGCCGCCGGGGCAGTTCGCCGAGGAACAGGTTCTCGGCCACCGTCAGCGTCGGCACCATGCTCAGCTCCTGCAGCACCATGCGCACGCCCAGCGCTTCGGCAGCGCTGCGCGAATCGGGTGCGTACAGTGTGCCGCCCAGCGTCATCGAACCCGAGGTCGCCGTCTCCAGCCCGCAGAGGATCTTGGAGAGCGTGCTCTTGCCGGCGCCGTTCTCCCCCGTGAGTGCAAGCACCTCGCCCGCGTGCAGGTCGAGATCGATATCTCGTAGCACGGGGGCGGCGTAGTGCTTGCTGACGGCGGAGACGCGCAGCAGCGGCGGGCGCGGTTCGTAAGCGGCAGACATGGCTGGCGGCGGCTTGCCGGTCTGTGGCGTTACGTGCGCGTGACGAGGTTGACTGGTGTCTCGACGACACCCGACAGCTTCGCCTGCGGCGTCTTGGCGGCCAGCGCCTTCAGGGCCGTCTCGATGCCGTAGACGGCTTGCTGATCGGCGTGCTGATCCGCAGTGGCAGCGACGCGTCCGTCAGCCAGCATGGCCTTGATGGCTTCGATGTTGTCATAGCCGCCAATCATCACCTTGCCCAGCTTGCCCGCTGCGCGCACCGCCGATACGGCGCCGATGGCCATGTTGTCGTTGCCGCACAGCAGCGCCTTCAGGTCAGGCTCGGAGCGCAGCATGGCGGCCGCCACCTTGTTGCCCTTGTCGATTTCCCATTCGCCCGATTGCACCCCCGCGATCTTTAGCTTGGCGGCTTCGGCCGCGTCCTTGAAGCCGGCGGTGCGCTGCTGCGCGTTCGTGGTGGTCGGAATGCCTTCGATGATGCCCACGGCATCGCCGGGCTTGAGCGACTTGGCAACGAAGTCGCCCACGAGTCGCGCACCTTTGCGGTTGTCCGGCCCCACGAAAGGCACGTTCAGCCCTTTCTCCTTGAGCGCCGCCGGGTCCAGCCGGTTGTCGATGTTGATGACGAGAATGCCCGCGTCGACGGCCTTCTTGACCACCGGCACCAATGCCTTGGAGTCGGCTGGCGCCAGCACCAGCGCATCCACACGCGCGACGATCATCTGCTCGACCAGGCGGATCTGCCCGGCCGTGTCGGTTTCGTCGCGAATGCCGTTGGTCAGCAGCGAGTACTCCGACGCATGGTCCTTCTGATGCTTACGGGCGCCGTTCTCCATGGTCAGGAAGAACTCATTGGCGAGCGACTTCATCACCAGTGCCACTTTGGGCGGCTGGTTGGCGGCGTACGCCAGCGAAAACGGGAACGGCAGAGCAGCAGCTACGGCAGAGCCCACGCCCATTTTCAGGGCGCGGCGACGGCGGATATCCATGGTGTCTCCTCCAGGAAGAGGCCTGTCTGGGGCGGGTGGATGCGGGCGTCGTTGCCGCTTCATGCCGTAAGGCATTCCTAAGGGCAATCGCGCCTCGCTCTTCGCAAACGTTTGCGTATCTGACAGTCTCGGCTACCGCGTAACAGAAGTCAACAGAATTGCGCTTTACACCGCATAAGGAAAAACCCGTAGTGACGCCGCCTGCGCGCTTTGCGCGCCAGTTGCATTGCGGGAGTGGCGTGATAGCCCTATCGAACGTGGTTGATTGTTTTAGTCCACAATACGGCCTGCCGCGTGGTCACCCCGTTTTTCGGGCGCCGCAAATCCCCTTGCTGCGACGCGGAATCCCCCGACGCCTTAGTTGACCGATTTTGTCGGGTTCCTTTATACTTGAGCAAAACGATCAGGTATTTCCCCGACGCCATGAGATTGACCACCAAAGGCCGCTTCGCGGTCACCGCCATGATTGACTTGGCGCTGCGCCAAGAGCAGGGTCCGGTCACGCTGGCTGGCATCAGCCAGCGTCAGAAGATTTCGCTGTCGTATCTGGAGCAGCTGTTCGGCAAACTGCGCCGCCACGAAATCGTGGAAAGTGTGCGCGGGCCGGGCGGCGGCTACAGCCTCGCGCGCCGTGCCGGCGACGTGACCGTTGCCGACATCATCATCGCCGTGGACGAGCCGCTGGACGCCACCCAGTGTGGCGGAAAGGGCAACTGCGGCGGCGAAGAGCATGTCGGCGGTCACACGGGCCGCTGCATGACACACGACCTGTGGGCCACGCTCAATCAGAAGATGGTCGAGTATCTCGATTCGGTGTCGCTGCAGAACCTGGTCGATCAGCAACGCGAACGTCAGCCGGAAGTGATCCAGGACATGCGTGAAGCGCGTCCGGCGCGCCGCGAACGTGCGCCGACACGCGCACGCGCGGTCGATACGCCCGCCGCCACGTCGGTGGCCGCAGAGCCGGTCAAGCGAGCGCCGCTGGTCAACTCCGTTTTCAGCCTGGCGCAGTCGTGATTGCGTCGGCGTGAGGCTGGCCAAGACGCCAGCCCACACAAGAACATCGCCCCCCACACAAGGCAGACAAGATATGAGCACCCCGCAACTTCCCATCTACATGGACTATTCCGCGACGACGCCGGTGGATCCGCGCGTGGTCGACAAGATGATCCCGTACCTGCGTGAGAGCTTCGGCAACCCTGCTTCGCGCAGCCACCCGTTTGGGTGGGAAGCAGAGAAGGCTGTCGAGACCGCGCGCGAGCAGGTTGCAGCGCTGGTGAACGCCGACCCGCGCGAAATCGTCTGGACGTCCGGTGCTACCGAGTCCGACAACCTCGCCATCAAGGGCGCTGCCAACTTCTACAGCAGCAAGGGCAAACACATCATCACCGTGAAGACCGAGCACAAGGCTGTGCTGGACACGACGCGTGAGCTGGAGCGCCAGGGTTTCGAAGTGACGTATCTGGACGTGAAGGACAACGGCCTGATCGATATCGAAGTCTTCAAGCAAGCCATTCGTCCCGACACCATTCTTGCGTCGGTGATGATGGTGAACAACGAAATCGGCGTCATTCAGGACATCGAGCAGCTTGGCGAGATCTGCCGCGAGAAAGGCGTGATCTTCCACGTCGATGCCGCGCAGGCGACGGGCAAGGTGGGCATCGACCTGCAGAAACTGAAGGTCGACCTGATGTCGTTCTCGGCGCATAAGACGTATGGGCCGAAGGGCATCGGTGCCCTGTACGTGCGCCGCAAGCCGCGTATCCGCATCGAAGCGCAGATGCACGGTGGTGGCCACGAGCGCGGCATGCGTTCGGGCACGCTGGCCACGCACCAGATCGTAGGCATGGGCGAAGCCTTCCGCATCGCCAAGGAAGAAATGGCGACCGAGAACGAGCGCATTCGCATGCTGCGTGATCGCCTGTATCGCGGCCTGAACACGATGGAAGAGGTGTACGTGAACGGCGACATGGAAGCCCGTGTACCGCACAACCTCAACATCAGCTTCAACTTTGTCGAAGGCGAGTCGCTGATCATGGCCATCAAGGACGTCGCCGTGTCGTCGGGCTCGGCCTGTACGTCGGCATCGCTGGAGCCGTCGTACGTGCTGCGCGCCCTGGGCCGCAACGACGAACTGGCGCACAGTTCGATCCGTTTCACGGTTGGCCGCTTCACCACGGAAGAAGAAGTGGACTACGTGGTCGAACTGCTCAAGAACAAGATCGGCAAGCTGCGCGACCTGTCTCCGCTGTGGGAGATGTACAAGGACGGCGTGGATCTGAACAGCATTCAATGGGCGGCGCACTGAGCGCGGCGTTTGACGAAAAATGGGCGCCCCCGCGCCAGCCAACGATTGAAAGAGGTGTGAAATGTCTTACAGCAACCAAGTTCTGGACCATTACGAAAACCCCCGCAACGTCGGTTCGTTCGAGAAGGGCGACGACACGGTCGGCACCGGCATGGTGGGCGCGCCGGCTTGCGGCGACGTGATGAAGCTGCAGATCAAGGTCAACGAGCAGGGCGTGATTGAAGACGCAAAGTTCAAGACCTATGGCTGCGGTTCGGCCATCGCTTCGTCGTCGCTGGTGACGGAGTGGGTGAAGGGCAAGACGCTGGACCAAGCGCTGGAGATCCGCAACACGGCCATCGCTGAAGAGCTGGCCCTGCCGCCCGTGAAGATCCACTGCTCGATCCTGGCCGAAGACGCCATCAAGGCGGCTGTGGCCGACTACAAGGAAAAGCACGGTTCGGCCGAGCAGAAGGCTGCTTGAGCCCGTTTGGATAGAAAGGACGCAGCATGATCACCCTGACCGACAAGGCCGCGCAGCACGTTTCCCGCTACCTTACCCGCCGCGGCAAGGGCGTGGGCCTGCGCGTGGGCGTGAAGACCACGGGCTGTTCGGGCTTGGCATACAAGCTCGAATATGCGGATGACATCGCCGCCGAAGACCAGGTCTTCGAATCCAACGGCGTCAAGGTGATCGTCGATCCGAAGAGCCTTCCGTACATCGACGGCACCGAGCTGGACTATGCACGCGAGGGCCTGAACGAAGGGTTCCGCTTCAACAACCCGAACGTGAAGGACGAGTGCGGCTGCGGCGAGTCGTTCCGCGTTTGAGCGGGGCACATTGAAGCAGGCGATTGTCGGTTTCGAGCGGGACGAGGAGGGCCACTGGGTCGCCCGTCTCGCTTGCGGACACGGGCAGCACATGCGCCACGATCCGCCTTGGCAGTTGCGGCCCTGGACAGAAAACGAAGCCGGGCGCGCCAGCAAGATCGGCGTGGTTGTGGAGTGCCTGAAGTGCGATCGGGGTGAACCGGTCGAATGAGGATCACGAGGCGGCGCTGCCGCTTTTTTTATTCATGAATTCCGGCTTGTCAGCGAACACGACGCATTTTTCCCTCTTCGGTCTGCCCGAGCACTTCGAGGTCGACGACGACGCGCTGAACGCCGCCTATCGCACCGTGCAGTCGCAGGCGCATCCCGATCGCTATGCCCACGCAGGCGATGCCGAACGCCGCGTCGCCATGCAATGGGCCACGCGCGCCAATGAGGCATATCAGACGCTGCGTGACCCGCTCAAACGGGCGACGTATCTGCTGCACCTGCGTGGTGTCGATGTGCAGGCCGAAAACAACACGGCTATGCCGCCCGCGTTCCTGATGCAGCAAATGGAATGGCGCGAAGCGCTGGGCGACGCCAAGGTGGAGCGCAACGTCGATGCGCTGGACGATCTGCTTGGCATGCTGCGCAAGGAAAAACGCGCGCGTTATCAGGCGCTGTCCGGCCTGCTCAATGGCGAGGGCAACACCGCAGCCGCGGCGGATGCCGTGCGCCAATTGATGTTCATCGAAAAGATCGAACGCGATACCGCCGAGGCCATCGACCGGCTGGAAGACTAGAACCCAGAATTTGCGACAATGTTGGGTTTGCCTCGGCAGGCAGCCCATTCGCGCAATCGAGACATCCCCATGGCTTTACTGCAGATTTCCGAACCTGGCGAATCGCCCGCACCTCACCAGCGCCGTCTGGCGGTGGGCATCGACCTGGGCACGACCAACTCGCTGGTGGCTTCGGTGCGCAGCAGCGTGCCGGAAGTGCTGCCCGATGATCAGGGCCGCCCGCTGCTGCCCTCCGTGGTGCGCTATCTGGCCACGGGCGGTGCGCATATTGGCTATAAGGCCCAGGCCGAAGCCGTGCGTGACCCGAAGAACACCATCATCTCGGTCAAGCGTTTCATGGGGCGGGGCCTGAAGGATGTCGCCCACATCGAGAATACGCCGTACGACTTTGTCGACGCGCCAGGCATGGTGCAGTTGAAGACCGTGGCCGGCGTGAAGAGCCCGGTGGAAGTGTCGGCGGAGATTCTCGCCACGCTGCGCCAGCGCGCCGAAGACACGCTCGGCGACGAGCTCGTCGGCGCCGTCATCACCGTACCCGCGTACTTTGACGATGCGCAGCGCCAAGCTACCAAGGACGCCGCCAAGCTGGCCGGCCTGAACGTACTGCGCCTGCTGAACGAACCGACCGCCGCGGCCATCGCCTATGGCCTGGACAATGGCTCCGAAGGCATCTACGCGGTCTACGATCTCGGTGGCGGCACGTTCGACATCTCCGTGCTCAAGCTCACCAAGGGCGTGTTCGAGGTGATGTCGACGGGTGGCGACTCCGCGCTCGGCGGGGACGATTTCGACCAGCGCATCGTCTGCTGGATCGTCGAGCAAGCCGGTCTGCAACCGCTGTCTGCCGAAGACACGCGCCTGCTGCTGAACAAGGCACGCGCTGCCAAGGAGTGGCTCTCCACCGCCGACAGCACCGAGATTGACGCGATGCTCTCCACCGGCGAGACCGTGCACCTCGTGCTGACTGCAGAGGCCTTTGCCGACCTGACGGCCAACCTCGTGCAGAAGACGCTGTCGCCGGTGCGCCGCGCACTCCGCGACGCGGGCGTGACGGTCGACGAAGTGAAGGGCGTGGTGCTGGTCGGGGGTGCGACGCGCATGCCGATCATCCGCCGTGCAGTCGGCCAACTGTTTGGTCAGACGCCGCTCACGAACCTCGATCCCGACCAGGTGGTCGCCATTGGTGCGGCCATGCAGGCCAACCTGCTGGCCGGTAACCGTGCGCCGGGCGAAGACTGGCTGCTGCTCGACGTGATCCCGCTGTCGCTGGGCGTTGAGACGATGGGCGGCCTCGTCGAGAAGATCATCCCGCGCAACAGCACGATTCCCGTCGCGCGCGCACAGGAATTCACCACGTTCAAGGACGGTCAGACGGCCATGGCGATCCACGTGCTGCAAGGCGAGCGCGAACTGGCGAGCGATTGCCGTTCGCTGGCGCGTTTCGAGTTGCGCGGCATCCCTGCAATGGTGGCCGGTGCCGCGCGTATTCGCGTGACGTATCAGGTGGATGCTGACGGTTTGCTGTCGGTGTCGGCACGCGAGACGGTGTCGGGCGTGGAAGCGTCGATAGCAGTGAAGCCGTCGTACGGTCTGGCCGATGACGACGTCGCCCGCATGCTGCAGGAAGGTTTCCAATCTGCCGAAGACGACATGCGCCGTCGTGCGCTGGCCGAAGAGCGCGTTGAGGGCGAGCGCTTGCTCGAGGCGCTGTCGCAGGCGCTGGCGGCCGATGGCGATCTGCTGTCGCCCGAAGAGCGCGCCGCCATCGACACCGAAATTGCCACGCTGCGCACCACCATGCAGGGCGAAGACCACCGCGCCATCAAGGACGCCGTGGATGCCCTGTCGCATGGCACTGACGAATTCGCTGCGCGCCGCATGGACCGCGGCATTCGCAAGGCGCTCGCCGGCAAACGTATCGAGGAGCTCGGCTGATCGCCGATCGCATCCCCTAAAACACCCTTATCGATCGAGTTTTTTCATGCCACACATCGTCGTTCTTCCTCACGTCGAATACTGCCCGGAAGGGGCCGTGATCGAAGCCAAGCCCGGCACGACCATCTGCGACGCGCTGTTGGGCGCCGACATCGAGATCGAGCACGCATGCGAGAAGTCGTGCGCCTGCACGACCTGTCACGTGATCGTGCGAGAGGGTTTCAATTCGCTGGAAGAGGCGACCGAGAAGGAAGAGGATCTGCTTGACAAGGCCTGGGGCCTGGAGCCGAACTCGCGCCTGTCCTGCCAAGCCAAGGTGGCGGATACGGACCTGACCGTCGAGATCCCGAAGTACACGATCAACCACGCCAAGGAAAACCACTGAGCCAAGCGGCCAGCGGAGGAGGGAGCCCATCATGAAATGGAACGACATCCAGCGGATCGCGGAAGCGCTGTACGACAAGTACCCCGACGTCGATCCGACGCGGCTGAACTTTGTTGACCTGCATAACAAGGTTGTCACGCTGGAAGGCTTTGACGACGACCACAAGCGTGGCGGCGAAAAGTTTCTCGAGGCCATCCAGCAGGCGTGGATCGACGAAGCGGAATAAACGCGTAGCCTCCAACGCGTACGCATGAAAAAACCGGCCCGAGGGCCGGTTTTTCTTTTGGGTCGAAGGCGACGGCGGATTAGCCAGCCACCAGCGTACCGTTCTCGATATGGACGCGTTCGCCTGCCTGGAAGCCCGGTGCAGCCTTGTACGTGAAGCTGCGGTTCGTACCGTTGTCCATGCGCACGTTCACACGGTATTGGGTGTCGCGGCTGTAGTAGTTCTCCGCCACATGGCCACCGTAACCGCCTGCCACCGCGCCGCCGACCGTCGCAAGCGTACGGCCATTGCCGCGCCCAATCTGGTTACCCAGCAGCCCGCCCACCACCGCGCCACCGATCATGCCGAGGCCTGTTTCCTTGCCTTGCGTTGTGATCGGCGTGACCGACGTCACATGGCCGGCATAGGGGCTGGCCGACTGGCGCGGCTGTGTTTGCGCGTAGCTGGGGCTGGTGGACGGCGCGCGTTCAGCGTACGACGGTTCACGGGCTCGCGCCGGAGCAGGCGCAACGTTCTGTGCCGGATACGGAGCGGCCTGATTCGGCTGCGTCGTCTGGCCCGGTGCGGCCAACGCCATCGGGGCCGAAGCGCCCGGCATGGCGGCTGCAGATTGCGCAGCCACATTCGGGTCGGTGCTGCCCTGCGTAGCCTTCGATGTCGGCAGCACGCCGGTGATGGCGGCCACAGCGGTCAGGCTTGCGATGATCACGGCCACGGCCGCCGTGGTCATCAGCGGATGCATCCGTCGTGACGACGACGGCACCTGACCCGGCGATGCGCCACCGTATTGTTGACCTTGGTTCGGTTGGATGTTGTTCGTCATCTTCGTTCTCCTACGGCCCGTGATTGGTTCGTTGTTCGGCCCTTCGACGATCACAGTGTGGTCCATCGCCCAAACGGATGCCGTTTTAATTTGTAAGCATCTGTACTCAGATTTTTCCCTTAAAAATCAGGCGCTTGGCGGACTTTGATACACAGTGTGGAAGCGCAACGATGTTACAAATAGCGGGGTGGGCGCGCGTTTTGCGCCGGCGCGGGCAATAAAAAAACGCCCTGAAAGGGCGTTTTTCCAAGGCGATCGTCCGAGCCGATCAATCTTCGCGGCGCAGGTGCGGGAAAAGGATCACGTCGCGGATGTTCGGGCTGTCGGTGAGCAGCATCACCAGGCGGTCGATGCCGATGCCGCAGCCGCCGGTCGGAGGCATGCCGTATTCCAATGCGCGGATGTAGTCGGCGTCATAGAACATGGCTTCTTCGTCGCCGGCGTCCTTCTGTTCGACCTGCTTGCGGAAGCGCTCGGCCTGGTCTTCCGGGTCATTCAGTTCGGAGAAGCCGTTGGCGATTTCGCGGCCGGTGATGAACAGCTCGAAGCGCTCGGTGATGCCGGGCAGCGTGTCGGAGCCCCGTGCCAGCGGCGACACTTCGACCGGGTAGTCGATGATGAACGTCGGCTCCCACAGTTGCGATTCGGCGGTTTCTTCAAACAGCACGAGCTGCAGCGTGCCAACGCCGGCGTTCAGGAATTGCGGCGCGTTCGTGTCGATCTTGAACTTCTTCAGCTCGGCGCGCAGGAAGTCGACATCGGCAAGTTGCGCGTCGGTGTATTGCGGCGCGTACTTCTGGATCGCTTGGCAGATGGTCAGGCGATGGAACGGCTTGGCCAGATCCAGCTCGCGGCCTTGATAGGTGAGCGTGGCGGTGCCCGAGGCGTCGATGGCGGCCTGGCGGATCAGTTGCTCGGTAAAGTCCATCAGCCAGCGGTAGTCCGTGTAGGCCGCGTAGAACTCCATCATCGTGAACTCGGGGTTGTGTCGCGGAGACACGCCCTCGTTACGGAAGTTGCGGTTGATCTCGTACACACGCTCGAAACCGCCCACGATCAGGCGCTTGAGGTACAGCTCCGGCGCGATGCGCAGGAACATCTGCATGTCCAGCGCATTGTGGTGCGTGATGAACGGCTTGGCTGCCGCGCCGCCCGGGATCGGATGCAGCATCGGCGTCTCGACTTCCATGAAACCGTTGCCGGCCATGAAGTTGCGCAGCGAGGCCATGGCCTTGGTGCGGGCGCGGAACGTGTCGCGCGTTTCCTTCGAGACGATGAGATCGACGTAGCGCTGGCGGTACTTCTGTTCCTGGTCGGCCAGGCCGTAGTAGTCGCCCGGCAGCGGGCGCAGGCTCTTCGAGAGCAGGCGCAGCTCCGTCACCGCCACCGACAGTTCGCCGGTCTTCGTCTTCATCAGCGTGCCGCGCGCAGCCACGATATCGCCCAGGTCCCACTTCTTGAAGCTGGCGTAGACGTCTTCGCCCACGGCGTCGCGGCTGATGTAGAACTGGATGCGGTCGGTGGCGTCCTGCACAGTGGCAAAGCTGGCCTTGCCCATCACGCGCTTGAGCATCATGCGGCCGGCGATGGCCACCTGCACCGGTTCGGCTTCGAACGCAGCCTGTTCCAACTCGCGGTATTTCGCTTGCAGATCACCGGCATGGTGCGTCGGGCGGAAATCATTGGGAAACGCGACGCCTTGCTGGCGGATCTCGGCAAGCTTCTCGCGGCGCTCGGCGATGATCTTGTTGTCGTCCTGCGCCGGCATGGCGGCCGCGGTGTTCGATTCGGCCGGGTTGTTCTGTTCGGTCATGATGGTGATGAGAGGAATGTCGGTTCAGGCGATGTTGCGCAGGTCGTCCAGCTCGGTCGCGCCAAAGTCGGGGCGGACGAGGTAGGCGGCGATGCGCGCAGCGGCGTCTTGCGGCGAGACCAGCTCGCCATGCGCGTGCAGATCGCGGAAGCGCTGCACGCCGGCAAAGTCGGCGCCACGGATGGTGCGTTGCATGTCGGTGTCGATCACGCCCGGGGCAAGCGCCACGGCGCGCACACTGGCGTCGCCATCGGCGTTGATGGCGCGCACAAACATGTCGAGCCCTGCCTTACCCGTGCAATACGCGGCCCAGCCGGCGATCGGCCGGCGCGCTGCGCCCGACGAGATCGCCAGCACACGGCGCTGCGCGTTCCACGCGGCGGTGCCGCGCAGCAGGGCAGCGGTCAGCGCCATCGGGCCGGCCAGGTTCAGCTGCAGGTGCGGCAGCAGCGTATCGGCACGCAGCGTGTCGATGGTGCCGATCGGCTCGACCGCGCCGGCGTTGAGCACCAGCGTCACGTTGGCAAAGGCGGGCAGGGCGGCAAGCGTCTTGGTCATCCACGCCTCGGCGGCATGCGCGTCGGACAGGTCGACCTGGTGCCAGTCGAGTGTCACGCCGGCGGCTGCCGCCTGCGCGCGCAATTCGGCGTTATCGCCGCGTGCCACGCAGATCAGGCGGCGACCGGGCTGCATCAGCGCCTGGGTCAGCGCGGCGCCCAGGCCGCGCGAGGCACCGGTCAGGATGAACAGGGACGTGTCGGACATGGCAGTCGCTCGGGTTTGGCTCGGATCAGACGCCTTGCTTCAGGCTGGCCTGAATAAACGGGTCGAGGTCGCCGTCCAGCACCTTCTGCGTGTTGGAGATTTCCACGTTCGTGCGCAGATCCTTGATGCGGCTTTGGTCCAGCACGTAAGAGCGGATTTGATGGCCCCAGCCCACGTCCGTCTTGGCGGCTTCCTGTGCGTCGGCAGCGGCCTGACGCTTGCGCAGTTCGTGCTCGTACAGGCGCGACTTCAGCATCGTCATCGCTTCGGCACGGTTGCGGTGCTGCGACCGGTCGTTCTGGCACTGCACGACGATGCCGGTCGGGATGTGCGTAATCCGCACGGCCGAGTCGGTCTTGTTGATGTGCTGACCGCCCGCGCCCGAGGCGCGATACGTGTCGACACGCAGATCGGCCGGGTTGACCTCGATCTCGATCGAATCATCGACTTCCGGATACACGAAGATCGACGAGAACGACGTGTGGCGCCCGCCCGCCGAGTCGAACGGCGACTTGCGCACCAGGCGGTGCACGCCGGTCTCGGTGCGCAGGAAGCCAAACGCGTATTCGCCCTCGACCTTGATCGATGCGCTCTTGATGCCGGCCACGTCGCCTTCGGACTCTTCCAGCACTTCGGTCTTGAAGCCCTTGCGCTCGCAATACTTCAGGTACTGGCGCAGCAGCATCGACGCCCAGTCGCACGCTTCGGTGCCGCCGGCGCCGGCCTGGATGTCGATGAAGCAGTTGGCAGCGTCCATCGGGCCGGAGAACATGCGGCGGAATTCCATGTCTTCGACAATGGCGCGCATGCCCGCGGTGTCAGCCTCGATGGCTTCGATGGTGTCGTCGTCACCCTCCTCGCGGGCCAGCTCGAACAGCTCGGCGCCGCCGGTGAGGTCTTCGTCGAGCTTGGTCAGGGCCAGTACGACGGTTTCAAGCGACTTCTTTTCGCGACCCAGCTCCTGGGCGCGTTTGGGATCGTTCCAGACCTCGGGGTTCTCGAGTTCCTTGTCGACTTCAACTAGACGTTCAGATTTGACGTCGTAGTCAAAGATACCTCCGAAGGTCGTCGGCGCGCGACTTCAGGTCGGCCAACGTGTTCTGGACGGCATTGAGGCGTTCTGCTTCCATGGTGCAAAAATCCGGTCGGAAACCGGAAATTATAGCGGAATCAAGGGGTTTTCCGTCCGGTTGGAACCTCAAAACGGCCATTTTCCGGGCCGTGGACCGGGATTTGTGTGAGTGCCGCAGGCGTACCGCGTGGCTTCGGTTAGCATGACGGGCAGTTCATATGGCTTTTGGCGCCGTCCGATGATCATCCGCTCGCTGCTCGATACCGATCTGTACAAGTTCACGATGATGCAGGTGGTTCTGCATCACTTTCCCGGTGCGCACGTTGAATACCGCTTCAAGTGCCGTAACGCGGGCGTCGATCTGGTGCCGTTCATTGACGAGATTCGCACGGAAATCCGCCACCTGTGCACCCTGCGCTTTACCGATGCCGAGCTCGATTACCTGCGCGGCATGCGCTTCATCAAGAGCGATTTCGTCGATTTTCTCGGCCTGTTCCATCTCAACGAGAAGTACATCGACGTGCGCCCGGCTGCCAGCAACGACGGGCAAATCGAGATCGTCATCGCGGGGCCGTGGCTGCACACGATCATGTTTGAAGTGCCGGTCCTGGCCATCGTCAACGAGGTGTTCTTCAGCCGCACGCAGACGCACCCGCAATGGGAGGAGGGCAAACGCCGCCTGACCGACAAGCTGGCGTCGCTCAAGCGCCCCGGCCTGGAAGAATGCCGCATTGCCGACTACGGCACCCGCCGCCGCTTCTCACACACCTGGCACGAGCATGTGCTGCTGGAGACGCGTGCGCAGCTCGGCGCCCAATACGCGGGCACCAGCAACGTCTACTTCGCCATGAAGCACGGCATGACGCCGCTTGGCACCATGGCGCATGAGTATCTGCAGGCCTGTCAGGCACTCGGCCCGCGCCTGCGCGATTCCCAGACCTTTGCGCTGGAAACCTGGGCCAAGGAATATCGCGGCGACCTCGGTATCGCGCTGTCGGATACCTACGGCTTTGACGCCTTTCTGCGCGATTTCGACATGTTCTTCTGCAAGCTCTTCGACGGCGTTCGGCACGATTCCGGCGATCCGTTCGAGTGGGGCGAGCGCATGCTCAAACATTACGAGGACATGCGCGCCGAGCCGAAGTCCAAGGCGCTGATCTTCTCCGACAGTCTCGACATGCCCAAGGTCATCGGCCTGTATGAGCGCTTCCACGGCCGATGCAAGCTGGCGTTTGGCGTGGGGACCAATCTGACAAACGACCTGGGCTACACGCCGCTGCAGATCGTCATCAAGATGGTCCGCTGCAACGGCCAGCCGGTGGCCAAACTGTCGGATGCGCCTGAGAAGACCATGTGCGACGATCCGGCCTACCTCACGTATCTGAAGCAAGTGTTTGGTGTGCAATAAGGCTCACGCCCGCGCCGAATAAGTTTCAACGGCGTAGGCGGATCGTGCTGAAAGCGGCTCGTATAATCGACCGATCTTTCGGAGCCGCCATGGAATCACAACCGGACACCCCCGTCGATCCGCTCGACACCAGCCGCGCACGCGATGCCATCTTTGCGCGCATCCGCAACGCGCAGCATCGTCCCGCGAAACCGACGCAGGGTGAGCGCGACGCCGTGGCGGACTACCTCGCGCGCCATCCTGCCGGCCCGCGCCCGCCAATGCCTGAGGATCTCGCCGCGCATTTCGCTGAGCAGGCACTGAAGATGGCCTCGACGCTGGATACGGTGGACGCGCTATCCGACGTGCCGGGCGCTGTGGCTTGCTATCTGGCCGGCCTTAGCCTCAAGCCTCAGGCGGTGGCCTGGACCACCTTGCAATCGCTGGACTGGGCGGCTGCGGGCATCGACATCGAATTCCGACCGCCCGTGCGTGAGGCCCAAGCCGATCTGGAACACGGCGATCTCGTTGGCATTACGGGTTGCTTCTGCGCGATTGCCGAGACGGGCTCGCTGATGCTGCTGTCGGGGCCGGAGAACGTCGCCTCCACGGCGCTGCTGCCCGAGACGCATATCGCCGTGGTGCCGCAGTCGCGCATCGTCGCCAATCTGGAAGACGCCTATACGCTGATGCGTGCGGAGCGGGGCGAGCTGCCGCGCGCCACCAACGTCATCAGCGGCCCATCGCGCACGGGCGATATTGAGCAGACCATCGTGCTCGGCGCACACGGCCCGTATCGCGTGCACGTGATTGTGGTGACGGCTGCCTGAGACAGCGTTCGGGGCTCCTTGCTGCATCAAACCTCTGTGGATGTTTGGGGGCCGACAGACCTCTGGCGTTTACACTGGCGTCTTTGTTTGTGTGGCGCGGCCGCATTTGCGGTGTGCGCCCGCGATTAGGAGAACGCCTACGTGAAACGCCTCTGGCCCCTTGTCTTCCTGTTTGTCTGTGGCCTGGCGCGCGCCGCTGATGTGAGCGGTGCTGAGTTGCATCTGTTATGGGGTGTGCCGTTTGCGGGCATCCTGCTCTCGATTGCCATTGCACCGCTCGTCGTGCCCAAGCTATGGCACGACCATTACGGCAAGATCGCGGCGGCGTGGGCCTTGGCGCTTCTGGTGCCGTTCGGTATCGTGTTCGGCTCTGACGCGGCCATCGCTTCCGTCAATCATGCCGCCCTGGCTGAATACATTCCCTTCATCGCGCTGATCGCCGCTTTGTACGTTGTTGCAGGCGGTATCTGCATTCGCGGCAACCTGCACGCTACGCCAAAGCTCAATACGGGCTTGATCGCGCTTGGCACGGCCCTGGCCAGCATCATGGGGACCACCGGTGCAGCCATGCTTTTGATCCGGCCATTGCTGCGCGCCAACGAGGCACGCCGGCATCGCGCACACGTCGTCGTGTTCTTCATCTTTCTGGTGGCCAATGCCGGTGGGGCGCTTACGCCGCTGGGCGATCCGCCTCTGTTCCTGGGCTTCTTGCAGGGCGTCGAGTTTTTCTGGACCGCGCAACATCTGTGGCGCCAGACGTTGACGATGTGGGTGCTGCTGCTGGCGATCTTCTTCGTCATCGACAGCTACTTCTATCACACGGGCAAGGAAGAACTGCCCAACATCACTGATGCCACGCCGGATGATGCGGGCCCGTTGCGCTTCGAGGGCAACGTCAACTTTGTGCTGCTGGCGGGCATTCTTGGACTTGTGCTGATGAGCGGGCTGTGGAAGCCCGGCATCGTCTTCTACGTGATGGGCACCGAGGTGCTGTTGCTGAACGTGGTGCGTGACATCGGGTTGGTGGCCATCGCGCTGCTTTCGTTGTGGCTAACCCCGACAAGCGCACGCGCCGGCAATGAGTTCAACTGGGAGCCCATCTTGGAAGTCGCCAAGCTGTTCGCCGGCATCTTCATCACGATCGGGCCGGTGATCGCCATGCTCAAGGCCGGCGTGGACGGCCCGTTCGCGGGCATCGTCCATCTCGTCAACGACAGCGCGGGTCAGCCGAACAACGCGATGTACTTCTGGGCGACGGGGTTGCTGTCTTCGTTCCTCGACAATGCGCCGACGTATCTTGTGTTCTTCAATACCGCCGGCGGCGACGCGCGCATGCTGATGAGCGAGGGCGCCTCCACGCTGGCCGCCATTTCCGCCGCGGCCGTGTTCATGGGCGCCAACACTTACATCGGCAACGCGCCCAACCTGATGGTCAAGGCCATCGCCGAAAGTCGCGGCCTGCGGATGCCGAGCTTCTTTGGGTACATGCTGTGGTCCATTTGCATTCTCGTGCCGATTTTCGTTCTGATGACCTTCGTCTTCTTCCGCTAACCAAACGTGTGTTGAACGTATGAAACCCGGAATCCTTGTCACCCGCGCGATGTTTCCCGAAGTGCTTGAGCGCTTGCGCGAGACCTTCGACGTGATCGACAACCAGGCGGACGTTGCTTATCCGCCCGAAGCGCTGGCCGAGCGTCTGCAAGGTCGCGTTGGCCTGCTGTCCAATGCCGCCGACACGATCAACGCTGATCTGATCAGCCGCGTGCCGACGCTGCGTGCGGTGTGCAACATGGCCGTCGGCTACAACAACTTTGACCTCGCGGCGATGACGCGTGCAGGCATCCTGGCGACCAACACGCCCGACATCCTGACCGAGACCACCGCCGATTTCGGCTGGGCCTTGCTGATGGCCGCCGCACGCCGCGTGTCCGAATCCGAACGCTGGCTACGTGAGGGGCATTGGAAGCGCTGGACTTACGATGCCTTCCTCGGGGCCGAGGTGTATGGCAGCACGCTGGGCATTCTTGGCATGGGCCGCATTGGCCAGGCGCTGGCGCGGCGTGCAAGCGGCTTCTCGATGCGCGTGATCTATCACAACCGCAGCCGCCTTTCGCCCGAAGTCGAACAGGAGACGCGCGCCACGTACGTCAGCAAGGACGCGCTGCTGAAACAGGCGGATCACCTCGTGCTGGTGCTGCCGTATTCCAAGGAAAGCCACCATGCTATCGGCGCCGCTGAGCTGGCACAGATGAAGCCGACCGCTACGCTGGTCAACCTCGCGCGCGGCGGCATCGTGGATGACGCGGCATTGGCGCAGGCGCTGGCGGACAAGCGCATCTTCGCGGCCGGCCTAGATGTGTACGAGGGCGAGCCGAAGGTGCATCCGGCGTTGCTGGACGCCGAGCACGTTGCGCTCACGCCGCACATTGCCAGTGCCACCTTGGGCACGCGCCTGGGCATGGCCAACCTGGCGGCTGACAACCTGATCGCTGCACTCGGCTTCGGCCCGCACGCAGGGCAACCGCCCAACTTGTTGAACCCGGATGCGCTGGCGCAGCGCGCGTCCTCCTGACCGAACGCAGATATGGACTGGCTGGCTTTACTGACGTTGCTGGGCGTGGCCGTGGTGGCTGTGCTGTGTGTGTTGATCTGGCGCGGCGTGTCTCGCCCGGCGGAAAACGATATGTCGCCGATGCTCGCGGCACTGCAAGATGGGCTCATGCGGGAACTCACGCGCGGTAATGAACGCATCGAGCGCGAACTGCGCGGCGAAATTGCCGAGACGGCCCGCATCGGCCGCAGCGACGTCACCCAACAACTGGGGCAGTTTCAGCAGGTGCTGGCTACGCAGCTCACCAGCGTTGCCACGCTGCAGAACAACCAGATCGACACGTTCGCGCAGCAGCTCACCAAGCTGACTGAGACGAACACGCAGCAACTGGAGGCCGTGCGCCAGAACCTGCAGCAGCAAGCCCAGCAGGCACGCGACGAGCAGGGCAACGCGCTGCGCCGCTTTGGCGAGACGATGCAGCAGCAGCTCGCGCAATTGGGTGAGGGCAACGAGCGCCGTCTGGCCGAGGTACGCGCCACGCTGGAACAGAAGCTCAAGGACATCGAGGCGAACAACGCGACCAAGCTCGACGAGATGCGCCGCACGGTCGACGAAAAGCTGCACGCCACGCTGGAGCAGCGGCTGGGCGAATCGTTCAAGCTGGTGTCGGATCGGCTGGAACAGGTGCATCGCGGTCTGGGCGAAATGCAGGCGCTGGCCCAGGGTGTGGGCGACCTGAAGAAGGTGCTGACCAATGTGAAGACGCGCGGCACCTGGGGCGAAGTTCAGCTTGAGATGCTGCTGGAGCAGATGCTCACGCCCGAGCAGTACGACAAGAACGTCGAAACCGTGCACGGCACCGGCGCGCGCGTGGAATTTGCCATACGCCTGCCCGGCAAAACCGATGCCGATCACGATGCAACGGTCTGGCTGCCGATCGATGCCAAGTTCCCGAAGGAGCAGTACGAACGCCTGCTCGACGCACAGGAACGTGCCGATGCCGAAGCTGCTGCCAGCGCCAGCCGCGAGCTGGAAGTCGCAGTACGCAAGGAGGCGCAGACCATCCACGAGAAGTACATCGCGCCGCCGGCCACGACCGACTTCGCCATCCTTTTCCTGCCGACCGAGGGCCTCTACGCTGAAGTGCTGCGCCGTCCGGGCCTGACGGAC
Source organism: Ralstonia sp. VS2407 (assembly GCF_052950655.1). Taxonomy (NCBI): domain Bacteria; kingdom Pseudomonadati; phylum Pseudomonadota; class Betaproteobacteria; order Burkholderiales; family Burkholderiaceae; genus Ralstonia; species Ralstonia sp. VS2407. The sequence continues at coordinate 395,060 of NZ_JBRFVG010000001.1, forward strand.
GAATTGCAGCGCAAGTTCCGCGTAACGGTGGCGGGTCCGACCACGCTTACGGCCATCCTCAACAGCCTGCAGATGGGCTTCCGAACGCTGGCGCTGGAAAAGCGCTCCAGCGAAGTCTGGCAAGTGCTCGGTGCAGTGAAGAGCGAGTTCGGAAAATTTGGCGACGTGCTGGCCGCGACGAAGAAAACGCTGGAGCGGGCCGTCAGCAACATCGAGCAGGCCGAGGTGCGGACGCGCCAGATGAACCGCAAGCTCAAGGCGGTGGAGGCGCTGCCGAGCGATTCCGCCCAGAGCGTGCTGGGGTTGGAAACCACCGTGCCCCAGGACGACGAAACCGAGGCCGAATAAGGCAGCGCCCAACAGAACGTTGGCATCAGCAAAAGAAAAGGGGCGGATATTTCCGCCCCTTCTTCTTGAACCGCGCAGAAGCGATCAGGCTTCTTCCGGCACGTCGCGCAACAGGATCTCGATACCGCCAAAGCGCTCGGCGACCCAGTTGTAGGCATGGCAGGCCAGCCACAGCGCACCAAAACCAACCAAGGCATTGAGGATCAGGCCGCTGAGCACAACAATCGTCGGCAGTTCACCGTAGCGGACGAAGCCGACGAAGAAGAACAGCCCTACGACCGGCAGCGAGAAACAGAGATACACCAGCACCAGCGCGCGTGCGGTGTGGGCCGGGTGAAGATACGCAATCTCCTTGGTCATCATGGCAGTGCTCAAGCTCAAATCCGAAACAATCAAACTGGCGCAGAGTGTAGCGAATCGACCGATGCGCCGATACCCGCAGCCCGCAGGTGACGCAAAAAACCGACAGCATGCCGTGTTGCAGCCAGCGCAAGAGCCGCTGCCGCCACGCCGCTCAGACGAGGCCGTCGAACAGCAGGACCTGCACGGCGTCGCCGGCGTTGACCTGGCCTTGTTCGTGGGCGAGCACGACGAAGCAGTTTGCTTCGCTCATGGAACGCAGCACGCCCGAGCCTTGCTGGCCGGTGAGGCGGACTTCGAGCTGGCCCCTGTCATTCAGGGCGGCGATCGCGCGCTGATATTCCGTGCGGCCCGGGCGCTTGCGGATCGGGGCGGCGCTCACGGCCGGCACCAACGGCGCGCCCGCGTCGGTGGCGCCCATCATGCGCAGCAGCGCGCCGCGCACGAAGTGATAGAACGTCACCATCACTGCCACCGGGTTTCCGGGTAATCCAAAGAGGAACGCGCTGCGGCCATTTGACGCGATGCGCCCGAACGCCATCGGCCGGCCCGGGCGCATGGCGATCTTCCAGAACGTCACGTCACCGAGCTTGGCCATCATCTGTTTGGTGAAGTCTGCTTCGCCGACGGAGACGCCGCCCGACGTGATGATCGCATCGGCATTTTCGGCGGCGGTGCGGAAGGCGGCTTCGAGCGCCGCCGGGTCATCGCGCACGACGCCCATGTCGAGCAGTTCCACCCCCAGGCGCGAGAGCATGCCGTGCAGCGTGTAGCGGTTGGAGTCGTACACGCAGCCGGCGTCGAGCGGTTCACCAATGGAGCGCAGCTCGTCGCCGGTCGAGAAGAACGCCACGCGCAGCTTGCGGCGCACAGAGACTTCGGCGATGCCGAGCGAGGCGAGCAGGCCGATATCGGCAGGGCGCAGCGTACGGCCGGCGGACAGCGCGGCGCTGCCATGCGCGAGATCTTCACCACGCAGACGACGGTTGTCGCCGGCGCGCACGGCATCGCGGGCAAAGCGGACGGTATTGGCATCGCCTTGCGTGAATTCCTGCGGGATGACCGTATCGCAGCCCGTCGGCATGACGGCGCCTGTCATCACGCGCACGGCCTCGCCTGCGCTGGGCACGCCGTCAAAGGCGACGCCCGCGTACGCCGTGCTGATCACGCGCAATGAGACTTCGCCTGCGTCGCCGGCCAGTTCCGCGCTGGCAAAGGCGAAACCGTCCATCGCCGAGTTGTCGTGCGCCGGCACGTCGATGGACGACAGCACGTCTTCGGCCAGCACGCGATCCAGCGCGCTGCGAATGGGCACGCGGGCAACGCCCGTCACCGGCTGGACGAAGTCGCGCATGATGGCTTGCGCTTGCGCGACGGGCAGGGCGTTCGGATCGTAATCGGACAGGCACGAAACGACAGAGGCGAGGGTGGTCATGACGTCGATGAGGGATCGGATGGTGTTGGCGCTCTAGCGGCGCTCGGCCAAATGGTGCAGCTCTTCCAGCGTGTTGATGTTGGCGAAGGCGGTGCTGTCGTCAAACAACACGTCCACCGTCGCGTGGCGCGCGGTCCAGGTTTCGATCTTGCGGCCGCCGCCTTGCAGATAGGCGATCAGGTCGTCGGCCAGCAACGTATCGATCAGACAGAATACCGGCTGCACTTGCCGGCGCGGTTGACCTTGCGCATCCGGCTCCATCGTCACCGGCATGGCGATGCGCGCGTTGGCCTCGTCCATTGCCTGCGAGAGCTTGGCGGCGAGGTCGGTCGGCACGAACGGCGAATCGCAAGGCGCAGTCAGCAGGTAGCGCGTTTGGCATTGTTCCAGCCCGGCCAGGATGCCTGCCAAGGGGCCGGCAAAGTCCGGCACCGAATCCGCCACCACCGGCACGCCAAACGATTCGTACGCGGCGAGGTTGCGATTGGCGTTGACCAGCATGTGACCTACCTGCGGCGACAGGCGCATCAACGTGTGCATCGCCATTGGCGCGCCGCGAAACGTCTGCAGGCCTTTGTCGACGCCGCCCATGCGGCTGCCCCGGCCGCCGGCCAGGATCAGGCCGGTGATGTCGGATGTTGGAATCATGTCGTTGAACGCTGGCGGATTCAGCCGCCGATGTAGGACATTTCGATGCGCCGGCCGACCGGCTGGGCCTTGCCGCTGGCACGCAGTTCGGAGTAGCGGTCGGTGCGGCCCTGCCAGACCGTGCGGATCGCATTGGAGAGTTCAAGATCGGTCGCGCCGCCGCGCAATAGCGCGCGCAGGTCGAAGCCTTCTGTGGCGAACAGGCACAGATACAGCTTGCCTTCGGTCGATAACCGGGCGCGCGTGCAATCGTGGCAGAACGCCTGTGTCACGCTGGAAATCACGCCGATCTCGCCTGTGCCATCAACGTAGCGCCAGCGCTCGGCGGTCTCGCCGCTGTAGTTGGCCGACACGGGCTCAATCGCAAACTCCGAAGACAAACGCTTCACGACCTCCGCCGAGGGCACGACAGAGCGCATTTCCCAGTGGTTGGTCGTACCCACGTCCATGTATTCGATAAAGCGGACGATGATCCCGCTGCCACGGAAGTGGCGCGCCATCGGCACGATCTGGTCATCGTTGTCGCCTTTCTTGACGACCATGTTGACCTTGATCGGTGCCAGGCCGACCTTGTGCGCTACTTCAATGCCATGCAGCACCTCGCCCACCGCAAAATCGACGTCGTTCATGCGGCGGAAAGTCGCATCGTCGATGCCGTCAAGGCTGACCGTCACGCGGCTGAGACCAGCATCCTTGAGCGACTGCGCCTTGCGTGCGAGCAGGGCGCCGTTGGTCGTGAGCGTCAGGTCCAGCGGCTTGCCTTCGGCTGTGGTCAGGCGCGCGAGCATTTCGACCAGGCGTTCGATGTCCTTGCGCAGCAGGGGCTCGCCGCCGGTTAACCGGATCTTCTCCACGCCGTGCTCGATGAACAGCCGCGCCATGCGTTCGATCTCCTCGAACGAGAGCAGCTCGGAATGCCTCAGGAAGCGGTAGTCCTTGTCGAACACGTCTTTCGGCATGCAATAGACGCAGCGGAAGTTGCAGCGGTCCGTCACCGAGATGCGCAGATCGTGCAGCCGGCGGCCCCGCGTGTCCGTCAGCCTGCCCTCTGCCGGGACGAGCACATTGGGCACGCTGGGTACCGTGGCGCGATGGTGCTGACCATCACGCAGATCGTAGAGGGGGATGACGGTTTCGGTCATGGCGTGGTGCGGTGCGTCAATCCACGAAGCGGGGACGGTTGCATCCGATACAGCTTCGAGTGTAGCGCAGCCCCTGTTCCGCGCGGGCGGTGGGGTTTCATACTCGACATAACGCGCACAGGAAAAAGGGCGGCCGAAGCCGCCCTCAAGTATTTGCCCCGGCGGTTACCCGCCGGTGTGCTGCTTACTGCTGGTCTGCACCACCCGCCGGGCGATTGGTCTCGACCAGCACCATCGGGCCGTGCTGAACTGGCGGCAGCGGTTTGCGCTCGCGCGGCACACGCGGTGCCGTAACGGTGCGCGCAGCTTCTTCCTGCGAAGCACGCAGCTTCTGACCGTCAGTGTGGACCCATGTCATGCCGGCGTTGTCCAGCACGCTCTGCAGGGTCTCGATCGGCAACGGCGAAGCCTGGGCAATCGTGCTGACCGGAGCCGGCACTTCGGCAAACGCCGTCACGATGGCTTCTTGAGGTGCTGCCACCGTGGCTTCCGGGGCGGGTGCTGCGGTAGCCGTTGCCAGCGCGGGCTCCGTCGGCTGCACTTGCGGCAGGGCCGACACAGGCGCCACGGCTTCCGCAGCATGCACCGGCTCTTGCACCACCGGAGCCGGGTTCTCAACCGGAGCGAACGACGTCGTCTGTACCGGTTCCGTCACGGTCGCGGGCAGTACCGGCTCGGCATGCATTTCGGCGACGGCTTCGTCTGCGCTTTCAGCGCCTTCGTTTTCGCCTTCACCTTCCGCACGGACGCCTTCCGCACCCTCGCGGTCGCGGCGATAGCGGTTGCGGCCACGGCGGCCACGGCGGCGGCGCTCTTCACCTTCACCGTTGCCTTCCACGCCCGGAGTCACGCCTTCGCCCACGAAGCCTTCTGCCGGAGCCGCGGTGTCCAGCAGCGGTTGCGGCACTTGCGATGCGGAAGTCTGGTCGACCAGAGCTTCGGTGGCCACGGCTGCGGCTTCCTTGGCTTGTTGGTCGCGCTCGCCGCGGCTTTCGCGCGGCTCGCGGTTTTCACGTGCCTCGCGCGGTTCACGACCTTCGCGGGCTTCCCGGCCCTCACGCGGCTGGCGCTCGCGGCGTTCCTGATTGCGTTCGCGGCGGCCTTGGCCCTGGTTCTGGCCCTCGCCACGCACTTCCTGGCCTTGCTGCGGCTGACGGGCTTCAGCCGTCTCGCGAACAGCGCCTTCGACCTGGGCCGGTTGACGGTTGCGATCGCGGTTGCCGCGCTGACCGTCACGTTGGCCTTCGCGCTGGACTTGTTGCTGACCTTCGCGGGCTTCGTTGCGCTCACGGCCCTGGCGGTTGCCATCACGGCCGTTCTGGCCCTGACCTTGGCGCTCACCACGTTCGCCGCGCTGGCCACGGCCGCCGCGGTCCTGACGATTGCCACGGCCTTGGCGGTTGCCTTCTTCCGCACGTTGCTTCGGCGTTTCGACGGGCGCGGCCACCACCGGCTCGGCCGGTTTGGCGCCAAACAGCGATTTCAGCCACGAAACAAAACCACCCTGGGCAGGTACCGGAGCCGGAGCCTGCGGTGCCGGAGCAGCTTCAGTACGAGCCGGACGCTCAGCACGCGGCACCGACACCGGCGCCGGTTGGTCCGGCGTGATGCCCTTGACGGCGGCTTCCTGGCGCGGCTTGGCAGCTTCCTTGCGGGTGCTGTACGCGGTGTCGGCTTCCAGTTCCTTGGCGGCCTCTTCGGCCATCTTGTAGCTGGCCTTGTCGTCGTCCAGGCGCGGATCGTCGTGGCGCAGGCGCTCCAGCTTGTAGTGCGGCGTCTCCAGATGCTTGTTCGGGATCAGCAGCACGTTGACTTTGAAGCGCGTCTCGATCAGGTTGATGTCCGGGCGCTTCTCGTTGAGCAGGAACGCAGCCACTTCCACCGGCACTTGGCAGTGGATCGCGGCGGTGTTTTCCTTCATCGCCTCTTCCTGGATGATGCGCAGCACCTGCAGGGCAGACGATTCGGTATCGCGAATGTGGCCCGTGCCGTTACAGCGCGGGCAAGTGACGTGCGAGCCTTCCGACAGCGACGGACGCAGGCGCTGGCGTGACAGCTCCATCAGGCCGAAACGGCTGATCTTGCCCATCTGCACGCGGGCGCGGTCGTGGCGCAGCGCGTCTTTCAGGCGCGTTTCGACGTCCTTCTGGGCCTTGCTCGACTCCATGTCGATGAAGTCGATCACGATCAGACCACCCAAGTCACGCAGGCGGAGCTGGCGAGCGATTTCGTCGGCAGCCTCAAGGTTGGTGCGCGCGGCGGTTTCCTCGATATCGGCGCCCTTGGTGGCACGCGCCGAGTTCACATCAATGGCGACCAGCGCCTCTGTGTGGTCGATCACGATGGCGCCACCCGAGGGCAGCATGACCATGCGCGAGTACGCCGATTCAATCTGGTGTTCGATCTGGAAGCGCGAGAACAGGGGAACGTCGTCGCGGTACTTCTTCACCCGATTCATGTTGTCGGGCATCACCACGCTCATGAAAGCGCGGGCCTGATCGTAGATGTCGTCCGTATCGATCAGGATTTCACCGATATCCGGCTGGAAGTAATCGCGAATCGCGCGGATCACCAGGCTGGATTCGAGATAGATCAGCAGCGGGGCCTTGTTGTCGACGGCAGCGCCATCAACGGCCTTCCACAGCTGCATCAGGTAGTTCAAGTCCCACTGCAGCTCTTCAGCCGAGCGGCCGATGCCGGCGGTGCGGGCGATGATGCTCATGCCGTCCGGCACTTGCAGTTGCGCCATCGTCTCGCGCAGTTCCTGGCGGTCTTCGCCCTCGATGCGGCGCGACACACCGCCGCCGCGCGGGTTGTTCGGCATCAGCACCAGGTAGCGGCCGGCCAGCGAGATGAACGTGGTCAGGGCTGCGCCCTTGTTGCCGCGTTCTTCCTTTTCAACCTGGACGATCAGTTCCTGGCCTTCGGACAGGGCGTCCTGGATGCGCGCACCGCGCACGTCCACCCCATCCTTGAAATAGGCGCGGGCGACTTCCTTGAAGGGGAGGAAACCGTGCCGCTCTTCGCCGTAATTGACGAAGCACGCTTCCAGCGACGGCTCGATACGGGTGATGACACCCTTGTAGATATTGCCTTTGCGCTGTTCGCGGCCGGCGGTCTCGATGTCGATGTCGATCAGTTTCTGACCATCGACAATGGCGACGCGCAGTTCTTCTTGCTGCGTCGCATTGAACAACATGCGTTTCATTGCAACCTCACTCCAATGCCGTGCAAGCACGGCGCTTCATGGAGCACGCAAAGGCGGAGCGGGTGGTCAACGAATTGCCAAGGTGTCGGCCAACAAAAAAGGCGCGACGGGGCACGGGCGAAAGAAATGAGGGCATTCCACGCGTCATCATGGATGGCAGGGCGGAGTCCGCGGACGCGGTTGGCGTCCAGTTGCGCGTCCTGTCACTCGTGCCACGGGCCCGATGCATGTGCAGGCGGGCCGGCGGCGGCGAGTCGCGTGAAGCGACCACAAAGAGCGAATTGACGGACGGCCTGTCCGGACGAAACCCGCGGCGGGGCAAATCGGGCGGCGTGCTGCTTTTTGGAGTTTTGCCGCCGGACCGCCATGGCAACGCGGTAACCGGATGTTCAGCCGGCCGGCACCAATCTGGTGCGGCAAGGGCTTCTTTCACCAAGCGGGCGCCGTATGGATGACCATGTGGCGCCCGCCTTTGAATTCTGTTCTACCAGCTGCTCGTTCTACGCTGGCCGACGTTGCCGACGTGATCTTTGGTTCACGTCCTGCGCGGTGGGACAGCGGTGCGTGCTGCTTTCGTGCCGATTAGTCGGCCACGTGATTAGCTTTGTAACACAAGTGGGCGAGAGATCGGCGCGTTCCGGATCGAAACGGTGGCTGTGTACAATACCTGTTGTTTCGTTCCGACCGGCTGTTGCTGGCGCCTTAACGACTGTCCAGCGAGAAAATTATATTGAAAATGAATGAGTTACGCCATCCATTTGATGGCCGCATTCAACAGGCCGGACGTGGCTCACTCGGCGATGCACTCGACGGCAAGTCGGTCGCCTATGTTGAAATCGGCGAGGACGCAGAAGGGCAGCGCATCGATAATTTCTTGATGCGCGTGGCCAAGGGCGTGCCCAAAAGCCATATTTACCGCATCCTGCGTTCCGGCGAGGTGCGCGTTAACAAAGGCCGTATTGACGCGGAATACCGTCTGAAGCTCGGTGATCTGGTCCGCATTCCGCCACTTCGGATCGCCCAGCAGGCCGAAGCCCCGCGCGCGGTCCCGGCGGCCGAATTCAAGATCCTTCACGAAGATACACACCTGTTGGTGATCGATAAGCCCGCCGGGGTGGCCGTTCACGGCGGCTCCGGGGTGGCGTTCGGGGTGATCGAGCAATTTCGCCAATCGCGCCCGGAGGCGAAGTTTCTGGAGTTGGTGCACCGCCTCGACCGCGAAACGTCGGGGGTTTTGCTGCTCGCCAAAAAGCGGTCTGCGCTGGTGGCGCTGCATGAGCAGATCCGTGAAGGTCAATTGGATAAACGGTACTTTGCGGCCGTGAAAGGCGTCTGGCCCCACAAGCGCCAACACATCAAGTCGCCGCTGCACAAATACACCACCCCGGAAGGCGAGCGCCGCGTGCGCGTGCAGGCCGATGGGCAGGCGTCGCACACGATCTTCAACAAGGTCGGCGTGTTTGGCCCATACACCTTGCTGGAGGCTGAACTGAAGACGGGGCGCACGCACCAGATTCGTGTGCATCTTGCGCATGCCGGTTTTCCGATTTTAGGCGACGACAAGTACGGCGATTTCGCCCTGAACAAGGCGCTGTCACGTGCGAATGCTTCGCCACGACTGGCGCGGATGTTCTTGCATGCGCATCGCCTGCAGCTGACGCATCCGCAAAGCGGTGAAACCGTCACGTTCAATGCGCCGTTGCCCTCCGAGTGCGCCGATTTCCTCAACGCTTTCCAGAGCCCCGATTCCGATGCCGCAGCAGCGCTTTGATCTGATCGTGTTCGATTGGGATGGCACGTTGATGGACTCGACATCGGCCATCACCCGATCGATCCAGCTCGCATGCCGGGATCTTGATCTGCCGGTGCCCGACGATACACGGGCGAGCCACGTGATTGGCCTGGGCCTGCGGGATGCCCTCGAATATGCCGTCCCGACGCTCGATCCTGCCGATTACGGCAAGCTGGCGGACCGGTATCGCTTCCATTACCTCAGCCGAGACGCCCACCTTGTGCTGTTTCCCGGCGTGCGTGAAATGCTGGAGGGACTGCGCAGCCAGAACTATCTGCTGGCTGTGGCGACGGGCAAATCCCGCGTTGGCCTGCAACGTGCGATGGAAGCGACGAATCTGACGGGCGTGTTCGACAACACGCGGTGCGCCGATGAGACGTTCTCCAAGCCGCACCCCGCGATGCTGCTCGAACTGACGCGCGACCTCGGCATGGAGGTCGAGCGCACCGTGATGATTGGCGACACGACGCACGACCTGCAGATGGCCGCCAATGCAGGCGCCGCTGGCGTCGCCGTCACATACGGCGCGCATCCTGCTGATGTGCTGGATTCGCTTGCACCGCTGTATAGCGCCAAGTCGGTCCCCGATTTACACAACTGGCTGACGCAACATGCCTGAGATGGCTGAACAGATTCGCGTGTGCGAAAGCGCTGCGCTGGAAGATGGAGGCCTGGGTGTCCGATTTCAGGTGGAGGTGCGCGGACGGCTCATCAGCGCGTTTGTTGTCCGTTATGCGGGCGGCGTTCACGGTTATCTGAACCAATGCGCGCACGTGCCGATGGAAATGGACTGGCAGGAAGGCCAGTTCTTTGAAAGCTCGGGCCTGTATCTAATGTGCGCGACGCATGGCGCCATTTACGAGCCAGATACTGGTCGGTGCGTCGGCGGACCTTGCCGGGGCTCGCATTTGTCCAAGCTTGAGGTGGCTGAGCGCGACGGCGCAGTCTGGTGGCAGCCGGATGCGCTATTCCGCGCGCCCGTGTCCGCGCCGGAACCAACACCTTCTGCCTAGTAGCGCAGTTCTCCTTCTCGACCGTTTTTCTCCTTGTCTATGACCGACTCGATTCCGCCGAAAGGGCCCGACGACGCCCCCAACGAGGGTGCAGGCAAACCAGAAGCGCTGGAAGTCACGCAGCACGCTGATCATCCGCTCGAAGCCGAATTGCGCAACTCGCCTGCATGCAAGTCCGCATCGGCATCTGGGCCAGCTGCATCTGCACAGGCCGGTGGCTGGGAGCGCGAGGTGCTCGAAAAGGTATTGATGGCAACTGTCCGTGAGCAGCGCGCCGCGCGCCGCTGGCGCATCTTTTTCCGCTTCGTGACGCTGGGTCTGATCGGGGTGCTTATTTACGCATTCGCCAGTCTCGAAGGCGAAACCGTCAGCACGGGCCGCCACACGGCGGTTGTCACGCTCGACGGCGAAATTGCAGCCAACACAAACGCCAGCGCTGAAAACATCAATGCATCGTTGCAGGCTGCGTTTGCAGACGACAACACCGTCGGTGTGATCCTGAAGATCAATTCGCCGGGCGGCTCGCCAGTGCAGGCGGGCATGATCAACGATGAAATTCGCCGTCTTCGCGCCAAGTACAAGAAGATTCCGCTGTACGTCGTTGTCGAAGAGATGTGCGCGTCAGGCGGTTATTACGTGGCCGCCGCTGCTGACAGAATCTATGTCGATAAGGCCAGCATTGTCGGCTCGATCGGCGTGCTGATGGACGGCTTCGGCTTTACCGGTCTGATGGACAAGGTGGGTGTGGAGCGCCGCTTGCTCACGGCCGGTTCGAACAAGGGCATGCTTGATCCGTTCTCGCCCGTGTCGCCCCAGCAGAAACAGTATGCGCAGGAGATGCTGGACCAGGTGCACCAGCAGTTCATCGATGTGGTGAAACAGGGGCGCGGCAACCGTTTGAAGGACGACCCGACGTTGTTCACCGGCCTGTTCTGGACGGGCGCCAAGGCTGTGGATCTCGGCCTGGCTGATGCGATCGGCAGCTCGGATTTCGTTGCTCGCAACGTCATCAAAGCGCCGGACGTGGTCGACTACACCGTCAAGGAAAACTTCGCCTCGCGCGTGGCACGCAAGCTTGGCACGGCGATGGGCGCGGGCGCTGTGAAGGCGCTGGCCGCTACGGGCCAGCTCAAGCTCTTGATGAAGGAATAAGCGCGCTATCGCGCGAGCAGCGAGAAGATTGCCGGCCGCTTGTGCAGGTTCATGCGGTCGGCGCGCCAGTCGCTCACCGGCAGTGTGACGACTTGCTCCTCGGGCAGCGTCAGGTCCACCGCGATCGAGAGCAGCGTGCTTGGCGCGCAGCCGGCCTGAATGGCCTCGAGCAACGCGCCATTCCGGTAAGGCGTTTCGATAAACACCTGTGTTTGGCCTGCGGAGCGTGAAAGCTGCTCCAGCGCGCGCAGCCTGGTCTTTCGCTCCGCGGCATCGACGGGCAAATAGCCGTTGAACGCAAAGCTCTGGCCGTTCAAGCCGGACGCCATCACCGCCAGCAGAATCGAACTCGGCCCCACCAGCGGCTTTACGCGCACGCCGCGTCGGTGCGCAAGTCGCACAAGATTCGCGCCGGGATCGGCCACCGCCGGCACACCGGCCTCCGACATCAGCCCCGCGTCCTGGCCGGCAACCACCGGCGCCAGCAGTGCTTCCAGTTCCGACTCGGGCGTTTTGACGTTCAGTTCGCGGATTGTGATTTCCTGCAGTGGGCGCGTCAGCGGCGTGGTCTCGGCCAGCTTCTTCAGCAGCGCGCGTGCGGTCTTGGCATGCTCGGCGACGAAATAATCGAGTCGCGCGGTGATTTGCTGAACGCCGGCCGGAATCACGTCAGGCAGCGGGTCAGTTGCATCGCGCGAGCCCAGCGTATTTGGAATGAGGTAAAGCGTACCGGCCATGGTTCAGGCGAAGAGCGGGTAGTGAACGTTGCGCAGCATGCCGGTCAGGGCGATCAGCGGCAGACCAACCAGCGCGGTCGGGTCCGACGACTCTACGCGTTCGAGCAGCGCGATGCCCAAGCCCTCTGATTTGGCGCTTCCCGCAACGTCGTATGGGTGTTCCAGATGCAAGTAGGCGTCCAATTCCTCATCGGAAAGATCGCGGAAGGTCGCCAGCGTGCGGATGTCCTCGCTCTGGTGTTGCCCGGTTCGCCCGTCGTACAGGCACAACGCTGAATGAAATGTGACGGTGCGTCCACGCATCCAGTGCAATTGCGCCAGTGCGCGGGCGTGATCACCGGGTTTGCCGACTTGCTTGCCGTCCAGCGTGGCGACCTGATCGGAGCCAATGACCAGCGCACCGGGATGGTCTGCTGCGACCTTCTCCGCCTTTTGCCGAGCCAGGCGCAGGGCGGTCTGATCGGGCGATTCGTCCGGGGCGGGGGTCTCGTCAATGTTCGGCACCACAATCTCAAACGGCAGGCGCAAGCGTTCAAGCAATTCCCGCCGATATGGCGAGCTGGAGGCGAGAATCAACGGCGGACGCGATGCAGAAGTCATAAGTGCTTGAAGATGCAGTGGATTTTGAGCAAAACCTTTTGACGCCAGAGGTTTCTGCCCGCTATAATCCCGCGTTTCGCGGTTTGGCCGCGCAGTGTCGCAAACCGAGCGCCCAGGCGCAAGGTGTCGGGCGCTGCAGGGCGGTCAATCCGGTTCGCGCACCAACAGCAACGCGTATAGCAGGTTCGATTCGTGGATTTTCGTGCATTCGATCTTTTCGCGTTCATTCGCGCGGGTGAGTCAGCAAGCGGCACGGTCCATCTGACCGATATGCCCCGCCTGCTGGCCGAGCAAGCCGCCGATGCCCCGGCTGACGCCAACACGCAGTTCCGTTGGCACCTGCAGGGTCTGGTGCGCGAGGAGGCTACCGCCGGCCAGTTGCCCCGCCAGCGTCTCTTCGTGGATCTGGAAGTGGATGGGGTGGTCTGGCTGCAATGCCAGCGCTGCCTCAAAGCCTACGAGCAACCTCTGCCGGTGCGCACGCGCCTTGAGGTCATGCGCTCGGAAGCCGAGGCCGACGCTGCTCCGCTGGATGACGATGAGGCCGATGTCATCGTCGGCTCGCGCAGCTTTGATCTGATCACGCAGATCGAAGATGAGTTGTTGCTGACGTTGCCGGTGTCGCCGCGTCATACAGTCTGCCCGGATGAGGTGCTGCCGGAAGAGGCTGAAGCTGAAAAGAAGCCATCGCCGTTCGCGGTGCTGGCCAATCTGAAGACCAAACATTAGGCGTGCGCGAACATTCGCGCGCGCTGATGGCAGTACGTTTCACACGCCTACCGGAATGGCTACGCTCCGGCTCCGTGTGATGTGATAAAATTGATCAAATTGCTTAGGAGTCAGTCATGGCTGTTCAACAAAACAAGAAGTCGCCGTCCAAGCGCGGCATGCATCGTTCGCACGATTTCCTGACGACGGCCCCGATCGCTGTCGAGCCGACCACCGGCGAAGTGCACCTGCGTCACCACGTGAGCCCGAACGGCTACTATCGCGGCCGCAAGGTTGTGAAGACCAAGAACGACTGATGCGATTTGCCAGTTTTCTGGCAAGCGTGTTGGGCTGGTCTGAACGCACAGGTTCATGATGCAAGCGAAAAAGCGGCAAGCCAATTTGCCGCTTTTTTGTTGAGCGAAATTCGGCAATGCGTGTACGGGTTTGTGTACCATACGCGCGCCAACGGCCGGAGCCGCACGTGAAACCGCAACTCAGACTCGCATGACCATCAAGCTTGCCATCGACTGCATGGGTGGTGATCACGGCGTTGGCGTGACAATCCCTGCAGCGATCCATTTTCTCGCTGCGCACGAAGACGTCGAAATGCTGCTCGTCGGGCAGTCCGATGCCATCGCGGCGCAACTCAAGCGACTCCACGCTACCGCGAACCCGCGTGTTCACATCGTTCCCGCCTCCGAGGTGGTGTCGATGGGCGATCCGGTCGAGGTGGCGCTGCGCAAGAAGAAAGATTCTTCAATGCGCGTGGCCATCAATCAACTCAAGGAAGGCGCAGCTCAGGCGTGCGTTTCCGCTGGTAATACCGGCGCATTGATGGCGGTGTCGCGTTACGTTCTCAAGACGCTGGACGGCATTGACCGCCCGGCCATCGCTACCGCCATCCCGAACGAGAAAGGTGCCGGCACCACCGTGCTGGACCTTGGCGCCAACGCCGACTGCGAGCCCGAGCACCTGCTGCAGTTCGCGCAGATGGCCTCGGCGATGGTGTCGGTGGTTGAGCAGAAGCCTCGCCCGACGGTCGGGCTGTTGAACATCGGCGAAGAAGTCATCAAGGGCAACGAGGTCGTGAAGCAGGCGGGCGAGCTACTACGAGCTTCCGACCTGAACTTCTTCGGCAACGTTGAAGGCAACGACATCTTCAAGGGCACGACCGACATTGTCGTCTGCGACGGCTTTGTCGGAAACGTGGCGCTCAAGAGCACCGAAGGCCTAGCCAAAATGATCGGTGAGATGCTGCGCCAGGAGTTCAGCCGCTCGTGGTTCACGAAGCTGCTCGCCGTCGTGGCGCTGCCGGTATTGACGCGTTTCAAACGACGCGTGGACCATCGGCGCTACAATGGCGCCGCGCTGCTCGGCCTGCGTGGTTTGGTCATCAAGAGCCACGGCTCGGCCGATGCCTACGCGTTCGAGTGGGCCATCAAGCGTGCCTACGACGCTGCGGCTAACGGCGTGATCGCCCGCATTGCGCAGGCGTTCGAATCGCACCATGACGCAGCGGGCGCTGCGCCGGTCTCCACTTCCACTCCGGCTGCTGACGCTGCTTGAACGCGTCGCTCCCGAGAGAGATTTACCCCACCGCACATGACACGTTTCGCAAGGATCATCGGTACGGGCAGCTACCTGCCGCCCAAGCGGGTCACCAATGACGAACTGGCTGCCCAATTGGCCGAGAAGGGTATTGAGACGAGCGACGAATGGATCGTCTCGCGCAGCGGCATCAGGGCGCGTCATTTCGCCGAACCTGATGTTACGTGCAGTGACCTCGCAGTAAAGGCAGCTGAGCGTGCGATCGAAGCCGCCGGTATCGATCGTTCCGAGCTCGACTTGATCCTGGTGGCGACATCCACCCCGGATTTCGTGTTCCCGAGCACAGCTTGCCTGGTGCAGCAAAAGCTCGGCATCACCAACGGCTGCCCTGCGTTCGACGTGCAGGCCGTGTGTTCCGGCTTCGTTTACGCGCTGGCGATCGCCGACAAATTTATCCGCTCGGGTGCGTACCGCAACGTCCTCGTGATTGGCTCGGAAGTCTTCTCGCGCATCATCGACTTCAGCGACCGCACCACTTGCGTGCTGTTTGGCGATGGCGCTGGCGCCGTGGTGCTGCAGGCTTCTGAGGAGCCGGGCATCCTGTCGACTGCGCTGCATGCTGACGGTAGCCACGCCAACATCCTGTGCGTGCCGGGCAACGTTGCGGCAGGTGCAATTCAAGGCAGCGCCTTCCTGTACATGGATGGTCAAGCTGTCTTCAAGCTGGCCGTCACGGTGCTCGACAAGGTTGCCCGTGAAGCACTGGCGGCAGCGGAGCTCGATGCCTCGGAAGTCGATTGGTTGATCCCGCACCAGGCGAACATCCGCATCATGCAGGGCACGACCAAGAAGCTAGGCCTCTCGAACGAGCGCCTGATCGTGACCGTCGACGAGCACGGCAACACATCGGCTGCCTCGATTCCCCTGGCGCTCGACGTTGCTGTGCGCGACGGCCGTATCCAGCGCGGTCAGCACGTGATGCTCGAAGGCGTGGGCGGCGGCTTTACCTGGGGCGCCGCGCTGCTGCGCTTCTGATCGACGAATTTCCAGAACGAACAATACGAGCCATGACATTCGCTTTCGTCTTCCCCGGCCAGGGTTCGCAATCGGTCGGCATGCTCAATGCGTTTGCCGATCATCCCGCCGTGGCGGCCACGCTGGCCGAGGCGTCCGACGCGCTGGGCCAGGACATCGGCAAACTGATCGCCGAAGGACCGGCAGAAGAACTCAACCTGACGGCCAACACGCAGCCCGTCATGCTGACGGCAGCGGTTGCCGTCTATCGTGCATGGCAGGCTGCCGGCGGCCCAACGCCGACCGTCGTGGCCGGCCATAGCCTTGGCGAGTATTCGGCGCTGGTCGCCGCTGGCGCCATCGCGTTCAAAGACGCTGTACCGCTGGTGCGTTTCCGCGCCAAGGCGATGCAAGAAGCCGTGCCGGTGGGCGAGGGCGGCATGGCTGCGATTCTCGGTCTGTCGGACGACGACGTGCGCGCAGCATGCGCCGAAGCTTCCGTCGCGGGTGTGGTCGAAGCCGTGAACTTCAACGCGCCTGCCCAGGTGGTGATCGCCGGTGCCAAGGCGGCCGTCGAGAAGGCTTGTGAAATCGCCAAGGCCAAGGGCGCCAAGCGGGCGCTGCCGCTGCCGGTGTCGGCGCCGTTCCACTCTTCGCTGCTCAAGCCGGCGTCGGATCGTTTGCGCGAGTATCTCGCCAGCGTGACGGTCAATGCCCCGGTGATCCCCGTCATCAATAACGTGGATGTGGCTGTGCTGAACGACCCCGCCGCCATCAAGGATGCGCTGGTGCGCCAGGCAGCATCGCCGGTACGCTGGGTTGAGACGGTCCAGAAGATGAAGGCCGACGGCATTTCCCGCGTGGTCGAGTGCGGGCCGGGCAAGGTGCTGGCCGGTCTGGTCAAACGTATCGATGGCGAGATTGTCGGCGACGCGATCTTCGATGCGGCGTCGCTGGAAGCCGTGCTGGGCCAACTCAAATAATCAACGGGATTCGTATGACCCAAGCATTGAACAATCAGGTTGCTCTCGTCACCGGTGCTTCGCGCGGCATCGGCCGCGCCATTGCGCTGGAACTGGCGCGCCAAGGTGCGACGGTGGTCGGTACGGCCACGTCGGAAGCCGGCGCGCAAGCCATCACCGCGTACTTTGCCGAAGCCGGCGTGAAGGGTTCGGGTGTGGTGCTCAACGTGAATGATGCGGCGCGCTGCGAGGCGGTCATCGACGAAACCATCAAAACGCATGGTGGCCTGAACATCCTCGTCAACAATGCCGGCATCACGCAGGACAACCTTGCGATGCGTATGAAGGACGAAGAGTGGGTGTCGGTCATCGACACGAACCTCTCGGCTGTGTTCCGACTGTCGCGCGCCGTGTTGCGCCCGATGATGAAGGCGCGCGGTGGCCGCATCATCAACATCACTTCGGTCGTCGGCTCTGCCGGCAACCCGGGGCAGGCGAACTACGCAGCGGCCAAGGCTGGCGTGGAAGGTATGGCTCGAGCGCTGGCCCGCGAGATCGGTAGCCGGAACATCACGGTCAACTGCATCGCTCCGGGCTTTATCGATACCGACATGACGAAGGTCCTGTCGGAAGAGCAACATACCGCGCTGAAGGCGCAGATTCCGCTGGGCCGCCTCGGCGCGCCCGAGGACATCGCCAGCGCGGTTGCCTTCCTGGCGTCACCGGCGGCGGGCTACATTACGGGCTCGACGCTGCACGTCAATGGCGGCATGTACATGGGATAAGGAAGCCGTCCCGGCGGCGGGTGTGCGGGCTTTGCGTATGTACAAAATCCCGCGCGATCGCCGATTTAACTGGCTTTTAGCATCATGTTGGGCGCATTTTTTGCATGGATTCCGGCGCGGTTTTTCGCCGCGCAAACCTGCTAGAATGCGCGCACTTTTTGTCGAATACTTCCCTGGAGGGTTAAATGGACAACATCGACGCACGCGTTAAGAAGATCGTTGCAGAGCAACTCGGCGTGGCCGAAGCAGACATCAAGAACGAATCGTCGTTCGTGAACGATCTGGGCGCGGATTCGCTCGATACGGTTGAGCTGGTGATGGCTCTGGAAGACGAGTTCGGTATGGAAATCCCGGACGAAGAAGCCGAGAAGATCACCACGGTGCAGCAAGCCATCGATTACGCGACCGCCCACGTCAAGGCGTAAGCGTCAATCGATCTCTTGACATCGCGGGCCACAGAAAGGGCGGTTGTCCGGTTTGACCGGGTGGCGCGTTTTCTGTGGCCTTTGTCGCTGATACAGAGTTGCAGGAAAGCATAGTGAGCCGTCGTCGCGTAGTGGTAACCGGCCTGGGGCTGGTCTCTCCGGTAGGGAACTCGGTCGCCGAGGGGTGGGCCAATCTGGTCGCCGGCAAGTCCGGGATCGCCACCGTCACCAAATTCGATCCGTCGAACCTGGCCGTGCATTTCGCGGGTGAGGTGAAGGGCTTCAACGCTGAGGATTACATCCCGGCCAAGGAAGCCCGCAACATGGATACCTTCATCCATTACGGCATCGCTGCCGGCGTGCAAGCGCTGAAGGACAGCGGGCTGGAAGTGACTGAAGCCAATGCGGAGCGCATCGGTGTGCTGGTGGGTTCGGGTATCGGCGGTTTGCCGATGATCGAAGAAACGCACCAGACCTACGTTGATCGTGGCCCGCGCCGGATTTCGCCGTTCTTTGTGCCGGGTTCGATCATCAACATGATCTCTGGCCATCTGAGCATCATGTTCGGCTTGAAGGGCCCGAACCTGGCAGCCGTCACCGCTTGCACGACGGGTCTGCACAGCATTGGCCTGGCCGCGCGCCTGATCCAGGCCGGCGATGCTGACGCGATGGTCGCCGGCGGTGCCGAATCGACCGTGTCGCCGCTCGGCATCGGCGGCTTTGCCGCAGCCCGTGCGCTGTCCACGCGCAATGAGGATCCGGCTACTGCGTCGCGCCCCTGGGACAAGGACCGTGATGGCTTCGTCCTGGGCGAGGGTGCGGGTGTGATGGTGCTGGAGGAGTACGAATCGGCCAAGGCACGCGGCGCCACGATCTACGCGGAAGTCGCAGGCTTCGGCATGAGCGGGGACGCGTTCCACATGACGGCGCCGAACATGGACGGCCCACGTCGTTGCATGCTTAATGCACTGCGTGATGCAGGCATGAATGCGGATCAGGTCCATTATCTGAATGCGCACGGCACGTCCACGCCGCTGGGCGATAAGAACGAGTCCGAAGCCATCAAGGCGGCATTCGGTGATCATGCAAGCAAGGTTGTCGTGAATTCCACCAAATCCATGACCGGCCACTTGCTGGGTGGGGCGGGCGGTCTGGAGTCGGTGTTCACGGTTCTGGCGCTGCACAATCAGGTGTCGCCGCCGACCATCAACATCTTCAACCAGGATCCCGAGTGCGATCTCGATTACTGCGCCAACACCGCGCGTGACATGAAGATCGACGTGGCCGTGAAGAACAACTTCGGCTTCGGCGGGACGAACGGTACGCTGGTGTTCAAGCGCCCATAAGGCAGAGCGGCACGTAGCCTTACGGCGCGTGCCGCTTCGTTTTTTCCCTTGGTTGTCCAGCACATTGTCTTTCCAGCGTCGTATCGGCGATTGTGCGCGATCACTCGATTTGGCATGGCTGCCCTTGTCTGCTCGGTTGTTTGCTGGGCGATCAAAACGTGGGGCGCCGCATTGCCTTGGATTACATGGGGCGTCATCAGCGGGTTGGCGATGGCAGCTTGCCTTCCTTTGATGGTGAACCGTTCGCCGCTTGCGATGGAACTGATGTGGCGCGCTCGTCTCAAACAAGACGGAGAGCCCGGCCAAGCTGTATGGCAAGTCCGATTGAAAGCGCCAGAAGCGATCCAAAATGCGCCTCTGTTATGGTCGTGGCCACTCGGAGAGCGCATCTTGGTCCTTGGTGTCGCGCGTCGGGGGTGGTGTCCGCAGATTTTTGTGCTGATGCCGCCGTGGTTTTCCGCCAGGACGCTACGTCGTATGCGAAGTCTGTTGCGCCTGGGGCCTCCGCGGGTGGCCTCCCAGGTGTCCGGTGTGTCGTAGGTAAAATACAACGTTTCCAAGTCACAAAAACTCAAGGCGATACACTGCAGGTGAAGAATCCGTGAGCGAACGCGAAGCCGACCAGATCCTCGTCGAGCGCGTCCAGCAAGGCGACAAGCGAGCGTTTGAGCTGCTGGTGGTCAAGTACCACCGGAAGATCATTCGGCTCGTCTCTCGC
The DNA here is from genome assembly GCF_052950655.1 of Ralstonia sp. VS2407. Taxonomy (NCBI): domain Bacteria; kingdom Pseudomonadati; phylum Pseudomonadota; class Betaproteobacteria; order Burkholderiales; family Burkholderiaceae; genus Ralstonia; species Ralstonia sp. VS2407. Next base: position 415,004 of record NZ_JBRFVG010000001.1, read on the forward strand.
CTGATCCGTGACCCGGCCGAAGTCGAGGATGTGGCACAGGATGCCTTTATCAAGGCATACCGTGCGTTGCCCCAATTTCGGGGGGAATCCGCGTTCTATACGTGGCTGTATCGCATCGCCGTCAATACGGCCAAGAACTACCTGGCGACTCAGGGACGGCGCCCGGAATCGTCCAGCGACATCGACACCGAAGAGGCTGAAACTTTTGCCGACGGTGAGCTACTAAGGGATATCAATACGCCGGACTCCATGCTGCACACCAAGCAGGTGGCCGAAACGGTCAACCGTGCGATGGAAGCGCTGCCCGAGGAATTGCGGACCGCAATAACACTCCGGGAGATCGAGGGTCTGAGCTATGAGGAAATCGCTGAAGCGATGGAGTGCCCGATCGGCACGGTCCGGTCCCGCATCTTCCGGGCGCGCGAGGCGATTGCCGAGAAATTGCGCCCCCTGCTGGGAACAGTGGAGGGCAAACGGTGGTAGCCAGCCGATATGACAAGCCGGCGGCCGCATGCGGCTGCGAACGGTGAAACCTCGGGAAGTCTTCTCTCGGATCGTTGATTGGACGTTGGAGTTTTTGGGGTCGGGAAATGGGTCAGGCTCAATTGCAAACGGCAGAAGCGGAGTTCGCACAACGCATCTCTGCCTTGATGGACGGTGAAGTCGCTGCGCACGAGGCGTCGGCTGCCGTGGAACTTGCCAAGGATGGCGAGGGCGCGGGGCATTGGCGCGAATATCAACTGATCGGCGATGTGCTCCGGTCGGAAGATCTGCTGAACACGCGTTCCTCTGAAGATTTCCTCAGCCGGTTCTCGGCCAAGCTCGACGCCGAACCGCATCTGCTGGTGCCGGCGGTGGCGCAGCGCGCCAAAACTCAAGAGAGGCACCGCTTCCTGGTCAGCCCTGCTTGGGTCCGCCGGATCATGCCTACGACCGCCGTGGCAGCGGCGGTGGCGGCCGTTAGCTGGGTCGTCGTGCCGCAATTGCGCGGTCCTGCTGATGGCGCAGACGGCTCTCCCGCTTTGGTCGCCAAAGCGACGCAAGCTGCTGGTGCACAGGCACTGACGGTTGCGGCAACTGACAATACGCCGATGATTCGCGACGCCCGTCTGGATGAGTACCTGAGCGCCCACCGGCAATCAGCGACCAACGGTATGGTGGTTCCGTATCTGCGTGCAGTGGCCAATGGGGTGGCGAACACCCAGGACTCCAATCAGGAATAATGCGGGCATCCATGTCGAAGGTGTGGCACCCCGTTGCCGGGGCAGGCGCCCGCAAGCTTCAGGCCGTTCGTCGGTCGATTTTTCTTCTTCTGTGTGTTTCGGCGCTGGCGACAGCTGCGCAGCCGCAGCCCGATCCCATGCCGCGCAAGGAGGCCGCCTCCTGGCTAGCAAAAATCCATCGCGCAGCGCTCAAGCAGAACTATGTCGGCACGCTGACGTATCAGCGCGGCAACGGCATGCATTCCACCCGCATCCAGCATTACGCTGATCTTTTCAACAACGAGTACGAGCGCGTCGAAGCGCTGGACGGCAAGCAGCGAGAAATGCTGCGCCACAATGACGTCGTCCGGAATCTGATTTACGACGTCAAACTCGTTGTGACCGAGAAGCAGGAGCACAAGGACAGCTTTCCCGCGTTGCTCGCCACCACCAATGGCGATGTGCTTGATCAATACGACATGCGCCACCTGCAGGCCGAGCGTGTCGCAGGCATGGATTGCGAAGTCTTCCAGCTCGATCCGAAGGACGGCTACCGTTATGCCTACCGAATCTGGGCCGAGCGCAACAGTGGTTTATTGATGCGCGCTCAGACCATTGGTGAAGACGGCAAGGTGCTTGAACAGGTTGCCTTCTCGCAAGTTGAGTTGGGTGTGCCGTCGGAAAAGCAGAAGATCGTCAATGCGCTCAAGAACCTGAGCGGCTGGAATCAATATGAGATCGTGACCCAGCCGACCAACCTGGCCGAGCAAGGTTGGACGATTGGCAACCCCGTCAAGGGTTTTCAGAAGATCCGTGAGGTGCGTCGTCCGCTGGGCGATATTGCGCCGGCTGGCAAGCACGGCTCCGGTTTCGAAGTCCAGCAGGTCGTGTTTAGTGACGGGTTGGCAGGCCTGTCGCTCTTTATCGAGCCGGTCTCTGAAAAGCGTACGCGCCGCGAAGGCTTTATCTCGCAGGGCGCTACCCATGTGATGGTGCGACGTGTTGCCGATTTCTGGCTGACGGTCGTGGGCGAAGTCCCATTTGCTACCATCAAGCAGTTTGGCGCAGCAGTCGACTACAAGCCGGTGTCTGCCAACGCGACCAACAAGCCGGCAAGCTCGCCGCAGTAGCCACAGAGCCGGCGTCTGTCTTGGATGCGCGACGTGATCGCGCAATGCCATTTCTCTATCTGTTCTTGTTCCGGGGAGCTTTCATGCGTACCGCTCGATCCGTTCACGCCTTGCGTCTTTTGTGCGTTGCCGCTGCTGTGGCGGTTGGGAGCGCACTGGCGCCGGCCCACGCACAGAACGCCACGGGTAGCGTGGCTACGGGCACGTATGGCCTCCCCGATTTTGCCGATCTGGTCGAGAAGGTGAGCCCCGCTGTCGTCAACATTCGGACAACCGAGAAGGTCCGTATGCAGCAGGGTGGTCCGAACGATGACGACATGGCCGAATTTTTCCGCCGCTTCTTCGGGGTACCGATGCCGGGCATGCCTGGGCAGGGCCAGAAGCGCCGCAACGCGCCGCCGCAACAGGAAGAAGAGCAAAGCCGTGGTGTTGGGTCTGGCTTCATCATCTCGGGCGATGGCTACATCCTGACCAACGCGCATGTAGTGGAAGGTGCGGAAACCATCTATGTCACGCTAATCGACAAGCGCGAGTACAAGGCCCGGCTGATTGGCCTGGACAAGCGTACCGATGTGGCACTCGTCAAGGTTGAAGCGGGCGGTCTGCCGAGCCTGAAGCTCGGTGATTCCGACAAGGTGCGCGTGGGCGAGTGGGTGCTCGCAATCGGTTCGCCGTTCGGTCTGGACAATACGGTGACGGCCGGCATTGTGTCCGCCAAGGGGCGCGATACGGGCGATTACCTGCCGTTCATCCAATCTGACGTGGCCGTCAACCCAGGTAACTCGGGCGGCCCGCTGATCAACCTGCGAGGCGAGGTGATCGGTATCAACAACCAAATTTATAGCCAAAGCGGCGGCTACATGGGCATCTCGTTCTCGATTCCGATCGACGAAGCGATGCGTGTGGCTGAGCAGTTGAAGGCGACAGGGCGCGTGACACGTGGCCGCATCGGTGTAGCAATCGACAACGTGCCGAAGGACGCAGCGGAGTCGCTGGGTCTGGGCCGTGCGCGCGGCGCCTATGTCGGCAATGTCGAATCGGGCGGTCCGGCGGACAAGGCCGGTATCGAGGCCGGTGACATCGTCTTGAAGTACAACGGCCGCGATGTCGAGAAGGCCGGAGACTTGCAGCGCCAAGTCGGCGAGACCAAGCCGGGCACGCGCGCTACGGTGCAGGTCTGGCGCAAGGGCGCGACGCGTGATCTGACTGTGACGGTCGCCGAGTTGCAGGCCGATACCAAGGTGGCGCAGCGCACCAAGGGCGCGCAGCCTGATAACAGCCAGCAGGGCCCGGGGAAGCCGAATGCGCTGGGACTGGTGGTGGCCGACTTGTCTGACGGCGCGCGTCGCGAGTTCAAGACGAAGAGCGGCGTTGAAGTGCAGGTCTCTGAAGGGCCGGCGGCGCGTGTCGGCATTCGACCGGGTGACCTGATTCTGCGCGTCGGTGATACCGATGTGTCTAGCGCCAAGCAGTTCAACGAGGTGGTCGCCAAGCTCGACAAAAACCGCATGATTGCGGTGTTTGTACGCCGTGGCGATGCGACCCAGGTGGTGACGCTGCGCCCGAGTGCGGCCCGTTCAGGTAGCGGCCAGTGATTGAGTTGACGCTCTACGGGCGCACGTATTGCCATTTGTGCGACGACATGAAGAACGCGCTGGAACTGCTCCGGCGCGGTTTTTCTTTTGTGGTGCACGAGGTGGACGTCGACAGCGATCCAGCGCTGGAAGCGCGGTTTGACGAGCTGGTCCCCGTGCTGATGACGGGTGCCCCAGAGGCAACGCCCGAAGACGCGCGTGAGCTGTGTCACTACTTTCTCGATGTGCCTGCAGTGCAGGCGTGGCTTGCAGCACAGACGGCGCCGACCTGACGCAACGCCGCTGCCGCAAAAAGAGGCGCGGGAAGCCCTCTGAAATCCGGTAAAATCGCCTGTTAGCGCCGATTTTTGCATTGCACGATTTTTGTGCCGCAGCCTCGGCTTGGAACCCCAATACCTCCCGCCGGCGCAGCCAACGCGCGTCGGCCATGCCGGAACCGCTCGCGCTCCCGGCAGACGCGCCCGGGACGGGCGCTTTTCGACGCATTCGATGGACAATATCCGCAATTTCTCGATCATCGCCCACATCGACCACGGCAAATCGACGCTGGCCGATCGCATCATCCAGTTGTGTGGCGGGCTCTCCGACCGCGAGATGGAAGCCCAAGTGCTGGACTCGATGGACATCGAGAAGGAGCGCGGCATCACCATCAAGGCCCAGACCGCAGCGCTGTCCTACAAGGCGCGCGACGGCAAGGTCTATAACCTCAACCTGATCGACACCCCGGGGCATGTTGACTTCAGCTACGAAGTCAGCCGCTCGCTGTCTGCATGCGAAGGTGCTTTGCTGGTGGTCGATGCTTCCCAAGGTGTGGAAGCGCAAACCGTCGCCAACTGTTACACCGCCATCGAGCTGGGCGTGGAAGTTGTGCCGGTGCTCAACAAAATCGACCTGCCTGCGGCCGATCCGGACAACGCGATCCAGGAAATTGAAGACGTCATCGGCATCGACGCGACCGACGCTACGCGCTGCTCCGCCAAGACCGGCGTAGGCGTGGCCGACGTGCTGGAAGCGCTGATCGCCAAGGTGCCGGCGCCCAAGGGTGACCCGGCCGCGCCGCTGCAAGCGCTGATCATCGACTCGTGGTTCGACAACTATGTCGGCGTGGTGATGCTGGTGCGCGTGGTGAATGGCACGCTGCGCGCCAAAGACAAAGTCCTGCTGATGGCAACCGGTGCGCAGCACTTGGTGGAGCAGGTGGGCGTGTTCTCGCCGAAGTCGGTGCCGCGCGAATCCTTGTCTGCCGGGCAGGTAGGCTTTGTCATCGCGGGCATCAAGGAACTGAAGGCTGCCAAGGTGGGTGACACCATTACCCACGTTGCACCGCGCAAGGCCGAGGCGCCGCTGCCGGGCTTCAAGGAAGTCAAGCCGCAGGTGTTTGCCGGCCTGTATCCAGTGGAAGCCAACCAGTACGAAGCGCTGCGCGAATCGCTGGAAAAGCTCAAGCTCAACGACGCGTCGCTGCAGTACGAGCCGGAAGTGTCGCAGGCGCTGGGTTTCGGCTTCCGCTGCGGCTTCCTTGGCCTGTTGCACATGGAGATCGTGCAGGAGCGTCTGGAGCGCGAGTTCGACATGGATCTGATCACCACCGCGCCCACGGTGGTCTATCAGGTGCAACTGCGCGACGGCACGATGGTGCAGGTGGAAAACCCCGCCAAGATGCCCGCGGACCCGAGCAAGATCGAGGCGATTCTCGAGCCGATCGTCACGGTCAATCTGTACATGCCGCAGGATTACGTGGGTGCCGTGATTACGCTGTGCGAGCAGAAGCGCGGCTCGCAGATCAACATGAGCTACCACGGCCGCCAAGTCCAGCTCACGTATGAGATCCCGATGGGCGAGATCGTGCTGGACTTCTTCGATCGGCTGAAATCCGTTTCGCGCGGTTATGCGTCGATGGATTACGAGTTCAAGGAATACCGCGTGTCGGACGTGGTCAAGGTCGACATCCTGATCAACGGCGACAAGGTCGATGCGCTGTCCATCATCGTCCACCGTTCGAACGCCACATATCGTGGCCGTGAAGTGGCCGCCAAGATGCGCGAGATCATTCCGCGCCAGATGTACGACGTGGCCATCCAGGCAGCCATTGGCGCCAACGTGATCGCCCGCGAAAACGTCAAGGCATTGCGCAAGAATGTGCTGGCCAAGTGCTACGGCGGTGATATCTCGCGCAAGAAGAAGCTCCTCGAAAAGCAGAAAGAGGGCAAGAAGCGCATGAAGCAGGTTGGTACCGTTGAAATTCCGCAAGAGGCCTTCCTGGCCATCCTGCGCGTCGAAGAAAAATAATCCAGACATAGCTCGGACGATCTCTCATCCATGAACTTCGCCCTGATTCTGTTTGTTCTCGTCGTCCTCACCGGTATTGCGTGGGTGGCTGACAAGCTTGTGTTTCAGCGCCAGCGTCAGGCGGCTGCGGCCGCGGCACTGGCTGAATTTGATGCGCGTGCGCAGGTGCAAGCGCAGTACGGCGGCGGTGGTGACATCGGTGCCGCGCGTTTGCAACTGGCTGAAGACAAGCTGCGCCAGCCCTGGTGGCTGGAGTACACCGCCAGTTTCTTCCCGGTGATTGCCGCAGTGTTCCTGCTGCGCTCGTTCGTGATCGAGCCATTCAAGATTCCGTCGGGTTCGATGATTCCCACGCTGCAGATTGGCGATTTCATCCTCGTCAACAAGTACACGTATGGCATTCGTTTGCCCATCGTGAACAAGAAGATCGTCGAGTTGAATCAACCGCAACGCGGCGACGTGATGGTCTTTCGCTATCCGAAGGACGAGTCGATGGACTACATCAAGCGCGTGATCGGCGTGCCCGGCGACGTGGTCAAGTACGACAACAAGCGCCTGACCGTGAACGGCCAGCCGGCCACCTACGCACCGCAATCCGATTACCTCGATGGCGAGCGCTTGACGTACTCGAAGCAGTATCAGGAGACGCTGGGCAACGTGACCCACAACATCCTGAATGACGCCGACCGGCCAGCTTATGTCTCGGGGCCGGACGATTTTCCCTTCCGCGAGAACTGCACTTACAATCAGACCGGCTTCACTTGCAAGGTACCTGCAGGTCACTATTTCATGATGGGTGATAATCGCGACAACAGCGCGGACTCCCGCTATTGGGGCTTCGTGCCGGACAAGAACATCGTCGGGAAAGCGTTCTTTATTTGGATGAACCTGGGTGACCTGAAGCGGATCGGTGCTTTCCATTGATCCGATAAGTGACGCAAAAAGCTCTTATGAAAACTCGGCGATTGCAAAACGGGGGAAATGCAATGCGAATTCGTCAGGCCGGTCTGAAACGCCCGTCGCGCGGGATTACGATGTTCGGCATCCTGATCGGCATCATTGTGCTGATCACGTTTGTGTTGCCGGCCATTCGATCCGTCCCAAGCCTGATGGAATACCAGGCCATCACGCGCGCTGTGAAGCAGGCGCGTGAGCGTGCAAGCACGCGCGAGGAAGTGGCCAATGCCTTTGACAAGCAAGCCGCGATTGACGACATCACGTCGATCAAGGGTGAAGATCTGGAAGTGCTGGACGGGGGCGGCTCCATCCAGGCGGTGCGTTTCTCGTACAAGCGCGAGATCCCGTTATATGGCCCCATCGGTCTGGTGATCACCTATTCGGGGACCCAGCGTTGACATGAGTCTGGATGCACTACAGCAACGTCTTGGCTACCGCTTCAGCAAACCAGAGTTGCTGCAGCAGGCGCTCACCCATCGCAGCCACAGTGCGATGCATAACGAGCGCCTGGAATTTCTTGGCGATTCAATCCTGAATTGCGCCGTCGCCGACATGCTCTACGGCATGTTCGGCAAGCTGGACGAGGGCGATCTCTCGCGCGTGCGGGCCAATCTGGTCAAGCAACAGGCGCTGTATGAGATTGCACAGATGTTGCAGTTGCCCGATGCCCTGCGTTTGGGCGAAGGTGAATTGAAAAGCGGTGGTTTCCGCCGGCCTTCCATCCTGGCTGATGCGCTCGAAGCGATTTTCGGGGCGGTGTTCCTCGACGGCGGCTTCGATGCTGCCCGCACGCTGATCCGCAAGCTCTACATCCCGATCCTTGAACAAGTTGATCCGCGCACGCTGGGCAAGGATGCCAAGACGCTGTTGCAGGAGTACCTCCAAGGTCACAAGATTGCGTTGCCCTTGTACACGGTGGTTGCCACCCACGGCGCGGCGCATAATCAGCAATTCGAGGTCGAGTGCTCGATCCCGAAGCTGGAGATTCGCGTCTCCGGCAGCGGGGCATCGCGGCGCGCGGCCGAACAATCGGCGGCCAAGCTGGCCCTGGATGAAGCGCATCGCCTGGTGCCGCAGCTCGTCAAGCGCAGTCGCGCCGAGCGCACCGGCAAGACGCGCAAGCAGGCTACGCCGCCCGATCCGCAGTTGTCTCTCAGGTTGAAGGAATAATCAGGTAAATGAGCGACACCCCCTTGCAGCCTCCGCAGCCAGAATCTGGTGTGCCGGAGGGGTTCCGCTGCGGCATGGTCGCCATTGTTGGGCGGCCGAACGTCGGCAAATCCACGCTGATGAATGCCCTGGTGGGCCAGAAAGTCAGCATCACGTCGCGCAAGGCGCAGACGACGCGCCACCGCATCACCGGCATTCAGACGACGGATGACGCGCAGTTCGTCTTCGTCGATACGCCGGGCTTCCAGACGCGTCACGCCACGGCGCTGAATCGCTCGCTGAACCGCGCGGTCACCTCCACGCTTACGTCGGTGGATGCCGTGTTGTTCGTGGTTGAAGCGGGCCGCTATGGCCCGGACGACGAGAAGGTGCTCTCGCTGCTGCCGCGCGAGACGCCTGTGATCCTGATCGTCAACAAGGTCGACCGGCTCGACGCTTACACGCGCGCCGAGATGGTCGCCGTGTTCCTGCAGGACATGGCACAGGTGTTTCCGTTTGCCGAAATCGTGCCGATGTCGGCCAAGAACCGCGACGACATCGACCGCTTGCTCGGCATCGTGCGCCCGTACCTGCCGGAAGGCGAACCCATGTACGACCCGGAGGCGCTGACCGATCGGAGCGAGCGCTTCCTGGCCGCAGAAATCGTTCGCGAGAAGGTGTTCCGCTGGACTGGCGACGAGCTGCCGTATTCCAGCACGGTCATCGTCGACAAATTCGAGACCGAAGGCCGCCTGCGCCGCGTATTCGTGACCATCCTCGTCGATCGCGACGCGCACAAGGCGATGATCATTGGCGCGAAGGGCGCCAAGCTCAAGCAGATCTCCACCGAAGCCCGCATGGACATGGAAAAACTGTTCGACGGCAAGGTGTATCTCGAGGTCTGGATCAAGGTCAAGAGCGGTTGGGCCGACAACGAAGCCGGCCTGCGCGCCTACGGCTACGAGTAACCGCCTAACCGGGCCACTCTACACACGCTCGATGGCGGGACGATCCGATCCGATTCCGGACGAAGCCGCGGAATGGCTCGCCGAGGAAAGCGTAGCCGGCGCCGCGCCGCGCAAAAGCTTTCCTGCCGGGCGTTCCGAAACACGCGTTGCTGCGCAGCCGGCCTTCGTGCTGCACAGTTACCCGTATCGGGAGACCAGCCTCATCATCGATGTCTTCACGCCGGACTATGGGCGCATGGCCCTGGTCGCCAAGGGGGCCAAGCGACCGCATTCGGCCCTGCGTGCGGTGTTGCAGACGTTCCAGCCGCTGTCGCTCTCCTGGAGCGGGCGCGGTGATGTGCGCACGCTGACCCGTGCCGAGTGGGTGGGCGGCATGCTGCCGCTGGGCGGGGAGGGGCTGCTATCCGGTTTCTATCTGAACGAACTGCTCGTCAAATTCGTCGCCCGCGAAGACGGGCACCCGGTACTGTTCGCACATTACGTCGAAACGCTCAATAAGCTGGCCCATGGTGAACCTGCTGCCTTCACGCTGCGCGCGTTCGAACGTGTGCTATTGAGGGAGACTGGCTTTGCCGCGCAGCTCGACCGCTGCATCGACGGTGAGCCCGTGCAGGCCGACGCCGAATATGTCTATCACCCGGAGCGCGGCATTCGGCGGACACTGCAGAGCGATCCATCGTCCTGGCCTGTTTTGCGGGGCCAGACGCTGATCGACATGGAGCGCGACGATTACGCCTCACGTCCAACGACCGCGCAGCAAAGCCGCAGCCTGATGCGTTTCCTGCTGCATTATCATTTGCATGGCACGCCGCTTTCGACGCGCCAGATCCTGATCGACTTGCAGAAACTATGATCTTTCATGCCTCGCCGGGAATCATCGACCTGGGCATCAACATCGACCACGTCGCCACGCTGCGCAACGCGCGCGGCACCACTTACCCGGACCCGATCGCCGCGGCGCTGCTGGCTGAAGAAGCCGGCGCTGATCTCATCACGCTGCACCTGCGCGAAGATCGCCGCCACATCAAGGATGCCGATGTGCGCGCGCTGCGGCCGCAGCTGCGCACGCGCATGAACCTGGAGTGCGCCGTCACGCAGGAGATGCTCGACATCGCGTGCGACATCGGCCCACAGGATGTCTGCCTCGTGCCCGAGCGCCGTCAGGAAGTCACCACCGAGGGCGGTCTGGATGTGGTGGGCGGTTTTGCCAAGGTGCAGGCTGCCTGCAAGCAACTGGCCGATGCAGGCATCCGCGTGTCGCTGTTCATCGATCCGGATGCCGCACAGATCGAGGCTGCAGCCGCTGCCGGTGCGCCCGTCATCGAACTGCACACGGGCCGCTATGCCGAAGCGACGGACGACGCCGAGTTGCGGGCGGAACTCGTCCGCATCGAAACGGCGGTGGAAGAGGGCATCCGCTGGGGCGTGCGCGTGAACGCCGGCCACGGCCTCCACTACACGAACGTGCAGCCGATTGCGGCCCTTGCTGGCATTCACGAACTCAACATCGGCCACGCCGTCGTTGCGCATGCGGTGTTTGCCGGCTGGCAGAACGCAGTGCGTGAGATGAAGGCGATCATGGTTGCGGCCCGGCTGTCGTCCACGACGCCGGCGGCCGCTCACCCCGGCGTGCCCGTATGAACGAACGCGCCGCCGCCGCGGCGTCCGGTGCGATTTACGGCATCGGCACCGACATCATCCAGATCGAACGCGTCGAAGGCGTGATGCAGCGGACCCACGGCCGCTTCGCCGAAAAGGTGCTGGGGCCCGATGAGCTGCGCGTCTACCATGCCCGCAAGGCGCGCTCGGAGCGCCGCGGGCTCGCGTTTCTTGCCACGCGCTTTGCCGCCAAAGAGGCCGTGTCCAAGGCCATCGGCCTCGGCATGCGCTGGCCGATGACGTGGCGGGCGGTACAGACGCTCAACTTGCCATCCGGCCAGCCGGTCGTGCGCTATAGCGGCGAACTGGCCGACTGGATTGCGCAGCACGGCCTTCATATCCAGATCAGCGTGACGGACGAACGCGACTACGCGGTCGCCTTCGCCGTCGCCGAGTTGCAAACCAAATCCTCCGCATGACTCAAACCAAGAAGCAGAAGCACCCCGGCCCAATCGTTCTGGATGTTGCCGGCCTTGAACTTGGCCCCGACGATGTTCGCCGCATTGCCCATCCGTTGACGGGTGGCGTGATCCTGTTCGCGCGCAACTTCGAATCGCGCGCGCAATTGACCGCGCTGACGCAGGCCATTCGCGCGATTCGGAGCGACGTGCTCATTTGCATCGACCACGAAGGCGGACGCGTGCAGCGCGCCAAGACCGACGGCTTTACGCACCTGCCCGCCATGGGCGCGCTGGGCAAGCTCTGGGACACCGACGTGCTGGCCGCCACGCGCGCTGCCACGGCTTGCGGCTACGTGCTGGCCGCCGAACTGCGCGCGTGCGATATCGACCTGAGCTTCACGCCCGTGCTCGATCTCGACTATGGCAGCAGCAGTGTGATCGGCGATCGCGCGTTCCATCGCGACCCGCGCGTGGTAACCATGCTGGCCAACCACTTGACGCTGGGCCTGCGCTTGGCCGGCATGTCGAACTGCGGCAAGCATTTCCCCGGCCACGGCTACGTCCAGGCGGATTCGCATATCGCTGTACCGGTGGACGAGCGCCCGCTGGAGGCCATTCTCGCTGACGACGCGCAGCCGTACGGGTGGATGGGAATCGGTCTGCAGTCGGTGATGCCGGCGCACGTGATTTACTCGGCCGTTGATCCGAATCCAGCGGGCTTCTCTCGCTTTTGGCTGCAGGACATGCTGCGCGCGCATTTCAACTTCGACGGCGTGATCTTCAGCGATGACCTGAGCATGGAAGGCGCGAGCGTAGCCGGCACGGTCGTCGACGGCGCGCGAGCGGCGCTCACGGCCGGCTGCGACATGGTGCTGATCTGCAATGCGCCGGAAAAGGCCGATCAACTGCTCGGCGAGTTGGATGTGCCGATGGGCAAGGCGTCGCAGCGGCGCGTGCGTCGGCTGTTTGGCGGTCGTGCCGTGAAGGACTGGACGAAGCTACAACAGCAATCGGCTTACCGGCAGGCGCTGCGTACGTTGCGCGAGGCGAAACTCATCAAGTAGCGTCGAAACGCCAAGAAGATTGATCGCAAAAGAAAAGGCTCCCGAGGGAGCCTTTCTTCTTGCTGCGACGCCAGCTTACTTGGCGCGGCTACGGTACTCGTCGGTACGCGTGTCGATTTCGATCTTCTCGCCGATGTTGCAGAACAGCGGGACCATGATCGTGAATTCTTCGTTGTCGTTGATGCGAGCCGCCTTCAGAACCTTGCCCGACGACGTGTCGCCCTTGACGGCGGGTTCGGTGTAGACGATTTCGCGGACAACCGTGGTCGGCAGTTCCACCGAGATGGCGTTCTCGTTGTAGAACGTCACTTCCACCTTCATGCCGTCTTGCAGGTAGTTCAGTGCGCTGCCCATGGCGGCGGGCTCAACGTTGTACTGTTCGTACGTGACCGGGTCCATGAACACGTACATCGTGCCGTCGAAGTAGGAGTACTCGGCTTCCTTCTTCTCCAGGATGACTTGGTCCATCTTGTCGTCGGCGTTGAACACCGACTCGCCGCCTGCGCCCGTCAGCAGGTTCTTGTACTTCATCTTGACGACGGCGCCCGAACGGCCCGAACGGCTGTACTCGGTCTTGAGCACGACCATCGCGTCGTTGCCGATCATGAACACGTTGCCAGCGCGGAGTTCTTGCGCGATTTTCAAAGCCATTTCAAATTTCCTGAGAGTAAGAGGGTTCGATGCGCGCCAAGCAACGAAGCACCGCGCGATACCCTCCGGGCCGCGCGAACCAGGTCAGAGCCGGGGGTCGCATACAGATCAGCCCGCTATTTTACCTGTTTTTCGCAAAATGCCACCAAATTCGCGGCGAGATCGCCTAGTTGCATCAAGCTTTGCTCCCACGTGACGGCTCGTGCGCGCAGGTGCTCTGCGGTGGCAGCAAAGTCCGCCCAGTTGAGTGACGCCGGCGCACCATTCCAGGCGTGCCAGAAGGCGATCAGCGCTTTGGCATCGGCCTCTGCCAGGGCGGGGGTATAGCGGGCCAGAAATGCGTCCAGCTTCGTGAGGTGCACGTCGTCGCTTTGCGGGTAGATGTGCCAGACAAAGGGCTTCAGCGCCCATTGAGCCCGTACGAACGAGTCTTCCCCGCGCACGAAGTTGATGTCGCAAGCCCAGAGCAGCGGGTCGTAATGCTCCTGCGGCACGAATGGCACGACGGCTACGCTCAGGTTGCCGCGCGTCCAGCGAGCACCTGTCTTGGCGCCACCGGCGTCACCCAGGAGCTCGGCGATCTGCTGGGCGGCCAAGCCCTCCGGGACCAAGCAGATCACCAGTTGGGGCGATGCTTCCCATTGAGCGACCAGCATTGGCAGCGCCGGGTTGGCATAGGCGAACAGGCTCACTCGCAGGGCGTCAGGGTTGTCGCGTATCACGTCGTCGACGCCGAGGCGGTGCCACAACGCCTGGTGGGCGGCGGGGCTTGCCTCGAACGTCTTGCGTTGGGCGCCAAGATGCGATTCTCGCAGTACGCCGCCGGTGTTGCGCGCAAAACCGGGGAAGAAGAAGTGTTTGACGAGCGGCAGTCGCAGATGTGGCGACTGCATCGCGTGATGCTCGGCCACCCAGTTCTCGGCGCTCAGGTATTCCAGGTTGATCCAAACCGGTGCCGTGCCTTGGGATGCCCGCTCGGCCATGAGCGTCAGCACTGGCTCCGGGACAGCGCATGCGAACGCGCCAATCACCACGTCGTGCAAGGCGGGGTGTGCATCAGCGGCAAGAAGGTTACCCACTTGCGCATCGTCAGTCCATTGGCGGATATCAACGCCCGAGACGCGCTGCGCGTCGGCTTGAGCGTCGACTGCGGGGCAGATCCTTTCGAATGAGCGGAGATCGTCGACCCACAGTCGGACCGTATGGCCGTGCTCCTGTACGAGCTGGCGGGCCAGGCGCCAGCAGACGCCGATGTCGCCGTAATTGTCGACGACGCGGCAGAAGAGATCCCAGGATGTGATGGTGCGCATGCAGGAAGGCCAGCAGGGCAGCGAGGAAGATGGGCCGACATTGTAGTCGGCGGCTTGTTCTACACTGACGGCCTCTGATCCCGCGAACGCCATGTCGTCCGACCCCACGCAACCCCAGCCCCCTGAGACGCCCGAGAGCGTTGAGCCCAGCGCGCCCGCAACTGCGCCCGAATTCGACGCGAAAGCGCACATCGCGCGCCTGCCGAACCTGCCGGGCGTGTATCGCTACTTTGATGCGCAGGGCAACGTGCTCTATGTGGGCAAGGCACGCGACCTCAAGAAGCGCGTGTCGAGCTACTTCAACAAAACGCTGCTTTCGCCGCGCATCGCGATGATGGTGGCGAAGATCGCGCGCATCGACACCACCGTGGTGCGCAGCGAGGCTGAAGCGCTGCTGCTCGAGAACAACCTCATCAAGGCGCTGGCGCCGCGCTACAACATCCTGTTTCGCGACGACAAGTCGTATCCGTATCTGAAGCTCACGCAGCACGCATATCCGCGCATGGCGTATTACCGCGGCGCGACCGATCGCAAGCACCAGTACTTCGGGCCATTCCCGAGTGCGCATGCCGTGCGCGAGAGCATGCAAATCCTGCAGAAGGTGTTCCAGCTCCGCACGTGCGAAGACACGGTCTTCAACAACCGCACGCGGCCGTGCCTGCTGCATCAGATCCATCGCTGCAGCGGCCCGTGCGTGCAAGCGATCAGCGCAGAGGATTACGCGCGTGACGTCGCCAATGCGGCCGGCTTCCTGCAAGGCCGTCAGGACGAGGTCATGCAGACGCTGCAGGACAAGATGCAGCGCTACGCCGAGTCGCTGGCGTTCGAGCAGGCCGCTATCGTGCGCGACCAGATCGGCGCGTTGTCGACGGTGCTCAAGCAGCAGTCTGTGGAAGAAGTCGGCCACGCCAGCGACATCGACATCCTGGCCGTTGCCATCAAGGGCGGCCACGCCTGCGTGAACCTCGCGATGGTGCGCGGCGGGCGCCACCTGGGTGACAAGGCTTACTTTCCAACGCACGTGGAAGAGGGTGCCGCGATTGTCGGCGTGGATGTGGAAGCCGACGGCGAGCCGGCGGCAGAAGCGCCGCGCGATGCCGAACGCATGGCCAGCGACATCCTCGAAGCCTTCGTTGCGCAGCACTATCTCGATCAGTTTGTGCCGCCGGTGCTGGTGGTCAGTCATCAGATTCACGCAACCGAGCTGATCGACGCGTTGGCCGAGCAGGCCGGGCGCCGCGTTTCGGTTGTGCGCCAGCCGCAGGGCGGGCGCCGCGCATGGCTCGAGATGGCGGAGAAGGGCGCTGAGCTGTCGCTGATGCGCCGGCTTTCCGAGCAAGGCAGCCAGCAGGCCCGCACGCTCGCGCTGGCCGAGACCATCGGCATTGATCTCGAAGACCTTGCTGCGCTGCGGGTCGAGTGCTTCGACATCAGCCACACCGCTGGCGAAGCCACGCAGGCCTCGTGCGTGGTCTTTCACAGCCACGCCATGCAAAACAGCGAATACCGCCGCTACAACATCCAGGACATCACCCCCGGTGACGACTACGCGGCCATGCGGCAAGTTCTCACGCGCCGCTACCAGAAGATCGTCGAGCAAGCTGGCGAGGACGCCCCCAACATGCCGAGCATCGTGCTGATCGACGGCGGCAAGGGGCAGGTGGAAGTCGCGCGACAGGTCTTTGAAGAGCTGGGGCTGGATATTGGATTGCTCGTCGGCGTGGCCAAGGGCGAGGGACGCAAGGTCGGCCTGGAAACGCTCATCTTTGCCGATGGCCGTCCGTCACTGGAGCTGGGGCAGGGCAGTGCCGCGCTGATGCTCGTCGCGCAGATTCGCGATGAAGCGCACCGCTTTGCCATCACCGGCATGCGCGCCAAGCGGGCCAAGGCGCGCAACACGTCACGGCTGGAAGAGATCGAAGGCATTGGCGCAAAGCGTCGGCAGCGTTTGCTGGCGCGCTTTGGTGGCCTGCGTGGCGTGATGGCGGCGAGCGTCGATGAACTTGCCACGGTGGAAGGCATCTCGCGGACCCTGGCCGAAGAAATCTACCGTCAGCTGCATTGATCGGCGACAATGCCCCATCTTGTCGCGTGGGTCCGAGCTCGCGCGGCGGTTGTCCTCTCGATTTGCCATGCCTTTCAACTTCCCGATCCTCCTGACCTGGTTGCGTGTGGCCATGATCCCGCTGGTGGTGGGCGTGTTCTACGTGCCGGACACCTGGATGGCACTGCCTGCCAAGAACCTGACGGCTGCGGTGTTTTTCATCGTCGCAAGCCTCACCGATTGGTTCGACGGCTTTCTTGCTCGCCGCTGGAACCAGACCTCCGCCTTCGGGGCCTTCCTCGATCCCGTGGCCGACAAGCTGATGGTGGCCGCGGCCCTGCTGGTGCTGCTGTCATTGGGCCGCGTGTCAGACGTCATCGCGCTCGTCATCATCGGCCGCGAGATCACCATCTCTGCCCTACGTGAGTGGATGGCCCAAATTGGCGCGTCGAAGAGCGTGGCCGTGAACTTCCTCGGCAAGCTGAAGACGACCTTCCAGATGATTGCGATTCCGTTGCTGCTGTTCGAGGGCCGCCTGTTCGACATGATCGACGCGCAGGTGTGGGGCACGTGGCTGATTTACGTGGCGGCGGTGCTTACGCTGTGGTCGATGGCGTACTACATGAAGCTCGCCTGGCCGCAGATTCGCGAGCGCGCAAAATGAGGCTGTAAAAACTCTTGCGCAAAACTGTTGACGAGGACGATTCTTCTTTGCCATAATCTCGTTCTCGCGTTGCAGTGATGTGACGCAAACGGTCTGGCAGCACAAAGGTTGTACGGCAGTGCTGGTAGCCAAAATGCGGGAATAGCTCAGTTGGTAGAGCGCAACCTTGCCAAGGTTGAGGTCGCGAGTTCGAGCCTCGTTTCCCGCTCCAGTTTGAAATATGTGGCCGTGTTGATGTGATGGCGCGGCGGCATAACCGGTTACGCGGGAATAGCTCAGTTGGTAGAGCGCAACCTTGCCAAGGTTGAGGTCGCGAGTTCGAGCCTCGTTTCCCGCTCCAATCCCGAAGGGAAGCCTTGCTTCCCTTTTTCTTTATCGGCACGGCAAGCACGCGGTTCTCCACGAATTGCTACAATGCGGTGCTGAGCCCCTGGCGGGGTAGCAAAGTGGTTATGCAGCGGCCTGCAAAGCCGTGTACGCCGGTTCGATTCCGGCCTCCGCCTCCAGAACGCAAAAAAAAAGCCCCGACTGGTTCGGGGCTTTTTGTTTTTGCATCGTGCGCGATGCGCGTGCTTCGGGCTGAGCGTTCCTCGCCGTGCATTCTTCTGTTTGGACAGCGCACACCTCAGCGTTGATGCAGCCGCCATCGGTGTCGCCAGCCAATCCCTTCAGCCAAGTGGTTGCATAAGAAAACCAGGTTGCCTAGACTCAAGTGGTTTTAAATTAAAACCAAATGAGGTAGCAGATGCCCCCTGATTGTGTTGCCGAGCATTCGTCTACCGGGCGTGCCAGTCCCTCCCGGGTGTTGCCGCACGCGTGGGTTGCCATGCTGGCGCTTTGCGCAGCGGCTAGCGTATCGAACGTCTACTTTGCCCAGCCGCTGCTCGAACCGCTGGCCCGTGACTTTGCGCTCAGCGATGTCTGGGCCGGCGGCATCATCGGTGCAACGCAGGCTGGCTGCGCACTTGCCCTGGCGCTAGTCGTGCCGTTAGGGGATCGCTGGCCGCGCAAGCCGCTGCTTCTGGTGCAGCTCGTCTTGCTCACACTGGCGTTGCTCGCGGTAGCACTTGCACCGGTGCGCTGCTGGTTGCTGCTTGGCATGTTTTCCGTTGGTTTGCTGGGCACAGCGATGACGCAAGGACTGATCGCCTGCGCCGCCGCGTTGGCGCAATCGGCGGAGCGCGGGCGTATGGTAGGTGCGGTGCAGGGTGGGGTCGTGATCGGTCTCTTGCTGGCGCGCGCCGTGGCGGGCTTGATTGCGGATGCCGCAGGCTGGCGTGCCGTCTATATGGTGTCAGCCGGTCTTTCGGCAGCGATGCTGTTTATGCTCTGGCGCTCACTACCGGCACCGCCGACTGCGCTTTCGTCAATGAGATATACGGCGCTCCTGCGCTCGATGTGGCAACTTCTGATGACCGAACGTGTGTTGCAGGCGCGCGGCCTGATCGGTTTGTTGATGTTCGCGGCGTTCAATGTCTTCTGGAGCGCGATGGCGCTGGCTCTGAGTGCGCCGCCCTATGCGTTCTCGCCGGCAGGCATTGGAGCATTCGGTTTGGTCGGTGCGATTGGTGCGGTGGCTGCCGCGCGAGCCGGGCATCTGGCGGACCGTGGTTGGGCGCAGATGGCGACGGGCGTCGCCTTGGGTTTGTTGCTGCTCGCGTGGTGGCCGCTCGGTCTCGGATTGCAGCATCTGGCGTGGTTGATCGCCGGCGTGATTCTGTTGGACCTGGGTGGGCAAGCGGTGCACGTGCTCAACCAGAGTCTGATTTTTCGCTTGCAGCCAGAGGCGCACAGCCGGCTGGTGGGCGCCTACATGCTGTTCTATGCGGCGGGCAGTGGGTTCGGAGCGGTGACTTCGACGCTGGTGTATGCGTCGGCCGGCTGGTCAGGGGTGTGTGTTCTGGGGGCCGCTCTCAGCTTGGCGGCGCTGGTGTTCTGGGCGGCGACCGCGGCTTGGACGCGCAAGCGAGACAGCTAGCGGCAGGTTCTGCAACGAGGACCTGGAGGCAGCGTATACCAGGTAGGGCCTCCAGCCCGTTGGTCGGCTCCTATACTTCCTGAGACCTCGCACCTTGTAATGGCGCGATAAAAAATGATAGAACGCCAGGGAAACCCGGCTCTGCGCTTAGCTTTTCACAATTGTTTGCAATATGACAGAGGCGGCCTTTTAGCATGAGCTGGGCTCAAGCCGGCGTGCCACACATGCTGGCGGGGCGTGGGTAAGGTCTTGCGCGGCGGACACGTGCCGCGCCGATGGTGGCTGGTGGATCGAACAACGATGCGCCGGTCCGGGACCCCGATCACAACGACGAACGGAGTGAGCCGGCATTTCGCGTAGCGATGCCGGACCCGAAACGGGGAAAGGCAATCCAGATGGCGATACGAATTGCCTCGGTAGAAGACAACCAGGCGCAGTCCGATTTGATCCGAGAGATCCTGGTTTCGTCCGGATACGAATGCGAGTGTTTCAGTAACGGAGATGCCTTCGTCAAGGCGCTGCGGGATCGGACCTTCGACCTGCTGCTGCTCGACTGGCAGTTGCCCGATATCAGTGGCATCCAGCTTGTGAGCTGGGTGCGGCAGACGGTCGGCCCAGCCCTGCCGGTGCTGTTTCTGACCAACCGGTCGCTCGAAGACGACGTGGTGCGCGGGCTGGCCGCCGGCGCCGATGATTACGTCGTCAAGCCGGTGCGCCGCGCCGAATTGGTGGCGCGCGTCGGTGCGCTGCTGCGCCGCGCCGCGCCTCGCACGAGCGAATCGCTCGAACGCATTCGCGTCGGCCCGTACGCGGTGGACCCGGTCGGGCGCGTGCTGACGTTGAATGGCTCGCAGGTTGAGCTGTCGCCGCGCGAGTTTGATCTTGGGCTGTACCTGTTCCGCAATGTCGGCAAGCTGGTGCCGCGAGAACTGATTGAGCAGGCAGTCTGGGGTCGCAGCATTGGCCCGGATTCGCGCACGCTCGCCACGCATATTTCAAAGCTTCGGCTCAAACTCGATCTCAATCAGAAGAATGGCGTGCGACTGGTCTCGGTGTACTCGCATGGCTATCGGCTCGAAACCACGCAGGAAGATGGTGAAGCAAGCTGACGCAATTTGGAGTGGTTTGATTGGGCGCGCCGCGTTTGTCGGCGCGTTCGTTCTTTTTGGCGGCGTGTGGCAAGCGGCCAGGGCCCAGCCTTCCGGCGCCGACGGCAGCGATTTCCTCTATCGCGTGCGGCAGGGCGATACGTTGATCAACCTCGCGGGACGTTACATGGACAGCGTCGATGGCTGGCGCCTGCTGCAGCAGCGCAACCATGTCGCCGATCCGTATCGGCTGAAACCCGGCTCGCTGCTGCGCATTCCGTTCGATCGCATTCCGGTGGTGCCCGCCACGGCGCAGGTCGTGTTTGCGCGCGATGCAACGACCGGCGGCAAGCCGCTGCAAACGGGCATGAGGCTCGCAGAAGCGTCGCAGATTGATACCGGCGACAAGGGCGCCGTGACGCTGGCATTTGATGACGGCACGCGCGTGACGGTCCCGCCGGGCAGCCACGTGGCGCTGTCGCGTGTGCGCGCGTTTGCGCGTGCCGGGCTGATCGATGTGCGTGTGCACGTGAAGCAGGGCGAGGCCGAATCCAACGTCTCGCCCAGAAAAACCGGCGTGGGCCGGTACGAGATTTCCACGCCGGCGCTGGTGACAGGTGTGCGCGGTACGCGTTTCCGCGTGCAGGCAAGCGACGCCGTGTCGACGAGTTCCGTGCTCGAAGGTGAGGTGGCCACGCGCGCCGGTCGTCAGAAGCAGGCGGTCAAGGCCGGCTTTGGCGTGCAGGCATCGGCTGGGCACCTCAAGCGCGCAGCGCTGCCTGCTGCGCCAATTCTCGACGCCATTCCCCAGCTTGTGCAGACGCCGTGCCTGCGCGCGACGTGGCAGCCGGTCAAGGGCGCGGTCGGCTATCGCGCTGCCGTGGCACTCGATACCGCGCTGACCGAACTCAGCGCCTACCAATCGAGCAAGACGCCCGCAGTAACGCTCTGCGGCGATGAGGACGGCGACTACACGCTCGTCGTGCAAAGCATCGATGCGCTCGGGCTGACAAGCGAGTCGGCCACGCGGCCGTTCACCGTCCGCCTGCACCCCGAAGCGCCCTATACGATCCAGCCCGCCAGCGGCCGGACCTACCGCAGCGGCGACGTGGCATTCGCATGGGCTGCCGTGTCCGATGCCGGCAGCTACGACATGGAAGTCGCCGGCACCGAAACCTTCACCTCGCCTGCCGTCCAGCAACATGGCAAAGATGTGCGTCTGACCAAGCCACTGACGGCCGGCACATGGTGGTGGCGTGTGCGCTCTGTGGCCGCAGACGGTAAAACTGGCCCGTGGAGCGATGCGCTGCGTTTTCGCGTGCTCGACATTCCGCCAGATGCCGTACCGACAGCCGCAGTGGAAGCCGGCAATGATGGCAAGCTGCATGCCCACTGGTCTGCGCTGTCGCCCGAGCTGGCCGCATCTGGTGCGCGCACGCGTGTGCAACTGGCGGGTGACACAAGCTTCGCCAAGCCCATCGCCGACATCGTGAGCGAAGGCAACGAGGCCATCATTCCGCGGCCGCCGTCGGGCGTGTATTACATCCGCACTGGCGTAGATCTCGGCGATGCGGCATCGGTGGTCTACGCCAAGCCGCAGCGCATTGACGTCGGCACCTTCGTCGGTGATTCCGCTCGCAGCCCGGTGCAGAGCGGCGGCGGCAATCTGCTTCTCAATGACTGAACCCGTGCCCGCCAAATCGGACGTGCGCAGCCTTGGGCGGCGCGCGCTGGTGGAGTGGGTCGTGCTGGTGGCGCTGGCTGCGCTGCTGACGTTGGGTGCGGTGCGCTGGAGCGTGGTCGGGCGGCTCGATGCGGCGCTGTACGACACCGCCGTCACGCTGCACGGGCATGCGCCGCGCGACGATATCGTCATCGTTGCCATTGATGACCAAAGTCTCGATGCAGTGGGGCGCTGGCCCTGGCCGCGCGCCCGGCTGGCCGATCTGATTGCGCGCGTGGGGCAGGCGCAGCCACGTGCCATCGGTGTCGATATTCTGCTGATCGAACCCGATCTTGTGCAGCCCGAAGGCGATCGGGCATTGACCGCCGCCATCGAGCAGGCCGGACACGTCATCCTGCCGGCGCTACCCGAGCGCACGGAGCACGGGCGCGTATATCACTATCCGTTCCTCGGTATCAACGCATCTGTCGCGCATATCAATGCTGCCCCCGATGCGGATAGCGTCGTGCGTGGCATGTATCTGGTCGAGGGTCCGCGTGCGCATGTGCTGGACCATCTTGCCGTGCAGCTCGCGCGACAGGCGCTCCAACCGCCGCCCTCCATATCGGCGCTGCCTGATGTAGAGATCGACGCCAGCGGCTGGACGCGCCGTGCGCATATCCGCCTGAATTTTGCGGGGCCGGCCGGTACATACCGGCATGTGCCGGCTGTGGACGTGCTTAACGGCCACGTGCCGCCTGAGGCGCTTGCCGGCAAGCTGGTGCTGATCGGGGCAACGGCATCCGGCGTATCCGATATTTTTGCGACGCCCCCGTCGCGCACGATGAGCGGTGTGGAGGTGCTGGCCAATGCCACGCAGACCGTACTCGACGGCAGTGCCATCCTGCCGGCGCCACCCGGCGTGTTCTGGGCGATGACGCTGCTTCCCTTGCTGATGACCGCGTTTGCGGTGCGTTGGCTCACGCCGAGGATGGCGCTTGCCGTGGCGGTGGCGAGTGCCGCCGTGTTGTTGTTGAGCGCGATCGGCGCGCTGGTGTTCGGCAATCGCTGGCTGCCACCGTTTGCCGCGTTGGTCGGCCCGCTGGTGTTGTATCCGCTGTGGAGCTGGCGCCAGCAGGAAGCCGCGTTGCGCTTTCTGCGTGACGAGATGCAGCGTCTGGCGCGCGAGCCCGGCCTGCTGGCCGATGCTGCGCCGCTCGCCCGCACAGGTCGCACCCTCGGTGCGCACATGGATGCCGTCGCCTCGCTCACCGATAAGCTGCGCGGGCTGCGCCGCTTCCTGGCCGATGCGCTCGAGAGCCTGCCCGATGCCACCGTCGTTTGCACGCGCGATGGCACGATCCGCCTGGCGAATGGCCGCAGTGCAGATCTGGCCGGCCAGCTGCAGACGCCCGGTCAGAATCGCGCGGCCGCGCTGCGTGACCTGCCGACGCTGTTGGCGCGTGCGTTTCCCGACCCCGCCGCCGGCGAGCACTACTGGGCACGCTGGCTGGCCAATCCCATCGGGCTCGAACCCGTCGAGCTGCAAACGCACGACGGCCGCTCGATGTTGATGCACGCCGCCGCGTTGCGGGACGAAGCGGGCCGCCCCGTCGACATCATCGTCAGTTTTGCCGACATCACCCCCGTGCGTCAGGCCGAGCGTCATCGCGAAGAAGCGCTGCGGTTCATTTCGCACGACATGCGTTCGCCGCAGAGCGCCATCCTCGCGCTGATCGAACTGCAGCGCGACGCGTCGCGCGCGTTGGATCGCGAAGCGCTGCTCGCGCGCATCGGGCAGTTGTCGTCGCGCACGCTTGAACTGGCCGATGCCTTTATCGATCTGGCGCGCGCCGAATCGCAAACACTCAAGCTGGTGGAGGTGGATCTGATCGGCCTCGTGCTCGATGCCGCCGATGAGGTCTGGCCGCTCGCGAATCGTCACCAGGTGGAAGTGCGCGTGGTGGCCGACATCGAAGCGGCCGTGCGGGGCGAGCCACGCTTGCTGGTGCGCGCGCTGGTGAATCTGCTAAACAACGCCATCAAGTTCAGCGCGGCGGGTTCAGTCGTCACTGTGTCGGTCAAACAGGACGAGGCGATGTTCTCGGTGGCCGTGGCCGACCAGGGCGCGGGCATTGCCCTGGACGATCAGCCGCGGTTGTTCCAGCCGTTCCACCGCTTGCATGAGGGCGCGGCCAATGCGCCGTCCGGCAGTGGACTGGGTCTTGTATTCGTGAAGACAGTGGTCGACCGCCACGGCGGCCGGATTGCCGTGCAGAGCGCGCCGGGGCTCGGTTCCACCTTCACGCTGTGGCTGCCGCGCGCGGCGCATCGCCACGACGCCTGAGGCCATCGCGGTCTCGTGTGGCCTTTGCCACATTTCCTTTTCAATCATTTGCATTTCTGCACTGCGGCGGCCCTACAGTTCATTGGCCGACCCGCACAGCATGCGCCGGTGACACACCGGTCGAGAGACGACGGCACCTTGGAAAACCGAGCACAGACACGCCCGAGGCGCCACGAATGTTGAGCCAGACTGCAACCGATGTTTTGAGCGAATGCGATTACGAACGCGTTCGCGCCCAACTGCATCAAGCCCTGCGGGCGACGGGAACCCGCCGCAGGTCGAACGCTTCTGGCTGGCTGGTCGGCATGTATCCATGTGGCGCGGCGGCGGTTGCGACGGCAGCAATGCACAAGACCATCGCCGCACCGCCGCCTGACCGCGCCGCACGCAGTCAACCTCGAAACCGAGCCATGAAAATCGGTCTGATCGACACGCACCTCGCCCGCCAGCAGGCGATCCACTCCGCGCTGCAGCCCACGCGCTTCGAATGTGTGCCGCTGTTTCTCTCCCGCCAAGTTTTTGAAGCCATTGATGTGCACGGCATCAACCTGTTGATGGTCGGCGCGCATGCGCACGACATGCCGGGCCTCTCGCTGGTGCGCACCGTGCGCGAGCGTGTGGGCCCCGGTATGGCAATCGTCTACCTTGCCGACGGCCAGGCCGATACCGAAACCGCAGACGCGCTCAATCACGGCGCTGACCTGTGCTTCCAAGGTGATATCCGTCCGCCTGAGTTGCTCGCGCGGCTGGATGCCTTGATCCGCCGCTTTGCCGTGAGCCGGGCGGTGAGAGCGTCGGAGATTCAGTTGGGCCCGTACACGCTGGACCGGCAAAATCGTTCCATCCGGTTGCGCGATGTTTCGGTGTCGGTGCATGCGCGTGAATTTGAGCTGGCGTTGCTGTTGTTCGCAAATGCGGGGCGCGTTCTCTCGCGCGCCGACATCGAACTTGCGCTCTGGGGCCGTGAGCTGAGCCCGTATTCACGCACGCTCGATACGCATGTCTCGCGCTTGCGCAAGAAGTTGCTGCTCGGCACGGAGAATGGCTTGCGCCTGCGCGCAATCTACGGGCAGGGCTTCTGCCTGGAGCGCGTGATGGATGCGGCGGCAACGCACTGACAGGCGCAACCCACGGAGCCACTGCCATGCAACTGCTCTGTCTCACCATCCTCATCGGCTTTCTGGCCGGTCTTGTGTCCAGGTGGATCACGCCAGGACGAGGCGTCAGCGGTTTCCTGCTCACGATCATGGTCGGCATTGCCGGTGCGCTGGCAGCCGCCTTTCTCGGCCAGTTGATGCGCTGGTATGAGCCGGGCCAATTGGCGGGATTTGTCGGTTCGGTGGCCGGCGCCGTCATCCTGCTCGCCGGCTATCACCTGATGGCGCGCGATCGCTGAGTGCGGCGCTTGAAAACAAAAATGCCCCGCGAGTCGGGGCTTTTTTATTGGGCCGGGGGAAGGGCGGATTGAGTGGCGGGCCCAAAAAGAAACGCCCTGACACTCGGGACAGCAGCATCAGGGCCAAGAAGGCCGCGGCTCTCTCTTCCGCGACCGGAGCGCACCCACGAGGGGTCGGTGCAAGCTCAGGTTACGTGGCTGAGAGCGAGGGAATGCAAATCTTTATCAACAGCGCCAACGCCATGGGGGCGCGATGATAGTCGGCGTCGAGTAATAGGACGTCGTACAACTCGACGGCCCGGGCATCAACTCAGCCTGCCGTTGCCGCCGTTTGCGCGCCGGCCGCTTCATGTGCGCGGCGCAGGCGTTCCCGGCTGTTTGAGAGGTGCATGCGCATGGCAGCGCGCGCGGCTTCGGGGTCTTTGCGGGCGATGGCCTCGAAGACGCTGTGGTGCTCGCGGTTGACCGTGGCACGCAGTTCCGGCGCATTCAGATAACCCACTTGGGCCAGCCCCATCCGCGTGCGAGGGATGAGTGTTTTGCCGAGCTGGGCGAGGGCGCCAACAAAGTGTTCATTGCCCGTGGCGCGCGCGATGCTCAGGTGAAATTGCAGGTCGGAGGTGGCGCTGTCGTTGCCGTCCGCCTGGTCCTGCTCGATGGCTTCGAGCGCCAGGCGCAGGGTGTCGATTTCGGCAGGAGAGATGCGCTGGGCGGCCAAGCCTGCGCACTCCGTTTCAATGGCCACGCGCAGCTCCAGCATGCTCAAGATGTCGTGCAGTGTGGACGCATCGCCCAGCGGGATGCTGTTATCTGCGCGCGGCGGCAGGACAAAACTGCCGATGCCGTGACGCGTTTCGATCAGCCCTTTGGCCTGCAGGCGCGAAATGGCTTCGCGTATTACCGTGCGGCTCACGCCGAGCGCTTCCATCAACGCGGACTCTGTCGGCAGCTTGTCGCCAACGCGCAGGGATTCATTGGCGATGCGCCCCTTGATATGGTCCACCACCACGTCCGCCAGGCTTTGGGTGCGGCGCACAAGCGTTGCGGGCAGGTGGGTGGTGGGCATGCAATCTCCGGAGGGGGCGGGTTTACCAGGGGTGGTTCAGCAGGAATGTGTCAATTATAGTCCCGTTTCATGTTGTACGACGACTGATGACATACGTGATAACCATGAATCACCAAGCTTCCGAAACCTCACTGCACACGCCGCGCGTCACGCGCCTCCAGGTCATTCCCGTGGCCGGCCGAGACAGCATGTTGCTGAACCTGAGCGGCGCCCACAGCCCGTTCTTCACCCGCAACATCGTCATTCTGGAAGACTCCGAGGGTCATACCGGCGTGGGCGAGGTGCCGGGCGGCGAGTCCATCCGCAAGACCATCGAGGACGCGACGCCGCTGGTTGTCGGACAACCCATCGGTGCGTACAACAACGTGCTCAACAGCGTGCGCCGCCAATTTGCCGATCGCGACGCCGGCGGCCGCGGGTTGCAGACCTTCGACCTGCGCACCACCGTGCATGCGGTGACGGCGCTGGAAAGCGCGCTGCTCGACTTGCTCGGCCAGCATCTCGGCGTGCCCGTGGCGGCGCTGTTGGGGCAGGGGCAACAGCGCGCCAAGGTGCCGGTGCTCGGCTACCTGTTCTTTGTGGGCGACCGAAAGCGTACCGACCTGGACTACGCCGACGGCAGCGACGCCACTGACGACTGGACCCGCGTGCGCCACGAAGAAGCGCTCACGCCGGAAGCGGTGGTGCGCCTGGCCAAGGCGGCCCACGCACGCTACGGCTTCAAGGATTTCAAGCTCAAGGGTGGCGTGCTGAGCGGCGATGACGAAATGGTCGTCACGACCGCGCTGGCTGAAGCCTTTCCGGAAGCGCGCGTCACGCTGGACCCGAACGGCGCGTGGTCGCTGGCGGAGGCCATTCGCCTGTGCCGCGACAAGCACGACGTGCTGGCCTACGCCGAAGACCCGTGCGGTGCAGAAGGCGGTTACTCCGGCCGCGAGGTGATGGCCGAATTCCGCCGCGCCACGGGTCTGCCGACGGCCACCAACATGATCGCCACCGACTGGCGCCAAATGGGGCACGCCATTCAGCTGCACTCGGTCGACATTCCGCTGGCCGATCCGCATTTCTGGACCATGCAGGGCTCGGTGCGGGTGGCGCAGATGTGCGACGACTGGGGCCTGACTTGGGGCTCGCACTCCAACAACCACTTCGACATTTCGCTGGCGATGTTTACGCATGTTGCTGCTGCCGCGCCGGGCAACATCACCGCCATCGATACGCACTGGATCTGGCAAGACGGCCAGCGGCTGACGCGCGAACCGTTCCAGATCGTCGGCGGCGAGATTGATGTGCCGGCCGCACCGGGCCTGGGTGTCACGCTCGACATGGAACAACTGGAAAAGGCCCACGCGCTGTACAAGCAGCACGGCCTGGGCGCACGCGACGACGCAATCGCCATGCGCCAACTGATTCCCAACTGGCAGTTCGATAACAAGCGCCCCTGCATGGTGCGCTGACCGCTACGGCGGCACCCCGGGACGGCGCCAGTTGTATCGCGCCGTCCCGTAAGTCAATCACGAATAAGAAGACATCGGAGACAACACCGTGAAGACCATCAAGGGCTTGCGCTGGTGGATCATCGTGCTGGTGTGCCTGGGCACGATCGTCAACTATCTGGCGCGCAACTCGCTGGGCGTGCTGGCGCCCACGCTCAAGGATGAGCTGGGGATGAGCACCCAGCAGTATTCCTACGTGGTGGCTGCGTTCCAGGTCGGCTACACGGTCATGCAGCCCGTCTGCGGCTTCATCGTCGACCTTGTCGGCTTGCGTATCGGCTTTGCGTTGTTTGGTGTGTTGTGGTCGTTTGCTGGCGTGCTGCATGCGGGCGCAAGTGGTTGGCTGTCGTTGGCGGGCTTTCGTGCCCTGATGGGGCTGACCGAAGCCGCTGCCATTCCGTCGGGCATGAAGGCGGTGGCGGAATGGTTTCCGGACAAGGAAAAATCCGTTGCCGTCGGCTGGTTCAACTCGGGTACGTCGCTCGGTGCGATGTTGGCGCCGCCGCTGGTGGTTTTCCTGCACCTGCGTTACGGCTGGCAGTCGGCGTTTGTCGTGACTGGCGCCCTCGGCTTCTTGTGGGCCGCGTTGTGGTTCGCGTTCTATCGTTCGCCGAAAGACCATGCCGCGTTGTCCGATGCCGAGCGCGAAAAGATCATCGGCGGGCAGCTTCGCCCTGTGAGCGCCGAGCGCGGCAAGCGCCCGGTCAAGGATGTTGTGACGTCGCGCCGCTTCTGGGCGATTGCGCTGGCGCGCTTCTTTGCCGAGCCGGCCTGGCAAACGTTCAGCTTCTGGATTCCGCTTTATTTCGTCAACGAGCGCCACCTCGATCTGAAGGAGATCGCCATGTTTGCGTGGCTGCCGTTCCTGGCGGCGGACCTGGGCGGGCTGGCGGGCGGCTACCTGTCGCCGTTCCTGATCAAGCGTTTCCGCATTCCGCTGGTGTGGTCGCGTGTGTGCGGCGTTGTGCTGGGTGCATTCATGATGATTGGTCCGGCGTGCGTCGGGCTCGTGGCGTCTCCCTATACGGCCATTGCGTTGTTCTGCGTGGGCGGCTTTGCGCACCAGATGATTTCTGGCCTGGTCAACACGCTGTCTGCGGACGTGTTCGACCCGGAAGAAGTGGGTACCGCCAGCGGCTTTGCCGGCATGGCTGCGTGGATCGGCGGCCTGGGCTTCTCGCTGCTGGTGGGGGCGCTAGCCGACAAGGTTGGCTATGGCCCGCTGTTCGGCATGCTGGGCGCGTTCGATCTGATCGGCGCGGTGCTGCTGATCGTGTTGATTCGCGGGCAATCGCAGGAAGAGCGCGCCGCGCGTCAGATGAGTCTCTCTGCTTCACACTGAGTTGAAACCGATGTCCATGTTGCATCCCCCTCGATTCGAACTCCAGGCGCACGAAGGCAACCGGCTGCGCCTGGCCAGCAGTGCCGGCGCTGCGATTGAACTCTTCGTGCTGGAAGAAGACATCATTCGCGTGCTTGTGCTGCCGCAGGGCGACCTGCGCGGCCCCGCCACGTGGTCGATTGCACCGGGCGTTGACGACACGCCGCTCGAAGGGCGCGACCGCCGCGACCTGAGCGGCTTCTCGCTGCCCGCTTTTGCGCTGCACACCGATGCCGACACGCTGCGCGTGGAAACCAGCAAGATTCGCCTGAGCGTCGCCCTGGCCGGCGGCTTCTGCACATGGCAGATTCGCGGCGCCGGCGAATGGCAGACCGTACTGAACGATCGCCCCACGCAGGCCTACAACTTTGGCTACTGGGACGAGCAGGTCTACCACTACGTGCGCCGCGAACCCGGCGAGATGTACTTCGGCCTTGGCGAGCGCGCTGGCGACATGAACCGTGCGCACCAGCGTTATGAGATGCGCAACATCGACGCGATGGGCTACAGCGCGCGCACGACTGATCCGCTGTACAAGCACATCCCGTTCTACGTGACGTGGCAACCGGAAAATCGCACCGGCTTCGGCCTGTTCTACGACACGCTGTCCGATTGCAGCTTCGACATGGGTCGCGAGCTGGACAACTATCACGGGCACTATCGTTACTTTGTGGCGCCGCACGGCGATCTCGATTACTACTTCATCGCCTCGCCGGACACGCCGCTCGACGCCACGCGCCGCTTTACGTGGATGACCGGCCGCCCCGCGTGGATGCCGAAGTGGGGCCTCGGTTACTCCGGCTCGACCATGACGTATACCGACGCGCCCAACGCGCAAGAACAGATGGCCGAGTTCATCAAGGGATGCCGTGAGCACGACATCCTGTGCGATTCGTTCCATCTGTCGTCGGGCTATACGTCGATCGGACCGAAGCGCTACGTCTTCAACTGGAACACCGACAAGTTTCCGGATGCGCGCGGCTTCGTCCAAAGCTACTTGGATGCGGGTATTCGCCTGTGCCCGAACATCAAGCCGTGCCTGCTGCGCGATCACCCGAAGTTTGAAGAAGCAAGAGAAGCCGGCCTGCTGATTTGCGATGCAAAGGGCGAGCCGGCCTGGGTGCAATTCTGGGACGAGGTCGGCGCGTATCTCGACTTCACCAACCCGGAAACGCTCGACTGGTGGAAGGCCAACGTCAAGAGCGCGCTGCTCGAATACGGCATGGCGTCCACCTGGAACGACAACAACGAATTCGAAGTCTGGACGCCCGATGCTTTCGCCCACGGGTTCGGCAAGAAGGCGCCCATCCGCGAAGCCAAGGTGCTGCACACGATGCTGATGATGCGCGCCTCGCGCGAAGCACAGCTTGAGTTCGCGCCGCAGCGTCGGCCCTTCCTGGTGTCGCGCTCGGGCGGTGTCGGCATGCAGCGCTATGTGCAGACGTGGTCCGGCGACAACTACACGTCGTGGGAAACACTGCGCTACAACCTGAAGATGGGTTTGGGGCTCGCGCTATCGGGGGTCTCGAACATCGGCCACGACATTGGCGGGTTTGCGGGACCTGCGCCGTCGCCGGAGCTGCTGGTGCGCTGGGTGGCGTTTGGCGTGTTCATGCCGCGCTTCTCCATCCATTCGTGGAACGACGACAAGACCGTCAACGAGCCGTGGATGTATCCGCAGGTCACCGCGCAAATCGCCTCGCTGATCAAGCTGCGCTATCGGCTGATTCCGTATCTGTACGAACTGCTGTGGCAATCCACGCAGGCCTACGAGCCGGTGCTGCGCCCGACGTTTGCCGAGTTCCCGAACGACCGCCGCTGCTACGCCGAGTGCGATGACATGATGCTCGGCACTTCGCTGCTGGTGGCGCCGACGGTGGACGAGGGGCAGACCGAGCGCACCGTCTATCTACCGGCGGGCACCCGCTGGGTGTCGTACTGGAGTGGCGAGGCCTTCGACGGCGGACAGACCATCACGCTGCCTTCGCCGTGGGACCAGCCGGTCATGCTCATTCGCGAAGGCGGCGTGATCGCGTTGAACGTGGCGGAGCAGCATTTCGACCAGCGCGCCGATCACCGCGGTTTCCTCGTCGTGCCCATGCACGGCGTTGGCGAGGCCACTGGCGGCTGCATTGAAGACGATGGTGAGACCGAAGCGTGGCGCAATGGGGAGCAGGGCCGCTGGAGCGTGCGCGCGGTGTCTGACGCGCAATCCATCACGCTGCACGTATCGCGCGAAGGCAAGATGCCGACGCAGGCCGACACGGTCGAAATTTACCTGCCCGCCGGTGATGCGCGACAGGTACAGACGCCGCATGCCTG
This sequence comes from Ralstonia sp. VS2407, assembly GCF_052950655.1. Lineage (NCBI taxonomy): Bacteria > Pseudomonadati > Pseudomonadota > Betaproteobacteria > Burkholderiales > Burkholderiaceae > Ralstonia > Ralstonia sp. VS2407. Next base: position 446,824 of record NZ_JBRFVG010000001.1, read on the forward strand.
CGTGCTGGAAACCGATGTTGCGGGTGGCTGGCGCCGCCTGACGTTGCAATTGCTGGCCTAGTGCCGCATCCTCGCTGCGCATCACGTTCCGGGTCCGCAGAGGCCCTGTGATGCGCGGTGTTCCCTTGGTGCAGGAGATTTCCGAGATAACAACGATGAAAGCCACACGAGCCAAACGTTCCCGTTCCCTCACGCCGGTCTATGCGTCGGTTGCGCTGCTTTGCGCGGGCGCTTCGATGCACGCCGCGGCGCAAACGTCGGTCACGCTGTATGGCGTGGTCGATAACGCCTTTGCCTATTCGAGCAACCAGGGCGGCCACTCCAACACCTACATCAATTCGGGCGCCTTGCTGGCCAGCAAGTTCGGCCTGTATGGCACGGAAGACCTGGGCGGTGGCAACACGGCGCTGTTCCGGCTGGAGAGCGGCTTCAATGCCGACACAGGGCAGCAAGCCCAGGCTGGCTATATCTTCAACCGCCAGGCCTACGTCGGCCTGAGCAACGCTAACTACGGCCAGGTCACGCTCGGTCGTGCGTACACGCCGTACTTCCAGTACGTCGCATCGCTGGGCCCGACCAACGTGCTGACGGGTGCCACCGGCGCGCACCCCGGCGACGTCGATGCGTTGGATACCACGCTGCGCTTCAACAACTCCATCACCTACACCACGCCGGTGTGGGGTGGTCTGCAAGCGGGCGTGCAATACGGCTTTGGCGAGCAAGCCGGCAGCGTTTCCAACGGCAGCAGTGTGAGCACGGCGTTGCGCTATGACTATCAGGCTTTCTCGTGGGGCGTCGGCTATACGCGGCTGAAGAACGTGTCGAGCGGCACGACGGCCGGCAACTTCAGCAACGTCGGGACGTTCGCCAACAACTCGCCCGTCAACTCCGGCTATGCCACGGCCGACTCCGCGCAGCTCATCGCCACGGCCGCGCGCTATACGTTCGGCAAGCTGATGGTCGGCTTGAACTACTCGAACGTTCAGTACAAGCCGGGCGCACTGTCGCTGTTCACGCAGTCGGCCACGTTCAATACGGTGGGCGCGATTGCCACTTACGATCTGACGCCGGCATTGCGGCTCGCCTTCGGCTACAGCTACACGGCTGAGAAGGCGCGCAACGGTATCAGCTCGCCGGCCAAGTACAACCAGTTCTCGATGGAGCAGTTGTATTCGCTGTCCAAGCGCACGGCGTTCTATGCGATCCAGGCGTACCAGCGCGCCAACGGCCAGACGCTGCGCGCTTCGGGGACGAGCACGTCCATCGTGGATGCGGTGGCGTCGGTAGGCGATTCGCAGAACGGCACGCCGTCGAACGGGCGCAGCCAGTTCGTGGGCATGGTCGGCATCCGGCATTCGTTCTGATGGATAGCAAGACCAAGACTTGGCTTGCGCCGGGGCCAATACATACGCTGCAGGCCGGTGCGCTGACGATGGATGTCGCGCCGGCGGCAGGTGGCCGCATTGCCTCGCTGGCTTCGACCAGCGAGGGCGGCCGGCGGGTCGACTGGTTGGCGCCGATGTCGCCCGATTGTCTGCGCGGCGGTTTCGACGGGCTGGCGTGGCCCAAAGCCGGGTGCTATCCGCTGCTGCCGTTCTCCAACCGCATCCGCGATGGACGCTTCCATTGGGTCGGCCGCGAGGTCCGTCTTGCACCGCATCCGGGCCAGGCGCATGCCATGCACGGGTTGGCGCACGCACGTGCCTGGACAGTGAAGCAGGTCACGGCGTCGTCGATCGAACTCGGTTTGCGCTACGTGCCCGAGGCAGACAACTGGCCCTGGCCGTTCACTGCCACCCAAACGCTGGTGCTGAGCGAATCCGGCCTGGATGCCGTCATGACCCTGCGCAATGACGGCGACAGCAGCATGCCGGCCGGTGGCGGCTTTCATCCGTACTTTGCGCGCACGCCCGATACGCGCGTGCAGTTCGATGCTGCGACGATGTGGCCAACGGATGCCGGTGAAGTTGCCGTCCGCCGCGAGGCGATTACGGCGCGGGAAGATTTCCGCCACGCCCGCGCATTGCCGGACGCAGCGCTCAGTGTCTATTACAGCGAATGGCGGCAGTGTGCCGTGGTGTCGTGCGCGGGTGGGGTGCTTACGCTCAGCGCCGATGACCCGCTCGACCACTTCATCCTGCACGCGCCGCACGCGCAGCCATATTTCTGCCTGGAGCCTATTTCGCACGTGGCTGACGCGATCAACCTGGCGGCACAAGGATGGGAAGGCACGGGCCTGCGTGCTTTGGCGCCCGGAGAGACGCTGCAGATGCGCATGCAATTGCGCATCGAATCCACGGCCTGAAATGCGTCGCCGCGCTAGCGGCGCTCGCTGGCCCACAGCGCCTCTTTGTCGAACCGCGCCGTCAGGAAGCCGGTGAATGCGCTCACCTTGGCAGGCAGGTGGGCGCGTTGCGGTTACACCGCGAAGATGTCCGCCGCGGGCAGCGGCGGGGGAGAGGACTCTGCGGATCGATCGGCCGGCGCCACAAGCGTCGGCCGCTTTGTTTTCTGCGCACTGAAGCAAAAGCGCATCGCAAATTGCGCAAATGAAAAAGGCCCGACAGTTGCCTGTCGGGCCTTTCATATTCTGGTGGGGCGTGAGTGACTCGAACACTCGACCTACGGATTAAGAGTCCGCTGCTCTACCAACTGAGCTAACGCCCCGCGAAGAAGTGAGACTATATCAACCTTTTTCGGATCGCGCTAGTCTTCTGCGCGAATTTTTTTCGAATCGGTTGTGTGACCGCGCAGCACGTCGATGAATTGCGTGAGCCCGTGTGTCGGATGCTTGTCGCGATGCCGCACGATCAGCAGCGGCCGGGCGATACGCGGCAGGCCGCTGTCGACCACGACCAGCCGGCCGTCGCGCAAGGCGTCGGCCACCACGTGGCGCGACAGGCAACTGATGCCGTAGCCTGCCGCCACCGTGCGCTGAATGGCCTCGGAGTGGCCGAGTTCAAGCGCCACATGCAGCGGCCCGACCACCGAAGCGATGCGGCTGTCGATCAGTTCGCGCGTGCCGGAGCCGGGTTCGCGCATCAGCCAGCCCGCTTCGCGCAGCGCCGCGTGTGAGACGGGCCCCGTTCCTCGCGTGAGTGGATGCCCCGGCGCGGCCACGATCACCATCTCATCGTCGATCCACGTTTCGATTTCCAGCGCTTCGCCGCGGCAGGTGCCCTCAATCAGGCCGATGTCGACCTCGAAACGCTGCACGGCATCGACCACGTCCTGCGTATTGCCGATCAGCACATCGAGCTGGCTGTCGGGTGCGATCTCGTGCCGGAAGCCCGCGAGCAGGGCGGGCAGCACGTAGTTGCCGATCGTGCTGCTGGCCGCGAGCTTCAGGCGCACGTTCGGCTGGGCGGTCGCGTGTTCCAGCGCATCGGCGTGATCGAGCAGCGCCTGTGCCTGGGGCAGAAGCTGTCGGCCCAGCGCATTCAGATGCAGACGGCGCGCATGCCGGTCAAACAGCGGATGTCCGAGGGTGGATTCCAGTTCCGCCAGCGCCGCGCTGACGGCCGATTGCGACAGGCCAAGAGCTTCACCGGCCGCAGTGGTCGTTTCACTGCGTGCGATGGCGGCGAAGACAGCCCATTGCCGCAACGTGACGCGAGGCGCCTTATTATCCATAAAAGTGGTTGGAATTACGAAAATTACCTATTTTACATGTTATCACGATCCGCATATCGTTATGCGTATAGCGAATAAGCAAGGCGAATGTGATGACGATTGCACAGAAGCAGTTGGCGCCCCAGGGCGTGACAGCAGGATTCGACGGCCGGACGCTCGTCAGCGTGGGGGTGTTGTTCGGGTGTGCGGGGATTGCGGTGGCGCTCGGGGCCATGCCGTGGGCAGGGCATCTGGGCTTGAGCGCACTGACGCTTGCCATCCTGCTCGGCATGGCCATCGGTCATGTGCCGGGGCATCAGCGTTGGCTGACCCCAGGGGCAATCCAGCTTGCGCGCCATACACTGCTGCGCGCGGGCGTGATTCTCTACGGCGCCCGGCTGACGCTGGCGCAGATCCACGATCTGGGGACTTCGGGCGTGGTGATTCCTCTGCTGGTATTGGCCGCGACGATGCTGGCCGGCACGTGGATCGGCACGCGTTGGTTTCGCCTCACGCGCTCACAAGCTGTGCTGGTGGCAGCTGGCAGTGCGGTGTGTGGGGCGGCGGCCGTACTGGCCGTTGCGCCAGCGGTGAAGGCCTCACCACGCGAAACGACCGTCGCGATCGCTAGCGTGGTGCTGTTCGGCACGATCGGCATCTTTCTGTACCCGTGGCTGTACGCGCTCGTGGCGCATGCCGGGGTGGCCGTCACACCGGAGCATTTTGGCGTCTACATCGGTTCGACGATGCACGAAGTTGCGCAGGTGATTGCCGCAGCGCGTCCGCTCGGCGACGACGCCACCAACGCGGCGGTCGTCAGCAAGATGGTGCGTGTGCTGGCGCTGGCCCCGTTGCTGGTGGTGCTGGCGTGCACAACCCCCAGTGAAGCTCAGGGTCCTGCTTCGGCGTCTCCGGAGAAAGCGCTTCGCAAAGCCGCCGGCCACGCCTGGAAAGCCATGCCCTGGTTTGCGGTGGGGCTGCTGATTGTGACGCTGCTCAATTCCGCCGGTGCGATCCCTGCTGCATGGCATGCCCCCATCGACGCCATCGACACTGCCATGCTGGCCTGTGCGATGTTTGCTATCGGCACGCAAACGCATGTGCCGATGCTGCTGAAGTCCGGTGTGCGACCGCTGCTGTGCGCTGCTGTGTTGTGGGTCGGGCTGGTAGGCGGCGGCGCGCTTATCAACGTGGGCGTGCGCTGGTTGGTGGGCTGATCCGGCACCTGAAGTTGCATGTGCAGAGACGGCTGATTCTCTTCGATGGCGCGCAAGTCGCATCCGGGTGGCGACTTGCGCGCCGCGGCTTTTCATTCGAGTGAGGCCGCCTAGTATGAAGTCCTGAGTCTTAGACAAAGGGGCGATCATGCAAACGCATCCCGTGGTTTCAAGAGATGAATGGCTCATCGAACGCCGAGCGTTGCTGGCGCGCGAGAAAGAGGCCATCCATCTGCGCGACGCCGTCAACGCCGAGCGCCAGGCGCTGCCGTGGGTCAAGGTCGACACGGAATACGTATTTGAATCATCGGAAGGCAAGAAGACGCTGGCCGAGTTGTTCGACGGCCGTAGCCAGTTGGTGGTCTACCACTTCATGTTCGGGCCCGACTGGGATGCGGGCTGCCCAGGGTGCTCCTTCTTCTCCGACCATGTTGGCGGCATGCTCACGCATCTGAATCACCATGACGTGACGTTCGTCGCCGTGTCGCGCGCGCCGATGGACAAAATCGCCGCCTACAAGAAGCGCATGGGCTGGCAATTCCCGTGGGTCTCGTCGTTCGGCACAACGTTCAACCACGACTATCGCGTGAGCTTCTCGCAAGACGAACTCGCTAGCGGTTCGGTCGACTACAACTACACCGCTACGCCTCGCGAAGAAGCTCATGACGAGCTGCCCGGATTGAGCGCGTTTTACAAGGACGAGGCGGGCGATGTCTTCCACACGTATTCGACCTATGCGCGCGGCTTGGAAGACATGGTGGGTACGCTGCTACTGCTCGATCGCGCGCCGCTCGGCCGCAACGAAACCGGCCCCTTGTCATGGGTGCGCCGTCACGACGAATACGAAGAAGCACCTAAGGCGCATGCGTGCTGCGCATCGTAAGACGCTGGAGGGGAAGGGTGTGAGGGGAGGCGAAGAAAGGATTGGTGCCCGAGGCCGGGATCGAACCGGCACGCGCCGATTAGGGCGCAGCGGATTTTAAGTCCGCGGTGTCTACCAATTTCACCACTCGGGCTTGAGGCGGGTGCAAACAATACACGAGACCGACGCCACAAATGAAAACGCCCCGCACGAAGCGAGGCGTTTTGTTATTTTGGCTCCCCGACCTGGGCTCGAACCAGGGACCTACGGATTAACAGTCCGGCGCTCTACCGACTGAGCTATCGGGGAATCGCTGCAACAGCGAAGAAATGAATTCTAGCTAGTTTCTGATCTGCCCGTCAACACCTTTTTTGCGATGCACTACAAAAAGTGTGTCGGGCAAGTGCGCTCAATCGCGTTCAGCCGCGGTCGAGATACTGCTCCTTGTCCTTCACGTCCTTCCAGTCGTCCGCGTCGGGCAGGGGTTGCTTGGTCTTGGTGATGGAAGGCCAGCCGGCTTGAGCCAGCTCGACATTGATGGCGATCCACTTCTGCTGATCAGCGGGCACGTCTTCTTCCGCATAGATGGCGTTGACCGGGCATTCGGCCACGCAGACGGCGCAGTCGATGCACTCGTCCGGATCAATCGTCAGGAAGTTCGGGCCTTCACGGAAGCAGTCGACGGGGCAGACGTCCACGCAGTCGGTGTACTTGCAGCGGACACAGCTTTCGGTAACGACGTGAGTCATTTCGCTTGGAAGTTGAAGCTAGGAATTCGTGGGGCGCGCGACCATGGAGGCTTACGCGCCTCCATGCCGGCAATCCCGCATTGTAACGCACCGACCGTGCCCGACTGCTGCGTCATTGGTGCGCCGTCAGACAGTTTTCGCATGTGTTTATGCGTTGGCGCAAGGTTTGACCCATCCGCTATTGCGCATGCTCGATCACCATCTGGACGCGCGTGATGCCGTTGAAGGTGTTGTTGTCGAGCCGGTAGGCCACATACGCCGAGGCGCCGAGCGGCTCCGCGTGGTTGAACCAGATCGCGTCGAAATGCTGCTTGCCGCGGCCGAGCTTGAGCTTCAGGTGCTTGTCTTTCAGCACGGCCTGCGACAGCACATCGAACTCGCCGCAGAAGCTTGGTGCCGGAAAGCCCTGACCCCAGACCTGGGTTTCGAGCAGCTCGACGAACTGCGGTGTGAAGCATTCGGGGTCGGCCTCGCCATCGGTCTCGAGCACGCGTGAGAGCAGCGCCTCGGTCAGCCATTCGCGGCCGACGGCCTCGAAGGTGGTGACGAATGCATCGAAACCGTCTTCGCGCAGCGTGAGCCCAGCCGCCATGGCATGGCCGCCGAACTTCACGATAAGCCCCGGGCTGCGCTTGTGTACGGCGTCCAGTGCATCACGGAGGTGGAAGCCGGGAATCGAGCGGCCCGAGCCCTTGATGACGCCGTCGTCGCCGGGTGCGAAGGTGAAGACCGGGCGGTGGAATTTGTCCTTGATACGCGAGGCGACGATGCCGATCACGCCCTGGTGCCACGTTTCGTTGTAGACCGCGATGGTGTGCCGACCGGCGCCATCGAGGGCGTTCATGCTGTCGAGGATGGCGAGGGCTTCCTGCTGCATGCCGGCTTCGATCTCGCGGCGCTCGCGGTTCATGCCGTCAAGTTCGGCGGCGATGGACATGGCGCGGTCGTAGTCGTCGGTGAGCAGGCATTCGATGCCGAGCGACATGTCGGCCAACCGCCCCGCGGCGTTCAGGCGCGGGCCAAGGCCGAAGCCGAGATCGAACGTCGACGCGCGGCGCGCCTCGCGGCCGGCCACGCGGAACAGCGCGGCGATGCCCGGGCACATCCGCCCCGCACGCATGCGCTTGAGACCCTGCGCGACCAGCAGACGATTGTTGGCGTCGAGTTTGACCACGTCGGCCACGGTGCCGAGTGCCACCAGATCGAGCAGCGCATCGAGGCGCGGCTGATCCTGCGGCGTGAACACGCCGCGCTTGCGCAGCTCCGCCCGCAGCGCCAGCAGCACGTAGAACATCACGCCCACGCCCGCCAGATTCTTGCTCGGGAAGCCGCAACCCGGCTGGTTCGGGTTGACGATCACGCGCGCCTCGGGCAATTGCGCGCCGGGCATGTGGTGGTCTGTCACGACAACGTCGATGCCCAGCGCGTTGGCGGCCGCCACGCCCGCCACGTCGGCGATGCCGTTGTCGACGGTGACCAGCACGTCGGGCTTCTCGCGCGCAGCGAGCGCCACGATTTCGGGCGACAGGCCGTAGCCGTACTCGAAGCGGTTTGGGACGATATAGCTGACCTGCGCGCCCAGCATGCGCAAGCCACGCACGCCCACGGCGCAGGCGGTGGCGCCGTCGCAGTCGTAGTCGGCAATGATCAGCAGGCGCTTGTTGGCGGCGATGGCGTCGGCGAGGTAGTGGGCTGCGTCGTCAATGCCCTTGAGTTGCGCGGGGGGCAGGAGGTCGGTCAGCTCGGTCGATAGTTCGTCGGGCCGGGCGACGCCCCGAGCGGCCAGGATGCGTGCGAGGACGGGATGGATGCCGTGGCCGGCCAGCGTTGTGGCGGCGTCTGCGGAATGCGAACGGACAGCGATGCGGGTCATGCAGGATCAGGCTCAAGCGGCCATGGAAAGCGGGGAGAGCGCATCACGCAAGGTGCGTGGACGACTGAAGCGGCGCAGCCAGCCGAACGGGCCGTTGGCGAGTTCGCGGCGGGTGACGCGGTAGTGGGCGTAGTGCGAGTCGCCGGTCAGCACGAGCGAGACGGCGTCGATTCGGCCGTCCGCCAGCGCATCGGCGGCGGGGGTAAACCAGTCGCGGTCGTAAGCGCGGAGGGTTTCGATCCAGTCGTACCAGTCGGCGGAAAGATATGGCTTGCCGGCGTCGCCCAGCAGCACGGCGGCGCTTGTGTCGTCGAACGGCACGGCGGCCAGCGTTTCCGCGCAGAGTTCGGTGGCGTTGCCGGCGTGACACAGTCCGGCGAAGAATGGATCAGCGCCGATCATGCGCTCCGCAATGGGGCGGGCATCGACCAGCGCGCCCTGGCCGAACAGCCAGACCGAGTTGACCGGCAGCAGGCCGCGCGCCTCGCGTGCCTGATTGACGGGGTGGTCGTACCACGTCATCTGGATCTCGTTCTGGAACTTGCGCCAGGCGCGCTCCTGCTCGCCCTTGTGCATCCAGATGTCGATGTTGTGGCCGGTGGCCCGCTGCGGCGCGGCGGCAATCAGGTCGCCAAATGGCGAATCGGCGACGTACCAGCGCGCGGCGTGCGTGGCATCGAGCGTGATGCCCATTTCGGCAACCAGCGGGGCGATGGCGGCGCGCAGGGCGTCGGCGTCGGCGGCTTCCAGGCGGAGCTGGGCCGGGTCGAGCATCACCAGATGGTCGCGGGCGGCGTGGATGTGGACCGGCTGCAGGCAGGCCCAGGTGCGCGTGTCGGCGGTGCCCCCGTCCGCCAGGCGCATGTACGGCGCCGACGGCAGCGGAGAAATGGGCAGCCCGGCGTGCTTGGCCAGCCAGCGCTCGTGCGGCAGCGTGGGCAGGTAGGCGTCGTCGTGGCGCTCGCGTTCTGCTTCGCGCGCACGAGCAAGCAACCTTTCCAGGCCCGGCAAGGTCAATTGACGATAAGCGTCGTCCGCCACCTCGGCAGCGGGCGCGCAAAACGGGACAATCAGGGTGAGTTCAGGAATCATGGCTCCGAGATTGTAAACTTCCGGCTCGTCGGCCAGTGAGCCGGACAAATCACACCCACGGGGAATCCCCTTTGAAACTTCCATACGAATGGCAGATCGGCTGGCGGTATACACGCGCAAGCAAGCGCGCCAGCCGCAACAGCTTCATCTCTTTCATTTCGCTCATCTCCATGCTCGGCATTGCGCTCGGGGTGGCGGCGCTGATCATCGTGCTCTCGGTCATGAACGGCTTCCAGAAGGAGGTGCGGGACCGCATGCTGTCGGTGCTGGCGCATATCGAAGTGATGGCGCCGAACAGTCTGCCGGACTGGCAGCGTACCGCCAATGAGGCGATGCAGAACAAGGAAGTCATCGGCGCGGCGCCGTACGTGGGCGCGCAGGCCATGATCACGCGTGACGAGGCGGTGCGCGGTGTGCTGCTGCGCGGCGTGTCGCCCGCCGACGAGCCGAAGGTGTCGGACATCGCCAAGGACTTCAAGACAGGCACGATCGACGACCTGAAACCGGGCGAATTCGGCATCGCCCTGGGCAGCCAACTCGCCAACGGCCTGGGCGTGCACCAGGGGGACAAGGTCACGCTGGTGGCGCCGCAGGGCACCATCACCCCGGCGGGCGTGTTGCCGCGCCTGAAGCAGTTCACCGTGACGGGGATCTTCGAATCGGGCCACTACGAGTTCGACAGCTCGCTGGCGCTGGTCAATATGGAAGACGCCGAGCGCCTGTTCCGCCTGGATGGCCCGACCGGCGTGCGCCTGAAGCTGGTCGACATGGACCGCGCCCCGCAGGTGGCCGAAGCCCTGTCGCGCACGCTGACCGGCGAGCTGTACATCCGCGACTGGTCGCGCCAGAACCGCAACTGGTTTGCCGCCGTGAAGACCGAGAAAAAGATGATGTTCATCATCCTCACGCTGATCATCGCCGTGGCGGCGTTCAACCTGGTTTCCACGCTGGTGATGACGGTGACGGACAAGCAGGCTGACATTGCCATCCTGCGCACCATGGGCGCACAACCGGCATCAATCATGAAGATCTTCATCGTGCAGGGCGTGGCGATCGGTTTTATCGGCACATTGCTGGGCGTCGGCTTCGGCACGCTCATCGCGTACAACATCGACGTGATCGTGCCGTTCATCGAGCGTCTCTTCCACGTGCAATTCCTGCCGCGTGACATCTATTTCATTAGCGAACTGCCCTCGGACCCCCGCGTGAACGACATTGCGACCATTGGCATCATTTCCTTCATCCTCGCCTCGGTGGCGACGCTGTATCCGAGCTGGCACGCCTCGCGCGTGAATCCGGCGGAGGCACTGCGCTATGAGTGAGGCCGTCATGACTTCCATGGAAGCGCCGGCCGCGGCGCCGCAGGGCGTGGTGGTGCAGGCCGAAGGGCTGTCCAAGTCGTTCCGCCAGGGCGGCCTGAACGTCGACGTGCTCAAGGGCGTGGACATCCGCATCGGCGTGGGTGAGAAGGTCGCCATCGTCGGCGCCTCGGGCTCGGGCAAGAGCACGTTGCTGCATGTGCTGGGCGGGCTGGATGAGCCGACGTCGGGCCGCGTCTCGCTGCTCGGCAAGCCTTTCACCGCAATGAAAGAGCGCGAACGCAATACGCTGCGCAACCGGGCGCTGGGCTTCGTCTATCAGTTCCACCATCTGCTGCCGGAATTCACGGCGCTGGATAACGTCGCGATGCCGCTGCGCATTCGCGGCGTGGAAGAGGCGCAAGCGCGCCACACCGCACAGGCGATGCTCGAACGCGTGGGTCTGGGCCCGCGCACGGCACACCGTCCGGGCGAGCTGTCCGGCGGCGAACGCCAACGGGTGGCGATTGCGCGTGCGCTGGTCGGGTCTCCGGCTTGCGTGCTGGCTGACGAGCCCACCGGCAACCTGGACGACCACACGGCCGGTGAAGTGTTCGACCTGATGCTGGAACTCACGCGCACGCTTGGCACCAGCTTTGTCATCGTCACGCACGATATCGAGTTGGCAGGCCGTTGCGATCGCATTTTCCGCCTGCGGGAAGGCCATTTGCACCAGGAGCGCTGAGCTGGGCGGCACGATCGGAAAAGGCGGATTCCACAACGCTGCGCTTTCCGGTAGGTTGCCGCCTTTTCCAACGCATAACGGACTATGTGGATCGATACCCATTGCCACCTCGACGCCAGCGACTTTGATACCGACCGTGATGCGATCGTTGCGCAGGCGCATGCGGCGGGGGTCAACCACATTGTCGTGCCGGCGGTGGCACGCTGGAATTTCGACACGGTGCGGGCGCTGGCCCATCGGCATGCCGGGTGCAGTTATGCGCTGGGCATCCATCCAATCTACGCCGCGCAGGCCAGCGACGACGATCTGCTCGAGCTGCGCCGCCAGATCGCCGCGTCAATGGACGACCCGCGTTTCGTGGCCGTCGGCGAGATCGGCCTCGATTTCTTCATTCCCGACCACGACGTCGAACGGCAGACCGCCGTGTTCCGCGCGCAACTGCGCATCGCACGCGAATTCGATCTGCCTGTGCTGATGCACGTGCGCAAGTCGCAGGATCAGGTGTGCAGCGCCGCCGCCAAGGCGGGCGTGCGTGGTATTGCGCATGCGTTCAACGGCAGCCCGGAACAGGCGCGTCGCTTTGTCGATTCGGGCTTCAAGCTCGGGTTTGGCGGCGTCTTTACCTTCTCGCGTGCCAACCGGGTGCGTCGGCTGGCGCAGGACATGCCGATCGAGTCGATCGTGCTGGAAACCGACGCGCCCGACCTGGCCCCCGCCTGGCTTGCCGACGACCAGTTCGGCGAGCAGGGCGCTGCGCGCAATGCACCCGCCGAAGTCGCTCGTATCGCCGAGGCGATGGCGCAACTGCGCGGCATCTCTATCGACGCGCTGGCCGCCCAGGCACGCCGCAACAGTTTCGAAGCCATTCCTCGCTTGGCTGCGCTCCTGCACGCTTGACGCTCGCACATGCGTCTTGGGTTGATCGGCTTCGTTGCCGGCTGCGTGGCATTGCAGATGCAGGCGGCGCTGCCGCCGGTTTGGCAGCCGCTTTGCGTGCTCGTGCTCTGTCTGTCGCTGGCGGCCGTCATGCGGCGTCGACCAGCGCTGTTTCCCGTGTTGCTCGTCGCCAGCACCGTTGCGGCTGGTTTCGGCTGGAGCGACTGGCGCGCGCAGCAGCGCATGGCCGTGGCGCTCAGCCCTGCGTGGGAAGGCAAGGACGTCATCGCGACCGGCGTGGTGGCCGAGCTGCCGCAGACGGGCGATGAGGCCACGCGTTTTCTCTTCCACATCGAATCCAGCAATGCGGGTGATGCCGTGCCGCCACGCGTGCGCCTGTCCTGGTATGGCACGCGGAACTGGGGCAACGTGGCCGAAGAGGGCGCAAAGCCCGACCGACGTGCCGGCATCCCCGATCTGCAACCCGGCCAGCGCTGGCAACTGACGCTGCGCGCCAAGCGCCCGCACAGCCTGACCAACCCCGGCGGCTTCGATGGCGAATACGCGATGCTGGCCGACAACATCCGGGCCGTCGGCTATGTGCGTACAGGCAAACGCGCGCAGAACATCGCACTGGATGAAACAGGCACCGGCTTCGGAATTGGCGTGGAGCGCTGGCGTGCCAGCGTGCGGCGCCACATCTTGGCCGCGTTGCCCGATGCACGCTTCGCGGCAGTCATGGTGGCGCTCGTGGTGGGCGACCAAAGCGGCATCGCCCGCGACGACTGGGGCCTGTTCCGCCGCACAGGCATCAGCCACCTTGTCAGCATTTCAGGGTTGCACATCACGATGATCGCCGGGCTGTTTGCCGCGTTGTGGATGGCGTTGTGGCGCCGGTCGTTCGGGTTGGCGCGCTGGCTGCGCACGCCGTTGCCGCTGCGTATGCCTACCCCGCGCGCAGGTGGCGTCGCGGCCATGTTGGGGGCGTTCGGCTACTGCTTGCTTGCCGGCATGGGCGTGCCAGCGCAGCGCACGCTGCTGATGCTGTCCACCGTAGCCATCGCCCGGCTGACCGATCGCAATGTGTCGGCCAGCCTGTCGCTGTGCTGGGCGGCGGCAGTGGTGGCGATGGTGGACCCGTGGGCAGTCATGTCGGCGGGGTTCTGGTTGTCGTTCGGCGCGGTGGCGATCATCTTCTTCGCCGCCCGAATGGCCGTCGATGGCACGCGCAATGGCGAAGTCGACGGCAAAATTGAAGGCATCCGCCGTACGGTGGTTGGTGCTACGCGGATTCAGTTTGCGGTCACGTTCGGCTTGTTGCCGTTGACCTTGCTTCTGTTCCAGCAGACGTCGGTCGTCTCTGCGGCGGCCAACGGGCTGGCGATCCCCATGGTCAGTTTCGTGACGACACCGTTGGCGCTGATCGGCGCAGCGCTCCCTGATCCGCTGGCGCAGCCCGTGCTGATGTTGGCCGAGGCGAGTTTCCGCTGGCTGGCCATTTGGCTTGAATGGCTGGCACAACCGCGCTGGTCGGTGTGGGTTGCGCCGGCCGCGCCCAAGTGGGCGTTGCTGCTGTCGTTGCTTGGTGTAGCGCTATTGCTGGTGCCCGGTGGCGTGCGTGCATGGGCGTGGCGCGCTCAGGGCGCCTTGCTCCTCTTGCCACTGGTGCTGGCGCGCGTGCCAATGCCATTACCCGGCGAATTCCGGCTTGTCGCGTTCGACATCGGGCAAGGTGCCGCAGCATTGGTCGAAACCGCCAACCATCGTCTGCTGTTCGACACCGGCCCGCGCTACGGCGATCACGCGGATGCTGCCGCCCGCGTCATCGCTCCTTACCTTCGCAGCCACGGCGTCGAATCGCTCGACACGCTTGTCGTCAGCCACGAAGACAGCGACCACGCCGGTGGCACCGAAACGGTGATCGGCGCGGTGCCGGTGCGCACCATGTTGGCGTCTTTGCCTCAGGGACACGCCTTGCGCGGCGTGGCCGATGAAAGCGGCATCCGCTTTACCGATTGTTTGGCTGGGCAAACATGGACGTGGGACGGCGTTGTCTTTGAGGTGCTGCACCCCCTGCGCCTGCCCGCTGAAAGCGAGCGCGTGTCCAGCAATGCTCGCAGTTGTGTGCTGCGTATCGCCAATGGCCGCCATGCTGCGCTGCTGACGGGCGATATCGAAGCCGCCCAGGAAAGCGCCCTGATCGCCGCTGAAACGCCTGAGCGACTGATGGCAGACATCTTGCTTGTGCCGCATCACGGCAGCAAGACAAGCTCCAGCGGCGCGTTCTTGGACGCGGTTTCTCCGCAGGTGGCGGTTTTCCAGGTCGGCTACCGCAATCGGTACGGACATCCGCATCCGCAGGTCTGGCAGCGCTATGTGGCGCGCGACATCGACGGTTTGCGCACGGACAAGACCGGTGCCGTCGTCATCGAGACCGGCGGCGATGTGCTGAACGTCCAGACCGCGCGCACCATGCGGCCGCGGTACTGGTCTTCCGCGCAGGAAGTCGAACCCCTGGCAACGGCCGCCGGCGCCGTCGACGCCCAGCCGTGAAACTTGGTGGCATAACGGGTTGGCCCCATTGTGGGGGTCAAAACCGCTGTGCTATAAAAACCACGTGCCGCGTACATCGCGCGGCGCCGTCAGGGGAGAAAAGCATGGCAGTCCGGTTCTACGATGAAATGCTCAACTGGCATGACGGGGGCCGCAACCCCCATGCCGCCGAACCGGCCCCGGCAGCACTCGTCCAGCAGGGCGAGGTACGCGGCCACTACGGACGTTTCGCCGAATGGCTGGGCGCGCAATCGGCCACGACGCTGCAGAACAAGCGCGCCGAGGCAGACCTGATCTTCCGCCGCGTCGGTATCACCTTTGCTGTGTACGGCGACAAGGACGAATCGAACAGCGGCACCGAGCGCACGATTCCGTTCGACATCATTCCGCGCATCTTCCCGGCCAGCGAGTGGGCCACGCTCGAGCGCGGCCTTCGGCAACGCGTCGATGCGCTCAACCGCTTCCTGCACGACATCTATCACGAGCAGAACATCCTGCGCGCCGGTGTCATTCCGCCCGATCAGATCTACAACAACGCCCAATACCGCCCCGACATGCTCGGCGTGGACGTGCCGCGCGACATCTACGCGCACGTGGCCGGCATCGACATCGTGCGTGCCGGCGAGGGCGAGTTCTACGTGCTGGAAGACAACCTGCGCGTGCCATCGGGTGTGTCGTACATGCTGGAAAACCGCAAGATGATGATGCGGCTGTTTCCGGAGTTGTTCGCGCGCAATCGTGTGGCGCCCGTCGCGCATTACCCCGACATGCTGCTCGACATGCTGCGCAGCGTGTCGCCGCAGAACATCGCCGACCCGACGGTAGTGGTGCTTACGCCCGGCATGTACAACTCGGCGTATTTCGAGCATGCGTTCCTTGCGCAGCAGATGGGCGTGGAGCTGGTGGAGGGGCACGATCTTTTCGTGCAGGACGATCACCTTTATATGCGCACGACGCAGGGCCCGCAGCGCATCGACGTCATCTACCGCCGGGTGGACGACGACTTCCTCGATCCGCTGGTGTTCCGCCCGGATTCTTCGCTGGGCGCGGCTGGGCTGCTGTCGGTCTATCGCGCGGGCAACGTCACCATCTGCAATGCCATCGGCACCGGCGTGGCAGACGACAAGTCGATCTATCCGTACGTGCCGGACATGATCCGCTTCTACCTCGGCGAGGAGCCGATCCTCAATAACGTGCCGACGTACATGTGCCGTCGCCCCGACGACCTGCAATACGTGCTCGACCACATGGGCGAACTGGTGGTCAAGGAAACGCACGGTGCAGGCGGCTACGGCATGCTCGTCGGTCCGGCGGCCACGCAGGAGGAGATTGCCGCTTTCCGTGAGGTGGTGAAGGCTCGCCCCGATCAGTACATCGCCCAGCCAACCCTGGCACTGTCGACTTGCCCGACGTATGTGGAAGCCGGTATCGCGCCGCGCCACATCGACCTGCGGCCGTTCGTGCTATCCGGTAAGGATGTGCGCATGGTGCCCGGTGGCCTGACGCGTGTGGCGTTGCGCGCCGGCTCGCTGGTGGTCAATTCGTCGCAGGGCGGCGGGACGAAGGATACGTGGGTGCTGGAGCGCTGAACGCTCGCGCAGTGTCGCAACAGGCAATCGATCAATCGCCTATCGAATACGTAGAAGGGAACGCCATGCTCAGCCGCACCGCAGACCACCTTTTCTGGATGGCGCGCTACACCGAACGCGCCGAGAACACCGCCCGCATGCTCGACGTGAACTACCAGACCTCGCTGCTGCCGCAATCCGCGGAAGTGGCCGAGCAGGGCTGGTGGGCAATGCTCGACATCTCCGAACTGACGCAGGTCTTTGACGAGCGCTATGGCCTGCTCTCGCGCGACGATGTGATCGATTTCATGGTGCGCGACATGACCAACCCGTCGTCGATCATGAGCTGTCTGCGCGGGGCGCGCGAGAACGCCCGGGCGGTACGCGGCTCCATCACGACCGAGGTTTGGGAGACCATCAACACCACGTGGCTGGATGTGCAGCGCCTGATTGCCGAAGGCATGCTGCGCGATGATCCGTCTCAGTTCTTTGAGTGGGTGAAGTTCCGCTCGCATCTGTCGCGCGGCGTGCAGGTCGGCACCATGCTGACGGACGACGCGTTCCATTTCATGCGCCTGGGCACGTTTCTGGAGCGCGCCGACAACACTGCGCGGCTGCTGGACGTGAAATTCCAATCAACGCCTACGCGCGATGAAACGGCGGCGGAGCAGGGCGACTTCTACCATTGGGCTGCCACGCTGCGCTCGGTGTCGGGCTTCGAGGTCTACCGCAAGATCTATCGCAACGTCATCACGCCGACGCGCGTGGCGGAGCTGCTGATTCTGCGCAGCGACATGCCGCGGTCGCTGCTGGCCAGCATGGACGAGGTGGTCGAGATTCTTTCGACAGTGCGCAACAGTCAATCGGCAGAGACTGAACGTCGCGCTGGTAAACTGCACGCCGACCTGCGGTACGCCCGCATCGAAGATATTTTTGCTGTTGGCCTGCATGCCTGGCTGACCAACTTCCTGGAGCGGATAGGCGACCTAGGCAACGGCATCAGCCAGGATTTCCTGGTGCCGCTCGAGGTGGCGTGACGTGCAAGACAACGTGCATACATCGGGGCGCCGCTTTCGGGTGGCGCCCGTGTCATCGTGAAATACCAAATTCGACATACGACGGTCTACCGTTATGCCGAGCCGCTGCGCCACAGCGTGCACGAGCTGCGGCTGACACCTCGCAGCGGCGAGCTGCAGCAGGTGGACACCTGGCAGATCCATGCGCCCGGTAACCTCACGCGCGCCACCGACGGTTTCGGCAACGTCGTTCATCACTTCACCCTCGGCAACCGTACGGAAGACGTCATCATCGACGCGCGCGGCGTTGTCGAGGCGTTTCCTGCGGGCTCGCCGGGCAGTCAACGGTTTGTCGATGCGCCTGGGCAAGGGCGCTATCGCGTATCGCCGCTGTACTTTTTGAGTGCCACGCCGCTGACTTCCGCGCCGCCCGAAATGATCAACTTCGCGCGCGAGCACGCGCTGGTGCTCGGAGACGCGGAATCTGCCGTGCGGCTTGCGCAAGCTATCGCCAAGCGCGTGAGCTATAAGCCGAATACCACTCACGTCGGCACTACCGCAGCGGAGGCGTTTGGCCTGGGCACGGGCGTATGCCAGGATCAGGCGCAGGTGATGGTCGCGTGCTGCCGGGCGTTGGGCGTACCGGCGCGCTATGTCAGCGGCTATTTCCACGCCGTGGGCGAAGAAGACCTCGCCAGCCACGCGTGGGCCGACGTCTGCCTCGATGCCGAATCGCACACCTGGTGCAGCATCGACGTCACCCACCAGTGCTTTACCGATGCCCGCCACATCCGGTTGGCGGTCGGGCGCGATTACCAGTCGGCAGCACCGGTACGCGGCGTGCGGCAGGGCGGGGGTGCCGAGACGCTGGATGTCAGCATTTCCATTGAGCCGTTGCCCGTCGAGGCGGCTCGAGTGAATTGAGCACCTCTTCCAAGCGCGCGGATGGGTTCCGATCGGCGCGCTAGAATGCCTTCAACCTACCGATTCCGTTTGTTGCTTCGCCCATGACTTATTGCGTCGCCATGCGCCTGGACGCAGGCCTTGTGTTCCTGTCCGATTCCCGCACGAATGCGGGCGTGGACGCCATTTCCACGTTTCGCAAGATGACCGTCTTCGAGCGCGAAGGCGATCGCGTCATGGTGCTGCTGACGGCCGGTAATCTCGCCATCAGCCAGGCGGTGCGTCAGGTGCTGACCGAAGCGCGCGGCAAGCCTCGCTCGCTGTGGACGGCACGGGACATGTTCGAGGCAGCCACAATCGTTGGCGAGGCCGTGCGCGATGTCTACGACCGCGATGCCGCGGCGCTGGCCAAGGCCAAGATCGACTTCAACGTCAGCATCATCTTTGGCGGGCAGATTGGCGCAGAGCGCCCGCGCCTGTTCAACGTCTACGCAGCAGGCAACTTCATTGAAGCCACGCCCGAGAACTGCTACTTCCAGATCGGCGAGGCCAAGTACGGCAAGCCGATCATCGATCGCGTGGTCAGCCCGGGGCTGCCGCTGGACGAAGCCGCAAAGTGCGCGCTGATCTCGATGGATTCGACGCTGAAGTCGAATATTTCCGTGGGTTTGCCGCTGGATTTGCTGGTCTATGAGGCCGACTCCCTGCGTGTGACGCGCTTTGTCGCCATCGACGAAGAGAACCCATATTTCACGATGATTCGCGGCACATGGGGCAAGCGCCTGCGCCAGGTGTTTGCCGAGATCGACGATCCGGACTGGGAAACCGGCACTTCGCCTTCGCACCCGTTGCGCCGTGAGGGCCATTCTTCCGCAGAGGTCGAGCCCGTGCGCGTTGCACCGCCCGCCGCCGACGTTCCAGCCACGCCGGATCGTGCGCCCGGCCCAGCGTTGGAGCAGGTGTCCACGATCCAGCGCGTGGCTGGCGGATCGCAAAAGTCGCACTGAACGGCACAGGATCTGCGATGCGCGATGTGATGCTTTTTTCGCATGCCAACGGCTTTCCCGTGGGGACGTATCGCAAGATGCTGGGCGTGCTGGGTGACGAATTCGACATCCGCGCCGTGGAGCGTTTTGGGCACGACCCGCGTTTTCCAGTGACCCGTTCCTGGCCTGGTCTGGTGAGGGAGCTGCTCGCCGAAATCGACGCGCAGGTGGAGCCGGTCTGGCTGGTGGGCCATTCGCTGGGTGGCTTCTTGAGCTTGATGGCGGCGCTGCGCCGGCCCGAGCGCGTGCGCGGCGTCGTGATGCTCGATTCGCCGATCATTGCCGGGTGGCGCGCCAAGCTGCTGCGCGTGGCGCAATGGCTGGACATCGATGAGAGCCAATCGCCTGCTGCAGCGACGAAGAACCGGCGCCATCTGTGGCCCGATCGCGACGCCGTCTGGAGCCACTTCAAGGCCAAGCGCAAGTTCGATCGTTGGGACGAAGACGTGCTGCGCGATTATGTCGAACATGGCACCGAGCCCACGGGCCGTGACCACGAGCGCACACTGCGTTTCTCACGCGAAATCGAATACCAGATCTACCGGACGTTGCCGACCAACATGGGGCGCAAAGTCGCGGGCGGCACGGCGTTCCCCGTCAGCTTTGTGGCGGGCACCCGTTCGCGCGAGATTCGCAAGGTCGGGCTGGGTGCAACCCGGCGCATCGTCGGCGGCAGGCTGCGCTGGATCGAAGGTAGCCATCTTTATCCAATGGAAAAGCCGCTCGAAACGGCTGAGTTGATCCGCGAATTGATCAACGAAATGCGCGCCAACACAGGCGCCATGCGGCACGCCGCATAGGCGAGGCTGGTCGGGGGCAAATTCCACCGTTCTGTCACGGATCGGTGAGGGGACCTTTGCTATAATCCGGCTTTCCCCGGCAAGCTAGGTCATGACCAAGTTCGTATTCGTTACCGGTGGCGTAGTGTCCTCACTCGGCAAGGGCATCGCCGCCGCCTCGCTCGCGGCCATTCTTGAGTCGCGCGGCCTCAAAGTCACCCTCCTCAAACTCGATCCTTACATCAACGTCGACCCGGGCACGATGAGCCCGTTCCAGCACGGCGAAGTGTTTGTGACCGAGGACGGCGCAGAAACCGACCTCGATCTTGGCCATTACGAGCGTTTTGTCTCGGCCAAGATGCGCAAGGCGAACAACTTCACCACCGGCCAGATTTACGAATCCGTGATCCGCAAGGAGCGTCGCGGCGAGTATCTCGGCAAGACGGTGCAGGTCATTCCGCATATCACCAACGAAATCCAGGCGTTCATTGAGCGCGGTGCCGCTGCGTCGCACGACGGCAAGGCCGATGTGGCGATCGTGGAAATCGGCGGTACGGTGGGCGATATCGAATCGCTGCCGTTCTTGGAAGCCGCACGCCAAATGAGCCTGCGCCTGGGTCGCAACCAGGTGGCGTTCGCGCACCTGACGCTGGTGCCGTTCATTGCCAGCGCCGGCGAGCTGAAGACCAAGCCGACCCAGCACTCGGTGCAGAAGCTGCGCGAAATCGGCGTGCAGCCGACCGCGCTGCTGTGCCGCGCCGACCGCCCGATCCCTGACGATGAACGCGCGAAGATTTCCCTCTTCGCCAACATGCCGCAGGACGCGGTCATCTCGGTGTGGGACGTCGACACCATCTACAAGATCCCGCAGATGCTCAACGAGCAGGGGCTGGATCGCATCATCTGCGAAGAGCTGCGCATCGAAGCGCCGCCGGCGGACCTGTCGGTGTGGGCGCACATGGTGCACACACTGGAAAATCCGCAGCACGAAATCACCATCGGCATGGTCGGCAAGTACGTTGACCTGACCGAGTCGTACAAGTCGCTGATCGAGGCGCTGCGCCACGCCGGCCTGCATACCTCGACGCGCGTCAATATCGAGTACATCGATTCCGAGGAGTTGGAATCGGGCCATACCCAGGTGCTGGACACACTGGATGCCATTCTGGTGCCGGGCGGCTTCGGCAAGCGTGGTACGGAAGGCAAGATCCGCGCAATTCAGTACGCCCGCGAAAAAGGCGTGCCGTACCTGGGCATCTGCCTGGGGATGCAGTTGGCCGTGATCGAATTCGCTCGCCATCTGGCCGGCATGAAGGACGCCAATAGCACGGAGTTCAACGACGAGACCGAACATCCGGTGGTCGCGCTCATCACCGAATGGCTGGACCGCGATGGCCGCGTCGAAAAACGCTCGGCCGACTCCGATCTGGGCGGCACCATGCGCCTGGGCTCGCAGCGCGTGCCGGTGCAATCCGGCACCAAGGCAGCGGCAATCTACGGCGCGGAGGTCAACGAGCGCCATCGTCACCGCTACGAGGTGAACAACCACTACGTGCCGCAGCTGGAAAAGGCCGGGATGATCATCTCGGCGCGCACGCCGTCGGAAAACCTGCC
Organism: Ralstonia sp. VS2407; assembly: GCF_052950655.1. NCBI lineage: Bacteria > Pseudomonadati > Pseudomonadota > Betaproteobacteria > Burkholderiales > Burkholderiaceae > Ralstonia > Ralstonia sp. VS2407. The sequence continues at coordinate 468,627 of NZ_JBRFVG010000001.1, forward strand.
GGAAATGATGGAACTGCCGGCGTCGATGCACCCGTGGTTCGTCGGCGTGCAGTTCCACCCGGAATTCACCTCGACGCCGCGCGACGGCCACCCGCTGTTCAAAGCCTACGTTGAAGCCGCGCTGGCGCATCACCAGCAGAACACGCAACGCGCTGTCGCCTAAGCGCTGGCACACGGGAACATCATGAAACTCTGCGATTTCGAAGTCGGCCTCGACAAACCGTTCTTCCTGATTGCCGGCACCTGCGTGATCGAATCGGAGCAGATGGCGATCGACACCGCCGGCACGCTCAAGGAAATCACGGGCGCACTGGGCATTCCGTTCATCTACAAGTCGTCGTTTGACAAGGCGAATCGGTCGTCGGACGCCTCGTTCCGCGGTCTGGGCATGGACGAGGGGCTGCGCATTCTGGCGGAAGTGCGTCGTCAGGTTGGCGTGCCGGTGCTGACCGACATCCACGACATCGACGAGATCAAGCCGGTGGCCGAAGTCGTGGACGTGCTCCAGACGCCGGCGTTCCTGTGTCGTCAGACCGATTTCATCCGTGCGTGTGCGCAGAGCGGCAAGCCCGTCAACATCAAGAAGGGTCAGTTCCTCGCGCCGCACGACATGAAGAACGTCATCGACAAGGCGCGTCACGCCGCCCGCGATGCCGGCCTGCCGGAAGACAACTTCATGGCCTGCGAGCGCGGCGCCTCGTTCGGGTACAACAACCTGGTGTCGGACATGCGCTCGCTGGCGATCATGCGCGAGACGGGGGCGCCGGTGGTGTTCGACGCCACGCATTCGGTGCAGTTGCCGGGCGGCCAGGGCACCAGCTCGGGCGGCCAGCGCGAGTTCGTGCCGGTGCTGGCCCGTGCCGCTATCGCCGTAGGGGTTTCGGGTGTCTTCATGGAGACGCACCCGGATCCCGCATGCGCAAAATCAGATGGCCCGAATGCCGTGCCGCTGCGCCGCATGAAAGACTTGCTGTCAGTACTGAAAGAACTGGATGCGCTCACCAAGCGCAGCGGTTTCCTGGAAAATCAGTTCGACTGATTCTTCCCGATGACCGGCGGCTCCACTAGCCGCCGCAGTCGTTTTCGGTTCAGCCCAGTTCAGTTTTTGTTTCGGCATCCGGAGAGAGACACATGGCCGCTGGCTACATCCTCGCGTACGTGGACGTGACAGACCCCGTGCAGTACGAGCAATACAAGACGCTGTCGACCAAAGCCATGCAAACGCATGGCGCCGAGCCGCTGGTGCGCGGCGGCAAGACGGAGCAGTTGGAAGGCGAGTGGAACCCTACCCGCATCGTTGTGCTCAAGTTTCCGAGCTACGACGCTGCCAAGTCGTTCTACGACAGCGAGGAGTATCTCGCTGCGCGCAACGCGCGCGCCAAGGCTGCCAACATGAACATGATCGTGGTCGAAGGCGTTTGAGCTGCCTGTCGACCTCGTAGCGTTACCTGCTTTAAGACACCAAGAGGGATTTTCATGAGTGCCATCGTAGATATCATCGGTCGCGAAGTGCTGGACTCGCGCGGCAACCCCACCGTCGAATGCGACGTGCTGCTGGAATCGGGCGTGATGGGCCGTGCAGCGGTGCCGTCGGGCGCATCCACCGGCTCGCGTGAAGCCATCGAACTGCGTGACGGCGACAAGTCGCGCTACCTGGGCAAGGGCGTGCTCAAGGCCGTCGAGCACATCAACACCGAAATCTCCGAGGCCATCATGGGCCTGGACGCGTCGGAACAGGCGTTCCTGGACCGCACCCTGATCGATCTGGACGGCACCGAGAACAAGAGCCGCCTGGGCGCCAACGCCATGCTGGCGGTGTCGATGGCGGTGGCCAAGGCCGCGGCCGAAGAAGCCGGCCTGCCGCTGTATCGCTACTTCGGCGGTTCGGGCGCCATGCAGATGCCGGTGCCGATGATGAACATCGTCAACGGCGGCGCACACGCCAACAACAGCCTGGACATCCAGGAATTCATGGTGATGCCGGTCGGCCAGTCGAGCTTCCGTGAAGCCCTGCGCTGCGGCGCGGAGATCTTCCACGCGCTGAAGAAGATCCTGGCTGACAAGGGCATGAGCACGGCCGTGGGCGACGAAGGCGGCTTCGCACCGAACTTCGCCAGCAACGAAGAGTGCCTGAACACGATCCTGTCGGCCATCGAGCAGGCTGGCTACAAGGCAGGTGAAGACGTGCTGCTGGCGCTCGATTGCGCCGCGTCCGAGTTCTACAAGGACGGCAAATACCACCTCGAAGGCGAAGGCCTCCAGCTGTCGTCGGAAGATTTCGCCAACTACCTGGCAAATCTGGCTGACAAGTTCCCGATCGTGTCGATCGAAGACGGCATGCACGAGAGCGACTGGGCCGGTTGGAAGGCCCTGACCGAAAAGCTCGGCAAGAAGGTGCAGCTGGTGGGCGACGATCTGTTCGTCACCAACACCAAGATCCTGAAGGAAGGCATCGAGAAGGGCATTGCCAACTCGATCCTCATCAAGATCAACCAGATCGGTACGCTGACCGAGACGTTCGCTGCCATCGAGATGGCCAAGCGCGCCGGCTACACCGCCGTGATCTCGCACCGCTCGGGCGAGACCGAAGACAGCACGATCGCCGACATCGCCGTTGGCACGAACGCCGGCCAGATCAAGACCGGCTCGCTGTCGCGCTCGGATCGCATGGCCAAGTACAACCAGCTGCTGCGCATCGAAGAAGACCTCGGTGATATCGCCAGCTACCCGGGCAAGTCGGCGTTCTATAACCTGCGATAATCCCTCGCAGTTTCGCTCCGCATGACTGTGCGACCGCCGCTCTGGCGGTCGCATGGTATTTGGGGCCCGAGTACTGCCAACGCTTGTCTCTATGCGCCTGATTACGCTGTTCCTGCTGCTGTTGCTGCTTGCTATCCAGTACCCGCTTTGGCTGGGCAAGGGCGGCTGGCTGCGCGTGTGGGATATGCAGAAGCAGGTGACGGCGCAGAATCAGCGCAACGCTGAACTGAAGCAGCGCAACACCAAGCTTGAAGGCGAGGTGAAGGATTTGAAGGAAGGCACGGGCGCCATTGAAGAGCGCGCGCGCTATGAACTGGGGATGGTGAAAGACGACGAAGGCTTCGTGCAGTTCGTCGCGCCGGCCCCGAAAACCAGCGAAACTCCGCTGCCGCCGCCCCCTCCGGCGGGCCAGCAGGCGCATCACTGAGTCTGCTATGCGACGCGTCCTGCAGACGCGATCGCCTTCAGGGCAACTTCCGGGATTTACCAGTAGTACGGATAGCCCCACACGGGCGCCCCGTAGCTGACGCCCCAGCCGCCACGGTGGCGCCATCCGCTGCCGTAATACACCGAATACCCCCCGTAGTACGGATACGGCGCGTAGTACGGCGTGGCTGCATAGGCGCGCGCTTCCGCATCGCGTCGGATGGCTTGATCCGATTCGCGCAGCGCCTTGGCATTCAGCGCATCCAGCTTCTTGCGGTCTTCAGCCGACAGCGGCGCCGGTGCCGCGGCCTGCGTATCGTCCGACAGCCGGGCGGTGTAGGGCATGCCGCCCGGGCCACGCGGCACGGCAACGCAGGCCGACGCCAGCAGCGCCGCCGCAATCGGCAACGCCAGCGCGCCAGCGCGAGAGAAATTCAACGATCGCAAGGGCGAGGAAATGAGCTTGAACATGGTGCGCTCCGCAGCAAGCGGCAGATGAAGAATCTGGCGATTTAGAGCGTGGCCGGCACCGATAAGTGCCGCGCGCCACGCGCACTTCATACTATGTCGCTTGTATTCAGTGACGCTGCTCGGACGCGCCCTGGATGCCTTGCGCGACGGTCTCTTGTGCGAAGAGTTGCGCACAATCCACAGCGTCGAAGCTGTAATGCTGGCCGCAGAATTCACAGTCGATTTCTACCTTGCCGCGCTCTTCCAGAATGCTGTCGACCTCGGGTTGACCCAGCGTGCGCAGCATGGAGCCCACGCGCAGTCGAGAGCACGAGCACCGGAAACGCGGGCTCTGCGGCTCGAACATGCGGATGCCGGCGGCTTCCATTTCTTCCCAGTACAGGCGCTTGATGAGCGTGTCGATCGGCTGCTCGAGCAGTTCGTCGCGGCGCAGCGTCTTGCCCAACTGGCAAACGCGTTCCCACGTGTCGAGGTCTTGCTCCTGCACGTCCTGGTGCAGCGGCTGGCCCGTCTCACCAACCTGCGCGGGTACATGGCCCGTGCGGCCTTCCATGGCTCCCCCATATGAAGGCAAGCGTTGCAGCAACATGCCCGACGCGACCTTGTTGTCAGCCGCCAGCCACAGGCGCGTGTCGAGCTGCTCGGAGCTTTGCATGTAGTGCTCAAGCACTTCGGTGATGGTGGCGAGCGGCCCGTTCTCGTCCGACAGCGGCACGATGCCCTGATACGGCTGCTGGCCGGGCAGCTTGTCCTGCGGATCGAGCGTGATGGCGAAGCGTCCGTTGCCGTGCACGTTGACCATGGCGGCCAGCGTGGCGTCGTCGGCAATCTCTGCGCCTTCGGCAATCTTGGCGGTGGCGCGCATCGACAGGTCGGAGTTGCACTCGACGACCAGCATGTGTACCGGGCCGTCGCCGTGCAGTTGCATGACGAGCGCGCCGTTGAACTTCAGATTGGCAGACAGCAGTGCGGCCGCGGCCATCATCTCGCCCAGCAGCGTGCTGACCGGGGCGGGGTAGCGGCGGCGGCTCAGCACCTCTTGCCACGTCCCTTCCAGGCGCACCAGTTCACCGCGCACGGGCGCGGCGTCGAATACAAATTTCTTCAGCTCGTCAGTCATCCATCGATCCGTTTCAGTTGCTGCTTGTACATCGCCTGTCGCACCGCATACGTTTCGGTGTTCAGGTGCATCTTGGCGATGTCGTCTTCCGTCAGTTTGCGTACGGCCTTCGCAGGCGCGCCCAGAATGAGTGTGCCGTCTTCGAAGACCTTGCCTTCGGTGACGATCGCCCCCGCGCCCACCAGGCAGTTCTTGCCGATCACCGCGCGATTGAGTACCACCGCCTGGATGCCGATCAGCGAGCCTTCGCCGATCGTGCAGCCATGCAGCATGGCTTGGTGGCCGATCGTTACGCGGTCGCCGATGTTCAGCGGGCAGCCCGGGTCGGTGTGCAGCACCGAGCCCTCCTGCACGTTGCTGGCCTCGCCCACGGTAATCGGCTCGTTGTCGCCGCGGATGACGGCACCGGGCCACACGCTCGCGCGTGCTTTCAGCTCCACGCGGCCGATGACGGTCGCTTCGGGGGCCACATAGGCGTTGGCGTCAATGGTCGGTGCAACATCGCCGAGTTGGTAGAGGGCCATGCGATCGGTCTCCAGAATCTGCGTAAATGGGGGAAAAGGGCGCGTCTTCAAGCTTGCCGGGCAAGGCAAGCCGACGCATCGAATTAAAATGGCGGAAAGTCCAAATTGTACGCTGATGACCGCTCCGCAGCCTTGCCCCAAAACGCCTTCCGACACGCTGCGCCATGCTGCCTTGGCGGCCCTGTGCCTCACAGATCCAGCCAGCAAGGTGGACGCCACGCTGCATCTGGGCGAGCGCGCCAAGTGCGCCGACGACGCGAGCTGGGGTATTGACGAAGCCATTGCAGCACCCGAAAGCGGAGTCCCGGGCCGCCCAGACGCGCCGGTGCTCGTGCCGCCTTCCGAGGTTCCGCGCCGTCGTGCGATCGATACGCCACGGGGCCGGGGCGCGTTACTGCACGCGCTCGCGCACATCGAATTCAATGCCATCAACCTTGCGCTCGATGCTGTATGGCGTTTTGCGGCGATGCCCGTGGCGTTCTACCAGGACTGGGCGCGCGTGGCGGCGGAAGAGGCGACGCACTTTTCGTTGCTTGCCGCCCATCTGGCAACGCTCGATTGCCACTACGGCGATCACCCCGCCCACGACGGCCTGTGGCAGATGACGGAGAAAACCGCCGCCGATCCGCTCGCGCGCATGGCGCTGGTGCCGCGCACGCTGGAGGCGCGCGGGCTCGACGCCTCGCCGCCGATTCGCGCCAAGCTCGCCCAGGCGGGCGATATGGCCGCTGCGGGCATCCTCGACATCATCCTGCGGGACGAGATTGGCCACGTGGCGGTCGGCAACCGCTGGTACCGCTGGCTCTGCGCGCGCGCGGGGCTGGACCCCGTGCCGACGTATCGCAAGCTGGCCGCGCAATACGGTGCGCCGCGTTTGCGCGGGCCATTCAACCTGGAGGCGCGCCGCCAAGCCGGTTTCGACGACGACGAAATTGCCGCGCTGGAAGCCTCGTTCTAAGCGCCACGGCGTTGCCCATCCGCCGCTATAATCCCTAGAAAAAGAACGATCGTTCGATTTCTATTCGGTGACGGAAACCATGGACTCCACCACGCAGCCTCCCGCACGTAAGGCCTCAAGTTCGACATATTTGCCCGTGCGCGGTCTGCGCTACCACATCCGCGAATGGGGCGAGCCGGGGGCGCCCATCCTCTTCTTGTTTCATGGGTGGATGGATGTGTCGGCATCGTTCCAGTTTCTGGTCGATGCGCTGCGCGAGCGCTGGCATATCGTGGCACCGGATTGGCGCGGCTACGGCCAGTCTGCCCGGCCCACCGACGCCCCGGGTGTAGAGAGCTACTGGTTTGCCGATTACGTGGCAGACCTCGAAGCCATCATTGATCACTATCAGCCGGAGGGGCAGGTGACACTGGTCGGGCACAGCCTGGGCGCCAACGTGGTTTGCCTGTACGCGGGTATCCGGCCCGAGCGCGTGCGGCGCGTGGTGGATCTGGAGGGCTTCGGCATGTCGGCGTCGAAGGCATCGCAGGCGCCGCGCCGTTATGCGCGTTGGCTCGACGAGCTGAAGGACAAGCCGCGCCTGAACACCTACGCTACCGTTGAAGACGTCGCCGCGCGCCTGCAGAAGACCAACCCGCGCCTGCCGGCCGACAAGGCGGCATTTCTGGCGCAGCACTGGTCGAGCCAAAACGCCGAAGGGCGCTGGGAGATCCTTGGTGACCCTGCGCACAAGATCATCAATCCCCAGCTTTATCGGCTGGATGAGGTGATGGAAATCTGGCGCCGTGTTGCCGCGCCCGTGCTGCACGTCGAGGCCGTCGATTCGCCCACGCTGAAGGCGATCGCGGGCGACGTGCCGCTGGCCGAGTTCAAGACGCGCTTTGCGGCGTTTCCTGATTTCCGTGAGGTGCTGATTGCAGACGCGGGGCACATGCTCCATCACGATCAGCCGGAGCAGGTGGCCGCGCTGATTGAAGCGTTCTGCTTGCAGCGCTGAGCGGCAGGCTCAATGAAGAAACCGCTGTGCTGCGCCGGGCGTCGGCAGCATGCGCGGGTCGCGCGGCGCTTTCATGCCACGCTCGGCCGTCTCGCGCGAAGAGCACGGTAGATGGCACGGTAGACAACGATCATTCGTGCTCCAACGTCGCCAGGTCGAGATAGCCTCGATACGCCGCGACCACGCCCAGTAACGGCACGCTGGCGCGTATGTTGAAGTGGAAGCGGTCACCGTCGCCGGATTCCTCGGCCAATACGGCCGGCCGCAGCCATGCTGGGCAGGGGATACCGAGGAAGCGCAAGCCTTGCAGGCGCATTTGCAACACACCGTGCTCTGCTTCGAGCGCAAAGAACAGACGCACCGCGCCGAGCCGCTCCGTGAGGCGCCCCTGCCGCAGCGACAAGGTTGAGCGCATCGTGTGTCGGGGAAAATCGCGCGTCCAGGTTTCTTCCATGGCGGCGGTTTGGAGCGTGACCCGGATCGGGCCACGCGTCGGTGTCCGTGGCGTGCGAATGCACCATGCAAGCACCCGTGCGAGGCGCGAGGCGGGCGGTTCTGTTTCGACCTCGCCGTGCAGGGTCACCACGCCGGTCATTCGGTGGAATGTCTGCACGGCCGGCGCCAGTTCCGCATATCGCGCGCCAAGCACAGTTTCGTAGAGCGACGGCGCGCGCATGCGAGACCTTATTCCGCCGTTACATGCAGCTTCGTCTGCAGCCCCGCATCGTTGCTCGAATGCGTATGCACGAGCGTCTTATCCGGATTCGCGTAGCGGTATGCCCGGCGCAGCGCCATCGCCACCTCATGGAAGCCCGACAGAATCAGCTTCTGCTTGTTCGGATACAGTGCGATATCGCCTGCGGCGAACACCCCGGGGCGCGACGTCTCATACGCCGTCGTTTCGACCGTGATGCGGCCCGCGCGCATCTCAACGCCCCAGTTGGCAATGGGCCCAGGCTCGGAAACCAGCCCATACAGCGCGATCAGTTCGTCGCAGGGCAGTACGGTTTCGCCGTCGCGCCCGCGGATGGCCGCGCCGGTGAGCGTGCCGTCGGGCGTGCTGTCCAGGCGCGAAAGCATGCCGAGCACAAAATCCATTTCGCCGGCGGCGACGGCGGCGCGCATTTCAGCGACGCTCGCATCGGCGGCGCGAAAGCCCTCTCGCCGATGGACCAGCGTCACGCGTGCGGCCACCTTACGCAACGCGAGCGCCCAGTCGAGTGCGGAATCGCCGCCGCCTGCGATCACCACGCGCTTGCCCGCAAAGCGCGCGGTGTCGCGCACGGCATAGTGCAGATGGCGACCCTCCAGCGCGGTCGCTTCAGGCAAGGCCACGCGTTGTGGGGTGAACGCGCCGTTGCCCGCCGTGATGAGTACGGCGGCGCAGTCGAACACGTCCCCGGCGCTGGTGGTGACGCGAAAGCGCTGGCCGTGCCCGCTTTCCAGCGTTTCGACGGTTTCGGCGCGGCGGCCGCAGAGGATGGGGTAGTGGAACGGCGCACATTGCGCCATCAACCGGTCAACGAGTTCCTGAGCTGTGCACGAGACCAGCGCCGGGATGTCGTAGATCGGTTTTTCCGGGTACAGCTCCGTGCATTGGCCGCCCGGGCGGTCCAATGCGTCCACCAGCACACACGACATGCCCAGCACGCCGGCCTGGAAGGCTGCAAATAGGCCCACCGGCCCCGCGCCCACGACGAGCACGTCGATGCGTTGCTCCAAGGGCTGAGGGAGATCGGCGGGGGCTGTGGCGGCGGAAGTCATGGCAAAGCGTCGAGGACGAAACAATGCGACCACTATAGCCCGCAGCAAGCGCCTCGCCGTGAACACCGCCACGGGCAGTCGGGTCTTCCGAATGCCGATCTTTAGTGGGGTGAGGCCCCCCGGTTGCGCGACGCAGCAGTAAAATGGCGGAATGCCAAACCTCTCCGCCGCCTCCGCCCGAAATGCCGATCTGCACTGCCATTCCACGGTATCGGACGGCATGCTTGCTCCGCACGAAGTGGCCGCCCGTGCTGCTGCGCACGGTGTGACGCTCTGGGCATTGACCGACCACGACGAAGTGGGCGGGCAGGCCGCCGCGCGCGAGGCCGCAGCGGCGCTGGGCATGGATTACCTGTCGGGCGTAGAGATTTCCGTGACCTGGGCGGGACGCACGCTGCACATCGTCGGCCTGGGTATCGACCCGGAGAACGCCGATCTGGTGCAGGGGCTGGAGCGAACACGCTCCGGTCGCTGCGCGCGTGCTGAAGACATCAGCGCCGCGCTGGCCAAGCTCGGCATCGAAGGCGCCTACGAAGGTGCATTGCGCTACGCCGGCAATCCCGACATGGTCTCGCGCACCCATTTCGCCCGCTTCCTGGTCGAGCATGGACACTGCCGCGACATCCACGAAGTGTTTGACCGCTACCTGGGCGACGGCAAGCCGGGCTACGTGCCGCATCGCTGGGCGCGTCTGGCCGATGCGATCAACTGGATCAAGGGCGCGGGCGGGGTCGCGGTGATGGCGCATCCAGGACGCTACACGCTGTCGCTGGTCGAGCACGGCGCGCTGTTTGATGAATTCAAGGCGCTAGGCGGGGAGGGCGTCGAAGTCATCACCGGCAGCCATACGCCCGACCAGTACGCGCTGTACGCCGACGTGGCCCGCCGTTACGGCCTGATGGCGTCGCGTGGTTCAGACTTCCATGGCCCGGGCGAGGGCCGTGTCGAACTCGGCACGCTGCCGCCGCTGCCTGACAACCTGACGCCGGTGTGGAACCGGTGGATGTCCTGAGCGCGCGGCTGCCATGTCCCAGTTCTTCCAGATTCATCCGACTACGCCGCAAGGGCGCTTGGTTCGCCAGGCCGTGGAGATTATCCGTGCCGGTGGCCTTGTCGCGCTGCCCACAGATTCCTGCTACGCACTCGCCTGCCATCTTGACGACAAATCGGCCGTCGAGCGCCTGCGCCGCGTGCGGGGCATCGACGAAAAGCATCACCTCACGCTGATGTGCCGTGACCTTTCCGAGCTGGCCACGTTTGCGCGCGTCGACAACAAGCAGTACCGCGTGCTGAAGGCGGCCACGCCGGGGCCGTTCGTCTTCTTGCTGGAGGCGACCAAGGAGGTGCCGCGCCGGCTTTCGCATCCGTCGCGCAAGACCATCGGCCTGCGCGTACCGGAACACGCGATCCCGCTGGCGCTGATGGCAGAACTGGGTGAGCCGTTGCTCTCCGCCACGCTGCAACTGCCCGGCGATGACGAGCCGCTCAATGAGGCCGAGACCATTCGGGATCGGCTTGAAAAGCAGCTTGAACTCGTCATCGACGGCGGCCCGGCCCCGGCCGAACCCACCACCGTCATCGACCTGACGAGCGGCGAGCCCGAACTCGTAAGGCGTGGCCGAGGCGATCCGGCCCGCGTTGGCTTGTAGGCGACGCCTTGGCGCGTGCTTCGGTGGCGCCGTGGTGCGGCGCGCGCTTGCTACAATAGCCCGCCTATGGACCCCACACTGATCCAAAACATCGCGGTTTACGCGATTCCCGTCCTGTTTGCCATCACGCTGCATGAGGCGGCGCATGGCTATGTCGCCAAGCATTTCGGCGACGATACGGCCTATGTCATGGGCCGCATCAGCATCAATCCGCTGCGGCACATCGATCCGATCGGCACGATTGCGATGCCGCTGCTGCTGTATTTCGCCACCAAGGGCGCGTTTGTGTTCGGCTATGCCAAGCCGGTGCCCGTGCGCTTCGGTCGTCTGCGTGATCCGCGCTGGCATGGCATGTGGGTGGCGCTGGCCGGGCCCGCCACCAACTTTGTCCAGGCGATCTTCTGGGGTGTGCTGGCGGTTGTGTTCGCGGTAGGCGGCGTGAACGACCCGTTCCTGATCGGCATGGCGCGCGCTGGCATTCTGGTCAATATGGTAATGGCGGCGTTCAACATGTTTCCGCTGCCGCCGCTTGATGGCGGGCGCGTGCTGGCGGCACTCCTGCCGCCTCGGCTGGCGCTTGGCCTCTCGCGCATCGAACCGTTCGGCTTTTTCATCGTGATGGCACTGATCATTTCCAACGTCATCACCAATGTCTGGATGCGCCCAATCATGGCGCTGCTGTTTCAACTGCTGCAGTGGATCCTGAGTCCGCTGCAGATGCTGTTTTCCTGAGTCTTCAACTCCATTTCCCACATGTTTCCTGACCGCGTTCTCTCCGGCATGCGTCCGACCGGTGCTCTGCACCTGGGGCATTACCACGGCGTCCTGAAAAACTGGGTCCGGCTGCAAGCCGAGTACCCATGCTTCTTCTTCGTCGCCGACTGGCATGCGCTGACCACGCATTACGAGTCGCCCGAGGTGATCGCGGAATCGGTGTGGGAAATGTTGATTGACTGGCTGGCTGCCGGCGTCGATCCCACCCAGGCCACGCTGTTCATCCAGAGCCGTGTGCCCGAGCACGCAGAGCTGTTCCTGCTGCTCTCGATGGGCACACCGCTGGGCTGGCTTGAACGCGTGCCGACGTACAAGGATCAGATCGAGAAGCTCAAGGAGAAAGACCTCTCCACCTATGGCTTCCTCGGCTACCCGTTGCTGCAGGCCGCGGACATCCTGATTTACCGCGCCGGCTTCGTCCCCGTGGGTGAAGACCAGGTGCCGCACGTCGAGATGACGCGCGAAGTTGCCCGCCGCTTCAACTACCTCTATGGTCGTGAACCGGGCTTCGAAGAGAAGGCGCTGGAAGCGGCCAAGAAGCTCGGCGGCAAGCGCGCCAAGCTGTATCTGGAACTGCGCACGGCCTACCAGGAGCGCGGCGAAGACGAAGCCCTGGAGCAGGCCCGCGCGCTGCTGGCCGAGTCGCAGAGCCTCTCGATGGGCGACCGCGAACGCCTGTTTGGTTACCTGGAAGGCGCCCGCAAGATCATCCTGCCCGAGCCGCAGGTGCTGCTGACCGAGGCGTCGCGCATGCCGGGTCTTGATGGCCAGAAGATGTCCAAGTCGTACGGCAACACGATCCGCATGCGCGAGGACAAGGAAACTGTCGAGAAAAAGGTTCGCACCATGCCGACCGATCCGGCCCGTGTGCGCCGCACCGATCCGGGCGACCCGGACAAGTGCCCGGTCTGGCAACTGCACCAGGTCTACTCCGACGCCGACACGAAAGAGTGGGTGCAGAAGGGCTGCCGCAGCGCCGGCATCGGCTGCCTGGAGTGCAAGCAGCCTGTGATCGAGGGCATTCTGCGCGAACAACAGCCGATGCTCGAACGCGCCCAGAAATACATGGACGATCCGTCGCTGCTGCGCGCCATCATCGCCGATGGCTGTGATAACGCGCGCAAGGTCACGCAAGAGACCATGCGCGAGGTGCGCGAGGCGATGGGTCTGACGTATAGCTGATGGGCCGTTGATGTCTGCTGTCGCATTGGATCCGCACACGCTTGCTGCGCCGTCACCGTGGGTGGCACGGTGGGCGGCTGAACTACCGGCCGGCGCCTCCGTGCTGGATGTGGCTTGCGGCAGCGGCCGCCACGCACGTTGGCTTGCTGGACGCGGCCTGCAAGTGACGGGCATCGATCGTGACGCGGCAGCGCTTTCGGGCCTCGCGGGCATCGCCCAAACCATCGTCGCCGACATCGAAGGAAACCCGTGGCCGTTGCCCGCGGGGGCCACTTTCGATGCCGTTGTGGTCACGAATTACTTGCATCGACCGCTCTGGCCGCGCTTGCTTGCGTCCGTCGCGCCGGGCGGCCGCCTGATCTACGAAACCTTCGCCATCGGAAACGAAACCGTCGGGAAGCCGTCCAATCCGGCATTCCTGCTGGCGCCGGGCGAATTGCTCGATGCCGTGCGCGGCCAACTGCGGGTGATCGGCTATGAGGACGGCTTCCTCGTAGCGCCCCGAGAAGCTTACGTGCAGCGGGTTTACGCGGTTCGCGAGCCGGCCGGGTCGGTTGCGCCGCGCTACGCACTTTGAAGTTGCTGAGGACGGCGGCTTACCCGTCTCTTGGCGGGTCCCAGATGTGGCGAATCCGTTCTGACGATCCGGTACAATCCGACTGTTTACGTTCACGTTTTTGTCTGCTTTCGAAACCATGATCCAGATTTCCGGCAGTCTCGTCGCCATCGTCACGCCCATGCACGAGGACGGCAGCCTTGATTTTCCGTCCCTGCGCAAGCTCATCGACTGGCACATCGCCGAAGGCACCGACGGCATCGTGATCGTCGGCACCAGCGGCGAATCGCCGACCGTGTCGGTGGAAGAGCACCGTGAGCTGATCCGCGTGGCGGTCGAGCAGGCCAACAAGCGCATCCCCATCATTGCGGGTACCGGCGGCAACTCCACGACCGAGGCCGTCGAGCTGACGGCCTATGCTAAGCAAGTGGGCGCCGATGCGTCCCTCCAGGTCGTGCCGTACTACAACAAGCCGACGCAGGAAGGGATGTACCTGCACTTCCGCAAGGTGGCCGAGTCGGTGGATCTGCCGGTCATTCTGTACAACGTGCCGGGTCGCACGGTGGCCGATATGACGGTCGAAACCATGCTGCGTCTGGCTGAAGTGCCGGGCGTCATCGGCGTGAAGGAAGCCACCGGCAACATCGACCGTGCGGCGCACCTCATCAAGGGCGCGCCGGCCTCGTTCAAGATTTATAGCGGGGATGACCCGACGGCCATCGCGCTGATGCTGCTGGGCGGCCACGGCAACATTTCCGTGACAGCCAACGTGGCGCCGCGTGCCATGCACGAACTGTGCGCGGCTGCCATGCGTGGTGACGTGGAAACGGCTCGCCGCATTCACATGCAATTGCTGTCGGTGCACAAGAACCTGTTCGTCGAGTCGAATCCGATTCCCGTCAAGTGGGCTCTCCAGGCCATGGGCAAGATGGAAGGTGGCATCCGCCTGCCGTTGACGCCGCTGGCACCCCAGTATCACGAGGTTGTGCGCGCATCCCTGAAGGATGCCGGGCTGCTCTCCTGATTGTTTCAAGGCCCCTTCCAGACGCTTCTGGGCCCTTAAGCCATCGTTCTCATCTGAAGGATCGCAAGTCAATGAAACTGCACCAAACCCGTCGCGGGGCTGTGGCGACGTCCGCTCAACTGTTGCTGGCCGCGCTGTCGGTTGCCCTGATTTCCGGTTGCGATACCGTCAATGAGGCGATGCAGCCGGACCGCATCGATTACAAATCGCAGGCCAAGAAGGGCCCGACGCTTGAAATCCCGCCCGACCTGACCGGCATCCAGGCTGATCGCCGCTATGCCGCGCCGGACACGGGCACGACCACGCTGTCGGCCTACACGTCGACGGCGCCCAAGGTAACGACGCCTGGCTCGGGCACCGACAACGTGCTGCCGGCCGTGTCCGACATGCGCATCGAGCGCGATGGCAATCAGCGCTGGCTGGTCGTGAAGACCACGCCGGATGCTCTGTGGCCGCAATTGCGCACCTTCTGGCAAGAGCTGGGTTTCCTGCTGGTGATCGATTCGCCCGAGACCGGCATCATGGAAACCGACTGGGCCGAGAACCGCGCGAAGATTCCGCAGGACATCATCCGCCGCACTGTCGGCAAGGTGTTCGATGGTCTGTACTCGACGTCGGAACGCGACAAGTTCCGCACTCGCATCGAGAAGGGCCCGAATGGCACGGTCGAGGTCTACATCTCGCACCGCGGTGCGCAGGAACAACTGGTCGGTTCGTCCAAGGACCAGACTGTGTGGACACCGCGTCCGGCCGATCCCGAACTCGAAGCCGAATTCCTCTCGCGCCTGATGCAGCGTCTGGGTGCCAGCAAGGAAGCCGCACAGCAGAAGCTTGCACAAACGCAGGCTGCGCATCCGGTGCAAGACGGCACGAAGGCTGAACCGGCCCCGCGTACCGGCCCGTCGCTGCTGACGCAATCGAATGGCCAGCCGGTTCTCCAGGTGCCGGAGCCTTTTGATCGCGCCTGGCGTACCGTGGGTCTGGCGCTGGACCGCGTGAACTTCACCGTGGATGATCGCGACCGCTCGCAAGGCGTGTACTTCGTCCGCTACGCCGATACGCGCGCCGAAGCCAACGCACCTGGCTTCTTCTCGCGCCTGTTCTCGGGCACGAAGATCGAAGACCTCAAGCGCGCCAAGCGTTACCGTGTGGTGGTGAAGGACGCAGGCACGTCGTCGACGGTGCTGGTGCAGAACGACGATGGCTCCGCGCAGACCGGCGACATCGGCAAGCGCATCCTGTCGCTGCTCGACGAGCAACTGCGGTAATCGGCATCATGCAGTACGGCTGCCTGGGTGGGCGATGACACTGAGATTCGCCAGCCTTGGCAGCGGCAGTGAAGGGAATGCGCTGCTCGTCGAATCCGCGGGCGGTGCGACGTGCACGCGCATTCTGCTGGATTGCGGATTCGGTATCCGCGAGACTGTGAGGCGGCTCGAACGCCTGGGCTGTACGCCCGAATCCCTCAACGCCATCCTCGTCACGCACGAGCATAGCGATCACGTTGGCAGCGCCTATGCGTTTGCCGCCAAATTCAATATTCCCGTCTGGACCAGCCACGGCACGTATCGCGCCACGGAAAACCTGCGCGGCGCTGACCGTGCGGCCGTGCGTTTCTGCCGCGCCGACGATATGTTCTGTGTTGGCGATCTGCAAATCTTGCCGTACACCGTGCCGCACGACGCGCGCGAACCACTGCAGTTTGTTTTCGATGACGGTGCGCGGCGCCTGGGGGTGCTTACCGATGCCGGCATGTTGACGGAATACCTCTGCACCCACCTGACGGGCATGCACGCCCTCGTGCTGGAATGCAATCACGACCGGGAGATGCTGGCCAACTCAGCCTATCCCTGGTCATTGAAGCGTCGTATCGGTGGGGATTTTGGCCACCTGGCCAATGACATCGCCGCCGCGATCCTCACTCGCGTGCGCCATGACGCCTTGCATACTGTCGTGGCAGCGCATCTGTCCAAGCAGAACAACACACCGCTATTGGCGGCTGAGGCGATCGCAGTGCCGCTGGGTGCCAGCGTTGGAGACGTGCCGATCGCGGATCAGGAAGAAGGGTTGCCCTGGCGCACCGTTTGAGTGCGGCAGGACCGATCGGAGCGCTTTGTAAGATTCAGAAACAACTTTGAATAACAGAGGGCCAGCGCGACTGCTGCCCGCATGCTCGAGCGCCAGTTTGCGCCCAAAAAAAAAGCCGACCCGAAGGTCGGCTTTTTTGTCTCGCGAGAAACGCGATTATTGCTTGGCAGCCGGAGCCGAAGCAGCAGCGTCCGAAGCAGCCGGAGCAGCAGCGGCGTCCGAAGCGGCCGGGGCAGCCGGAGCAGCAGCAGCGTCCGAAGCAGCCGGAGCAGCAGCGGCCGGAGCCGAGGCTTCCGGAGCAGCAGCCGGAGCAGCAGCTTCTTCCTTCTTACCGCAAGCAGCCAGAGCCACAGCAGCCATCAGCGAGGCGATCAGGAGAGACTTTTTCATTTTTTCGATCCTTAAACTGAATATGGAAAGCGGACAACAAAAAGGGCGATGAATAATTACCGGTAATTATCGCTCAGGTACTACACCTTCTTCTCTGCTGGCAGCCAAGCCGCACGAGGGCTGCTCGGCCTGCAAGCTAGCGTCGGATTATAGCGACCTTTACCTACCCTGTGTAGCCGAGTCGGGGCTGACGCACGTGCGATTCAGACGCTTTTGTAACGATCTGTTTCAATGCGGAATCATCGCTGTGCGGGGCCACCCAGCCTCAGCCAGCCTTCTTCGTACCATGCATGCAGCGTATCCATCAGATCCGGCAACCCGGCCGCCGCATCGACGGACGCCGCGCTCGCACGACGTGCATCCGCCAACGCGGAAAGCCACGCAAGCAACGTTCCCGAAGGCTCGAACGTATCGCCGTTGATCCAGAATCGGTGCGCGTCATACAGCGCCTGCGTGCGCGCATCGAGCACGATGCCTTCCTTGCGTGCCCGGGCTGTGAAACGGGCGAGCGGCAAACGGGGTTGCGTGACGAAGTCGACGTGATCCTTGGGCTCGGAAAGGTACGCGCCTAGGAACTCGCCGACGAGTTCAGGCGTCCAGCGCAACGCATTGAGTTTCTGGACGAGGGCCTTGACCATGGCAGCCGGCAGTTCGCCGGGGTGCGCGGTAGGTTTTTGCTCGGGATCGGCGTACCGGCCTTCGAAGTTGGGATCGTCTTCCAGCGTTTGCGACAGGAAGCCCAAAAAGTGGCCGGCCAGTTCACGGTACGAGGGCGAGCGGAATCCGATGGAGTACGTCATGCAGTCTCCCTCTGCCACGCCATCGTGTGCGTAGTGCGGGGGCAGATACAGCATGTCGCCTGGCTCAAGCACAAATTCCTCTTCAGGTTGGAAGTTGGCCAGGATTTTGAGCGGCAGATCGGGGACGAGCGTGAGATCGTCCTGGGCGGAAATGCGCCAGCGGCGTTTGCCGTGGGCCTGCAACAGGAACACATCGTACGAATCGAAGTGCGGGCCGACTCCGCCGCCGTCGGTGGCGAAGCTGATCATCACGTCATCGAGCCGCGCGTCCGGAATGAACCGGAAGCGCTGCATGAGCGCTTCAACCGCCGGCTCGACGAGGTTTGCGCCTTGCACAAGCACCGACCAGTTGCGCGTCTTGCGTGAAGGCAGCGGGCGTTCGTCGAAGGGGCCGTGGTTGAACGACCAGCGGCCGCGCGATTGCGCGATCAGGCGGGACTCGACGTCAGGGCGCTCCGCCAGGGCAAGGACACGTTCGGGAGATAGCGGAAAGTGCAGTGCACGCATCTCTTCCGGGGAAAGTGCCTGCCGGATCAGCAGAGGCTTTTTCTGCCAGTGCGTGCGCATGAAATCGCGCGGCGACAGCCCGCCGAGGAGTTGCGCCGGGCGCTCGAGCGGAAGAGCGGGTTGGACGCCGCCATCGGCAGCGTATAATGAGACTTCGTTCATGGAGTGCGCAATTGAAAATCGCGAAGAATACGGTGGTGTCGGTGGCTTACAAACTGTCCGACGCGCAGGGCAACGTCATCGAGGAATCCGATGAGCCGATGGTGTATTTGCACGGCGGCTATGATGGCACGTTCCCCAAAATCGAGGAAGCGCTGGACGGCCAGGAGCAAGGCTTTGAGACCAAACTGCAGCTCGAGCCGGACGACGCCTTCG
The DNA here is from genome assembly GCF_052950655.1 of Ralstonia sp. VS2407. Taxonomy (NCBI): domain Bacteria; kingdom Pseudomonadati; phylum Pseudomonadota; class Betaproteobacteria; order Burkholderiales; family Burkholderiaceae; genus Ralstonia; species Ralstonia sp. VS2407. The sequence goes on from NZ_JBRFVG010000001.1 coordinate 486,992, forward strand.
GTGACTACGATCAAGAGCTGATCAAGATCGAGCCGCGTGATCGCTTTCCGGAACCGCTTGAAGTCGGCATGCAGTTCGAGGGCGTGCCCGAAGATGGCGACGAGGAAGACGCCATCGTCTACACCGTCACCGACGTGGCGGAAGACAAGGTTGTTCTGGACGGCAATCACCCGCTGGCCGGCATGGCGCTGCGCTTCGAACTGAAGGTTACGGAAGTTCGTGAAGCCACGGCTGAAGAAATCGAGCACGGCCATGTGCACGGTGAAAACGGCCTTGAAGTGGTGGACGAGGACGAAGACGACGACAAGCCGCACACGCTGCACTGATCGGCAAGTCCATCGAGATGCAAGAACGGGAGCTTCGGCTCCCGTTTTTTATTGCACCGGCGCTGGCGTGATTTCCGGCGCCGGGGCAGGGGTGTTGTCTAGGCGGCGGCTGCGGAGATGAAACAGCGGCGAGTGGCCTGGTGTGACGGACACTTCCAGCCAGCGATCCAGCACTGGCGAACCATAGGTCCGGGCGCGCATGACGTGCGAGTCCGGGCGGCCGTTTTCGTCCTTGAGCGGACGGTCGAGCATGAAAGTCTGGCTGGCGCCGTGGATCAGGAGGACGGCGCCGTCGTAATCGCGCGTGAGCGTTCGCAACTGGCGCTTCAGTGCGAGGTAGCCGTCATGCGAGCGCCGCCGAAGCAAGCCGTCGAACAGGTTAGGCGCACGACGCCGTTCCCATCCGTCTTCAAAGAGCGGGTCGGCCTGCATCATGATCACCACGCCGGCCATCTTGCGTTGGCGCGCGACGGCAAAGGCGCGTGCTAACCATTGGCGATTGGCTTCGAGGCGATCTTCGTATTCGCCGTTGCGTCCGCCTGCGATCTTGTAGTTGTTGTTGTCGCCGGGCACGTTGAGGGTGACGAACAGCACGTCATTCATCGTCCAGCGTGTGTTTTCGCGGTAGCTGCGGAACTTGGCCTGATCGGACTGGCGCATGACGGTCATGGCGCGCTGGCCGAGCGTGTTGTCGTCCGGGTAGAACAGCTCGCGCAGGCGCAACAGGCGCTCCACCGGGTCGAAGCCGCCGGCGGCGGGGCGTTGGCAGTCGCTCCAGTCGTGGTCGCCCGGGATGTAGATGACCGGGGCGATCAGGCTGTCGAGCAGGTCATGACGTGCTTCGAGCAGCGTGTCGGAGCACGATTCATCCCGGCCCTTGAGGTTGCCCAGATGGACAACAAAGGCCGGATGTTCGGCGTCGATGGCGTCCAGTAATGCATGCGCAGGGGCGACATCTTCAGCGCGCTCGGGCACATTGCCGATCACCGTGAAGGTGAAGGCGGCCGGCGCGTCAGTTGCAGGCTTCGTGCTCTTTGACGCGGCGGGCGCAGCCATCGGCAGCAGCATCGCCAACGTTATGGCGATGCATTGGAGCGTGCGGAAAGCTGCGCCGGGCCGGGTCATCGGAATCAGGCGGATGGGCTTGCCAGCGCCTTGAGACGGTACAACGCGTCGAGCGCCTCGCGCGGCGTCATGTCGTCAGGGTTGATTCCGGCGAGCGCATCCGTCAGCGCGCTGTCGGGGGCTTCATCGCTGGCATCGTCTTCGTCGTCGATGGGCGTTTCGGCGGCGAGTGCGAACAGGTCGAGCTGGGGCGTGGCGCCGGTGTCGGCGGAATGCTGCTCCAGCCAGGCGAGCCGTTTGCGTGCGGCACGAATGACCGGCTGCGGCACCCCGGCCAACTGCGCGACCTGCAACCCGTAGCTTTGGCTGGCCGGACCTTCCTGCACGGCATGCAGAAAAACGATGCCGTCACCGTGTTCGACGGCGGAGAGGTGCACGTTGGCGGCCTGTGCAAACTCCTGCGGCAGTTGCGTCAGCTCGAAATAGTGCGTGGCGAATAGCGTGTGGCTGCGGTTGTGCGACAGCAGGTGGCGCGCAATTGCCCAGGCGAGCGCCAGACCATCAAACGTGCTCGTGCCGCGGCCGATTTCGTCCATCAGCACCAGGCTGTTGGGCGTGGCGCGGTGCAGGATGGCAGCGGCTTCGGTCATCTCGACCATGAAGGTCGAGCGCCCGCCCGCCAGATCGTCGGCCGCGCCGATGCGCGTGAAGATGCGGTCGATCGGTCCGATGACGGCTGCTTCCGCCGGCACAAACGCGCCCACGTAGGCGAGCAGCACGACCAGCGCGGTTTGCCGCATGAAGGTCGATTTACCACCCATGTTCGGGCCCGTGATCAGCAGCAGCTTGCGCGCCTCCTGCAGCACGCAGTCGTTGGCGACGAACTGTTCGACTTGTTGTTCGACCACCGGATGGCGGGCGCGGGTCAGTTCAATGCCGGGTGCATCCGTCAGCATGGGACGCGACCACGACAGCGCATGCGCACGCTCGGCCAGCGTCGCGAGCACATCGGCCTGCGCCAGCGCGGCGGCAATGCGCTTGAACTCGGCCAGATGCGGCAGCAGCTTCTGCAGCAGTTCCTCATAGAGCAGCTTTTCGCGCGACAGCGCGCGGTCTTGCGCCGACAAGGCCTTGTCTTCAAACGCCTTCAACTCGGGCGTGATGTAGCGCTCGGCGTTCTTCAGCGTCTGGCGACGCCGGTAATCGTCGGGCACCTTGGCGGCCTGGCCATTGGTGACTTCGATGTAGAAGCCGTGCACGCGGTTGTACTCGACCCGCAGATTGGCGATGCCGGTGCGCTCGCGCTCGCGGGCTTCCAGATCGACGAGAAACTGGCCACAGTTTTCAGAGATATCGCGCAGCTCATCAAGATCTGCGTCGTAGCCTCGGGCGATGACGCCGCCGTCACGCACCATGGCTGCGGGCTCAGCCATCACGGCGCTCTGGAGCAGGGCGTGGGCATCTTCGGGCAGGGTGAGCGCGGCGTACAGCTCGGCGAGCAGCGGCGCGGCATCGCTTTGAGGCAGCTCTTCGCGAATCTCAGGCAGGCGTGCGAGCGTGTCACGCAACGATGACAGATCGCGCGGGCGCGCCGACAGCAGTGCCAGTCGCCCGGTAATGCGCTCCACATCCGAGAGCGTGCGCAGCGTCGCACGCAACGTTTGCCAATCGCTGCCGAGCAGCACTTCGATCGCCTGCTGCCGTGCTTGCGGCACCGCGCGATCCCGCAGCGGATGATGCAGCCAGTGGCGCAGCAGGCGGCTGCCCATGCTGGTCGCGCAGGTGTCCAGCAGCGAGAACAGCGTCGGCGATTCCTGCCCACGCAGCGTCTCGGTCAACTCCAGGTTGCGGCGCGTGGCGGTGTCCAGGCCGATGAATTCGCTCTCATGCTCGACGGTCAAGCCGATCACGTGGCGCAGAGACTGGCCTTGCGTGGCCGCAGCGTAATTGAGCAGCGCGCCGGCAGCCGCCAGTGCGGCCGTCAACGTTTCCGCACCGAAAGCAACGAGGCTCGCCACACCGAGTTGTTCGCGCAGGCGGCGGGTGCCGGCTTCCACGTCGAAATGCCAATCGGGCAGGCGCGTGCGGGCAACATCCACCTGGATGGTGTTCAGCGTTGCATCGTCGGCCAGCACTTCAGCGGGGCGGATGCGCTCGAGTTCGCGGTCGAGCTGGTCGGGGCTGCACTCCATCACGCGCAGTTCGCCGCCGACCAGGTTGAGCCACGCCAGACCGATCAGCGGTGCCGAGCCACGCTTGCCCGGCAAGTGCGCGATGGCCAGTAGGTGATTGTTGACCTTGTCGGAGAGCAGCGCGGCGTCTGTCAACGTGCCGGGTGTGACGACGCGCACGACCTTGCGCTCGACCGGCCCCTTGGTCGTGGCCGGATCCCCGATCTGCTCGCAGATCGCAACGGATTCGCCCAGCTTGACGAGCTTGGCGAGGTATTGCTCCGCAGCGTGGAACGGGATGCCCGCCATGCGGATCGGATGCCCGTTGGAGCTGCCGCGTGCGGTGAGCGTGATATCGAGCAGGCGCGAGGCTTTTTCGGCGTCTTCAAAGAAGAGCTCGTAGAAGTCGCCCATGCGATAGAAGACAAGCGTGTCTGGATGCCCAGCCTTCAAGCGAAGGTACTGTTGCATCATTGGAGTGTGCTTGTCGAAGGGGCCGTATTTCGGGTCGATCTCCAGAACCGGAGCGGAGTGTTCAGCCATGAGTACCAATGCGCAGCGCGCGGCCCGATGTCATGCGATTAGGCCGCGCGCGGAAGGTGTTGAATCGTGCAATTGTTGCATACCCGCGAGGGCGCATCACCGCACATCGTCGGTGAGCCTGGCTTCCAAAAAGTCGAGAAAGCACGCAATCCGCGAAGCCAGTTGCGTGTTGCGGTAGTACACCGCGTGAATCGGCTGCAGCACCTCGACCGTGGCATCCGGCAGCACCTGCACAAGATCGCCGGCGCGGCGGTCTTCAGCGGTCATGAAGTCGGCCAGACAGACGATGCCCGCGCCTTGCAGGGCGAGCTGGCGCAGGGTTTCACCGCTTGATGCTTTGAGCGTGGGTTCGATGCGCAGGCGGTCGCCGTGCGGGCCGCGCAGGGGCCAGAAATTGAGCGATTCCGGCTGCGCGAAGCCGAGCAGGGCGTGCTTCTGCAGGTCTTCCAGGTTGCGTGGCCGCCCGTGCGCTTTCAGATAGGCGGGGCTTGCCAGAACACGCAGCCGCCGCGTGCCGAGCAGACGCGCACGCAGGGTGGAATCGCGCAGCGTGCCGATGCGGATCGCCACGTCGGTGTCTTCCTCCAGCAGGTCGATGATCAGGTCGTTGGTGTTCAGTTCCAGCTCGATCTGCGGATACTGTGCGCGGAAGTCCGGCACCAGCGGCGCCACCACATGCAGCATGAAAGGCATGGCGGCGTTGACGCGCAGGCGGCCGGCTGGCTGCTGGCGGCGCAGGGCGATCTGCTCCTCGGCCTCATCGACGGCGGCGAGGATCCTGCGCGCCTGCGCCAGAAATGTCGCGCCCTCGTCAGTAAGTGACAGCCGCCGCGTGGTGCGCGAGAGCAGGGTGGTGTCCAGCTTCTCTTCCAGGCGGCGCAGCGCCCGGCTCACACCCGACACAGTCTGGCCGAGTTGCTCCGCAGCGGCCGTGACGGAGCCCGTATCGACCACCGTGCGGAAGGCGAGCAGTTCTTCGAGCGTGGTTTTCATCGTCGATTGTCAATTCCAAATCAAAAGAATTCTGACCAATGTAGCGTGATTTGCAAAGATCAATCGCCGCCCCCGTCGTCGTGGGAAGGCCGAAATGCCGCGCAGCCGCTCGGCGCGCGGGTACGCGCCCTCAAGATTGGGGCCCTGCCTGCCGATAGACCATCCGGACCCCTAAAACCATAGTGGAATCGCATTTGCGCAAACGGCGCCTCGCGGTTCCGCATCCGGAGACTCTGGAATGAGCAAGCTCAGCTTTCGCCAAAAGCTTTGGCTGCCGTTGGTCATCAGCCTTGTCGCGCTGACCTTGATCTCGGTATTCAACGCGTATCAGGCGCGCGAGATCCGCGTGGAGGAGCGCAAGAACAACCTCGTCAGCGTGACGACCATGGCGATGAACCTGGTCAAGCAGTACGACGACCTGACGAAGAACGGTACGTTGACCAAAGACGCCGCGCAGAAGGAGGCGATCGACCGCTTCAAGGCGCTGCGCTACGACAAGGACGGCTACTTCACCATCACCAGCTCCAACAATGTGGTGGTGATGCACCCGATCAAGCCGGAGTTCGTCGGCAAGGACCAATCCGGCTTCAAGGATGCGCAGGGCAATGCGGTCTACATGGGCCTGACCAATGCGGCCAAAGATCCCAAGGGCGGATTCACCAGCTATGTCTGGCCGAAGGTCGGCGGCACGGAGCCGGTGCCCAAGACGGCGTTTGCGATGCGCTATGAGCCGTGGGACTGGGTCTTCTCGACCGGCGTCTACATGGACGACATCAATGCCGCGTTCATGACTTCGCTGTACCAGACGGGCGGCCTGCTGGTGCTGGTGGCCGGTTTGCTGGTATTGCTGGGCGGTATCGCGAACCGCGGGCTGCAGCGCACGCTCGGCGGGGACCCTGCCTACGCGGCGGATGTGGCCAATCGCATCGCCGGCGGTGACCTGACGGTCGAAATTGCCACCCGTGCCGATGACAACCACAGCCTGCTCTACGCCATGAGCCGCATGCGCGGCGCGCTGGTGCAGACCATCGGCCGCATCAAGGGCGCCTCGGAAACCATTGGCACCGCCACGCGCGAGATCGCCAGCGGCAACCTCGATCTGTCGTCGCGCACCGAACAGCAGGCCAGCTCGCTCGAAGAAACGGCTTCTGCCATGGAACAGCTGATGTCGACGGTGCAGCAGAACGCCGACAACGCCCAGCAGGCCAACCAACTGGCGGCGTCCGCCTCGGATGTGGCCGTGCGCGGCGGCGATGTGGTGACGCGCGTGGTGGAGACGATGGGCTCGATCAACGCGTCGTCGCGCAAGATCGTCGACATCATCGGCGTGATTGATGGCATTGCCTTCCAAACCAACATCCTCGCGCTCAATGCTGCTGTGGAAGCGGCCCGTGCCGGTGAGCAGGGCCGGGGCTTTGCCGTGGTGGCTGGTGAAGTGCGCAGCCTCGCGCAGCGCAGCGCCGCTGCCGCCAAGGAGATCAAGGCGCTCATCGACGATTCCGTTGTCAACGTGGATGCAGGTAGCGCGCTGGTGGAAGAGGCCGGCACGACTATGCGCGAAATCGTTGCGAGCGTGAAGCGCGTGACCGACATCGTTGGCGAGATTTCGTCGGCCAGCCAGGAACAGCGCTCGGGGATCGAAGAAGTGAGCCACGCCGTCACGCAGCTTGACGACGCCACGCAGCAGAACGCCGCGTTAGTGGAACAAGCCGCCGCAGCCGCGCAATCGCTCGAAGAGCAGGCGGTGAGTCTGACGCAGGTGGTGGCGCAATTCCGCCTCGACGCGCATGCGCTGCGTGCTCCCGCCATGGTGGCCAAGGTTGAGCCAGTTGTTGCGCCGGTCAAATCAATCGCAGTAGCAGCGCCGGGAGCGCCCAAGGATGAAGCGCCGCGCCGCGGGGCCGCCAAACCGAGCACCGATGCGGCCAAGCCCAGGCTGACGTCGCGCAAGCCGCCTGTGCTGCGCAAGGCGGCGGCCAAGCCGGTCGACCGAGCCGAGACGAGTGCGCCCGCACCGGCGGTGATACCGGCAAGCCTGACCAAAGCGAAGCCGCTGGTGGCCGCAGGAGACGATTCGGACTGGGAAACGTTCTGACCTGCGACCGACTTTCACCTCGTTGACTTCACGCACGCAATCGCGTGCTTGCCTGCCCGGATTCCGGAGACAAGATGGACCGCATTTTGAAGAACACCAGCGTGCGCGCTGGCCTGCTGGCGATTCTGATCACCTTTGCACTGATGATCGTGGTCGGGGCGGCGGTGGGTGTGCTGGCCCTGCGCACCACCAACACTGCCACTGAACGCGTGCATGAGATTTCTGACCGCAGCATGCTGTTGAACGACGCGTACAAGGACATGCAACGTGCCCGCACCGGCATGTCGCGCCTGTATAGCGTCCTGCGCGAGAACATGGATGACGCCGCCAAGGCAGCAGCGCTTGCCAGTTCGGAGAAAGGGCTGAAGAAATCCATCGCGCAGGTGGAGGCATTCAAGAATGCGCCGCCCATCGAAGGTGTCGACGAATCGCAGCACCAGGCGATCGTCCAGGCCGCACAGACGCACATCGAAGCCGTGCAGCGCGCCCTCGCCGCCTTGCGTGCCGGTGATGCCGCAGCCTATGCCCCGATCAACTACAAGGACGTGACCGATACCGGTGCAGCGTGGTCGGTGCAGATCGAGAATTTCCAGCAACTCGTCAAGAAGCTGGCCAAGGACGAGGCTGACAATGGCCGCGCGCGTTATGAAACGATTCTGAAGTTCGTGGCACTCGGTATTGCGATGGCACTGGCGTTGATCGTGGCGGTGTTCTACGGGCTCAGGGCCTTTGTGATTACGCCGCTCAACGAAGCCGTGACCGTGCTGAGCCGCGTGGCTGAAGGCGATCTGGCCGTTCACGTCAAAACGGGTGGCCGCAATGAACTCGGCCGTCTGCTGGCCGCTGTGGGCCGCATGCGCGAAAGCCTGGTGAACACCGTGCGCCAGGTGCGCAACAGCTCGGATTCGGTCAACACCGGCGCGCACGAAATCGCCAGCGGCAACCTTGATCTGTCCACGCGCACCGAGCAGCAGTCGGCCTCGCTGGAGAAGACCGCCGCGAGCATGGAGCAGATGACCTCCACGGTGACCAACAATTCCGAGAATGCCCGTCAGGCCAGCGCGCTGGCTTCGAATGCGGCAGACCTGGCTTCGCGCGGCGGCGACGTGGTGCGCGGCGTGGTGGCCACCATGGATGACATCAGCGCAGGCTCGCGCAAGATGGCCGACATCATCGGCGTGATTGACGGCATTGCCTTCCAGACCAACATCCTGGCGCTCAACGCTGCCGTGGAAGCCGCTCGCGCTGGCGAGCAAGGCCGCGGCTTTGCCGTGGTGGCTGGCGAAGTGCGCGCGCTGGCTCAGCGCAGTGCGGCCGCTGCCAAGGAGATCAAGACGCTGATCGACGATTCAGTGTCGCGCGTGCAAGCGGGCCACACGCAGGTCGCGCAGGCCGGCGAGACCATCACCGAAACGGTGGAGGCCGTACGCCGCGTCGCCAATATTGTTGAAGACATTGCTTCCGCATCGGCCGAGCAGACGCAGGGCATCCTGCAGATCGGCCAGGCCGTGACGGAAATGGAGCAGGTGACGCAGCAGAATGCCGCGCTGGTCGAGCAGGCCGCTGCCGCGGCACAGTCGCTTGAAGAACAGGCGCAGAACCTCACGCAGGTGGTGTCGCAGTTCCGGTTGGACGGGGCAGAGACCGCCGCGATGGCTGTGGCGAAACCTGACAAGACTATCAAGCCTGCGGCCAAGGCCGCAGCAAAGCCGGTCAGCGCGGCCAAGCCCCCGCGCGCGGCTCTGCGCAAGCGTGAACCGAAGATCGCTGCTCAGCCGGCGGCGTCTGCGCCGGTCGCACCTGCCGCAGCTGCTCCCGCCCGCAAGCAACCTCTGGCCGTGGCCGGTGGCGGTTCCGACGCCGATTGGGAAACGTTCTGATCGGTTGAGAACTCAGGCATCGAGCGCTGGGCCATCAATGCGTTTGGCCCAGCTTTCCACCTCGCCGCGTGCGAGGCGGCCCTCCACCAGCTTGCGCCATGACGGCGTAAGCGGCAGCGTCAGCATCTCGGCCAGCGCCGCACGATCGAGCATGTTGCGGTAAAGCACGTCGAGCACACGCGCCAGCGGCCATTGCGGCCATGGGCGCTCAAGCCATTCGAGCGCATCACCGGCGCGCATTGTGCCGCCTTCCAACACCCGGTAGTACCAACCGGTGCGCCCTGTGTGTTGCACGCGGCGCGCCATGTCACGCGCGTTGAAGCGGTCGTTGAGCTTCCAGCATGGCTGACGCAGTTGCGACACCTCCAGCACCACGCTGCCCGCACGCAGGCGATCACCCACGCAGATGTCGGCTTCGGTGATGCCCGTCGTGCTCAGGTTTTCGCCGAAAGCGCCGGGCTGTGCGAGCAGGGGCTGCGCGCCGATGTCCGTTTGCCAAGCCGCGTAGTGGTCGAACGGGTAGTGGTGGATCGCCTTGTCGGGGCCGCCGTGCACCCGCAAATCGCCTTGCTCATCACCGACGATGCCGTTGATGTCTACCTTCACCGCGTCGCTCACGGTGCGCTTATCGATGGCGCTACGTGAGCCCGGACGCGTGTAATCGACAGCACGGCCGGTGAGGAGGGTATCGATGCGAATAGGGCCAGGCAGCGTCATGCCGCCTCCGCGCCATCCAGCCAGGCGATGAAGACTTCGCGCGCGCGTTGCGCCAGGCGTTCCGCAATTGCCGGTGCCTGAGCACGCAGCGCGCGCGGGTCGATGCCTGCGGCACTGAGCTCCGCCGCATGCCCGATCAACCAGGCTTCCAGCTCCTTCAGATTTGCCTCCAGATGGAATTGCAGCCCCAATGCGTGGTTGCCAATGGCGAAGGCCTGCTCTGCGCAGACTGCCGTGAATGCCAGCCGTCGCGCGCCCGGCGGCAAGTCGTATCGATCGCCATGCCAGTGCAGCACCGGCGTGCCGTCGGCCAGCGGCGCGAGCGGCGAATCTGCGCCTTCGGCCGTGAGGGTGATGGGCGCAAAGCCGATCTCCTTCGTGCCCATCGGCTTGACCGCCGCACCCAGCGCCCGTGCCATCAACTGCGCCCCCAGGCAGATGCCAAGCAGCGGCTTGCGTGCGGCCAGTCGCTGCGCAATGGCGGCGGCTTCCTCGCGCACGAACGGATACGTTGCATCGTCGTATGCACCGATTGGCCCGCCCAGGACGATCAGCAAATCGGCCACCGCCATGTCGTCGGCAGGCACAGGCTGCACGCCCACGTCCACGGTGCGCACGGTGTAGCCGCGCGCTTGCAGCAGCGGCTGCAGGATGCCGAGATGCTCGAACGGAACGTGGCGCAGAGCGAGGGCGGTTTTCATGGCGGGCAATGACAGTTGTAGGCGAATCGCATTGTGATTGAGGGGCACCCGTTGCAAAACCCGTGCGGGTGGCGAGGGTTTGTTTTGCGGCATTGGCGCGGTGCGGCACAGGCTTGACGATGCCGCGGCCGTTTGCCGCGCACGCTCCTCTGCACGCAATGCGAAAGGCCTCGGCGGTACGGCTTGGACATGCGCACTAAGTGTTGCTTATATCGGTTGTTAGCAACGTGCATTGCAACCCCCGCGAAAAACCCGTTTCGAGGGGATGCCAGTCTCGCGCCACCTCATTAACATCGCTTCCCACAGAGTGCCGCCTCGGTACCGATAAGAAAATTCTGGAGGGAGTTGTGCGAAAGCCAATGCTGCATTGGGCCGTGGCCTGCATTGCCGTGGCTTGCCTGGGCGCCTGCGCGCCGATGGTACATACGGCGCCAGCCACGCTGGCCACTGACGACGCGACGGGACCATCGCGAATTCAACTGAAATCGGCAACGGAAATCCGCTTGGAGACGGGTTATACGCGCACGCTTGCGGCCGGCTCCAGCTGGCAGCGCGTGGGTACGCTGCCGCAAGGCGCTGTCTATCGCCCGGTCGGCACGATCTTCACGATTGAAGGCCGCCAGGTCCACGAAGCCTATCTCGTGATCGCCGGTCAACGGCTGGTCGGGTTTTACCTGCCCGGCGAGCAGGCGTACTCCCCGCTTTCCACAGCTGTATCCATCACAACAGGAGAATCACAATGAAGGGAGTTTTGCGCGCATTGGCTTCGGCCATCGGTATCACCGTTCTGATGGCGGGCTGCGCATCGGGCGTGAAGTATTCCGAAATGGCTTCGTCGATTCCGACGCTCAAGCAGGATCAGGGGCGCGTGTACTTCTTCCGCTCGTCGTCGCTGATCGGTGCGGCCCTGCAACCGGACATCAAGCTGAACAACGAAGTGGTCGGTCAATCCAAACCGGGTGGCTTCTTCTTTGTTGACCGGCCGGCAGGCAAGTATGTCGTGTCAACGGCTACCGAGACCGAGAAGACGCTGAGCTTCGCCCTGGACGCCGGCGAGACAAAGTATGTGCGCACGTCGCCATCGCTGGGTCTGATTGTCGGTCGCGTGGTGCCGGAGCTTGAAACGCCGGAAAAGGCGCAGGCCGAACTGCCGTCGTTGAGCTTTGCGCCAAACCAGCCTCCGGTCACAAAGAAGTAAGCCGGACGGTGAAAAAAAGCCCGCATGAAGCGGGCTTTTTCTATCGGCGCCTACTGGCAAGCAGCGCACCGATCAAACCTCAGCTTTCGACCGCGAGAACGGCGAGGTGATCTTGATCATCTGCACGAAGGCCTTCGGGTTGCCGGCCAGGATTTCACCCTGGTCGAGGTAGCCCGATTCGCCGGTGTAGTTGCCCACCAGACCACCCGATTCCGTCACGAGCAGCGAGCCGGCGGCCATGTCCCATTTGCTCAGGCCCTGCTCGAAGAAACCGTCGAGGCGGCCGCAGGCAACGTAGGCGAGGTCTAGCGCAGCAGCGCCGGGGCGACGCAGGCCGGCGCAGTTTTCCGTCATGGTCGCAAACAGGCGGGTGTAGTCGTACAGGCCTTCCATGTCGCGGTAGGGGAAACCTGTGCCGATCAGGCAGTCGGCCAGCTTATCGCGGCGCGTGACGCGGATGCGGCGGTTGTTCAGGAACGCGCCGGCGCCCTTGGAGGCGGTGAAGAGTTCGTCGCGCGTCGGGTCGTACACCACGGCCTGCGTGACGACGCCACGCTGCATCAGCGCGATGGAAACGCCGTACTGCGGGAAGCCGTGGATGAAGTTCGTGGTGCCGTCGAGCGGGTCGATCACCCAGACGTTTTCGCTGATCGTTTCGCCGTCGGCCCAGGATTGGCCGGACTCTTCCGCTAGAATCGCGTGATCGGGGTAGGCAGTCTTGATGACTTCGATGATCGCCGCTTCAGCTGCGCGGTCGACTTCGGTAACGAAATCGTTGTGTTGTTTGCGCTCGGTGCGCAGGCTATCGACGTCGAAGGACGCGCGGTTGATGACGGTGCCGGCCTTGCGAGCAGCCCGGACGGCGATATTGAGCATCGGATGCATGTGGGATCTCCGCGCCTGGCGCGCCGATTTTTCGGAAGCGGCCGCAGGCGAAACAACACAACGAATTGTAGAAGAACGAGCGGCGGGCCAATCTCGCGATCCTGCCCGCCGTCAAAAGAGTGGCCGTATTGTATATGAACCCCGCCTCCGGCGCCCCGCGAATTGCGCCAATGAGCACCCCAAACACCACCCCCGCCGACCCGGAAACGCTGCACCAGCGCGCCGCACGGTGCCGTTTCGTGCTGGTCGAGACCAGTCATCCCGGCAATGTCGGCTCCACCGCACGTGCGCTCAAGACGATGGGCTTTGGCGAGCCTGGCAGCTTCGTGCTCGTGCGCCCGCGCGAGGCCGACGCCCAACGCCACGCCGATGCCGTTGCCATGGCAAGCGGTGCCGATGACGTGCTGGCCGCCGCCCGTGTGGTAGACGACATTGGCGAAGCGCTGGCCGGCGCCTCGCTCACCATCGCATTGACTGCCCGCCCGCGTGAATTCGGCCCGCGCCGCATCGGCCCGCGTGCCGCGGCAGAAGAAGTGGCCGCATTGCTGGCCGCGCCGGACACCACCGTCGCGTTCGTCTTCGGCAATGAACGATTCGGTTTGCCCAACGAGGTGGTGGAGCGCTGCCACGTCGTCACGCACATTCCAGCCAACCCGGCGTATGCCTCGCTGAACCTGTCGCAGGCGGTGCAGTTGATTGCGTACGAGGTCCGGATGGCGCTGCTGGCCGGCACGGGCACGGGCGACACCCGCATGGAAGGCGTCGGCTTTGTCGGCGAGCCGGCCACGGCCGAGCAGATCGACGGGATGTTCGAACATCTGGAGCAGGGCTTGGTCGAGATCGGTTTTCTGGACCCCGCCCAGCCGAAAAAGCTGATGTCGCGCCTGCGGCGGCTGTTTGCCCGCACGCAGTTGGAGACCGAAGAGGTCAACATCCTGCGGGGGATTGCCAAGCGCATGCTGGGCCGCCGCGCCACAGCCACCACGCCGCCCACCGGCGCAGCCGACGACTGTCGCTGACCGCCCTGAGAGCCGCCCGTTGTTGATCGACCTGGGCGGCATCCCCTGCATGTCTGGTTAAAACCCTTGCCGCAGCGCGGAAAGGCAATGCCTTACACTGCCCTCAGCGCATCGCGCATATAGAAATAACGATTCACACACCTCAAGATGCTCACACGCATTCGCGAAGATATCGGCGCCATCATGGAGCGAGACCCGGCCGCGCGCAGCCGCTGGGAAGTGCTGACCTGCTACCCAGGTTTGCACGCCATCATCGTCCATCGGATCGCGCATGCGTGTTGGCATGGCGGCTTCCGTTTGCTTGGGCGGTGGTTCTCGCACCTCGGGCGCTTTCTCACCGGCATCGAGATCCACCCCGGCGCGACAGTCGGCCGGCGCGTGTTCATCGACCACGGCATGGGCGTCGTTATTGGCGAGACGGCCGAGATCGGTGACGACTGCACGATCTACCAGGGCGTCACGCTGGGCGGAACATCGCTCTACAAAGGCGCCAAGCGGCACCCGACGCTTGGCAAGGGCGTGGTGGTCAGTGCGGGCGCCAAGGTGCTCGGCGGCTTTGTCATCGGGGATGGGGCGCGTGTTGGGTCCAACGCGGTCGTGCTTAAGCCGGTGCCGCCGGGTGCAACGGCGGTTGGCATTCCGGCGCGCATCATCGAGCGCGATGTCGCTACCGAGGCCCGGTCCGCGCTCAAGCAGGAGTTTTCCGCGTATGGCATCACGCCGGATGCGGACGATCCGGTATCGCTGGCGCTCAAACGGCTGATCGACCACAGCGAGCTTCAGCAGGAGCGCATCGAGTCCATTCTTTCTGCGCTGGATCGCCTGGGTGCGCACCTGGAGAACTCCCCGAACGACCCGTTCGATGCGAGCGAGCTGAAGCGGATGCTCAAGTAAGCAAGGTCAGGTGGGCAGGTGGCGGCGGCTTATGTCGTCACTTGCTCGACCGTCAGTGCGCCGTCCTGCAGTTTGAGGAAACTGCCGCGCGGTTGCCCTTGCTCGAAATCCCAGTCGGAAAGTACCCAGCGGCTGCCGCTCGGCTCGTGATGCAATTGCGGGCGGTGCGTGTGGCCGTGGATGAGCGTGGATGTGTTTGATGCCTTGAGCAGTGCGTCCACCGCCTCTGGAGCGACGTCACCCATCATCGCGGCGGCGCGGGGCTCGCCGGCGACATTGGCGGACATGGCACGGCCGGCTTCGCTCTCTGCGCGCATCTTCTGCGCGACCTTCAAGCGCCAGCGCAGCGGCATCGCCAGGAATATCCCTTGAACCCAGCGCTTGCGCGTCCAGTGGCGAAAGCGCATGTAGGCCGTGTCGCGCGTGCAAAGGGCGTCGCCGTGGGCAAGCACGATGCGCGGGCCATCGTCCGCTTGGAGCACGGTGGGGTCGGGCAACAGCGTAGCGTGCGCGGCCGTCAGAAAACGCTTGCCGAGCAGGAAATCTCGATTGCCGTGCATGAACAGCACACGCGTGCCGGCCGCGGCCAGTTCGGCGAGCAGGTTGGCGATGTGCCGGTGGAACGGATCAGCCAATTCTTCATCGCCGACCCAGTATTCAAAGAAGTCACCCAGGATGACGAGCGTGCGTGCCTCGCGGGCGCGTGCGCGCAGGAAGCGCTCGAACGCGGCGGCGGTGGCCGGCATGCTGGCCGTCAGGTGCAGATCCGAAATAAAAAACACCGGCCCGGAAACCCGGACCGGTGTCTTCAGCGCGGAGGCCTGTGCGGCGTGCGCTGCGTCGATCATTCGATCACTTCAGCGCTTTCGATGATCACGTCTTCCATCGGTACGTCCTGATGGAAGCCGCGGTTGCCGGTGCGCACGGAGCGGATCTTGTCGACCACATCCATGCCTTCGGTCACCTTGCCAAACACGGCGTAGCCCCAGCCTTGCGGCGTCGGCGACGTGTGGTTCAGGAAGTCGTTGTCAACCGTGTTGATGAAGAACTGGGCCGTGGCCGAGTGCGGATCGTTGGTGCGTGCCATGGCAATGGCGCCGCGCTCGTTCTTCAGGCCGTTGTTGGCTTCGTTGTCGATCGGAGCCTTGGTGGGCTTCTGGTTCATCTTCTCGCCCGGCTCAAAGCCGCCGCCCTGGATCATGAAGCCCTTGATGACGCGGTGGAACACCGTGCCGTTGTAGTGGCCATCCTTCACATAGGCGACAAAGTTGGCAACCGACTTCGGTGCCTTCTCAGCGTCCAGGGCCAGGGTGATGTCGCCGTGGTTGGTGTGCAGCTTGACTTGGGTCATGGTGAATTCCTTGGGTGGGGCAAAAATGCGTTACTTGGAGACGACGGTGGCCGATTCAATCACGATCGGCTTCACGGGCACATTCTGGTGCGGGAACTTGGTGGTGGTTTCCACCGCCTTGATCTTGTCGATGGTGTCGGTGCCATCGACCACCTTGCCGAAGACGGTATAGCCGTAACCGTCCTGACCAGGGTAGTTGAGCATGTTGTTGTCAACCACGTTCACGTAGAACTGCGCGGTGGCGGAGTTCGGGTCCATGGTGCGTGCCATGGCGATCGTGTACTTGTCGTTCTTCAGACCGTTCTTCGATTCGATTTCGACCGGTGGGCGGGTGTCCTTCTGCTTCATGTCGGCCGTGAAGCCGCCGCCCTGGATCATGAAGCCGTCCATCACGCGGTGGAAGATCGTGCCCTTGTAGAAGCCGTCCTTCACGTACTGCAGGAAGTTGGCGACCGTCTTGGGTGCCTTATCCGGATATACCTCAACGGTGAAGTTACCCATCGACGTCTTGAACTGGACGCGCGGCGCGGACGCGGTGGCTGCGGTGGCTGCGGTGGCGGTTACGGCCAGTGCACACACGAGCCCGGCAAAGAGGGAGCGAATACGGAGCATGGTCAGGAAGAGAGAGCTTGTGGGTGGGAAAAGCAGGATCGGGGCCGCGTCTTCTGATTAACGCTTCGCTGGCTTGGCGCTCACGCCGCTGGCTGCGGGCAGCGTGGGCGTGGCGGGTTTGGACGAGGGATGCACGCCCGGCAGATCAGGCAGGGCATCCAGACGCGCGCGCGCGGTGGCGTTCTTCGGATTCAGTTTGATCGCGCTCTGGTAGGACTGTGCGGCCAGGCGGACGTAGACGTCGCCAAGGTTGGATTGCGCTAGCGCATTCTCCGGCGCCACGCGGTTCGCCATGATCAGGTTGTCGCGAGCGCGGAGTAGCTCGCCGCGCTCGGCATACAGTGCGGCCAGGTTGATGTACGGCTCGGGCAGTTCCGGGAAATCCTGTGTCATCTGACTGAAGGCGACGATGGCATCGTCGGCGCGGCCCAGGCCGGCAAGTGCCACGCCTCGCTGGAAGCGAGCCTGCGCGTTGCGCGGCTGGGAGGCGACGTCCTTGTCCAGTTCGGCCAGTGCCTCGGCGTATTGCTTCTTGGCCAACGCGTCGTCGATGCGCTTCTGGCGCGCGACCTGCGGCGCTTGCTGCGTGCTGGGCATCAAATCGGCCGGCAAGGCAAAGCCGGCGGTCTGGGCGAAGGCCGGTGCCGCCGACATGGCAAGCAGGCAAGCCAGGGTGGCAGCAGTCTGACGCAGCGGTCTGTTCATGAGAATCGGTTCCGTTATACTCCGCCGCATTCTAACAAACCGTCTTTGTGCGCAGCAGCGGCCGTGCGCGCCAGGAAAGGTTCTTGACGGGGAGCATGCCAGACGCACTGGCAGGCCGCCCCGTCAGCGCAGTTCCGGTAAGATATGCCGCTAGTTTTGCAGGCGCCGCGCCGGCGCCGATTGCCTCCAATTTGGTCCGCCCGCAACGTTGTACATCGCATGCGCGGCGCGCTGAGTCTCCCGACACCGCTTCATGGAATCACTCAAGATCTACAACACGCTCGCGCGTGAGAAACAGACGTTCGTCCCCATCGAGCCCGGCCGCGTGCGCATGTACGTGTGCGGGATGACGGTGTACGACTACTGTCACGTGGGGCATGCGCGGGTCATGGTGGTGTTCGACATGGTGCAGCGTTGGCTGCGTGCGGCAGGTTACGAGGTGACCTACGTGCGCAACATCACCGACATCGACGACAAGATCATCAAGCGTGCGGTCGAGAACGGCGAGACGATGAGTGCGCTCACCGGCCGCTTCATCGCCGCCATGCACGAAGACGCCGATGCGCTTGGCGTGCAGCGCCCCGACCACGAGCCTCGCGCCACCGAATACGTGCCGCAGATGCTGAACATGATCGGCAGGCTGCAGACGAACGGTCTCGCCTATCAGGCCACCGACGGCGATGTGAACTACGCCGTGCGCAAGTTCCCCGGTTACGGAAAGCTCTCGGGCAAGTCGCTCGAAGACCTGCGTGCCGGCGAGCGCGTGGCAGCCAACGATGCCAAGCAGGATCCGCTCGACTTCGTGCTGTGGAAGTCGGCCAAGGCCGATGAGCCGGCCGAGTCGCGCTGGGCCTCGCCATGGGGCGAGGGGCGCCCTGGCTGGCATATCGAGTGCTCGGCGATGAGCTGCGAACTGCTGGGCGAGCATTTCGACCTGCACGGCGGTGGCGCCGATCTGCAGTTTCCGCACCATGAAAACGAGATCGCCCAGTCCGAGGGCGCGACCGGCAAGACGTTCGTCAACACGTGGATGCACAACGGTTTCGTGCGCGTGAATGACGAAAAGATGTCGAAATCGCTCGGCAATTTTTTCACTATCCGTGACGTGCTGAAGGTGTACGACGCGGAGGTCGTGCGTTTCTTCATCCTGCGCTCGCACTATCGCAGCGACCTGAACTACAGCGATGCGCACCTTGACGATGCGCGTCATGCCCTCACACGTCTGTACACCGCGCTAAAGGATGTGCCGGCGGCCGCGGGTGCGAAGCCCGACTGGAGCGAGTCGCATGGCAAGCGCTTCCTCGAAGCCATGAACGACGACTTCAATACGCCGGTCGCCGTGTCGGTGTTGTTCGAGCTGGCGAGCGAAGTCAACAAGACGCGCTCGCCCGAGCTGGCCAACCAGCTCGCTGCGCTGGCAGGTGTGCTGGGCCTGCTGGGTCGCGATCCGCATGCGTTCCTGCAGGGCGGTGTGTCGGCCGATGGCCTGGACGCCGCAGAAGTGGAAGCGCGCATCGAAGAGCGCCGCGCGGCCAAGGCTGCCCGCGACTTCGCCCGTGCGGACGGCATCCGTGCTGAGTTGCTCGCCGCTGGCATTGTTCTGGAAGACAAGCCGGGTGGCGTGACCGAATGGAGACGCGCATGAACGCGGTGGCCAAGAAAGCCAACGTAGTGCGCAGCACCGCCGCCAAGAAAACGCCGGCGGCGAAGGTGCCGTCTGCCAAGAAGGTGGCTGTCAAGAAAGTCGATGGTGTGGCGAGCAAGTCGGTCGCCGGCAAGAGCGCACCGATCAAGGCCGCCAAGGCGTCTGCCAAACGCGCACCTGCGAGCAAGGTGCCGCTGCCTGAAACGCTCGCCGCTAGCGAGGCGCTGCCTGTACCGGCGGAAGTGGTGCTTTCTGGCCCACCCGAGTATTGGCAAGAAGCTTGCGCAGACCTGATGAAGCGAGACCGCATCTTGCGCAAGATCATCCCCACGTATGGCCCTGCGCACTTGGCGTCGCGCGGCGACCCGTTCGTCACGCTGGCGCGATCGGTCGTTGGTCAGCAGATTTCAGTCAAGGCTGCGCAGTCGGTGTGGGAACGGGTGGTGGCTGTGTGCCCCAAGCTCGTGCCTTCCCAGTTTTTGCGTGCCGGCCAAGAGAAGCTGGCGGGTTGCGGGCTGTCCAAGCGGAAGGCTGAGTACATCCTTGACCTCGCCGATCACTTTCGCAACGGCACGGTGCACGTCGCCAAGTGGGCCGAAATGGACGATGAGGATGTGATCGCCGAACTGACGCAGATTCGCGGCATCGGCAGATGGACGGCGGAGATGTTCCTGATGTTCAACCTGATGCGGCCGAACGTGCTGCCGCTGGACGATATCGGGCTCATCAACGCGATTTCACAGAATTATTTCAGTGGCGAACCCGTCACTCGCAGCGAAGCGCGTGAAGTGGCTGCCAACTGGGAACCGTGGCGCACTGTGGCCACTTGGTATATGTGGCGCAGCCTCGACACGGCGACCACCTATTGATCTGTTCATTTCGATGAAACGGAGCGCGTCGCCGGGCGGTCAAAATCCGGTAGAATGCGCGCCTTCAAGAGCCTTTCAGAAGATCCATGAAAACAACCTTCCTGGAGTTCGAGCAGCCGATCGCAGAACTTGAGGCGAAGATCGAAGAACTTCGCTTCGTACAAGACGATTCCGCTGTCGACATTTCTGAAGAAATTTCCCGCCTGGCTTCCAAGAGCCAGCAGCTCACCAAAGATCTGTACGCCAACCTGACGCCATGGCAGGTCGCACAGATCGCCCGGCACCCGCAGCGTCCGTACACGCTCGATTACGTCCGCGAGATCTTCACCGACTTCCACGAACTGCACGGCGACCGTACTTTCGCCGATGACTTGTCGATCGTGGGCGGTCTGGCACGCTTCAACGGCCAGGCTTGCATGGTGATCGGTCACCAGAAGGGCCGCGACACGAAGGAGCGCGCGCTGCGCAACTTCGGCATGTCCAAGCCTGAGGGTTACCGCAAGGCCAAGCGCCTGATGGAACTGGCGGACAAGTTCGGCCTGCCGATCTTCACGTTCGTCGATACGCCGGGCGCATTCCCCGGCATTGACGCAGAAGAGCGCGGTCAATCCGAAGCCATCGGTCACAACCTGTTTGTGATGGCCGGTTTGAAGGTGCCCCTGATCGCCACCATCATCGGTGAAGGCGGTTCGGGCGGTGCACTGGCCATCGCCATGGGCGACTCGGTGATCATGCTGCAGTTCGCCACCTACGCCGTGATCTCGCCGGAAGGCTGCGCGTCGATCCTGTGGAAGACCGCAGAGAAGGCGCCGGAAGCCGCTGAGGCTCTGGGCCTGACCGCGCATCGCCTGAAGGCGCTCGGCCTGATCGACAAGATCGTCAATGAGCCGCTGGGCGGCGCGCACCGTGATCCGAAGGGCATGGCGACGATGCTCAAGCGCGCGCTGGCAGAATCGCTGCGCCAGTTCCAAGGCATGAAGACGTCGGAACTCCAGGCGCGCCGTCACGAGCGCCTGATGGCTTATGGCAAGTTCAAGGAAACCGAAGGTCGCTGATTCGTCGGCTGATCTCGTCAACAAGGTCGCACAACGCGTTGCCGCGTGTGCGGCCTTTGTTGCTTCTGGCGGGGCCGAAGCACCGACCGTGGCGATTGCCCTGTCGGGCGGGCGCGATTCTGCCGCCCTGCTGCACGCGTGTGCGGCGTGGCGTGATGCGGGTGCCCACGTGCAGCTCGTTGCGCTGCATATTCACCACGGCTTGCATGCCGAGGCCGATGTTTGGGAATGCGCCAGCCAACGCATGGCAGAAGCAGCCGGCGTCGCGTTTCATGCGCGTCGTGTCCATGTGGCGGTCGATGCGGGGCAGGGGGTAGAGCAGGCAGCGCGCGAAGCCAGATACGTCGCGCTCGAAGCGCTTTGCGCCCAGGCAGGCGCCTCCATTTTGCTGACGGCGCATCATCAGGATGACCAAGCTGAAACGGTGCTGCTGCAATTGATGCGCGGCGCTGGCCTCGACGGCCTCGCAGCCATGCCGATGGCTCGGGCGGGCGCTGTCACATTGCTGCGTCCGTGGATCGATGCGCCGCGCAGCGAGATCGAGTTGTACGCACATACGCACGCGCTCAGCTGGGTCGAGGATCCGTCCAACGCCGACGCACGTTACGCACGGAATGCGCTGCGTCCTCTGCTTGTGGGCATGGCGGATCATTTCCCGGCGTATCGCGAAGCGCTGTCGCGCAGCGCTGGACACTTGGCGGATGCAGCTGCGCTGATCGACGAGATCGCACGGGCCGATTTGACGCTGATCGCCTCAGCGGACGGGTTGGATGTGGGGGCGTTGAGCGCACTATCCGTGCCGCGTCAGCGCGCGGTGCTGCGTGCCTGGTTGGCCGATGCGGGGGTGCGCGCGCTCTCCACGCGTCGCCTTGAGGATCTGCGTACGCAACTGGTCGACGCGCGCGACGATGGGGCGCTGTGCATTGAACTGCCTGCGGGACAAGTTAGGCGCTATCGCGGCGTTGCGCGAGTCGACGCTGGCGCCGGCGACGCATCGGATCTGGTCGCGTTGGCCGTTGAGACGACGCAATTTGAACCGACGCATCCGGCTGAGCAACGCGTGAATGTGGCCGCATGGGGCGGGGTGCTGTCGTTTGCACCCGTGGCACGCGATGGCATCGCTGTGCAAACCTTGCAAGCGCCGCTGTTGCTGACGCCGCGCCGCGGTGGCGAACGCATCGTGCTGCGCCCGGGAGGACCGTCCCGCGCGCTCAAGCAGGCGTACCAGGAGGCTGGCATTCCTGCCTGGGGGCGCCAGCGCTTGCCGCTGCTATATGCGGGCGACTTCCTGGTGTTTGCGGCCGGGTTGGGAATGAACCGAGCGGCCCTCCACAGCGGCGCAGGCTGGCAGGTCACATGGTCTGCCGCTACCGAGGGTGCGCCCTGATACACATCGGCAGCAGTGAATTGCTTGCCGATCGATGCAAATTGCTGTATTTTCAAAAGCTTTTGCACCGCTTCGCCTCCTCCTGATCTTTCCAAGATGGCTCTCATCGTTCACAAATACGGTGGCACCTCGATGGGTTCGGTTGAACGCATCAAGAATGTCGCCAAGCGCGTTGCCAAGTGGCACCGTGCCGGTCACCAGATCGTGGTCGTTCCGTCGGCCATGTCTGGCGAAACCAACCGCCTGCTGGGCATGGCCAAAGAGATTTCGGCCCAGCCCGACCCGCGTGAACTCGACATGATTGCCTCGACGGGCGAGCAGGTGAGTGTGGGTCTGCTGGCCATTGCACTGCATGCCGAAGGCATCGATGCCCGCAGCTACACGGGCTGGCAAGTGCCGGTGAAGACCGATTCGGCCTACACCAAGGCGCGCATCCAGTCGATCGACGATGAACGCGTACGCGCTGATTTGGACGCTGGTCGCGTGGTCGTCATCACCGGCTTCCAGGGCATCGACAGCGAAGGCCATATCACCACGCTGGGCCGTGGCGGTTCGGACACCTCGGCCGTGGCGGTTGCCGCTGCGCTCGAAGCCGACGAATGCCTGATCTACACCGACGTGGATGGCGTCTATACGACTGACCCGCGCGTGGTAGACGACGCCCGTCGCCTGGACAAAATCACCTTCGAAGAGATGCTGGAAATGGCCAGCCTCGGTTCCAAGGTGCTGCAGATTCGCTCGGTGGAGTTTGCCGGCAAGTATCGCGTGAAGACCCGCGTGCTGTCGTCGCTGACCGACCCGCTGATGCCGCTCGACGTTGAGATGAACTCGGGCACGCTGATTACTTTTGAGGAAGATTCGAACATGGAAGCCGCCGCCATTTCCGGCATCGCCTTTGCCCGCGACGAAGCCAAGATCACCGTGATCGGTGTGCCGGACAAGCCTGGCATCGCTTATCAGATCCTGGGCCCGGTCGCCGACGCCAACATCGACGTCGACATGATCATCCAGAACCAGTCGGTGGAAGGTAAGACGGACTTCACCTTCACCGTGCCGCGTGGCGAATACCAGCGCGCCCTGGCGATCCTGAACGACAGCGTGAAGGCGCACATCGGTGCGGCCAGCGTGTCGGGCGACCCGAAGGTGTCGAAGGTTTCGGTGGTGGGTGTGGGCATGCGCTCGCACGTGGGCATCGCCAGCAAGATGTTCCGCACGCTGTCGGAGGAGGGCATCAACATCCAGATGATCTCTACCTCGGAAATCAAGATCTCGGTGCTGATCGATGAGAAGTACATGGAGCTGGCCGTGCGCGCGCTCCACAAGGCGTTCGAGCTGGATCAGGCGTAATCGGCTGAACTGGCGCCGGATGGCCCGGGGGTGGCGACCCCCGGGGCCGCAGATTCTCACCGCGTGTCATGCAGTTGTCGTTGACCGGGTGGGGTGAAGTGGCTAGAATACGCGCTTCGTTGCACGGGCTCCTTCGTGTGACGCAAGTTTGGGAGACGTGGCCGAGAGGTCGAAGGCACTCCCCTGCTAAGGGAGCATCCGGGCCAAAACCTGGATCGAGGGTTCGAATCCCTCCGTCTCCGCCAGTTTGGCGCTTCTCGCGGGAAGCGCACACAACAGGCGGATGCGAGTCGAGCTGACGTGACGGCTCGCATTGCACTGCACGTCAAAAAGCCCGCATGGTTTGCGCCATGCGGGCTTTTTCTTTTGTCTGCTCCGCACGCATGCGCCTTCCGAAGATGGCGCGCGCATGCGTTAGTGCATTAACGCATCAGCCTTGGCCGACGACGTCCGGCACACCGGCGGTCACGTTGAAGCCACAGTCCACGTACGTGATCTCGCCAGTCATGCCGCTGGCCAGATCCGACAGCAGGAACGCCGCCACGTTGCCCACCTCCTCGATGGTGACGTTACGGCGCAGTGGTGCCACGTCTTCCATGTACTTGAGCAGCTTGCCGAAATCCTTGATGCCGGAGGCGGCGAGCGTCTTGATCGGGCCCGCCGAGATGCCGTTGGCGCGGATGCCCTTCGGACCCAGCGCGCTGGCCAGATAACGCACGCTCGCTTCGAGCGACGCCTTGGCCAGGCCCATCGTGTTGTAGTTCGGGACCACGCGCTCAGCACCCAGGTAGGTCAAGGCCAGCAGCGAAGCATTTGGCGAGAGCATCGGCAGCGCGGCCTTTGCCAGCGCCGGGAAGCTATACGCCGAGATGTCGTGGGCGATGCGGAACGATTCGCGCGACAGGCCATCGATGAAGTTACCGGCAATCGCTTCGCGCGGCGCAAAGCCGATCGAGTGCACCAGGCCGTCGAAATGACCCCAGTGCTGGCCAAGATCTTCGAACACCTTGGCGATCTGTTCATCGCTGCTGACGTCGCAATCAAACACCAGCTTGCTGTCGAACTCGGTGGCGAATTCAGTAATGCGGTCCTTGAAGCGTTCGCCGACATAGGTGAAGGCCAGTTCCGCGCCTTCGCGCTTACAGGCGTTGGCGATGCCGTAGGCGATCGAGCGGTTGGACAGAAGGCCGGTAATCAGAATGCGCTTGCCAGCGAGGAATCCCATGGTTTCTCCGTACAAATGTGGGGCAACGTCGCGCCCGTATGTTGCTTGGGTTACTCGTCACTGCGGTTAGGCAGCGGCGGTATCCCGGGCACGAGGCAATTAGGTGGGCGCGATCATACCGGAAAGCGCGGGGCGGCTCCGCATTTGCGCAGTGCCGCACGACCGGCTGCCAGTCTTGTCAATGCGGGACGATCCTCGGGCCGGAATTGGTCGGATTGCCATGTGAGGGCGTTAGAATCGTCCAAAACAGTTTTTCAGACAGCGATCAATCGGATCAACGCATGCAAGGACATTGGGGGCAAGGGGCGCAATGAGCGTGCGCGTTGCGACACACAAGCGATTCATGGCGCTGGTCAGCCTGCTGGCGGCGCTCTGCGCGACACCCGCCTGGGCGGCCCATGGCTACGCCGAATATGGCGACCTCAAGTATCCGGCCGGTTTCTCGAACTTCGGCTATCTGAACCCGAAGGCGCCCATCGGCGGCATGCTGCTGCTCGGCAATCCAGACCGCCGCACGAGCTTCGACAAGTTCAATCCCTTCACGATCAAGGGGACGTCGGCACCGGGGCTGAATCAGCTTGTCTTCGAAAGCCTGCTCATTACAAGTTGGGACGAGACCGCCAGCGGCTATGGGTTGCTTGCCGACGACGTGACGGTGGCGCCCGACGAGCTTTCGGTCACGTTCCACATCAACCCGCGCGCCCGATTCTCCAACGGCGATCGCGTGCGCGCTTCAGACGTCAAATACTCCTACGACATGCTGATGGGCAAGGGTGCGAGCCCGGCCTACCGCAGCATGACCGCGGACGTGGCCAAGGTGACGGTGGTGGACGCCAGCACCATCCGTTACGACTTCAAGCGCAGGAACAAGGAGCTGCCGCTCATCGTCGGTGGGCTGCCGGTGTTCTCGCCAAAGTGGGGCAAGGGCAGTGGCAAGCCCGACGACCCGGACGGCGGTAAGGATGTCGCGTTCGACAAGCTGACCTTCCAGGACCCGATTGCCAGCGGCCCGTATGTGATCGAGCGCTTTGATCCGTCGCGCGGCATTACCTTTCGGCGCAATCCCGACTATTGGGGCCGTGATCTGAACGTGCGCCGTGGTTCGTTCAATTTCGAACGCATCCAGTACAAGCTCTACAAGGACGAGACGGCCCGCCTCGAAGCCTTCAAGGCCGGCGAGTACGACGCCATGGTGGAATACCGCGCCAAGAACTGGGCGAAGAGTTACGTCGGCGTGAAGTTCCGCAGCGGTGAACTGGTCAAGAGCGAATTCCCGCATCGCAACGGCGCGGGCATGCAGGGCTTTGTGATGAACCTGCGGCGCCCGCTGTTCCAGGACCTTCGGGTGCGCAAGGCGCTGGCGCTGGCGCTTGATTTCGAATGGCTCAATCGCCAGCTTTTCTATGGCGCCTATCGCAGGCTCGACAGCTACTTCGCCAATAGCGAGCTGGCCGCGTCGGATTCGCTTACGGGCATGCCTGGCAAGGGCGAACTGGCGTTGCTGGAGCCGCTGCGCAGCAAACTCGATCCGGACGTGTTTGGCGTGCTGCCCGCACCGCCTTCGACTGATCCTCCCAGTTCACTGCGTGACAACCTGCGGCAGGCGCGCCGCCTGTTGGCGCAGGCCGGTTGGACGTACGCAGACGGCGCGCTGCGCAACAGCAAGGGCGAGCCGTTCGTCTTCGAGATGCTTGACGACGGCGGCGCCATGAGCCGCGTCATGGCGGCGTATGCGCGCAACCTGGAAAAGCTCGGCATCCAGGTCAACCAGCGCATGACCGACTTCGCGCTCTACCAGAAGCGATTGGAGGAGTTCGATTTCGACATGATTTCGCTGCGCTTCCCCGATTCGCAAAGCCCCGGCAACGAGCTGAAGGACCGCTTCGGCTCTGCCGCGGCCGACGAGGCAGGCTCGGATAACGTGATCGGCCTGAAATCGCCCGCCGTCGATGCACTGATCGATGATGTGCTGCGTGCTGACAGCCGCGACGAGCTGGTCATCGCTTCGCGCGCGCTCGACCGCGTACTGATGCAAGGCTGCTATGTGATTCCGCACTGGTATTCGGCTTCCCACCGCGTGGCCTACAACAAGAACCTGATGTACCCGGATCGTCTGCCGTATTACTACTCGGCCGAGGCCTGGGTGCTGACGGCGTGGTGGCGGACGCCGGAATCCGCCCAATCGGCTGCCAAATGACCGCATCGGTGACACCATGTTCGCGTACCTGATCAAACGGTTGCTGCTTCTGATCCCGACACTGATCGGCGTGATCACGCTGACGTTTATCGTGATCCAGTTCGTACCTGGTGGCCCGGTCGAGCAGATGATGATGGAGATGAAAGGGCGCGGCGCAGGCAGCGAGGCCAGTGGCGGCGGTGCGTTTGACTATCGCGGCCGCCGCGGCGTCGATCCTGAGAAGATCAAGGAAATCCGCGCGCTGTATGGTTTCGACAAGAGCCCTGTCGAGCGCTACTTCCTGATGCTCGGCCGTTTTGCACGCTTCGACCTTGGCGAGAGCTATTTTCAGCACCGTAGCGTGTGGGACCTTATCAAGTCGAAATTGCCGGTATCGATTTCGATCGGGTTGTGGACGTTCTTTCTCACGTACCTGATAGCGGTGCCGCTCGGCATTGCGAAGGCCGTGCGGGCTGGCAGCCGGTTTGATCTGGTGACCAGCATCATCGTGTTGGTCGGCTACGCCATCCCGGGCTTCGTGCTCGGGGTGCTGCTGCTTGTGCTGTTTGGCGGCGGCACGTTCTTCCAGTGGTTCCCGATCCGGGGGATCACATCGGATAACTGGGATCAGCTCAGCCTGCTCGGCAAGATCACGGATTACCTTTGGCACATCACGCTGCCCGTCATGGCGTCGGTGGTGGGCAGCTTTGCCGTCATCACCATGCTGACGAAGAACGCGTTTCTTGAGGAAATCCGCAAGCAGTACGTGCTGACGGCACGCAGCAAGGGGCTGTCGGAGCGGCGCGTACTGTGGAAGCACATCTTCCGCAACGCGCTGCTGCCGCTGGTGACGGGCTTCCCGTCGGCCTTCATCGGGGCATTCTTCACTGGGTCGCTGCTGATCGAGCAACTGTTCTCGCTCGACGGCATGGGCTTGCTGTCGTATGAGGCGGTGGTGCGGCGCGATTATCCGGTCGTGCTCGGCACGCTGTACCTGTTCACGCTGATCGGGCTGGCCGCGCGCTTGATTTCCGACGTGTGCTACGTGCTGGTTGATCCGCGTATCCATTTCGGCTCGGTCGGGCGATAGGCGGGCCGGCAACCATGACCCAGTATTCGCGCACTTCCACGCATCCATCCAATACGGCAACGCCGCATCCCGTGCGGCATTCGCCGTCGCCCCTCAAGCGGGCGTGGCGCCGCTTCAAGCAGCATCGGCTCGGTTACTGGAGCCTGATCATCTTCGTGGCGCTGTTCGTGCTCAGTCTGGGCGCCGAATGCATCTCAAATGACCGGCCGCTGGTGGTCAAGTACCACGGCCACTGGTATTTCCCGATCGTGAAGGCCTACCCCGAGACGACCTTCGGCGGGGATTTCCCGACCCCGACGGATTACCTCGATCCGTTCATCCGAGACAAGTTCAAGGAGCCGGGAAGCTTTGCGATTTATCCGCCCAATCCGTATTCGTACGAGACGCTGAACTATTTTTCGAAAGAGCCCAACCCGGCGCCGCCCTCGGCTGAGAACTGGCTCGGTACCGATGACCGTGGTCGCGATGTGTTTGCGCGGCTGCTGTACGGCTTCCGTGTCTCGGTGCTGTTCGGGCTGGCGCTCACGGTGCTTGGCGTGCTGGTCGGCACGCTGACGGGCGCGCTGATGGGCTTCTTCGGCGGGCGCTTCGACATGGTGTCGCAGCGGCTGATTGAAATCTGGAGTTCGATGCCAGAGTTGTACCTGCTGATCATCTTCGCGTCGATCTTCACCCCCAGCCTTGGGCTGCTGATCATTCTGCTGTCGCTGTTCGGGTGGATGAGCCTGTCGGATTACGTCCGCGCCGAGTTCTACCGCAACCGCTCGCTCGACTATGTGAAGGCCGCGCGGGCGATGGGCCTGTCCAGTTGGCAGATCATGTGGCGCCACATCATGCCCAACAGCCTGACGCCCGTGATCACCTTCCTGCCGTTCCGCATGAGTGCGGCCATTCTTGCGCTCACCAGCCTGGATTTTCTTGGCCTGGGCGTGCCGCCATCCACCCCCAGCCTGGGTGAACTTCTCGCACAGGGCAAGGCCAACCTGGATGCGTGGTGGATCTCGCTGTCGACTTTCGTGGTGCTCGTGCTGACCCTCGTGCTGCTGACCTTCATGGGCGACGCGCTGCGCGATGCCTTCGACACGCGCCTGTCGTTCGCCCAACTGCGTACGCGCCAGAAACCGGCGGGGGTGAAATGACCCGCGTTGATCTGCATGCCTCCACGCCGAAATACGACGGCCCGCTGCTGCGCCTGGACGATCTGTGCGTGCATTTCGAATCCGAACACGGCGAGGTGACGGAAGCCGTCAAGCACGTCTCGCTCGACTTGCACGCCGGCGAGCGCTTCGCCCTGGTGGGCGAATCGGGCTCCGGCAAGTCCGTGACCGCGCTATCGATCATGCGATTGCTGGCCGACGCGCAATACAGCGGCCGCATCCTGCTCGAAGGCCGCGACCTGCTGGCGGCCAGCGAGCGTGAGATGCGCGGTCTGCGTGGCGCCGATGTCGCCATGGTGTTCCAGGAGCCGATGACGGCGCTCAATCCGCTGTACACGATCGGCAACCAGATCGTCGAAACACTGGAATTGCACGAGGGTCTGGACAAGCGCGCCGCCAAGGCGCGCGCGATTGCTCTGCTGGAACGCACCGGCATTGCCGAGGCGCCGCGCCGGTTTGACGCCTTCCCGCACCAACTGTCGGGTGGTCAGCGCCAGCGCGCAATGATCGCCATGGCGCTGGCGTGCTCGCCGAAGCTGCTGCTGGCCGACGAGCCGACCACCGCGCTGGACGTGACGGTGCGCATGCAGATCCTGCAATTGCTGCGCGAGCTGCAGGCCGAGTTCGGCATGGCCATCATGCTGATCACGCACGACCTGAACATGGTGCGCGCCTTTGCCGAGCGCGTTGGCGTGATGGAGCGCGGCGTCTTGGTCGAAACCGGCAACACGGCCGACGTGTTTGCCGCGCCCAAGCACCCGTACACGATCCGCCTGCTTGAGAGCCGCCCGCAGCGCGACGTGCTGCCGCTGGTGCCGCTTGCGCCCGTGCTGCTCGAAGCCGACAAGCTGACGGTCACCTACGAACGCCATCGCCCCGGGTTTGCCGGCTGGTTCAGGACCGACCCGTTCACCGCGGTCGACTCCGTGTCGCTGCAACTGCGTGAAGGCGAGACGCTTGGCATCGTGGGCGAGTCAGGTTCCGGCAAGACCACGCTCGCACAGACGCTGCTGGGTCTGCAGGCGGCAAAGAGCGGCGACCTGCGTTTCCTGGGCAATTCGCTGCTGCGTATTTCGCGCGACGAGCGCCGCGCAGTGCGGGCGCGCATGCAGGTGGTATTTCAAGACCCATACGGCTCGCTGTCGCCGCGCATGACGATCGAGGAGATCGTCGGCGAAGGGCTGGCGCTGCACCAACCGCACATCAACGCCACGGAGCGACGTCACCGCGTGATCGAAGCCCTGCGCGAGGTGGGGCTTGATCGCACGGCGCTGGGCCGCTATCCACATGAGTTTTCGGGCGGGCAACGCCAGCGCGTCGCCATTGCCCGTGTCCTGATCCTCAAACCGCAGCTGCTGGTGCTCGATGAGCCGACTTCAGCACTCGATGTGTCGATCCAGCAGCAGGTGCTTTCACTGCTGTCAGCCCTTCAGAAAAAGTACAACCTGTCGTATCTATTCATCAGCCACGACCTTGCTGTCATCCGCGCGATGTCACATCGCGTGGTGGTGATGAAGGATGGAAAAGTGGTGGAAGAGGGTGACACTGAAGCGGTGTTGGCGTCCCCCTCGCACCCCTACACCTGCAAGCTGATGGCGGCTGCCTCACTCATCCCTGCGCGGGATAACCCGTAAAACCCATCGCGTTTGCCCCGAATCAGTGCAGTTTTGATGCGCGGTTTTTGTAAGAATGCGCATCCAAAGTCATGTCTAAGTGCCTGATTTGCATGTGGATTCCGAAGAATTTGTAACGACCTTTGACAAGTCAAAGTGTCACTTTTATCATCCTGCGAGATTGTTTTAACAAGATTCGGACTGGTCTCATTTGCGGGGGCATATGTTCGCCGCATCATTACGAGTTTCCGAGGGAGAACCAATGCAGCATTTCGTACTTCATTCCATGGCGCGCCTGGCGGTAGGGGTTGTGATCGGCTGCGGCGTGATCGTGTCGAATGCAGTGCACGCTGATACGGTCTTCAAGGACACGGAAGTCCGCGCCGACGTCAAGCCTGAAGCCAAACCGGGCCTCATCTCCAACGTGATGAGCAAGACGGGTGACGTGGTCATGAACGCGCTGGGCATGATCGGCCTGCGTTACCGCTTCGGTGGCAACACGCCGGAATCGGGCCTCGACTGCAGCGGATTCGTCCGCTACGTCTTCAACGACACCTTTGGTTTCCTGCTGCCGCGTCGCGCTGTGGAAATGAGCCGCGTCGGCACCAGCGTGGACACAGCTGAACTGCGTCCCGGCGACTTGGTGTTCTTCAACACCATGCGCCACACCTTCTCGCACGTCGGTATCTATATTGGCGACAACAAGTTTGTGCACGCACCGTCCACGGGCAGCAAGATTCGCGTGGATGACATGACCGCCTCGTACTGGGTGACGCGCTACAACGGCGCCCGCCGCATCGAAGGCAACTCCGGTGCGGCCATCAAGGACGGCGCCGATAACTTCGTCGAGCAACTCAAGCGCGTCGATCCGAACGCCGCCGGCAAGCCACTCGCAATGTACGGCGGTTGATTCGCTCGGACTCGCTATCACACAATAGAAAAAAGACCGCCGCGGCGGTCTTTTTTGTTGCCTGCTGAAGGGGCATCAGCGGGGTGGCAGCGGGGTGCCGACGATGGTCTGCGTCAGATGCAGCTTCTCCCGCAGCAGCGGCATGGCGGCCTGGGCGGCCTGCTCGCCTGCCAGAATCGCCTCGTTGCGCGCGGTGAAGTCGCTGCCCTTAACAAACGGCAGCGATGGTGTGATCACCACGTCCGCCTGAGCCAGCTCGGTCTTGTTGATGCTCTGACCCATGATGGCCGTCGTCTGCAGCAGCATGCTCGCTTGCCCCGATACCGCCTGGTTGGACGGGTCTGCCGAGATATTCACCGCAATCACGAACGTTGCGCCCATCTGCTTGACGTACGTCACGGGCACGGGCGCCACCAGTCCCCCGTCGACGTATTGGCGGCCGCTGATCGTTACCGGCTGGAACACGCCTGGGATGCTGCACGACGCACGCACCGCCTGACCGGTATTGCCGCGCCGGAACAGGATCGGCTTGCCGCTCGCCAGGTCCGTCGCCACGATGCCCAGCGGAATATGCATCTGCTCGATGGTCTTCTGCTTGACCAGCCGGTTGATGTACTTCTCCAGCGCCTCGCCCTTGAGCCAGCCGCCGAAGCGCGTGCCGAACGGCAGAGCCCAGTCGGCGATCATGGCTTCGTCCATCTTGAGCGCCATGCGGTTCATTTCCAGCCCTGACATGCCGGACGCGTAGATCGCCGCTACCACGCTACCCGCACTTGTGCCGGTGATGAAGTCGATCTGAACGCCCTGGGCTTCCAGCATCTTGATGACCCCGATGTGCGCAAAACCGCGCGCGGCACCGCCGCCTAGAGCCAATCCGATTCGCACGGGCTGTGTGGCCGGCTGCGCCGTAGGCGGCAGCACGGCCGTGGCGGGAGTGGCAGGTGTCTCGGTTTTGCCGGATGAGAAACCCGTCACGGTGCAGGCGGAGAGGACGGCGGCGCCGGCGGCGCCCAGGAAGAGGCGGCGTTGCATGAGGAGGTTGGGGCGGTTTGATATGCCGCGCAGTGATGTTCAGTCGTAACCGAGCGCACTGCGGCCGGCCGCCATTGTGCCAAAGTTCAGCGACAGGTCGGCCGGATATGCGTGGCACGGTTGCTATAATTTCGGTTTTGATAGAGGCCGCTCAGGATCCGCGCTCGCGGTCCGACCATGCGGCCTTATTCGTTCAGCCATTCCTATGACACAGCGCGTCCGCACTCGTTTCGCCCCAAGCCCCACCGGCTTCATCCATCTCGGCAACATCCGCTCGGCACTCTATCCGTGGGCTTTCGCGCGCAAGATGAAGGGAGACTTCATCCTGCGCATCGAAGACACCGATGTGGAGCGTTCCAGCCAGGAAGCCGTCGACGTGATCCTGGAGGCGATGGCATGGCTGGACATGGACATCGATGAAGGCCCGTTCTACCAGATGCAGCGCATGGACCGTTACCGCGCCGTGGTCGCGCAGATGGTGCAGCAGGAACTGGCTTACCCGTGCTACATGAGCACCGAAGAGCTTGACGCCCTGCGCGAAGCGCAACGCGAGCGCGGCGAGAAGCCCCGCTACGACGGCACCTGGCGCCCCATGCCCGGCAAGGTCTTGCCCACGCCGCCGGCCGGCGTGCAGCCTGTGATCCGTTTCAAGAATCCCATCGGCGGTAGCGTCGTTTGGGACGATGCGGTGAAGGGCCGCATCGAAATCTCCAACGACGAGCTCGATGATCTCGTGATCGCGCGCCCGGACGGCACGCCGACGTACAACTTCTGCGTGGTCGTTGACGACATGGATATGCAGATCACGCATGTGATCCGCGGAGACGACCACGTCAACAACACGCCCCGCCAGATCAACATCCTGCGCGCGCTTGGTGGCACGCCGCCGGTCTACGCCCACTTGCCGACCGTGCTCAACGAGCAGGGCGAGAAGATGAGCAAGCGGCACGGTGCCATGGCCGTCACGGGCTACCGTGATGCGGGCTATCTGCCCGAGGCCATCGTCAACTACCTTGCCCGCCTCGGCTGGGCGCACGGCGATGCCGAGATCTTCTCGCGCGAGCAGTTCATCGAATGGTTCGATCTCGAGCACCTGGGCAAGTCGCCCGCGCAATACAACCCTGAGAAGCTCGCCTGGCTGAACAACCACTATATCAAGCAGGCCGACAATGCGCGCCTGGCTGATCTGGTGAAGCCGTTCATCGAAGAGCTGGGTGGCAAGGTGGATGGTGGCCCCGTCCTGGCTGACGTGATCGCTCTCGTGAAGGACCGTGCCAACACGCTGCGTGAAGTCGCCCAGACGGCGCTGCTGTTCTATCGCTCCGATCTGGCTGTCGAACCGGAGCTGGCCGCGCTGCACCTCACCGAGGACGTACGCCCTGGCATCGCAGAGCTGGCTGAGAAGCTCGGCGCGCTGCCTGAGTGGAAGCGCGAAGCGATTGGTGCAGCCTTCAAGGAAGTGCTCGCCGCACACGGCTGGAAGATGCCGAAGCTGGCGATGCCGGTGCGCTTGCTGGTGGCCGGGCAACTGCAAACGCCGTCGATTGATGCCGTGCTGGAACTGTTCGGCCGCGACGTTGTTCTGCGTCGTCTGGCGGCGTGACGAGCACGACGCAAAAAATTTTGCGAAAGGGTATTGCCAAGCGCTAAATACTTCCCCTATACTCTTGTTTTCGCTGCAACACGAAGCGAAATGCAGTAAGAAGCAAGCAGTAAAAGGCAGTACCTCGGGGCTATAGCTCAGCTGGGAGAGCGCTTGCATGGCATGCAAGAGGTCAGCGGTTCGATCCCGCTTAGCTCCACCAAAATGCCGGAAGATTCGATTCAAAAAATAATTTGAAAAGAGGCTTCCAAAACGCAAAAAAGTTCGTTATAGTAGCGGACTTCGCAGCGTAAGACAGAAAGCGTTGCAAAACAGTTTCTGTCCCCTTCGTCTAGAGGCCTAGGACATCACCCTTTCACGGTGAGTACAGGGGTTCGAATCCCCTAGGGGACGCCAAAACAAGAGCTTAACCAGAAGCTCATTAGCAAAATCAGTCTCTAGCTGATTTTGCAACCGACACGGAGCGGTAGTTCAGTCGGTTAGAATACCGGCCTGTCACGCCGGGGGTCGCGGGTTCGAGTCCCGTCCGCTCCGCCAAATCAAAACCCGCTGCTTGCAGCGGGTTTTTTCTTTTGCGCTTTCAATTCAAGCCACGCTAATCAAGATTGATGCTGCTTTAAAGTGAGTGTGAATGGCTCGCTTTAATTGGCAGCGCGGCTCACGCGATTGAAATAGCTGACCAGCAGCGCGCCAGCCACCAGCAAACTGAGCCCATTGGCGGCCCAGAAACCGGCTGCGCCGCGCAGTGCCGCAGCAATGTCCCCCAACAGCCCAAATCCAAGCACATAACCGCCGCCAAGCCCTACGCCCCACAGCGATAGCGCATAGATCACAGTCGGGATGAGCGCGATTTTGTATGCGCGCAGAATGAACGCCGTCATGACCTGGAGCGCATCGAACATCTGATAGAAGGCGATGAAAGGCAGCAGCGGCACCGCAATCGCCAGGACGGCGGCATCGTGCGTGTATAGGCTGACCAGCTCCCGCCGCAAGAACAGCACGGCCGCGCCAACGATGACCGCACACATCACCGCCAGCTTGATGCCATTCAGTGAGATGCGCCGTGCTGCTACGCGATCGCGGGCCCCAATTGATTGCGCGGCCAGCGTGGACGTCGCGATCGATAGCGACAGGGGCACCATATACGCAACCGCTCCAAGATTGGCGGCAATCTGATGCCCGGCCAGGACCACCGTGCCAAGGCGCGCGATGAAGATCGCCATCAACGTGAACGACGTGATCTCGATCAGGTAGGTGAAACCCATTGGCACGCCCAGGCGTACCAGCGCCCACAGCCGCGCGCGGTTAGGGGGCGAGTAGTGCGTGAAAATCGCGAACGGCTTATATGCCGGATTGCGCATCAGGATGATGACCGCTGCGACGAACCATAGCCAACTGATGATCATCGAGGCAAGTGCGCAGCCTGGGCCGCCCATCGCCGGGAAGCCCATGCCGCCGTACAGAAATAGTGCGTTGAGAGGAAACTTGATGGCGAGGCCTGCGAGCTGCAGTACCGTCACCATCACCGGGCGCGACAGCGCGTTGTTCAACGCAGAGTAGATCCGGAAGCCGAGTGCCGCAGGCAACGCGAGCGCTTCATACCGCAAATAGGCGGTGGCTTTCTCAGTGAGTTCTGGCGTGGCGTCCGCCAGGTGCAGTAGTGGGGCGGGGAACCAGAGGATCAGCATACCGATCGCGGCGAGCACCAGTCCGAGCCAGGCGGCCTGGCGCACTTCTTCGCCGATCTCGCTGTGCCTTTGCGCGCCGTAGAGTTGTCCTGCGATGGGCGAGAGCGCTTGCAGCACGCCCATCAGGCTGATGTACACCGTCACGTAGATCGAACCGCCGAGGCCGATGGCCGCGAGGTCTGCTGCAGAGGCGCGGCCAGCCATCGCCGTGTCCAGTACGCCGAAGGCGATGACAGCCAACTGGCCGATCAGTACCGGCCAAGCCAGTTCGGTAATGCGGCGGACGTCGGCGACAAACATGAGGGGCTACGGAAACCTTACTGGCGCAGCTTGCGTCGGCGTGTGGTTGCCGGGGTGGGCGGCGGATGTTTGGCGGCCGCGGCCTCAGTCAGGCGGTACATGCGGAAGTGCTCATCGCGATCGGCTGGGCGGCGGCCTTCCCAGATCAGGCGCCACTCGTAGTTGGAGACGCTCGTCGGTGCGCCGTAGTCGTACGGATCATGACGCAGCAGGATGTCGCAGTTGTCTTCGGCGCTGCCAAAACGGATGTGGCCGAAGTACGCAAATGAGGCGAGCTGCGCATCGCCCATACGGATCGGCTGCACGCACGTGTAGGTGCGCGGCAGTGCGAGGGCGGCCGACTGCGCGACATCGCGATATGTCTTGGCGTAATTGATGGTGGGTAGCCACAGCGTCATCATCAGCACCCACATTAGCGTGGTGCCGGCGGCCGAGATCACCACTGCGCGCCAGATGGCCTTTGGTGCGCGTGATGTACGCCAGACGACGATCAGCACCCACGCCGCGGTCACGAGCAGTGCGCAGACCAGTGCGGTCCAGCTGAACTCGGGGCGATAGCCCGGCACGATGCGGTACACGTTGCGCGCAAGCTGAGGCGGAAAGCCCGTCATCTTGGCGATCCACAGCAGCCAGAGGGTGCCACCCAGAATGGTGAAGGCCAGCAGCGCAAACCAGTCGATTGCGCTGATGGCGCCACGCTTGAGTGTCGGCAGCGCGAACGTGGCCATCACCGCCATCGGTGGAATCAGCAGCAGGAAGCCGTCGTCGCCCGGGTGGGGCTGCATGAGCAGCAGCACCAACTGCGGCAGCAGGACGGCCAAGGGCAACGTGATATGCGGAGCGGTGCGCATGCCGCCCCAGCTCTTCCACGCCCATGCGGCCAGCGGCCAGACCGGCCAGGCGAACAATGGCAGGTTGCGCGCGACAAAGCCGAGCGAATGCGCCGTCGGGCCAGCGTATTGGTGGCGATCGAAGCGTGCCCATTCGCGAACGTAGGTCACGGCGTCAGTCGGATTATTTGCCAGCAAGTACGCCATCGCCGGCCACGAGCATCCCAGTACGAGCGACACGGGCAGTGCCACTGTGAGCAGTGCGCGCAGCGGCAGCACGCGCGTGGCATGCGCGGCGATCAATACGGCCACCGTGATTGTCAGGGGCAGGATTGGGCCGCCCGCCAGCGACAGGCAACCGATGCCGATGCCGTAGATGAGACTGCCGTGCACCGGCTTGTCCAGCGCTCGGATCAAGCCATACACCGCGACCGCCACGAAGCAGAGCGCCCCAACCAGCGGTGTCGTTTCGTGACCGCGCTGCGCGAGGCCTACGCAGGCGAGGAAGATCAGTAGTGCGCCATCTGCCAGCGTACGGCCGTAGTCGCGCGTGTTGGGCTGGCCACCAAAGACGAATTCAAACGGTTGGACTTCCGCGCGACGACCCAGCAGATAGGCGCCATACCAGATGCACGCGCTGGTGACGAAGAAGAAGAGGGCGGTCGCCAGGCGCGACGCATCCGCGGGGCCGAGCCATTGTCCGAAGAGGCGAATGAACGCCCCGCCGATCCAGAACACCAGCGGCCCCGATTGCACGACAGGGCGCCCGACGATGTTCGGCATCAGCCAGTCTTGCGCGTTGCCGGTGGCCAGCGTCCACATCGCGCCGAAGCCGGCGGCGTCTTCGTTCTTCCACGGGTCGCGCGAAAACAGGCCCGACAGGCCGTAGATCACGCAGATGGCGAGCAGCAGCCAACGCGGCAACTCACGGGTGGCGGCGGCAGTCAGGCGGATGCGCGAGACGCGGGTGGTGTTCATCGAGTGTCAGACCGGGCGAGCCCGGCCGGGGTTGCACAGCGACGTGCTGATCGTAAAGAGAGGGGCCGAATCAACGGCCTAACATGTGCCGAAAAACAAAAAAGGCAGCCGGAGCTGCCTTTTTCTGACCACTAAGACGGTCTGCACTGAGCGGGTCATGCGCTGAGCCGTCTCCGGCGCCGGTATTACTTGGCAGCCTTGCCGATCTTGCTGCCGAACTTGTTGCGGAACTTTTCGACGCGGCCTGCCGTGTCCAGAACCTTTTGCTGGCCCGTGTAGAACGGGTGCGATTCGGACGAGACTTCGATCTTTGCCAGCGGATATTCCTTGCCGTCCAGCGTGATCATTTCCTTGGTCTGGATGGTCGAGCGGGTGATGAACTTGAAGTCGCTGGACATGTCCTGGAACACGACTTCGCGGTAATTCGGGTGAATGCCTTCTTTCATGATGGGCCCTGGGGTAGAGGTAGCCAATTCGCGGCGCGCTTCAGGTGCTCACATGGTAGGAGCCACCGTGCGACCAGCCCTCGAATCACTTGCCGGGTGGAGAAACGAGGATTATGCCAGACAAACAAAGGCTTGAGCAACGCGCCAGCCGCAAAATCCGTCGTGCCGGCGCATCGGAAAGTGACTTTAGGAGCCTATTTCGATCAAGGTTTGGCCAGACGCTCGATGGTGAGCACGCCGTGGCCGTCCAGATCCATGGTCCTGGTGTCGCCGATGCGCAACGAGGTGTCGAAGTTGCGCGCCCAGGTGTCGACGTGTGCAGGGGCCTCGGTGTCGGGCGACGGCTGGAACCGATGCAGCGTTACACCGATGGACAGCGTCTGGAACTCGCCCGACGCTCCCATCGGCCGCAGGGTGACGTCCACGCCGGTCTTGGCCCAGCGGTGGCGCATGAATTGGCAGGTAGTGGTGTCGCAGCCGAGCGGGATTGTGTCATCGGGCAGGCCGGCGGCGAAGCGCGCCTCCCATTCTTTCCTGGGCATCGAGCCGCCCACGTCGTACGTGTGGGTACGTTCGAGCAGTGCGATGTGCTCGCCCGTGGTGGATGTGTCGGCCGAAAGCGTGACGCGTTTGGTTTCTGATTGCCCATCGAATTGGGCGGTGACGCTGAGGATTACGGGCACGGCTGGCTGTGCCCACGCTGTGCCGGCAGCGAGACAACAACCGAGCAGCGTTGTGCGAAGCGCTTGGCGAATCGTCATGGCAGGAAACCCTCCGGGCGTTGTTCAGAATGCAGCACGCGCCGTGCCGGATCTTGCAGGTAGAAGGCTTGCAGGAGCACGTACAACGATGGAAGCGTCTCAAACAAAGCCACCGGTTCAACGAAGAACACTTCCGACGCTACCGCAAAGAACTCGGCCGGATGCTGTGCGCCATAGGGGTCGAGCAATGAAAGGATCGGGTCGTCGCCCCACCGGCGCTCGGGAATCTGGTCGCAACGATTGGCGAAGGCGTCGTACTCGGCATAGAGTTCATCGGCCCATTGCTCGCGGTCAACATCGGCATGCAGCCGCGATGAAAACGCCGGGACGCCGTCCGATTCGCCGTTGAGCATGTCGAGCTTGTGTGCAAACTCGTGCACGACCACGTTGTATGGCTGCGCGCCTGGCGCGGCCAGTGCGCCCCCAAGTTCAATGTCCTGCCACGAGAGGATGACCGGGCCGTGCTCCCATGCCTCGCCGGCGGCTTCTTCGCGCACGTTGTGTACGACGCCGTCTTCATCCATGACCTCCTTGCGGATGACGAACTCTCCGGGGTAGATGACCACCCCGTGCCATCCGGCATACCACGACATGCCCAACTCCAGGATCGGCACGCTGGCCTGCACGGCTACGCTGATCACCATGTCGTCGGTGAGCGGCAAATCGTGCGCGGTGGTGAATTCCTTTTCGGCGATGAAGAGCGTGGCCTTTTCACGCAGGCGTGCGAGGTCTGCGTCAGACCAGTCGACCAGGAAGGGCAGGCTATCGAGCGCACGTAACCACAGCGCGTCGGAGATGGCGTAACGGTTCAGCCGCCGCGTGCGTGCGCGGCCGGAGAACCACCGGAGGACAGACGAAAGCATGCGTCCAGTATATCGGCCGGCGCCTGCAGCTTTGCGACGCGCGCTAGCGCCCTTGTCGGGGAATCAGGCGACTGAGAGGAGTCGTGCACCGCGCTGATTGGCGACGTACACGGCCTCGGTGCGGCTGCGGACTTTCAGGCGCCGATACAGCGTGCTGATATGCGCCTTGGCTGTCGCCTCGGAGATGTTCAGCATGCGGCTGATGGTCTTGACCGGATGCCCGCGCGAGAGCAGCACCAGAATCTCGTACTGCCGCGGCGTGATTCCGAGCAGCTTCGGATCGGTCTGCGGGTCGCCTGCAAGCGCCGGGTTGGGTGCGCCGTCCAGGCGTGATTCCGGCAGCAGCGCGCTGGCCGGAATGTACTGACCACCCACCAGAACGAGCTCCAGCGAAGCCGCGATGACTTCGCCCGGCGAATGCTTGAGCGTGTAGCCTGACAATCCCATCTGCATGAGCGTACGGATGATGTCGGGCGATTCGGATTCGGCCAGCACGACCACGTGGCGCGCGTGCGGCCGATGCATGATTTCGCCGATGGCCGACAACTCGTCGAGATGTGGCAACGGCAGGCCGATCACAAGGAGTCCGGCGTCGGCATTGGTTTCGATGGCGTCGAACATCCCTTCGTCCGGTTCGACAACCGTGACGCCAGTGACGCCCTTGAGCGTCCGTAGCAGGTGCGCAATGCCTGTACGCACCAACGGATGGGCTTCGATCAAAACAGTGTTCATCGTTGTTCTCGACCTGTTACCGATCTTGCGAACATCCTTGTCGCCCAGGCGAGATACAGGCCGGAGCAGACCCCCGTTCCGAATCATTTTAGTGGCGGAAGTCAAAAATGACAGCCGCCACGGCCATGCCTCGGGACCCTCCTTGCGGCGTCCTGGGTACTGTAGCCCAGCGTTTGCCAGGGCGCGCAATTCGACCACCGCAGCACCTGCGCCCGATAACCGCGGATTTTGTGGCGACGGCTGTTTCAGTCGCGACACAAAAAGCGCATGCCATGCAGGGTCGCGCGGTTCTCCGTGTGGAAAATATCCCGTTAAAACAAGGCGTTAGCCATCATGGCATGGATGTCGCTCTATATCCCGTCGGGGAGGAGCGAGCCATGCCGACAATCGCGCAGCGCTGTGCTCGACGTTTGCCGTTCGGGTGGACGGTCGAGAAGACCGGAGTGGTCGCAAATCGCACGGCCATGATCGTCATGGTGCCTGCGCTTGCAGTAGACGGCGATTTCGTCGCGCGGCGTCCAGTTACACCGCTGATCGCCCTTCGAAGCGTTCTCGCCGATACGTTGCCGGCGCGACTCGCATTCGGTCTCATTCCCACCCGCGCATTCGATCCATCCACCGGTTCTGTCGTGTCCGCACTCACGGACGGCGAACTGAGTACGTCGCATGCGTGGCTTAACAATCCAACGGCGAAGGGGCTTTCGCAATCCCCCCGGAAGTGGGGTGCTTTGCGGTATGTGCCGCTTACCGTGTCAGATTGCCGGCGCCGCAACAGTCTCTTGGCAAAGGTTGTCGTTGGTTGCGCAGCCTTGGGCGCACCAAAATGTGGCGCTTTCGCAACGTGCGCCGAAGAGGCCGGCGTAGCGGCTCTTCAACGGTTTCGTGCTCCGTCCCCCGGCGGGCACTCTTTTCTTAATAGCCATCCTGGAGCTAGATCCCGATGCAAACCAACCTGGCCGCGTTTGCGGCGCTGGCACCGCCGATTGACTCCGTTGCCGGCAACTGAATTGAATGCACTGAACCAAATGCTGGATGAATCCGGTTGGGGGAAGCAGGCAGTGCCAGGTCGGTCATTTTTTGTTCTTGCCCTCAATGCCCCTCAGGAGCGCAGCGCTAACGCTACGCCCCCGATCGCATGAAACCGATGAGACGGACGACGCTCAGGCCGTATGCAGAGGATGCTCTGCGCGAATGCCGTGCTTTTGCATCAGCCGGTACAGCGTGACTCGGGACACCGCCAATTCGCGCGCCGTCATGCCCATGTGGAAGCCGTTGCGCGCGATGGCCGTACGGATGGCGTCCGACTCGGCGCCTTCGCGCGCTTCTTCCAGCGTCTGGCCCGACACGGATGCGTAGCCTTCGAGATGCAGGTCAGCGGCGGAGATCTTGCGGTTGTCGGTCATCACCAGCGCGCGGCGCACGCGGTTGATGAGTTCGCGTACGTTGCCCGGCCACGGGTAATGCATCATCGCGTGCAACGCGCAGGGCGTGAACCCGCGGATGCGGTGCGAGGCTTCGCTCGCGTGCTGGGCCAGGATGTGTTCGGCCAGCAGCACGATGTCGCTGCCGCGCTCGCGCAGCGGCGGCACCGACAGGGTCAGCACGCACAGTCGATGGAACAGGTCGGTGCGGAATCCGCCGTGGTGTTGGGCTGCCTCCAGATCCACGTGTGTCGCCGAGATGATGCGGATGTCCAGCGGGATCGCCTGGTGCCCGCCCAGCCGCGTGATCGTGCCTTGCTGCAGGAACCGCAGCAGGCTGACTTGGCTCTCGAGCGGCAGGTCGCCGATTTCATCGAGGAATAGCGTGCCGCCATTGGCATGCTCGACCCAGCCGATATGACGTTGATGCGCGCCGGTAAATGCGCCTTTTTCGTAGCCGAACAATTCGGACTGGATCAGGTGCGGCGGAATCGCTCCGCAGTTGATGGCGATGAACGGCCCGCCCGCGCGCGAGGACGCTTCGTGAATGGCCTGCGCTGTCAGCTCTTTGCCGGTGCCCGACTCGCCCGCAATGAAGGCTGGCGCACTGTTCTGCGCGACCTTGCGGATGGCGCGGAACAGGCTGTGCATGGCGGGGCACTCGCCCAGCATGCGAGCGTGATTCGCCTTGGGCGCCGGCGTGACTTCTTGTGCGAGCGAGGCCATGCCCCAGGCGTGACGCAGCGAATACGCGGCCTCATCCATACGCAGCGGCATCTGCACGTAGTCCACGCAGTAGTCGCGCACGAGTTGGCGCACGCGTTCGTGGTTCAGCATGGCGGGCGGTAGGGCGGCCACCCAGCCTACATGCGAGACCTGCATGCAGCGCTCGAGCAAATCCAACTCCGCAGCGGAGAACGCGCTGCTGAAATCGACCAACCCGGCCATGGGAACGCCGTCGCGAATGGCGCAACCCAGTTCACGCATCGACGTTACGCGCCGCACGTGCCACTCTGCACCCAGAATCGTCTCGTCGATCTCCCCCATCCCTGCGCGCGACGCCACT
Source organism: Ralstonia sp. VS2407 (assembly GCF_052950655.1). NCBI lineage: Bacteria > Pseudomonadati > Pseudomonadota > Betaproteobacteria > Burkholderiales > Burkholderiaceae > Ralstonia > Ralstonia sp. VS2407. The sequence goes on from NZ_JBRFVG010000001.1 coordinate 530,341, forward strand.
ACGACGGTTCGGCACGCAGCAGTACATTCCAGCGACTCTTCGCGCATGGTTTCCCCCGTTCGATTCTTGGTGTGGTTCGTTCTTTGCCGAGGCGGCTCGGCCAGGGCAGGCTTGCAGTATGGTTGCCGAGTTTCTCTTTTGCGATGACGTTTAAGGACGATGGTGGCAAACGCTTGCGCGCCCGCGCTGTAATGCAAACGAACTAGCGAATTTCACAGCTATGACGAGGAAATCCGCTGGAAAAACAGGCGGTTGACGCAGCAATAAAAAAGCGCACCACAATGGGTGCGCTTTTCGCTATGCGGACAGGAGATTCAGCCGCCGCGTCGCATCATGTCGAAGAACTCGGCGTTGTTCTTTGTCGTCTTGAGTTTGTCGAGAAGGAATTCCATCGCCTCGACCTCATCCATGTCGTGGATGAACTTACGCAGAATCCACACCTTCTGCAGAATGTCTGGTTTGATCAGCAGCTCTTCGCGGCGCGTGCCCGACTTGTTCAAATTGATGGCGGGGTAGACGCGCTTCTCGGCCAAGCGGCGTTCCAGGTGCACTTCCATGTTGCCGGTGCCCTTGAATTCTTCGTAGATCACGTCATCCATGCGGCTGCCGGTTTCGATCAGCGCCGTGCCGATGATGGTGAGCGAACCACCTTCTTCCAGGTTACGTGCCGCACCGAAGAAACGCTTCGGCCGCTGCAGCGCATTGGCGTCGACACCGCCGGTCAGCACCTTGCCCGAGGTCGGCACCACGGTGTTGTAGGCGCGGGCCAGACGCGTGATCGAGTCCAGCACGATCACCACGTCCTTCTTCAGTTCGACCAGGCGCTTGGCCTTTTCGATGACCATTTCGGCCACTTGCACGTGACGAACGGCAGGCTCGTCAAACGTCGAGGCCACCACTTCGCCGCGCACGGTACGCTGCATTTCGGTCACTTCTTCCGGGCGCTCGTCGATCAGCAGCACGAACAGCTCGGCTTCCGGATGGTTGGTCGCGATGGCGTGCGCAATGTGCTGCAGCATCACGGTCTTGCCGGACTTCGGGCTTGCCACCAGCAGCGCGCGTTGGCCGCGGCCGATCGGGGCGATCATGTCGATGATGCGGCCGGTGATGTTTTCTTCGGCCTTGATATCGCGTTCGAGCGTGAGCGGCTTGTTCGGGTGCAGCGGCGTCAGGTTCTCGAACATGATGCGGTTCTTGACCGCCTCAGGAGGCTGCGTGTTGACCTTGTCGACCTTCACCAGCGCAAAGTAGCGCTCGCCATCCTTGGGCGTGCGGACTTCACCTTCGATCGTGTCACCGGTGTGCAGATTGAATCGGCGGATCTGCGACGGGCTGATATAGATGTCGTCGGTGCTGGCCAGATACGAGGTTTCCGGCGAGCGCAGAAAACCGAAGCCATCGGGCAGCACTTCAAGCGTGCCGTCACCGAAAATCGTTTCCCCCTGTTTCGCCTTCTTTTTCAGGATGGCAAACATCAACTCCTGTTTGCGCATGCGTTGGGCGTTATCGATCTCCAGCTGCCCCGCCATTTCCAGCAATTGGGACACGTGCAAGGATTTCAGTTCTGTCAGATGCATAGACGAAAGATGAGGGAAGGGCCCGAACGGGCGGCGAAACGAGAAACGGGGGGAGGGGGAAAGGTCGAGCGAACGCTCGGAGAAACAGATTGGCTGCAATCTTAGCACAACGCTGGCGAGCTTCCAGGCGGAAGTGCGCCAGCGTGGGCGAGGGGCAACGCGAAGGGTCGCCCGCAGCCGAAAAAGGGCTTACAGGTGGCTGTCCAGGAATGCGGTCAGCTGCGACTTGGACAGTGCGCCCACCTTTTGCGCGGCCACAGCTCCATTCTTGAACAGAATCAGCGTCGGGATGCCGCGAATACCGAACTTGGCCGGCACGCCTTGGTTTTCATCGACGTTGATCTTGGCGATCTGCACCTTCTCGCCGTAGTCCTTGGAAACTTCGTCCAGGATCGGGGCGATCATTTTGCAGGGGCCGCACCATTCGGCCCAGAAATCGACCAGCACGGGTTTGTCGGACTTGAGCACGTCTGCCTCGAAGGACGCGTCGCTCACATACTTGATCTGTTCGCTCATGGCGGGAACCTCTGTTATTTCGTAATAGCTGGCGACGTGCGCCGAACCCATACATTACACGATTACACGAACCGGCGTGTATTGAGACCACTGTCGGCGCGGATGCTGCTGATATAGTACCGACGCCCTCATTTTCAACCGATTCAATCGTTGATTGTGGCTATCAGGCCGATAGCCGCACGTTTCCCGGTATATCGCCATATTCCCTCGCATGCAGACGCTTGCCTTCGCGCCTGGCCCAGCATTCCTTTCCCATGCCGCCGACGCTGCATGGCGCTTTCTGGATGTGCATGCCCAATCCTCGCGTGCCGCCACGGTTGTTGTGCCGACAGCCGCGCAGATTCCTGGGGTGCGCAGTGCCCTGCACGCCAGTGCGCAAGCAGCCGGCACGCCGCGCTTGCTCCCTCGCATTCTGACGCTGGGGCACTGGCTGCTCGATTTGCCACCCGAAGCGGGTGTGCCGGTTGCGCGCACGCCGCTGTCGCGACTGCTCGCCGTGCAGCAGGCCCTCAAGACGCAGGCATGGCTGCGTGAAGCGCTTGGCGCACAGGACGATGCCGCCCTGTGGGGCGTGGCGCAGGTGCTTGTGACGGTGTCGGATGAGTTGTCGCAACGTTGGCTGACGCTGGATGCCGCGCACAGTGGCGCCGATGGGCGTTCCGACGAGCTGGAGTCGGCATTGGCGGAGGCGTTGGAGCGTATCTACGCACAATTGTCCGAGCGTTTCCTCGGTACCGAATCGCGCATCGTGCTGACGTTCTGGCGGTTGCTTTCGGGCGCGGCGGACCCGATTCCAATGCGCCTGCGGGCCATGCGGCGCCTGCTGGACGAACTGGACGGGCCGATCGTGTGGATGAGCCCGACCGATCCCGAGGCAGTTGATCTGGATTTCCTGCAGCGCGCCGCCGAGCGCGTGCCTGTGCTCAACATCGGCTATGACTGGAATGCCCCTGAAACCGGCGCGTCTGCGGCGCCCGCCACACACGCGGATTTCCGCGATCTGCTGCTGCATGCCTGGCCCGAATGCGCCACGCCCGCCCAGGCGGCGGACGATGCTGGCGACGCGCAGATTCCGGCGCCAATCCTGCGCATTGCGGGTGCCGCCCGCTTTGAGGACGAGGCGGCCTTCGCCGCGCATACGCTGGTCGACTGGTTGAACGCCGGACGCCGCTCGCTGGCGTTGGTGGCGCAGGATCGCATCGTCGCGCGGCGTGTTCGCGCGTTGCTGGCCCGGGTGAACGTGCCGGTGCGCGATGAGACTGGCTGGAAGCTTTCCACGACGCGCGCTGCTGCGGCACTGATGCGCTGGGTCGACGTGGTGCAGGGCGATGGCGATACCGCTGCGCTGCTCGATTTCATCAAAAGTCCGTTCTGTTTGCGCGATGCCGACGCAGGTGTTGCCACGCCCGCATGGGTTGCGGAACTGGAGCGTCGCGTGCGCCGGCATAACGTTTCGGGTGGCTGGGGGCGGTTGCGCCGACTGGTGGCCGATCGCTCCACCAATGAAGCCGATGGCGAAGCAAAGGTCAGCCGCCTGGCCGATCGCCTCGGCGTGCTGGCTGATGAGGCGGCCCTGTGGCGCCGCGCCGGCAGCGCCACGCTCGACGCATGGGTAACGCTGCTGGCAGGCACGCTCGATCGTCTGCATATGCGCACCGGTTTGCAGAACGACGATGCAGGCCGCCAGTTGCTGGACTGGATTGACCGCCTGCGGACTTCCATACATGGCAGCACCGATGCGGGCGCGCGGTTCTCGCTCACCGAGTGGCGTGCGTTGCTGTCGATGCTGCTCGAATCTGCGGTCTTCAGCGAGCCTTCACCCCCTGCGGATCGGCGTGTTGTCATCCTGCCGCTGAACGGCGCGCGCATGCGGCGCTTCGATGGCGTCGTGGTGGTGGGTTGTGACGATGCGCAATTGCCGTCGGCGCAGCCGGAGTGGCTGTTCTTCTCCAACGACGTGCGACGCGAACTCGGTTTGCCCGACCGGGCCCAGCGCTTTGCGCAGCAGGCGCGCGACCTGGCCGAAGTGCTGCTCAACCAGCCCGAGGTGGTGTTGACCTGGCAACGCCATGGCGGACGCGGCGAGCCGCATCGCCTTTCGGGATGGCTCGAACGCTTGCAGCGCCGGTTGGCGGTGAGCGGCGTTCGGATCGATACGTCGGTCACGTTGCCCAGTCTGCAGACCACGAGCCAGCCCACCGACATGCCCGCGCCCGCCGCTCCGTCTCTGGTGCCGTCCACGCTGAGTGCGGCCGCTTACAACAGCCTGCGCCGTTGCCCATACCAGTTTTTCGTCGGTCGCATGCTTCGTCTGGGCGAGCTGGAAGAGGTGTCCGACGAGCTGGAGAAGCGCGACATTGGCGAGATCCTGCATGCGATCCTGCATCGTTTTCACCGGCAGTTGCTGGAAGTGCCAATGCACGATCCGGCGGATCGTCAGGGCTTGCTGCTAAGCATCACCGATGAACTGTTCGGCCCGCTGTTGGCCGAGGATGGCAACGCGCTGCGTTTCTATCGGCGCTGGCTCGGGGTGATGTCGTCGTACTTGGCGTGGCAGGCCGCGCGCGAGGCTGACGGCTGGCGCTTTGAGGCGGGCGAGGTCGATGCCGATACGTCCATCACGTTGCCGGACGAGCGCCCGCTGCGCTTGCGCGGCCGAATCGACCGCATCGACGTGCACGCCGAACACGGCGTGGCGGTGCTCGATTACAAGACGCAATCGCAAATGGTGCTGGTGCGTCGCGCCAAGTCGCCGTTTGAGGATTGCCAGCTGCCGTTTTACGGCGTGCTCGATGCGCGCGCAGACTCCGGCGGCTGGGTTTCGTTGGACGGCGAGGCACGCGGGGACAAGCGCGACGTTGCATTGCCCGACTTTACGCAAGTCGTCGACTGGTTGATCGAACAGATGCAAAAGGACATGACGGCCCTTGCAGCCGGTGCGCCGCTGCCGGCCTTCGGTGATGAATCGGCGTGCCGCTACTGCGCGGCGCGTGGCCTGTGCCGCAAGGGGTATTGGACAGACGGCGCACCGCGTGAGCCGGAGGGCACGGCATGAGCGATCACGCTTACGAACGCGATGGCGCAGCGGTCTCGCCCGAGGCCTTCTCGCGCGCCGCGTGCGACCCGCAGGGCTCCGTTGTGGTTGAAGCGTGCGCGGGCAGCGGCAAGACGTGGTTGCTGGTCACGCGCATGCTGCGCCTGCTGCTGGCGGGTGCGGCACCATCGGACATTCTCGCCATCACGTTCACGCGCAAGGCGGCCGAAGAGATGCGCCAGCGTTTGCTCGATATCCTCGCGCAACTGGCCAGCGCTGACGATGAAGGCGTCGTGCGCGAGCTGATCGCGCGCACGGTGGATGAGCGCGATGCGCCCGCGCTGATTGAAACCGCGCGTGGGTTGTATGCCCGCGTGCTGGAATCGCCGTCGCGCATGGCGATCGACACGTTCCACGGCTGGTTCGGTTCGCTGCTGCGCGGGGCGCCATTGTCGTCTGGCGTGCAGCAGGGCGCATCGTTGCGTGAAGATGCCGGGCGGCTGCGGCGTGAAGCTTGGGCGCCTTTCTGGCGCGGCTTGCTGGCCGACGATCAGGCTGACTTGCGCGCCGCGTATGAAGCGCTTGCCGATCTGGTCGGCGATTTCCAGGCCGGTCGCCTGCTCGATGCAATGTTCCATCAGCGCAGCGATTGGTGGGCGTACAAGGCCCAGGCGGCGGGGCGTCCGCTGGATGCATTGGACGCACTGCTTGGCGACGATGCGACGGTCGATCCGTTGATCGAAGCGCTGCAGGATGCGGCGTTGTTGGCCGACATGCTGCGCGCGTCCGGCTGGCTTGGGCAGGGCGGTGCGGCCGAGGGCAAGCGCGCGGTCACCATCGAATCGGCGGTCACCGCAGCGCGCGGAACCGATGTGTCGGATGAGGCCGCTCGTGCGCAAGCATTTGATGCGCTCTTCGCCGCCTTCCATACGCAAGCCGGCAAGGCGCGCGCGTGCAAGCCGACCAAGGCGCTCATCAAAGCCGTTGGCGACGAGCACGCACAAACGCTGGTGACCTTGCACACCACGCTCTGCGAAGCGCTGACCACCATCCAGGCCCGCCGCCAGGAAGCCCGCGTGCGCGCCGTCAACGCAGTATTGTTTGCGCTGGGCGATGCACTCATCGAACGCTATCAGGCCTACAAGCGCCAGGCGCGCGCGATGGACTTCACCGATCTCGAATGGGAAGCCGCGCGCCTGATGCAGCAAGACGATACCGCCGCCTACCTCCAGGTGCGGCTCGACGCGCGCTACAAACATCTGCTGCTCGACGAGTTTCAGGATACGAACCCGATGCAGTGGCGCATCCTGCAGGGCTGGCTGGCCGGTTATGCCGGCACCGGCACGCAGCCGAGCGTGTTTCTGGTGGGCGATCCAAAGCAATCGATCTACCGTTTCCGCCGCGCGGATGCGCGATTGTTCGATGCTGCGCGTGAAATGCTGGTCGCAGAATTCAACGCGACCGTGCTGCGCACCAACCGCACGCGTCGCAATGCGCCGGCCGTGCTGGAGTGGGTCAATGCCGTGTTCCTGCAAGCGCGGGCGCGCGGTGACTATCCCATCTACGCCGAGCAAAGCACTGCCGTGGATGCACCCATCGGGCAGGCGCTGCTATTGCCACTGGTGCCCGTGTCCGAAGCCGAACAGGCTGACGAAGCCGCCCCCCGCGATACGCTCACCGAGCCGCGTGAGGAGGCCGGCGATTCGCAGCGCTATGAAGAGGGCCGCCAAGTGGCCGCTTGCCTGCGCGCATTGCACGCTAACGAGCGCATTCGCGAGGGTGGCGTCGAGCGCCCCGTGCGCTGGAGCGATTTCCAGCTGCTCGTCCGCCGCAAACGCTATCTCGCCGATTACGAACGCGCGCTGCGCGACGCCGGCGTGCCATATCTGAGCCCGCGCCGTGGCGGTCTGCTGGCGACACTCGAAGCGCTTGATCTGTGCGCGCTGCTTGATTTCCTGATGACGCCGCAGGCCGATTTGTCGCTCGCGCATGTGCTGCGCAGCCCCATCTTCGCCGCCACCGACGACCACCTCATCGCACTGGCGCGGGTTGGCGAAAGCACGGTCGCATTGACGTGGTGGGAGCGCCTGATCGCGCTGGCCGCCCAGCCTGATGCGGCGGACACCTTGCGCTACGCGCATCGCATGCTGTCGCGCTGGCTGGCAGTGGCGCCCACGCTGCCCGTGCACGATCTGCTCGATCACATCGTCTACACGGGCGAACTCAAGCGCCGCTATGCAGAGCGCGCACCGGCCGCAAACCGCGATCAGGTGCTTGCCAACCTGGATGCATTTTTGAAGCTCGCGCTCGATCTGGATGGCGGCCGCTATCCGAGCCTGCCGAAGTTCATGGCCGAACTGCGCGCCATCCGCCAGGGTGACGAGGACGAAAGCCCTGACGAAGGCATGCAGGGCGACACGGAAGCGCCGGACGCCATTGATGCCGAAGTTGCCAGCGAAGGACTTGACGCCGTACAGATCCTGACCGTACATGCCTCCAAGGGGCTCGAGGCGCCGTTCGTCGTGCTGCTCGACAGCCACCACAGCGACGCGCGTGTCGATACGGCCGGCATCTTGATTGATTGGCCGCCCGGGGCGCAGGCGCCTGTGCATTTTTCTGCGTTTGGAAAAACGTCCGAGCGCGGTCTCGCGCGCGAGTCTCTCTTCAAGCAAGAAAACGAGCTTGCCGAGCGCGAGAACTGGAACCTGCTCTACGTGGCGATGACGCGTGCGCGGCAAGCGCTGATCGTTTCCGGTGTGGCGAACAAGCGCGATGTCACAGCGGCCCAATCAGTCGATGAAGGTGATGCGCCCGAGGTGGACGGCACGGCGAGCTGGTACACGCTGCTCGCCACGGCAGGCGTGGCGTCACCTGCGCCGATGCTAGATGGCCTAGCAGATTCGGCGGGCAATGCGGCAGGGGCGGAGGCGGTCTCTTACCACGACTTCCGCGCGCCGCTTACGGTGACGGTGCGTGTCGGTGCAGTCGGCGCATCCGCAGAGGGGCCTGCCGATATCGTCTTTGACCAAGGCGCCGTCGCGCAGGGCGAACTGCTGCATGCCGTGCTCGAGCGCCTGACGCGCCGGGGCTTGCCTGAACAGGCGCCCGACGCAGAGACAATCGCGCGCTGGTTCGGTGCCACCGGCGTCACGCAAACCGACGCCACGCGCGCCGCCGATGCCGTGCGCCGGATGCTTTCAGCCGAGGCGCTCGCGCACGTTTTCGACCCCGCGCGCTTCGATGCCGCACATAACGAGATCGAACTCTTCGGCCCAGACGGCGCGCTGTTGCGCATCGATCGCCTGATCGAACGTGGCAAAGACGTCCTCGTGGTCGACTACAAACTGCGCTTGCTGCCCGTTGAACGTGCCGCCTATGCGGATCAGTTGCGCGGCTATGTGGCCGCCGTCGCGCCGATGTATCCGGGGCGCACCGTGCGCGCAGGCGTGGCGACCGCGCAGGGGGAGTGGATCGACCTGGACGCGTTGCCCAAGCCGGTGCAGACGTCACACGACGACAGCCAAGGCGCGTTGTTCTGACGCGGGCGGCACAAACAGAAAAGGGGAGGGTGATGCGGACGGGCAAAAGAAAAGGGGGACGAGCCTGACCCTCGGCACTGGCGGAAAACGGCTGTGGCTGCTTCGTTCCCGACCTGACCAGGTTGACCGCGCCACCATGCGAGGAGGCCCGTCCGACCGGCATTGTAACCGACTCCCACGTCCCCACCTGAATATCCTTGCAATTCGCTCGGCGCGCATGGCGGTTGACCCCTCCGAAGCCGCGTCGGAAATCCACCTCGCTTTGCTACAATCCGCCGCATGAGTTATCAAGTGCTCGCCCGCAAGTGGCGCCCTCGCGATTTCACCACGCTGGTCGGTCAGGAACACGTGGTGAAAGCGCTCACGCATGCGCTCGAACAGCAGCGCCTGCACCACGCATACCTGTTCACGGGTACGCGCGGTGTCGGCAAGACGACGCTGTCGCGCATCCTTGCCAAATCGCTCAATTGCGTCGGCGCAGACGGGCAGGGCGGCATCACCGCGCAGCCGTGCGGCGTGTGCCGCGCCTGTACCGAGATCGATGCCGGGCGCTTTGTCGATTACATCGAGATGGATGCCGCCTCCAACCGCGGCGTCGACGAGATGGCGCAGCTGCTGGACCGCGCGGTCTACGCGCCAACCAGCGGCCGCTTCAAGGTCTACATGATCGACGAAGTGCACATGCTGACCAACCACGCCTTCAACGCGATGCTGAAGACGCTGGAAGAGCCGCCCGAGCACGTCAAGTTCATCCTCGCGACCACCGATCCGCAGAAGATTCCGGTGACGGTGCTGTCGCGCTGCCTGCAGTTCAACCTCAAGCAGATGCCGCCGGGGCACATCGTGTCTCACCTGGACCGCATCCTTGGCGAAGAGGGCATCGCCCACGAGCCGAATGCGTTGCGTCTGCTGGCGGCCGCTGCCCAGGGTTCGATGCGCGATGCGCTGTCGCTCACCGATCAGGCCATTGCGTACAGCGCTGGCGAGGTGAGTGAAGCTGCCGTGCGCGGCATGCTTGGTGCGATCGACCAGAGTTACCTCGTGCGTTTGCTCGATGCGCTGGCCGATGAGAATGGCGCGGCGCTTGTCGAGATCGCTGACGAGATGGCCGGGCGCAGTCTGAGCTTCTCGGGCGCGCTGCAGGATCTTGCATCCCTGTTGCAGAAGATTGCGCTGGCGCAGGTCGTGCCTGCTGCCGTGCAGGACGACTGGCCCGAGGCCGACGATGTGCGCCGCCTTGCCGAGCGCTTCGATGCGCAGTCGGTGCAACTGTTCTACCAGTTTGCCAACCTGGGCCGGAACGAACTGGCGCTTGCGCCGGATGAATACGCCGGCTTCACGATGACGCTGCTGCGCATGCTGGCGTTCCAGCCCGGACAGTCGGGTGGGGACGCGCCGCCGCCTTCGGGCGGTGGTGGCGGGAAGCGGGCGATGCCGCTGGCAGCAACCCCGACCGCATCGACGCGCTCTGCGGCCCCGGCGATTGCGCCCGTGGCGGTGCGTCCGGAGCAGGTGGTCGAGGCGCCGCGTGCGACTTACCAAGCAACTCCGACGGCACCTGCGCCCGTTGCGGCGGTTGCAGATACGCCGGCTGCGGCGCCAGCGCGTCGCTCGCCGGCGATGGAAGCCTTGGCCGCTGCGCGTCAGGCGTCGAGTCGTGGCCGCGGCGGAGCTTCTGCACCTGTCGCTACGCCGGTAGCGGCGCCCGCGCCTGTCGCGCCTGCCTCTGCATCCGCTGCAGGTCCACGTCCGAATCCGGCTGCTGCGCCGGCATCCGCACCGCAGCGCCGTGAAAAGCCGGTTGCAGTTGCCGCGCCCACCGATGACGGCCCGCCGCCCTGGGATGAAATGCCGGGCGAGTTTGCTTCGCCGTCGCTTGAAGAGATGGACGCCGCGTTTGCCGGCTGGGATTCCGCTTCCAACGTGCGCCCCGGAGCGTCTGAGCCGGCGGCACGTCGTCCTGCACCGATCGAAGCGCCGGCAGCTGCGCCTGCGCCGGCTAAGGCGGTCGCCCCGGAGCCGGTAGCCGCAGCGACGCCGCCTGATCTGAGCGCCAGCGGTCTTACCACGTTCGACGGCAATTGGCCGGCACTGGCAGCGAGCCTGCCGATCCGCGGTCTGGCACAGCAACTGGCCTACCAGAGCGAGTTGGCTGCCGTAGAAGGCGTCACGATGCGCCTGCGTGTACCGTTGCCTCCGCTGACTGACGCCAACGTCGTCGAGCGCCTGGAGGCAGCACTGACGGAACACTTCGGCACGCCCGTTCGCGTGGCGTGCGATATCGGGCCTGCACGCGCCACCGCGGCGGCTGTCGATGCCGAACAGCGCGCCGAGCGCCAACGCAATGCCGAAGACGCCATCGCCGCCAACCCGTTTGTGCAGGCGCTGGTTCGTGACTTTGCCGCGCAGGTCGTTCCCGGTTCGATCCAACCGCACGCGCACTGAATCGCATTCCAAGACTGAACATTGAATACCAGCGCGCCAACCTGAGCGGCGCGCCCTTCACGACCCATTTCAAGGAGCAACGACCATGATGAAAGGCCAGATCGCGGGGCTGATGAAGCAAGCCCAGCAGATGCAGGAAAACATGAAGAAGGCCCAGGAGCAGCTTGCGTTGATCGAGGTGGAAGGCGTGTCCGGTGCCGGCCTCGTGAAGGTGGTGATGACCTGCAAGAACGACGTGAAGCGTGTGTCGATCGACCCGAGCCTGCTGGCCGAAGGCGAAGACAAGGATCTGCTGGAAGACCTCATCGCCGCTGCGTTCAATGACGCCGTGCGCAAGGCCGAGGCCACTGCGCAAGAGAAGATGGGCTCGCTCACCTCCGGTTTGGGCGGCATGGCGAGCATGCTGCCGCCCGGCTTCAAGCTGCCGTTCTAAACGACGCTGATCAGGATCGCGCCATGGTGCTGGAATCCGCGCTGCTGCACGTCAGGCCCGGCCAGGAAGCTGCCTTCGAGGCGGCCTTCGGCGAGGCTCGCCACATCATCGGTGCGATGCGGGGCTTCGTTTCGCTTTCACTGTCGCGCTGCGTGGAGAAGACCAGCGATTACCTGCTGTTGGTGCAGTGGCAGACGCTGGAAGACCATACCATCGGCTTTCGTCAGTCGCCCGAGTACCAGCGGTGGCGCGCGCTGCTGCATCATTTCTATGACCCGATGCCGGAAGTGCTGCACCACACGACGGTTCTGGAGCACGTGTGATGCGTAACGCTCCAGGCACGCCATCGGCGCTGCAGATGCTGGTTGAAGCCTTGCGCGTGCTGCCGGGCGTGGGCCCCAAGTCTGCCCAGCGGATGGCGTATCACCTCATGCAACATGACCGCGAGGGCGCCGCGCAACTGGCGCAGGCGCTGTCGGAGGCGACGGAATCGATCCAGCACTGCAGCCGCTGCAATACCTTTACCGAGCAGGAAATCTGCGAGACCTGCCTGGACACGCGCCGCGATGCGTCGGTGCTGTGCGTGGTGGAAACGCCCGCCGATCAGATGATGATCGAGCAGACGCTGACTTATCGGGGCCAATACTTCGTGCTGATGGGGCGGCTCTCGCCGCTGGACAACATCGGCCCAAAAGAGATCCACCTCGAACGCTTGCTGGCCCGCGCCACTGACCCTGCGCTGGGCGGGCCCTGCTCCGAGGTCATCCTTGCCACCAACTTCACCAGCGAGGGTGAGGCGACCGCCCACTACATTGGCGAGATGTTGAAGGCGCGCGGTATCAAGGCGACGCGTCTGGCGCGTGGTGTGCCGGTGGGCGGTGAGCTGGAATACGTGGACGCGGGCACCATTGCCCGCGCGGTGCTGGATCGGCGCCAGCTCTGAACCGGCGCACCTGAATCTCAGAATTCGGTATGCAGGCGCGTACCGAAAAATACCGCAGGACCGCGATCCGCGTTGTAGCCGGGATTGCGAATCCATTGCGCGTCGGCACTGATCCACAGGTGCTTGGTCGCCTGGAAGCTATAGAACGCCTCGACGATCTGCTCGGGCGCATAGTTCAGCTTGCCGTCTCCCAGGAATACCCCCAGGCCGCCTTGCTGCAGGTAGCGACGGTGATCCGGCGACAACATGTTGATAACCGCCGCGAGCCCGACCGTGTCATCCGAGCGGCCCCACTGGCTGCCCTTGACCAGCGTGCCGAACGACACGGAGCGATCGATCTCCGTAAAGGCGTAGGTTTCCGTCTTGCCGTCCGCCCAGGATGCACGTGCGAAGACGCCAATGTCATCGTTGATCTGCTGTTCGCCGCCAATACCGACGCCGACCTTGGTGTTGTCGCGTCGCGCCAGGCTGATGTCCGGCGCGCTGCCCGTCGACTGGCCGAGGGCGAGGGCATCGTCGTAGCGGGCCATGTCGGTCCTATTTCTGAAGAGCATCACGCGCAGCTTGCCCGGCTGGCCCGCGAGCGTGTGGCTCCGCTCGACTTCAAACACGTCGCCGTAGTGGCGGCCGATGCGCGTGTCGAGCGGCAGGCCGTTGGATTCTTCCGGCTGGATGAAGCGGCCGATGCGATAGGCCCAGTCGCCGTCGTAATACTCCAGGGCGGCACCCCAGGTGTAGCCGCGTGCATCAGCAGCGTAGTCGAACGCGCCGTGCGTGAGGAACGACCAGTTCAGGAATTGCGTGCGCGGATCGTGCGCGTAGGTCACGCTGTCGAACACGTCCAGCACCGAAAAATTGCCGGCTGTGAAGACAAGGCGACGCTTGTCGACTTGGCCGGCAAACTGGTTCATCTCGGCTTCCCTCTCTTCAGTGCCGCCACCCAGGCCGACCGTCTGGCGGAAGAAGGCGCGTGCGCGGTAGAGCGTCGGGTTCGGCCCGGCGGTCTTGGCCAACTCACCATTGGTGAATCCGGCCAGGCCATGCAGACCCGAGAAGGGCTGGCCGAACGCCATTTCCGGATTGAAGTGCACTTCAGCGCCTTGCCACAGGCGCATGCCCAGATCAAGCGTGGTCGTGACCGAATAGCTGGTGGTGGATTTGCCTGACAGGCTGTTCGGCCCGCTGTACGGCGAGTGGAACGACAGGTCGTGCTGCCACACGTAGGTGGCCTGGCCATGCACGGCAAAGCGGTCGGGATCGTTGATCGCCCAACTGGCGGTGTCGCCTGTGCTGCTTTCGGCTGCCAAGGCATGCCCGGCGCTCAAGGATAGGGCGCACAGGGCGGTCAAGCGGGCAAGACGGAACGGAAGCGGCATGGCGGCAAGCAAGGAGAACGCCGTTAGAATCCCTTTTTCGGATCCGGGAACGGCAAAAGTCCGCCATGTTAAACGTGGGCGGGTGACGGTCGGATGAAACACGCACGGAACGTGCCCCGATGTCACATCCGATGTTGTGTATTTCCCACCTTCAGCTTTCCACAATGAATCTCGCCCGCTTCGATCTCGTCACCCTCGGCCTGTTTGTGGCGGTGGCCCGGCTGGGCAGCATTTCGGCTGGGGCGCGCCAGTCGCACTTGGCCGTGGCCGCGGCAAGCAAGCGCATTTCCGATCTGGAAGCGGCCGTGGGCGCGCCGTTGCTGTATCGCCATGCCGCCGGCGTGGAACTGACCGAGGCCGGCCAGGCGTGCTTCCGCCATGCTGTGGGCATCCTGCAGGACGTCGAGCGTATGGCCGGCGCACTGTCGGACTTTGCCGCGGGCACCCGCGGGCTGGTGCGCGTGTGGGCCAACACGTCGTCGATTACGCAATTCCTGGCAGATGACCTGGCCGCCTTCATGCTGGCCAATCCGGCCATCCGCATCGCGCTGGAAGAGCAGGACAGCGGCGATATCGTTGCCGCGCTGCGGGAGAACCGGGCAGACCTTGGCATCTTCGCGGCCGGTACACCCTGCGACGGGCTGCAATCGTTCGATTACCGCGAGGACGATCTCGCGTTGGTGACACCGCGCGGGCATCCATTGGCCGGGCGCAAGCACGTCCATTTCGCTGACGCCGTGGATTTCGACTTCGTCAGCCTGCCGCCGGGCACGTCGCTGGCCGCGCAACTGGTCGACGAAAGTGTCCGCCTGGGCAAGCCGCTGCGTTTGCGTATCCAGGTGCGCAGCTTTGAAGCCGTCTGCCGCATGGTGGCCTCCGGTCTGGGCGTGGGCGTGTTGCCGCGCATTGCGGCGCAGGGGCATGTATCGAGCCTGCCGGGCGCCGGTCTGGCCCTCGTGGCACTGCAAGACGAATGGGCGCATCGCCGCCTGTTGGTGGGCGTGCGCGACCCCGATGCCCTGACCAGCTCTGCGCGCCTGCTGATGACGCATCTGCTTGGCAACCCCGCTGCATTTTGAATTCAACGTTTTCTACAACCATGCCGACACAGGTTTTGCAGGACATCCGCGTGCTCGAACTCGGGCAACTGATTGCCGGGCCGTTTGCAGCCAAGACGCTCGCCGACTTTGGCGCGCAGGTCATCAAGATCGAGCCGCCGGGGCAGGGCGATCCGCTGCGCAAATGGCGGATGCTGCATGAGGGCACGTCAGTCTGGTGGGAAGCGCAGTCGCGCAACAAGCAGTCGGTTTGTGTGGACCTGCGTGTGCCGGAGGGGCAGGAAGTCGTACGCAAGCTGGCCGCCGAAGCCGATGTCCTGATCGAGAATTTCCGCCCCGGCACGATGGAAAAGTGGGGGCTGTCGTACGAGGCGCTTTCCGCCGTCAATCCGAAACTGATCATGCTGCGCGTGTCTGGCTATGGCCAGACGGGCCCCAAACGCGACGAGCCGGGCTTTGCCGCCATTGCCGAAGCCATGGCCGGCCTGCGCTATCTGACCGGTGAGCCGGGGCGGCCGCCTGCACGTGCGGGGCTGTCACTTGGCGATACGATCGCCGGCCTGCATGGCGCGCTGGGCGTGTTGTTGGCTTTGTACGAACGCGACGCGCGCGGCGGCAAGGGGCAGGTGATCGACGTGGCGCTGTATGAATCCGTGTTCAACCTGACGGAGAGCCTGCTGCCCGAATACTCGGTGTTCGGGGCAATCCGCCAGCCGGCGGGCGGGGCGCTGCCGGGCATTGCGCCATCGAACGCCTACCGGTGCGCCGGCGGCGAGTACGTTCTGATTGCCGCCAACGGCGACAACATCTTCCGCCGCCTGATGCAGCAGATGGGCCGGCAAGATCTGGCCGACGATCCCGATTTGGCGCGTAACGACGGCCGCGCCGCCCGGGCGGAAGAAATCGATGCCGCTATCAACGCCTGGACGGGCACGCTGCCCATCGCCGATGTACTGGCCGCGCTGCATGCGGCCGAAGTGCCCAGCGGCCCGATCTACACCGTCGCCGACATTGCCGCAGACCCTCACTACCGCGCGCGCGGTGTCATCGAAACGGTGCGCGCGCAGTCGGGCATTGATGTGGAGATGCCAGGCGTGGTGCCCAAGCTTTCCGCCACGCCGGGGGCGGTGCAGGCGAGCGCGCCGCGCCTGGGCCAGCACACGCGGGACGTACTGCGCGACCACGGCCTGACCGACGCGCAGATCGACGCGCTGGCTTCGCAAGGCATCATTGCCGAAGCCAAAAGCTGAACAGCTAGGACGATCCCGCATGTTGTGTTGCAAATCGTTGCGGTAATATCGCCGCCGAGGCAGTGAACGCCGCAAAACGGGAGACAGACATGGGGACACGAGTCATTGGGCGCTGGGCAAAATGGGTGGGCGCAGCACTGTGTGCGACGAGCCTGGTGGCTGCCAGCCCCACCGTTCTGGCACAGGGCAAGCCTGAAAAGAGCAAGGTCACCATCGCAGTGGGCGGCAAGGCGCTGTTCTACTACTTGCCGCTGACGATTGCCGAGCGCCTGGGCTACTTCAAGGACGAAGGCCTGGACGTTGAAATCGTCGACTTTGCCGGCGGTGCGAAAGCGCTGCAGGCGGTGGTGGGCGGCAGCGCCGACGTGGTGAGCGGCGCGTATGAGCACACGCTGGTGCTGCAGGCCAAGGGCCAGATGTACCAGGAGTTCGTGTTGCAAGGGCGTGCCCCGCAGATCGTGCTGGCGGTCAATAACAAGACGATGCCCAACTACAAGTCGATTGCCGATTTGAAAGGCAAGAAGATCGGCGTGACGGCTCCGGGTTCATCGACCAACATCATGGTCAACTACGTGCTGGCGCGCGCCGGCATCAAGCCGAACGAAGTGTCGATCATCGGCGTGGGCCCGAGCAGCGGCGCGATTGCCGCCGTGCGTGCCGGCCAGATCGACGCCCTGGCCAACCTGGACCCCGTGATGTCGATGCTCACGCAGAAGAACGAAGTGCGCGTCGTCTCGGATACCCGTACGCTGGCCGATACCAAAGCGGTCTTCGGCGGCAACATGCCGGCCGGCTGCCTGTATGCATCCACGGCGTTCATCCAGAAGAATCCGAACACGACGCAGGCGATGACCAACGCCATGGTGCGCGCACTCAAGTGGCTGCAGAAGGCGGGCCCGTCGGACATCGTCAAGACGGTGCCGGAAGCCTATCTGCTGGGCGATCGCGCGCTGTATCTGGCAGCGTGGGACAAGGTGCGCCAGGCCATCTCACCGGATGGCACGATGCCCACCGACGGCCCCGCCACGGCACTGCGCACGCTGTCGGAGTTTGATGCGGAAGTGAAGGGTAAGCAGATCAAGCTAGACCAGACCTTCACCAATGCCTTCGTGCAGAAGGCCAACGCCAAGTACAAATAATTCCGACAGGCTTTCAGCAACGCGCCCGGCTCCGCCCGGGCGTATTGCTTTTGGACCGCAGACCATGTCCCATCCCGCGCTTTCGTTCGATCAGATCACCTGTACGTTCATTTCACCCGACACGCCGGGCCAGCGTTACACCGCCGTCCAAAACACCTCGCTGGAGGTGCAGGCTGGCGAGTTCGTCTCCGTGGTGGGCCCGACCGGCTGCGGCAAATCCACCTTGCTGAATCTGGCGGCGGGCCTGTTGCAGCCGTCTTCCGGGCAGGTCCGGGTGTTTGGCGAGCCGCTGGTCGGCATCAATCGTCGCGCCGGCTACATGTTTCAGGCAGAGGCGTTGATGCCATGGCGCAGCGCGCTCGACAACGTGACGGCCGGGCTGCAGTTTCGGGCCATGCCCGACAAGGATGCGCGTGATCTCGCCATGTCTTGGCTCGCGCGCGTGGGTTTGGCTGGGTTTGAAGACCGATATCCGCATCAGCTTTCCGGCGGCATGCGCAAGCGCGTGAGCCTGGCGCAAACGCTAGTGCTCGACCCAGACATCATTCTTATGGACGAGCCGTTTTCCGCGCTCGACATTCAGACGCGCCAGCTGATGGAAAACGAGGTGCTCGATCTCTGGGCCGCCAAGCGCAAGGCGGTGCTGTTCATCACGCACGATCTGGACGAAGCCATTGCCATGAGCGACCGCGTGGTCGTGCTGGCCGCCGGCCCCGGCACCCACCCGATCGGCGAATTCACGATCGACCTGCCGCGCCCGCGCGATGTGGCCGAGATTCGCGACCAGGCCGGCTTTGTCGACCTGCATTCGCGCATCTGGGATGTGCTGCGCGAAGAAGTGCTCAAGGGCTATGCGCAGCACCGCCGCGTGGCTTGAACTGAATCTGATCGATTGCATCCATGGCTAACCGTCCGCTTTCTCTATTCGCGCTGCGCACCTGGCAGCTTGGCCTGCTGGTCGTCACGTTGGGCGTGTGGCACTTCGCCACGCGCTCGCAGGAAGTCGCGTTCTTCTTCGGAGAACCGCTCATCGTTGCCCAGCGCATCTGGGCGTGGTTCGTTTCTGAAGGCGACATCTATCAGCACCTTGGCGTGACATTGGCCGAGACGGTGCTGGCATTTGCGATCGGCACGGCCACTGGCCTGGGTGCGGGGCTGTGGCTGGCGCTGAGCCCGGCCGCATCGGCGGTGCTTGATCCGTACATCAAGGCGGCCAACTCGATGCCGCGCGTGATCCTGGCGCCAATCTTTGGCGTGTGGTTCGGGCTGGGGATCTGGTCAAAGGTCGCGCTGGCGGTAACGCTGGTGTTCTTCATCGTCTTCTTCAACGTCTATCAGGGCGTGAAGGAAGTGAGCCCGGTCGTGCTGGCCAATGCGCGCATGCTGGGCGCATCGCAGCGGCAACTGCTGCGCTTTGTCTACCTGCCGAGCGCGACGAGCTGGGTGTTCTCGTCCCTGCATACGTCGGTGGGCCTGGCCTTCGTGGGCGCGGTGGTGGGGGAGTATCTCGGCTCCGCACGCGGTGTCGGTTACCTGATCCTCCAGGCCGAAGGTACGTTCGACATCAACACCGTGTTTGCGGGCATCGTCGTGCTGACGGTCTTTGCGCTGGTGCTCGACTGGCTGGTCGGCTTGATGGAAAAGCGCTTGATGCGCTGGCAGCCGAAGACCGGCGAGACAGAAAAGCTCTGAGCGAGCGCGCTAACGACGCGAACATCACATCGACCCTGTTCGTAGCAGGGTCATGCAACTAGACGGTCGGTCTACTACAATGCGACGCATCATGAGCAAACACCCCGAACCCGTCACCGCTGAAGGCGCCGAAGCCCGGCACGACACCCGCGACCGCATTCTGGACGCCGGTGCCGAGCTGATCCTCGGGCGCGGTTTCTCGGCTGTCGGCTTGGCGGAAATCCTCGGCCGCGCGCAGGTACCCAAAGGCTCGTTTTATTACTACTTCGGGTCGAAGGAAGACTTTGGCGTCGCCATGCTGGAGCGCTATTTCCAGGACTACGACGCGGGCGTTGTCAGCCTGTTCAACGACACGCGCATCACCGCCCGCGAGCGGCTGCTGCGCTATTTCACGGCCTGGATCGATCTGCACGAGCGCAGCGCATGCGAGGTCACATGCCTGGCGGTCAAGCTGTCGGGGGAGGTATCGGATTTGTCGGAGCCGATGCGCAAAGTGTTGTCGACGGGAATGACGCGCATGGTCGAGCGCATCGCCACGGCAATCGAGGCGGGCGTCACCGACGGTTCGTTAGCGCCTGTGGAGGATGCGCGCCAGTTGGCCGAAGGGCTGTACGCCATGTGGATGGGCGGCGCGCTGTTGGCCAAGGCGCACCGCAATGTCGCCGCGTTCAAGAGCTGTGTGACGCAAACGGAAATTCTGCTGGCCAAGCCGAAACACTGATTGCAAAAGCCATTGCCGGCGAGGCACGTTCCTCGCTTTTTCTTTGACTCCGGTTCTAGATGACCGGTCGAATAGTCTCTCTTTCAGGAGCTGATATGACTCAACAATTGCTGTCCCCGATTCAGACCGGCCGTACGACCCTCGCCAATCGTGTCGTGATGGCGCCGCTCACGCGCTCGCGCGCCGGTCAGCCTGGGGACGTGCCGACCGAGCTGAACGTGACTTACTACGCCCAGCGTGCAACCGCCGGCCTGATCGTCACGGAAGCAACGCAAATTTCCCGCCAGGGCCAGGGCTACGCCTGGACGCCGGGTATGTACACCGACGAACAGGAAGCCGGTTGGAAGGCGGTCGTGGATGCCG
The DNA here is from genome assembly GCF_052950655.1 of Ralstonia sp. VS2407. Classification (NCBI taxonomy): domain Bacteria; kingdom Pseudomonadati; phylum Pseudomonadota; class Betaproteobacteria; order Burkholderiales; family Burkholderiaceae; genus Ralstonia; species Ralstonia sp. VS2407. Next base: position 550,427 of record NZ_JBRFVG010000001.1, read on the forward strand.
TGCACGCCAAGGGTGGCCGCATCTCGCAACAGCTCTGGCACGTGGGCCGCATTTCCAACACGTTGCTGCAGGAAAACGGCCAGGCGCCTGTCGCGCCGTCGGCCATCGTCGCCAAGGGCGCGCAGAGCTTTGTCGTGCAGCCCGACGGCACGCCCGCCAATGTGCCGACCAGCGAGCCGCGCGCGCTCGCCACGGAAGAAATCCCTGGCGTGATCGCGCAATATCGTCAGGCTGTGCTGCGTGCACGCCGCGCTGGTTTCGACTTCGTCGAAATCCACGCCGCCAACGGTTACCTGCTGCACCAATTCCTGTCGACCAACAGCAATCAGCGCACCGACCAATACGGCGGCTCCCTGGAAAACCGCGCCCGACTGATTCTCGAAGTGGTCGATACCGCCATCGCCGAGATTGGCGCAGACCGCGTCGGCATCCGCCTCTCGCCGCACTTCGTCGCGCATGACATTGCCGACGCACAAGCCGAAGAAAGCGCGTTGTACTTGGCCCGCGAGCTGACCAAGCGTGGCATCGCCTATCTGCACATCGCCGAGCCGGATTGGGCTGGCGGCCCCGAGCTGACCGACGATTTCCGCCGGCAACTGCGCGACGCCTTCAAAGGCACGCTTATCGTGTGCGGCCAATACACGGCGGAAGAGGGCGAGCAGATGATTGCCTCCGGTCTGGCGGATGCCGTTGCGTTCGGTCGTCCGTTTATTGCCAACCCCGATCTGGTGGCGCGCTTCCGTGTCGGCGCCTCGCTTAACAAGCCCGATCGCGCAACCTTCTACGGCGGCCAGGAAAAGGGCTACACCGACTACCCGACGTTGGAAGAAGCGGCCTGATAATCGGTCGCGTCAAAAAGAAAGCCGCGCAGGCGATCAACCTGCGCGGCTTTTTTGTCTCCGGCGCCTCCGTTTTTAAGGCTGGATCACCACCTTGCCCGTCACCTTGCGCGCCGCCATGTCGAGCAGCGCCTGTGTCGTCTGCTCCAACGGATAGCGCGCCGAGATGTGCGGACGAATCTTGCCTTCCTGCATCCAGCCGAGCATCTGCATCATGTTCGCCAGATTCGCCTTCGGCTCGCGACGTGCAAACTCGCCCCAGAACACGCCCACCAGCGACGCGCCTTTGAGCAGCGCCAAGTTCAACGGCATCTTCGGGATCTCGCCGTTGGCAAAGCCAACCACGAGGTAGCGGCCACGCCAGGCGATCGAACGGAACGCCGGTTCTGCATAGATTCCGCCGACCGGGTCATAGATCACGTCCGGGCCCTTGCCGTCGGTCAATTCCTTGATGCGCTCGCGCAGGTCTTCGGTCGAATAGTTGATGAGCGCATCGGCGCCGTGGTCTTTGCAGACGGCGAGCTTCTCGTCGCTCGACGCCGCCGCGATGACGCGTGCGCCAATTGCCTTGCCGATCTCAATGGCCGCCAGCCCGACGCCGCCCGCCGCGCCGAGCACCAGCATCGTTTCGCCAGCCTTCAGTTGCCCGCGATCGACCACCGCGTGGTGCGACGTGCCGTATGTAAGCGTGAATGCGGCTGCGGTGTCGAATGCCATGCCAGGCGGCATTGGCATCACCACCTTGGCCGACGCCTTCACCTGTGAAGCAAAGGCGCCTTGGCCAAGGAAGGCGATCACGTGGTCGCCGGCCTTGAGGTGCGACACGCCTTCGCCCACCGCATTGACCACGCCTGCGACTTCCGAGCCGGGCGTAAACGGCAGCTCCGGCTTGAACTGGTATTTGTTCTGGATGATCAGCACGTCAGGGAAATTCACCCCCGCAGCCTTCACGTCGATAACCACTTCACCGGCACCCGGCGAGAGGTCCGGCAGCGTTTCGATCACCAGCGATTCGGGCGGGCCCCAGGTTTTGCAGACGACGGCTTTCATCATGTGTCTCCTCAACAGTCTTGCGTTGGATTGTTCGCCATCTCGCATGCATTGCACGCGATCTCGTCCGGCAGTGTAACCGAATAAAAGCACGGTCGTTCGATTTAGCCGGCGGCGATAAATCGTGCGGCTTGTCGATGCATTTTTTGTAAGCGTGTAGAACGTGTGCGCGAGCACGATTCGCGAACGTTGCTCGGTTACAATCCGCGCCATGCATATTCTCATTGCCAACGACGACGGATACCTCGCGCCCGGGCTCGCCGCGCTGCATCGTGCGCTGAGCCCGCTGGGCCGCGTGACGGTGGTCGCACCGGAGCAGAACCACAGCGGCGCGTCGAACTCGCTCACGCTGCAACGGCCGCTTTCGGTGTTCGAAGCAACCGAGGGTGCCCAGAAGGGCTTTCGCTTCGTCAACGGTACGCCAACGGACTGCGTGCACATCGCGCTCACCGGCATGATCGAAGAGAAGCCCGATCTGGTCGTCTCGGGCATCAACCAGGGCCAGAACATGGGTGAAGACGTGCTGTATTCCGGCACCGTCGCCGCTGCCATCGAAGGTTATCTGTTCGGTATTCCGTCGATTGCGTTCTCGCAGGCCGACAAAGGCTGGACGCACCTTGACGCTGCCGAGCGCGTCGCCCGTGAGGTTGTCGAGCGCTATCTGTCCGATCCGCCGGATGGCCCGGTCCTGCTCAACGTCAATATCCCGAATCTGCCGTACAGCGAGCTTGGCGGCTGGCGCGCAACGCGTCTAGGCAAGCGGCACCAATCGCAGCCGGTGATCCGCCAAGCCAATCCGCGCGGCGAGCCGATCTTCTGGGTCGGTGCCGCCGGCGATGCGAAAGACGCCAGCGAAGGCACCGATTTCCATGCCGTCGCGCATGGCTTCGTCTCGCTGACACCGCTGCAGCTCGATCTGACCGATACGGCCCAACTGCGCACTGTGCGCCGCTGGCAGACGCCATGATCGCCTTGGTGGCACATGTCTGAACGCCCGCGCGACCGGCGCTTTCCGCTGACGCTCGATGCTGTGGTCGAGCGCAAGCCCGTGGAACGTCAGCGTGAAACGCGCATCTCGTCGGGGGTGAGCGCAGTGTCGCGCCCCACGCCGGTGCGCATGGCATCCGTCGAGCGCGCGTCGCCCGCATCCGCTCCGGCGCCTGCGCCACAGCGTGTGGCGGGTGTCGATGCGGCAGTCGGTGCCGTCGCCGCGAGCGCCGTTCAGGCACGCACGGCTGCAGCGCACGCCGCGGCCGGTGGCATGGCATCGGATCGTGCGCGTCAGGCGCTGGTTGGCCGTGTGCAGGCGGGAGGCGTGAGTGATAAGCGCGTGCTGGCTGCAATCGGCACGGTGCCGCGTCATCTATTTGTCGATGCCGGCCTTGCCTCGCAGGCGTACGAAGATTCCGCATTGCCGATCGGCCATCAGCAAACGATCTCGAAGCCGTCAGTGGTCGGACGGATGATCGAGCTGTTGTTGAGTGGGCGGCCCGGCCGCACAGGCATGCCGCTGGCTCGCGTGCTGGAAATTGGTACCGGCTGCGGCTACCAGGCAGCCGTTCTCGCACAGCTTGCCGACGAGGTGTACTCGATCGAGCGCGTTCGCCCGCTGCATGAAAAAGCCAAAGCGAACTTGCGGCCACTCCGCGTGCCAAACATCCGTCTGCACTATGGCGACGGCATGCTGGGGCTGCCGAAGGCCGCGCCGTTCGACGCCATCATCCTGGCTGCGGCGGGGCTGGAGGTGCCGCAGGCGCTGCTCGACCAGTTGGCAATCGGCGGCAGGCTGATCGCCCCCGTGGCCACCGACCGCAACAGCGGCCCCGCGCAGCAGCTCGTTCTCATCGAGCGCCGCAGTCGCTTCCAGTTTCACAGTACCGCGCTTGAAGGCGTTTTCTTTGTCCCGTTAAAATCAGGAACTGTTTAGCATGTTCATTTCCCGGAGCTCCATGAACCGTCCAAGCCCCGTACGCGCAGGCCGGCTCGCCGTGGCGATGGTATCGGCCGCACTATTGGCGGCTTGCGCATCCTCCGGCAACCAAGCGCCTGTCCTCGATCGTACATCGCGCGCAGGCAACACAGGCACCGTGTCGCAAGAGCCGCCGCCCCCCGGCTACTATCGGGTCAAGCGTGGCGATACCTTGTACAGCATCGCCTTGCGTAACGGCCAAGCGCCGCGTGACCTGGTGGCCTGGAACAACATCGCCAACCCCAACCAGATCGAAGTCGATCAGCTGTTGCGCGTCGTTCCGCCGAACGCGGAAGTCAGCAGCACCGGGGCCGTGGTCACGCCGGTTCGCCCCGCCAACACGAGCACGCAGCCGGTCGATTCCGCACCGGTCACGCCGCCGCCCGCAGCGTCGTCCAGCGCTCCTGCCGGGGCAACCGACGGCGCAATTTCGCTGGCGTGGCCTGCCCGCGGCTCGCTCATCAACCGTTTCGATGACAAGAGCAACAAGGGCATCGACATTGGTGGCAAACGTGGTGACGCGGTGGTCGCTGCCGACGACGGAAAAGTGATCCACGTTGGACCCTTGCGTGGGTACGGGAATCTTGTCATCATCAAACACAACGACACGTTCCTGACCGCCTACGGCAACAACGATAAGGTTCTGGTCACCGAGCAATCCACGGTTAAGAAAGGGCAGAAGATCGCCGAAATGGGCAGTACCGATGCGGATCGCGTGAAGCTTCATTTTGAAGTGCGCCGCAACGGTAAGCCGGTCGATCCGATGCGCTACTTGCCGCCTCAATAGAGGAATGCATGCCGCGCCAGAAAGCCGCCACGCCCGTCACCCCCGCCGATGACAACATCGACGCTGCTGTAGAGGGCCAGCGCACCCCGAATGGGCGCGCGGGGCGGCGTGCGCGCGGCGAGGCGCAGCCGCCCGCTCAAGAGATCGAAGTCGTCGACGCGCTCGTCGACGACCTGCCCGTTTCCGATTCCGCCGAACTCAACGACACGTCGGACAGTGCCGACGAGCCCGATGAAGAAGAGGAAGAAGGTGAAGAGGCCGAGGAAGCTGCACCAGAGGAAGATTTCCGCAAGGTGCTACAGGCCGAACTGGCCGCCGACACCGTTCAGCACTATCTCAATCGCATCAGTATCAAGCCGCTTCTGACGCCGGCCGAAGAGCTGCATTTCTCGACGTTGGCCAAGGCTGGCGAGTTTGCAGCGCGCCAAGTCATGATCGAGCGCAATCTCCGCTTGGTCGTAAGCATTGCCAAGGGCTATCTGAACCGCGGTGTGCCGCTCCTTGATTTGATCGAAGAGGGCAACCTGGGTCTGATGCACGCGATCGAAAAGTTCGATCCGGAACGCGGATTCCGCTTCTCCACCTATGCAACGTGGTGGATTCGCCAGAGCATCGAGCGCGCGATCATGAATCAGGCGCGCACGGTTCGTTTGCCGGTGCATGTGATTCGCGAGCTCAACCAGGTGCTGCGCGCCAAGCGCCATCTGGAAAAGAGTGGCGTGGATGGCCGAGACGCAAGTCTTGAAGACATCGCCCACCTGCTCGGCAAGACCACGGAGGAAGTGCAGGACGTGCTCTCGCTCAATGAGCACACGACTTCGCTGGATACGCCGTTCGATCTCGATCCGGGTACGAGCCTGCTCGATTTCCTGTCGGACGAGCATGGTGCCTCGCCCGATCAAGAGGTGGCACATCGCGAGCTGTCGCTGTTGATGAAGTCGTGGCTCGCACGCTTGTCTGACAAGCATCGCTATGTCGTTGAGCGCCGCTTCGGCCTTAACTACATCGAGCCGGCCACGCTGGAAGAACTTGCCGCCGAGATGGGTTTGACGCGTGAACGCGTGCGTCAGATTCAGCAGGAAGCGCTGGTCAAGCTCAAACGCCATTTCGCCTCGCAAGGCGTGCGCAAGGACGCGGTGCTGTAAGGCACTGCTGTCCCTTTGTCCCTCGTCTCTTTTTCTAGTCGTTCCGAAGCTCCAGCAGCATCGGTTGATGATCCGATGCCTGGGTGGTGCTGTTGACTTCCAGGCGCAGCACGCGCGGCTTCAGTGGTTCGCTGACCAGCATGAAATCGCACGCGTAGGCCGGTTCGGTCCAGCCAGCGCGGTCGTGCACGCCGAAAGTCGGTGGCTGCGGCGTCGCGCCGTGCGCAATCTCCCACGCATCATGCAAAGCGGGTTCGCGAGTGAATGGCACGGTGGCCAAGCGCTTGGGCGTCGAGTCGGGCTTGCAGTTGAAATCGCCGCAGACGATGGTTGCCGAGGTCTGTGCAAGCGGGCGGAAAGGGCCAGCTTCGGGCTCTGTGCCAAGCACGGATGGTTGAGTCGTGCGCGCGCAACCTTCTGCGTGGATGGCCCGCAGAGCATCGATTTGTGCGACACGCTGATGTTCCGAGTAGTACTCCAGATGTGTGGTGACAACACGCAAGGCACCGAACGGCGCCTGCACGATTGCCTCAATGGCCATGCGCGGCATGCACGGTGTGGCATCGGGCGGACAGGACAATGCGTGGCGCCGGATGTAATGCACGGGCAGGCGCGTGACAATGGCGTTGCCGAAGCGCTGCGCATGCGCGCCGTTGTGGCGCTCCAGCGCGAATCCACTGATGACGGTGTATTCGCTGCCAAGCGCCTCGGCCAGCTCGCTCCATTGGTCGATGCCCGGTCGGCCCGGGAGGTCGCTGAAGCCGGAGGTGACTTCCTGCAGGCATAACACGTCAAATTCGGCCATCGCACGTGCTTGCGCGAGTTGGCGCTCGAGGCTGACGTGTCCGTCGGCGCCCCGGCCCCATTGGATGTTCCACGTCAGGATGACGGTGCCCATGCTGGTCCTCCGGTGTCTTACAATGCCGCCCTTGTCCTCATCTTCCCCAGGCTCGCTCGTGTCTCAAGCTGCACCCAACGTCACGCCTTCCTCTTCTGCTCCAGCAACGGTTGCGCCGGACGCACCGTCGGCCAAGCCCCGTGGCCGCCGTAAGCCCGAAATGCCTGTGGCAGGGCCGCTGGAAATCGTCTCGCTCGATGGCGAAGCGCGTGGCATCGGGCGTTTGATGAACGAGGATGGCACGCCGGGCAAGGTTGTTTTTGTGGAAGGCGCACTGCCGGGTGAGCGGGTGATGTATCGCAGTCACCGCGTCAAGCCTTCATACGAGCAGGCGAGCGTCGTGAACATTCTGCGCCAGTCCGCCTCGCGCGTGACGCCGCAATGCAAGTTCTTTGGTGTGTGCGGTGGTTGCTCGATGCAGCATCTGGATTCGCGCGCGCAGGTTGCGATCAAGCAGCGCGTACTGGAAGATGATCTGTGGCATTTGGCCAAGCTGCGTCCGGACGTGGTGTTCCGGCCCATTGCCGGCCCGGATTGGGGCTACCGCTATCGGGCGCGTTTGACCGTGCGCCATGTTGCGGCCAAAGGTGGCGTGCTGGTGGGCTTTCACGAGCGCAAAAGCAGTTATGTGGCGGACATGACGTCGTGCGAGGTGTTGCCGGCGCACGTGTCCGCGCTGCTGGTGCCGTTGCGCGAATTGGTGGGGCGCCTGTCGATTGTGCAGCGCATGCCGCAGATCGAGCTCGCGGTCGGCCAGGATGTGACCGCGCTGGTGTTGCGTAACCTGGAGCCGATCACCGCTGAGGATGAGGCCGAACTGCGCACTTTTGCCGATCATCACAACGTTCAGTTCTGGCTGCAGCCCAAGGGGCCGGATACGGTCTATCCGTTCCATCCGCTGGATCGTACGCTGACGTACACGCTGCCCGAGTTCGGCATCACCATGCCGTTCAAGCCGACTGATTTCACGCAGGTCAATCACCAGATCAACCGGGTGCTGATGTCGCGGGCGCTGAAGCTGCTCGATGCGCAACCGGGTGATCGGCTGCTCGACCTGTTCTGCGGTATCGGCAACTTCACGCTGCCAATGGCGACGCGTGCCCGCGAGGTTATGGGGATCGAGGGCAGTGAGGCGCTGACGACGCGTGCCTTGGCCAACGCCCAGTACAACGGCCTGGACGCGAAGACAACATTTGCTTGCCGCAATCTGTTCGAAGTGACGGCTGATGATATTGCCGCGCTGGGCAAGTTTGACCGTTGGCTGATCGATCCGCCGCGCGAAGGCGCGCTGGCTGTGTCCAAGGCGCTGGCCGAGTTGTTTCAGCGTGGCGGTGATGCGGCTGAATTGTTGCCGAAGCGCATCGTCTACGTGTCGTGCAATCCGGCGACGCTGGCGCGCGACGCGGGTCTGCTTGTGCATGAAGCCGGCTACAGGCTGGCCGGTGCGGGCGTAGTCAACATGTTCCCGCACACATCGCACGTCGAGTCGATGGCGGTATTCGAGCGCGACTAAGCACTCGTCACGTAATCTTGCCGACAACAAAAAAACCGGCGCACTAGGCGCCGGTTTTTTTGTTGCTACGCGCCAGTGCTCGCGCGTGGGGAGGGCGAATTTCGGTCAGTTGCGATTTCCGCCGAAGATGCCGAGGATCGCCAGCAGGTTCGTGAAGATGTTGTAGACGTCCAGGTAGATCGCCAGGGTGGCGGTCACGTAGTTGGTCTCGCCGCCGTTCACGATGCGCTGCACGTCGAACAGGATGTAGGCAGAGAAGATCGCGATGGCCAGCACCGAGATCGTGAGCATCATTGCCGGCAGTTGCAGCCAGATATTGGCTACCGAGCCTACGATCAGCACCAGCACGCCCATGAACAGCCATTTGCCCAGGCCAGAGAAATCACGCTTGCTGACCGTGGCGACCGTCGCCATCACACCGAAGATGATCGCTGTGCCACCGAACGCTGTCATGATGAGCGACGCGCCGTTCGAGAAGCCCAGGATCATGCCGATCAGCCGCGACAGCATCAGCCCCATGAAGAACGTGAAGCCGAGCAGCAGCGCCACCCCCAGGCCGCTGTTCTTGAAGCGCTCAATGGCGTAGAAGAAGCCAAAGGCCACTGCCATGAAGATGACGAACCCCATCAGCGGGTTGCGTCCCATCAGGTTGAAGCCAGTGGCGACACCGATCCACGCACCGAGGATGGTGGGGATCATGGAAAGCGCGAGCAGCCAATAGGTATTGCGCAGCACGCGGTTGCGGACGGCCAACGCGCCGGCGGTGCCGGAAGCGCCAAAACCGTACGTGTTGAGTTGGTTGTCCATGCGAACTCCTTGGGGTGAATGACATTGCAGACAATGCGACGACACAGCGAATGTGGCATCCGAAACCGGCTTTTGCAAGCCGCATCGTCCTTACTTGGAGAGCCAGCATGCCACGCGGTTCCGGTCGCTGGCAGGCAATCACGGCGGAAAACGCGCTTCGCAGGTGACTTTCCGTGCGCCCGATAAGGGGATCCTAAGGCGCGTTCATCGAACTGGCGGTTGTGCTTAGTACGAAGTGATCGCTGAATCTCGTGGCTCTGCCAGCATTCGCGGGGCGGGGTTGCACCGCTTGACATTCAATCTGGCTCCCTCCCGTGTTAGAATCTAACGTTTATCTTTCACGTAACACCTTCATTTTTTGGAGTTTTTGATGGCGCTCGAACGCACTTTGTCGATTATCAAACCGGATGCCGTGGCCAAGAATGTCATCGGCCAGATCTACGCCCGCTTCGAAGGCGCAGGCCTGAAGGTCGTCGCGGCCAAGATGATCCACCTGTCGCGCGCAGAAGCCGAGCAGTTCTACGCCGTGCACAAGGAGCGCCCGTTCTTCAAGGATCTGGTTGACTTCATGATCTCGGGCCCGGTGATGGTGCAGGCGCTGGAAGGCGAAAACGCAATCGCCAAGAACCGTGACCTGATGGGCGCAACCGATCCGAAGAAGGCTGAGAAGGGCACGATCCGCGCCGACTTCGCCGACAGCATCGACGCCAACGCCGTGCACGGTTCGGACGCTGCTGAAACGGCTGCCGTGGAAGTCGCTTTCTTCTTCCCGGGCCTGAACATTTACAGCCGCTAAGCGTCAACACTAGACTGGAATTGGTGGTTTCGGGTTGCAAGTCATGAGCGATGTGGTGAATCTCCTCGATTTCGACGCACAGGGCCTTATCGCGTACTGCGAGAGCCTGGGCGAGAAGTCGTTTCGCGCCAAGCAGGTGCAGCGCTGGATTCACCAGTCGGGCGCATCCGATTTTGGCGAGATGACCGATCTCGCCAAGTCGCTGCGCGAAAAGCTCGCGACCCGCGCCAACATCCAGGCGCCGGCGGTCATTACCGATCACCTTTCGTCGGACGGCACGCGCAAGTGGCTCGTCGACGTAGGGCAGGGCAATGCCGTCGAGACGGTCTACATCCCCGAAGAGACGCGTGGCACGTTGTGCGTATCGTCTCAGGCGGGGTGTGCCGTCAACTGCCGGTTCTGTTCGACCGGCAAGCAGGGCTTCTCGCGCAATCTCAGCACGGGCGAGATTATCGGTCAGCTGTGGATGGCCGAATTCGCCATGCGCAAGCAGCTCGGCCGCGGCCCCAAGGACGATCGCGTTATCACCAACGTGGTGATGATGGGCATGGGCGAGCCGCTGCTGAACTACGACGCCGTGGTGCCGGCGCTGGCCCTGATGCTGGATGACAATGCGTATGGCCTTTCGCGGCGCCGCGTAACGGTGTCCACTTCTGGCGTTGTGCCGATGATGGACCGCCTTGCGCGCGATGTGCCTGTGGCGCTTGCAGTGTCTCTGCATGCGTCCAACGATGCGTTGCGCGACGTGCTCGTGCCGCTCAACAAGAAGTACCCGCTGGCCGAACTGATGGCAGCTTGCCGCCGCTATCTTGAGTTTGCGCCGCGCGATTTCATCACCTTTGAATACTGCATGCTTGATGGCGTCAACGACACCGTCGAGCATGCCCGTGAACTGCTGCGCGTCGTGGCCGACGTGCCGTGCAAGTTCAATCTGATCCCATTCAACCCGTTCCCGGAATCGGGGTTGAAGCGCTCGAACAATGAGCAGATCCGCCGCTTCTCACAGGTGCTGCTGGATGCCGGCATTGTCACGACCATCCGCAAGACGCGGGGTGACGACATCGATGCGGCCTGCGGTCAGCTCGCCGGCGAGGTCAAAGATCGCACACGCCTGGCCGAGCGCGGCAAGTTCGGCAAGATCGTCGAGATCCCCGTGGTCGGGGCCGACTCAACTCACCGCATGGGTACCGCATGAAGCGTTGGTCGACTGCTGTCAGTCTGGTCTTCACGCTGGCAGCTGCCGGGTGCGCATTGTCGCCGCCGGTCCAGACACAGACACGAGAAGTCACGACCGTCCCGGATCAAAAGGCTGACGCCGGCCGTCGCGCCGCGATCCGGTTGCAGCTCGCGACGCAATACTTGGAAGCTGGTCAGAATGCGACAGCGCTTGAGGAAATCAAGAACGCCATCGCGATTGATCCGAGTGTCCCAAATGCGTATCACATCCGCGCGCTGGCCTATATGAATCTCGGTCAACGCGAACAGGCTGACGAGAGTTTCCGCAGCGCGCTGGCAGCGACTCCGCAAGATGGTGACCTGCTGAACAACTATGGCTGGTTCCTGTGCTCGCAAGGCGGCAAGCCGGATCAAGGCATGGCGATGTTGCGCCAGGCCATCGAGACGCCTGCTGCTGCCAGCCCGGCCAAACCGTGGACGAACCTGGGCGTTTGCCAGATGCGTCAGGGCGATCTTGATAGCGCGGAGAAGAGCCTGACGCGCGCCACCTACATCGACGCGAACAATCTGCTGACTAACCTCACGTTGGCGCAGCTTTATTACAAACGCCGCGAATATGCGCGTGCCATGCCGTTTATCGAACGTGTGAATGGCCGTGGCAATGCGACGGCAGAAAGCCTGTGGCTGGGCGCACGCATCGCGCGTCGCCTGGGTGACACTTCGCAGCAGAACGCATGGAGCGCGCAATTGCAGCGTCGCTTCCCCAATGCGCCCGAAGAGGCGGCATTCGAACGAGGAGCCTGGGATGACTGACCGCGACGTGGCAAGCGCTGCCGACCTCTCTCACGGCACAGCGCCTGCCTCGAATCCGCCTGCCGCCGCGTCGCCTGAGCGCGACGATGCGTTGCGTCAGATTGCCGAACGTCTGCGTGCCGGCCGCGAGCGTCAGCGTCTGACGGTCGACGATCTGGCCACGCGCTTGAAAGTGGCGCCGGGCAAGTTGTTGGCGGTGGAGTCGGCGGATGTCAGTGCGTTGCCCGACATGACGTTTACCAAGGGCCTCATCCGCGCCTATGCGCGCGCTCTGCAGGTCGATGTCGATGATCAGCTTGCGCGTTTGAACGCGCGTGCGCAGGTCACCAACATCGGATTGCGCCCTGAAGGCGGGCTCGGTGAATCGTTCTCCGACAAGCCGAGCTTTGCCAAGCGTCGGGGTGGCAGTGGTCGCTGGCTGATTGGTGTGCTCGTTGCGGTGATCGTGGCCGCCGGTGCGCTCGCGGGTATGGACCGTCTCAAGCAGTGGTTTGCCACGCAAACGGCGGCTACGCAGAGCACCGACTCAACCGCGAAGGAAGCACCGACTGCGGAGCAAGCCGCGCCCGCGCAAGTGGCTCCGGCGGCTGAGCAGGCACCGGCAGAAGCGCCAGCCGCTTCGATGCCGACGCCATTGACGCCCGTTGCACCGGCCGCTCCGGCCTCCGGTGTGGTGACTGCGCCGCTGGCGCCGCCGCCTACGCTGCCGCGTTCGGACAACGGTGGCGCGCCGGCTCCCGCTGTAGCGGGTGCGAGTGCCAAGCCGGCTGTCATCAACGTCGACGCTCCGGTCGTTGCGCTGCCGGCAGAAGCCGCCAAGCCGGCTGAATCGGGCAGCGGCACGGTCTCGGTACGCTTTTCGGGTCCGTCCTGGTACGAGATCAAAGATAAGACCGGCAAGACGCTCGCCAGCGGTATTTCCAAGGAAGGCGACGCACGCGATCTCACCGGCACGCCGCCGTTCAAGGTCGTCTTCGGCAATGCGGAAGCTGTTGAATCGCTGGCCGTGGGCGGTGCCACCGTCGATCTTCAGAAGTACGCCCGCAATCGCGTGGCACGGGCTACGTTGCCCTGAACCGTTTTGTAAATGGCGCGGTGCCTGTAGGCGGCGCGCCTTGCCTGATCATGGAAATCACCACGCCTCTCGATTGCGCTCCAGCCTTGGTGGGCCCGTTGCCGCGCCGGAACTCGCGCGCGGCAGAAATCCGCTGGGGCGATCGCGTTGTGCACGTTGGCGGCGATGCGCCAGTCTGCGTGCAATCGATGACGAATACCGACACGTCGGACGCCATCGGTACCGCAATCCAGGTAAAGGAACTCGCACGCGCCGGCTCTGAGTTGGTGCGCATCACGGTCGATACGCCGGCCGCTGCCGCTGCAGTGCCGGCCATCCGCGAGCAGCTCGACCGCATGGGTGTGGACGTGCCGCTGGTCGGCGATTTTCACTACAACGGCCACAAGTTGCTGCAGGACTATCCGGAGTGCGCGCAGGCGCTTTCCAAGTATCGGATCAACCCGGGCAACGTCGGGCAGGGTGCCAAGCGAGACACGCAGTTCGCACAGATGATCGAGATCGCCTGCCGCTACGACAAGCCGGTGCGTATCGGCGTGAACTGGGGCAGCCTTGATCAGGATCTTCTCGCGCGCATCATGGACGAGAACGCACAGCGTGCAACTCCGTGGGATGCGCGGGCTGTGATGGTCGAGGCGCTGATTACCTCGGCGATCCAGTCAGCGCAGAAGGCTGAAGAGCTTGGCTTGCCGGGCAGCCAGATCATCCTGTCGTGCAAGGTGTCAGCGGTGCAGGATCTGATTGCTGTGTACCGCGAGTTGGCGCGTCGCTGCAATTACGCGCTGCACCTGGGGCTGACAGAGGCAGGCATGGGTAGCAAGGGGATTGTCGCTTCCACGGCGGCGCTTTCGGTGTTGCTGCAGGAGGGCATCGGCGACACGATCCGCATTTCGCTCACGCCGGAACCGGGTGCGCCGCGCGAGAAGGAAGTCATCGTCGCGCAAGAGATTCTGCAGACCATGGGCCTGCGCAATTTCACGCCCATGGTGATCGCGTGCCCGGGTTGCGGGCGCACGACCAGTACGGTGTTCCAGGAGTTGGCGGCGCGCATCCAGTCGTACCTGCGTGAGCAGATGCCGACGTGGAAAAAGCAGTACCCCGGCGTCGAAGAGATGAACGTGGCCGTGATGGGCTGCATCGTCAACGGCCCCGGCGAGAGCAAGCACGCCAACATCGGCATTTCGCTGCCAGGCACGGGCGAATCGCCGGCGGCGCCGGTGTTCGTTGACGGCGTGAAGGTGAAAACGCTGCGCGGCGAGCGCATCACAGAAGAATTCCAGACGATCGTCGACGAGTACGTGCGCACGCATTACGGCGCACAGACCCCGGCGACGGTCTAAGCGGCTCAGGCTTCAAAGCTTGAAGCTGAAGCGCGAAACGACCGGCCGGCCCCCGCACGAAGGTAGATGCGAGAGGCGGGCTTTCAACGTGACATCATGAGCGATACACAGAAACAACGCGTGCAGAAGATCGCCGGCGTCAAAGGCATGAACGATCTGCTGCCTAGTGACGCCCCGCTGTGGGAGCATTTTGATAACGCCGTGCGCAGCATGCTGCGCGCCTATGGCTACCAGCAGATCCGCACGCCGATCGTCGAGCAGACGCAATTGTTCGTGCGTGGCATCGGCGAGGTGACGGACATCGTCGAGAAGGAGATGTACACCTTCACCGATGCGTTGAACGGCGAGCAACTGACCATGCGCCCGGAAGGCACCGCCGCCGCCGTGCGCGCCGTGATCGAGCACAACCTGCTGTACGACGGCCCGAAGCGCCTGTGGTACACCGGCCCGATGTTCCGCCACGAGCGTCCGCAGCGCGGTCGCTATCGCCAGTTCCATCAGGTGGGTGTGGAAGCGCTGGGCTTTGCGGGCCCGGACATCGACGCAGAAGTCATCCTGATGTGCCAGCGCCTGTGGGACGATCTCGGTCTGGTCGGTCTGAAGCTTGAGTTGAATTCGCTCGGTCAGGCGGAAGAGCGCGCTGCGCACCGCGCCGATCTCATCAAATATCTGGAAGGCTTCCAGGACATTCTGGATGAGGACGGCAAGCGCCGTCTTTACACCAATCCGCTGCGGGTGCTCGACACAAAGAATCCGGCGCTGCAGGAAATGGCGGGGGGCGCGCCGAAGCTGATCGACTATCTGGGCGACGAATCGCGCGCACACTTTGAAGGCGTGCAGAGGCTGCTGAAGGCGAACAACATTCCGTTCACCATCAATCCGCGTCTGGTGCGCGGGCTGGATTATTACAACCTGACCGTCTTCGAGTGGACCACCGATAAGCTGGGTGCGCAGGGCACCGTGGCCGGCGGCGGCCGCTATGACCCGCTGATCGAGCAGATCGGCGGGAAGCCAGCCCCCGCATGTGGCTGGGCGATGGGCGTGGAGCGCATCATCGAACTGTTGCGTGAGGAAAAGCTGGAGCCCGAAGCGCAAGGCTGTGACGTGTACATCGTCCACCAAGGCGATGAGGCGCAGGTGCAGGCGTTGATTGCGGCAGAGCGGCTGCGCGATGCCGGCCTCGACGTCATCCTTCACGCCTCGCCTGAAGGCCGCAACGGTAGCTTCAAGTCGCAGTTCAAGCGCGCTGACGCAAGTGGCGCATCCTATGCGGTTATCATTGGCGACGATGAAGTCACCCAAGGTGTTGCACAGATCAAACCGCTGCGTGGCGATCCGGCCGCGGATGCCCAGCAGACTGTGCCGTCGGACCAACTGGTCGACCGCTTGATTGATGCCATGGTGGCCAACAACGACTAATTGCGACAGTGCGTTCGGCAGCGAACCACCGCGATCCACTTCCAATATTCAAGCTCTGCAAAGCATGGCCTACGATCTCGAAGAACAGGAACAGATAGAGAGTCTCAAGCACTGGTGGCGTGATAACGGCAACGTGATCACGTGGGTCGCCATCGTGGTGCTGCTGGCCGTGGCCGGTTGGTTCGGCTGGAAAAACTGGCAGCGTAAGCAGGCCGGCGAAGCGTCCGTGCTGTACGAGCAAGTGCAGAAGGCCGTTGATGGCAAGGACGCTGAAAAGATCAAGCGTGCCGCGACTGACATGGAAGACAAGTTCGGCGGCACGGCCTACGCGCAGATGACCGCGTTGGCCGCGGCCAAGGCGCTTTACGAAGCCAACGATGCGGCCGGCGCCAAGGCGCAGCTGCAATGGACGGTTGATCACGCGCGCGACGATGAATACAAAGCGCTCGCCAAGCTGCGTCTGGCCGGTCTCCTGCTCGATGAGAAAGCCTACGATCAGGGCATCGCGCTAGTCTCCGGCGACGTAGCGCCGGCGTTCGCGGGCTTGTACGCCGATCGTCGCGGCGATCTTCTGGCCGCGCAGAACAAGAACGAAGATGCCCGTGCCGCCTACAAGCTGGCGCTGGAAAAGTTCGGTCCGGCCGATGCTTCGGCGCGCCAGATCGTGCAGTTCAAGCTGGATGCCCTGGGCGGCGCCTGATTGGCGCACCCCATGCAATTCGACGCATAACAAAAGGATCCCGATTTCATGATTCACGCACTTGAGCAGGGTGGTGCTGCGCGCGGTGTTGCACGGGCGGCACGCGTGGCAGTGCTGGCACTGGCAGCGACGGCCGTCCTTGGCGGTTGCTCGCTGTTCAGCAGCAAGAACAAGCATGAGCCGGCCAAGCTGAAGGACGTTCAGCAAGTGCTGGCCGTGCGCCAGGTGTGGAGCGTGAGCGTCGGCAAGAGCGGCCGCTACGTGATGCAGCCGGCGGTGGCGGGCAACAACGTCTATGTGTCGGCCGCTGGCGGTACTGTGACCGCCCTGGATGGCGCCACCGGTCGCACGGTTTGGCAAGGCAAGGCAGACGTGGACCTCACCTCCGGTCCTGGCAGCGATGGCACCCTGACAGCCGTGGCGGGTGAGAAGGGCGCGGTCATCGCGTTCGACGAGAAAGGCGCAGAGAAGTGGAAAGTTGCTGTCAACGGTGAAGTCCTGACGGCGCCGCTGGTTGGCCAGGGATTGGTGATCGTCCGTACGACCGATGGCCGCGTCATGGGTCTGGACCCCAGCAATGGCGAACGCAAGTGGATTTACCAGCGTTCTCCGTCGGCGCTGAACCTGCGCAGCAGTCTCCCGATGATTTTCTCCGGCGATAACATCATCCTCGGATTTGCAGGCGGCAAGCTCGGCGCACTGTCGGCCAGCAACGGCGCCTTGCGCTGGGAGGCTGCCGTGTCGTATCCGCGTGGGGTATCGGAAATCGAGCGCCTCAACGATGTGACGGGGGCACCGTCGGTCAACGGTTCGCAAGTCTGTGCAGCCAGCTTCCAAGGGCGCGTGGCATGTTTCGATACGAGCACCGGCGCACCGCGCTGGGGTCGTGATTTCTCGTCGCCGACCGGTGTAACGCAAGAGGATGACGGGCTGTTTGCCGCTGACGAGAAGTCGGTGGTCTACGGTTTTAACGCACAAAACGGCGCTGACCTCTGGAAGAACGACGCGCTGCTGTGGCGCGACCTCGGTACGCCGCTGGCGTTTGGCCGTGCGGTCATCGTGGGCGATTCCGAAGGTTGGCTGCACTTCCTGTCCCGTGATGACGGCAAGTTCGTCGCCCGCGTGAAGACCGACAGCAGCGCCATTGGAGCAGCACCCGTGGTAGTTGGCCAGACGCTGGTCGTGCAAACCCGCGGTGGCGGTGTCTACGGCTATTTGCCTAAGTAACATCGGCCGCCTTGGCCCGGATGGGCTGCGGCGGCACACGCATCACATCGGGGCGGTATCGCCGCCTTGAACTTGCGCCCGCGTATTCCGCGGGCGTCTTGCATCTGTGTCGTCAGGCATTCAGCCGTACAGATGCCAACCGCAGTTGCAACAACCAGAATTTGCCGTTGCGCCATTCGCGTGCGGCACACAAGCATGAAACCAGTCATTGCCCTCGTAGGGCGGCCGAATGTCGGCAAATCGACCCTCTTCAACCGTCTGACGCGCTCGCGTGACGCGTTGGTGGCGGACATCCCGGGCTTGACGCGCGATCGCCACTACGGTGAGGGCCGCGTGGGCGATCGTCCGTTCATCGCTATCGATACCGGCGGCTTCGAACCTGTCGCCAAGGACGGCATCGTTGCAGAGATGGCCAAGCAGACGCGTCAGGCCGTGGTCGAAGCCGATGTCGTGATCTTTATCGTCGATGGTCGTCTGGGGCTTGCGCCGCAGGATCGCGTGATCGCCGACTACCTGCGCAAAACCGGGCGCCGCATCCTTTTGGCCGTCAACAAGGCTGAGGGCATGCGCTACACCGCCGTCGCCAGCGACTTCTACGAGCTTGGCCTGGGCGATCCGGCTGCCATCTCGGCCGCGCACGGTGACGGGGTCAATGATTTGGTGGCCGAGGCGCTCGACCTGGCGTTTGCCGAGCGCCCTGAACTTGCCGAGGCAGCCGACGCGCACGACCATGGCACCCGCATTGCCATCGTTGGTCGTCCGAACGTGGGCAAGTCGACGCTGGTGAACGCGTTGATCGGCGAAGAGCGTGTGATCGCGTTCGATATGCCGGGCACCACGCGCGACGCCATCTATGTGGATTTCGAGCGTAACGGCAAGCCTTACACACTCATCGATACGGCCGGCTTGCGCAAGCGTGGCAAGGTGTTCGAGGCAATTGAGAAGTTCTCGGTGGTGAAGACGCTGCAGTCGATTGCCGACGCCAACGTGGTTGTGCTGATCCTCGACGCGCAGCAGGACATTTCCGACCAGGATGCGCATATCGCCGGATTCATCGTAGAGTCCGGGCGGGCGCTGGTGATTGGCGTCAACAAGTGGGATGGTCTGACCGGCCATGCACGTGATCGCATCAAGCACGATATGGAGCGCAAGCTGCAGTTCTTGTCGTTTGCCAACGTGCATTACATCTCGGCCAAGGAGGGCACGGGCATTGGCGCGCTGATGAAGTCCGTGGACGCCGCGTACGCTGCAGCCATGGTCAAGCTGCCGACACCCAAGCTCACGCGCGTGCTGATGGAGGCAGTCGAGTATCAGCAGCCGCGTCGCGCAGGCGTCTCGCGCCCGAAGCTGCGCTACGCGCACCAGGGCGGTTCCAACCCGCCAATCGTGGTGATTCACGGCAATGCGCTGTCGAATATTCCCGAGACCTACCGCCGCTACCTGGAAGGGCGTTTCCGGGAGGCCTTCCAACTGAAGGGCACACCGCTGCGGATCGAATTTCGTACGAACAAAAACCCGTACGCCCAATCGAACGACTGAGCATCGCACGGGCGGTGCTCCACGGCGGGGGCGTGTGACGCGGGGGCATTTGAACGGGGGATCACCAAAAAGGCCGAGCCATTTCATATGGCGGGGTCATCGGTTTTCCGTTTGCTTTCCCTGATTTCTAAGGCTAAATTCTCGAGACATGGCGCTTGGTGTCTGCAAATCCCAGGCGCCATTGGCGTCATTTGGACGCGTCTGGCCGACTCTTTTGACGAACTTTTTTTGCGTCGCCTGCTTGAACCCGGGCTTCCTAGCCCCATAACCCATCACTAAACCTATAAATCTGGAGTGTGCCATGAGCAACAAAGGGCAATTGCTACAAGACCCGTTTCTGAATGCGCTGCGTAAGGAGCATGTGCCGGTGTCGATCTATCTCGTCAACGGTATCAAGCTGCAAGGCAACATCGAGTCGTTCGACCAGTACGTCGTGCTCCTGCGTAATACCGTGACGCAGATGGTGTACAAGCACGCAATCTCCACCGTGGTGCCGGCCCGTGCCGTGAACTTCCGCGTGGACGAAGCGCCTGACGCCTGATTCTGCCTCGCTCCCGCCGCCGTCCGCGCGGCGGGACGCACCCACCCCGTTTCTCCCTTCTCTATTTCCCCGTTTGGCATCCCATCCCACCTCCAGCTCGGAGCCGACGCGCGCCATTTTGGTCGCCGTCGATTTCGGCAAGCATGATTTCCAAGAAAGTCTGAGTGAGCTGGCCCTGTTGGCCTCCACAGCCGGCTCTGAACCGGTGCGCGCGGTTACGGGTAAGCGTTCCCGGCCTGATGCAGCGCTGTTCATCGGCGCAGGCAAGGCGGAGGAAGTAAAGATCGCCGCAGACGAGGAGGACGCGGAAATCGTCATCTTCAACCACGCGCTGAGCCCAGCTCAGCAGCGCAACCTCGAGCGCTTTTTCGGGCGCCACGTGGTGGACCGGACCGGCCTCATTCTCGATATTTTCAGCCAGCGCGCGCAAAGCCACGTCGGCAAGGTGCAGGTTGAGCTCGCTCGCGTGCGATATCAGGCGGCACGTCTGGTGCGTGCGTGGAGCCACTTGGAGCGCCAGAAAGGCGGTGTCGGTCTGCGCGGTGGCCCGGGCGAGCGTCAGCTCGAATTGGACCGGCGGATGTTGGACGAACGCGCCAAGCGGCTATCGTCCGAGTTGGACAAACTACAGCGTCAGCATGATACGCAGCGCCGTTCGCGCAGCCGCAACGACGCGTTTTCCGTCTCCCTGGTCGGCTATACCAACGCCGGCAAATCGACGCTTTTCAATGCGCTGACCAAGGCGCGCGCGTACGCGGCCAACCAGTTGTTCGCCACGCTGGATACGACATCCCGCCGGCTGTACCTCGAAGGGCTGGGCAACGTGGTGCTGTCGGACACGGTCGGGTTCATCCGCGATTTGCCCACGCAACTGGTGGCGGCTTTCCGCGCCACACTGGAAGAGACCGTCCACGCAGACGTGCTGCTGCACGTGGTGGATGCAGCCAGCACCGTCAAGCATGAGCAGATGGAGCAGGTGGATCGCGTGCTGGATGAAATCAATGCCAGCGGCATCCCCCAGATTCTGGTGATGAACAAGATTGACGCGGCGGAGGAGCTGCGTGCGGCTGGCCCGCGCATCGAGCGTGACGAAACCGGCGCCGTGCGGCGGGTGTTCGTTTCTGCCATCGAAGGTACCGGGCTCGATTTATTGCGCGAGGCGCTGGTCGAGACCGCGATCCGCTTGCGTGAGCACCCCGCGCCGCATGGCGGCGATTTCGATCCGCGCTTCGATACCCGCCGTGATTCGCTGCCGGCGCACCGTGACGAACTGTCGCAAAGCTTGCCGAACAGCGGTTCTTCAGCCAAAGGTGACGAAGAGGGCTGATAGAATGCCCCGTCACTCCTTCGCAGTCAGACAATCAGGACAAGCCCGACCGCTCATGCCCGAGATTTCGACCCAGTCTTCCTCCATGGCCTCGCCGCGTCCGGCGCGAGGTTTGTGGCACCGCTTGCGTGTGCTGCTTTCGCTGAACGATCCCCGCTGGGGTCGCGGCGATGACAACAACGCCGAGCGCGAAGGCAAAGACGAGCCAAAGCGTCAAAGCAAGCCGCCTCAGGACGGCCCCCCCGACCTCGACGAGTTGTGGCGCGACTTCAATCGCCGCCTGAATAACCTGTTCGGTCGCAAGGATAGCGGTAACGGTAACGACGGCCCCACGCCGCTGCGTCCGGGTAACGGCCGAAGTGGTTCAGGCCTGGGCGTCGGTGTGCTGCTGGCGGTGCTTGTTGGCCTGTGGCTGGCCAGCGGTTTCTTTATCGTGCAGGAGGGCCAGACGGGCGTGATCCTGCAGTTCGGCCGCTTCAAGTATCTGGCAACGCCAGGTATCAACTGGCGCTTGCCGTATCCGATCGAATCGCACGAGATCGTGAACCTGTCGGGTGTACGCACGCTGGAAATCGGTCGGACTACCCAGATCAAAGATACAAACCTGAAAGACTCGTCGATGCTCACGCAAGACGAGAACATCGTCGACGTGCGGTTCTCAGTTCAGTACAACATTGCCAACCCGGTCGATTACCTCTTTTACAACCGAACGGACCGCGGCGGCGATGAAGAACTGGTGACGCAGGCGGCAGAGACGTCGGTGCGCGAGATCGTCGGCCGCAACAAGATGGACGCGGTGCTGTACGAAGGTCGCGATGCCGTTGGCCGCAACCTGGCCGAGTCGATTCAACGCATCTTGTCGGCGTACAAGACCGGGATCCGAATCCTTAGCGTCAACGTGCAGAGCGTGCAGCCGCCCGAGCAGGTGCAGGCCGCGTTCGATGACGTGACCAAGGCGGGGCAGGACCGCGAGCGTGCGATCTCCGAAGGTCAGGCTTATGCCAACGACGTGGTGCCGCGCGCCAAGGGTACGGCCGCACGTTTGGGTGAAGAGGCGCAAGGCTACAAGGCACGGGTCATTGCACGTGCGGAAGGTGATGCGGCTCGCTTTGCGTCGGTGCAACGCGAATACGCGAAGGCGCCGCAGGTCACGCGCGACCGTATCTATCTGGAAACCATGCAGGACATTTACGCCAACTCGACCAAGGTGCTCGTCGATCAGAGTAGTGGCAGCCTGTTGTATCTGCCGCTGGACAAGCTGATCGCGCAAACGCAGGGCGATACATCGCGTCCGGCTGCCGCGCCTGGTGCGTCGCCCCAGGACAGTGGTTCTGCGCAGGGCGTGCCGACTCCCTCTAATCCGTCGCCGGCCAATGACGCAGATTCGCGCTCGCGCGAAGCACTGCGCAACCGTGACCGCGATTCGCGCTAACAGGAGGGCACTATGAATCGTCTGATTTCTGCCTTCGTGGCGCTGGTCATTGCCCTGGCGGTGTTCTCGTCGGTGGTGTTTGTGGTGGATCAGCGGCAGTACGCCGTGGTGTTCGCCTTTGGTGAGATCAAGCAGGTCATCAAGGAGCCGGGCCTGCACTTCAAGCTTCCGCCGCCGCTGCAGAACGTGGTGTTCATGGACAAACGCCTGCAGACCATCGATGTGGCCGGCGCCGACCGTTTCATTACGGCTGAAAAGAAGAACCTGCTGGTCGACTGGTTTGTGAAGTGGCGCGTGTCTGATCCGCGTCTGTTCTACGTGAGCTTCAAGGGCGATACTCGCCTTGCGCAGGACAGCATGACGCAGAAGATCAACTCCATCGCTCGCGATGAGTTTGCGCGCCGCACCGTGTCTGACGTGGTATCGACGGATCGTGAAGCGGTGATGCAGAGCATCCTCAAGGGCGTGCAGGAGTACGGCAAGTCGGTCGGCGTAGACATCATCGACGTGCGCCTGAAGCGGGTGGACCTGCTGGCCAGCGTGACCGAATCGGTCTATCGTCGCATGGAAGCCGAGCGTAAGCGTGTGGCCAATGAGCTGCGTTCGACGGGGGCTGCCGAGGGCGAAAAGATTCGCGCCGATGCCGATCGTCAGCGCGAAGTCGTCTTGGCCGACGCCTACCGTGATGCCCAGAAGATCAAGGGTGAAGGCGATGCCCGCGCCGCCGACATTTACGCCGATGCGTTTGGCCGCGATCCGCAGTTCGCCGCATTCTGGCGCTCCATGGAGGCGTATCGCGCGTCATTCCGTGACCGGAAGGACGTGATGGTGCTGCAGCCGAACAGCGATTTCTTCAAGTACATGCGCAGCCCGAACGGCGGCGGCTCGGCCGCAGCGCCAGCTGCCCAGGCGGGGCGCCATCGCTAGTACAATGCGTCGCTGATCATTTGAGGCGGACAGACCCCGGCTTGCCGGGGTTTTGTTCGTTCGCCAACCGCACCCCATGGAAGAGTCACTGCCCACCGTTTTGCTGGCAGCGTGCGCGCTGGTGCTCGTAGTCGAGGGCATCCTGCCGTTTGTAGCGCCGCAGGCTTGGCGACGCGCTTTCCAGACGCTGACCGAACTGCCGGACGAAAAGCTTCGCGTGATCGGTCTGGTGTCGATGGCGATTGGCCTCATCCTCCTGCGGTTGCTGCATCGCTAGCCCACTTCCTGCGTTTTTACGAATTTCTGCTGTACCAAGACTCCCGAGCGAGACCGCCATGCCGACCAATTGGCTGCTGCCTGAATCCATTGCTGATGTGCTGCCTTCCGAGGCGCGCAAGATTGAAGAGTTGCGCCGCCGCATGCTCGACCTGTTCCGCACTTACGGCTACGAACTGGTCATGCCCCCGATGCTGGAGTACATCGAGTCGCTGCTTTCGGGCACCGGACACGATCTGGACCTGAAAACGTTCAAGCTGGTCGACCAACTTTCGGGGCGCACCATCGGTCTGCGCGCCGACATCACGCCGCAAGTCGCCCGTATCGATGCACACTTGCTGAACCGTGCTGGCGTGACGCGTCTTTGCTATGCGGGATCGGTATTGCATACGCGCCCAAGTGGATTCCACGTCACGCGTGAGCCGCTGCAGATCGGTGCCGAAATCTATGGTCATGCCGGTCTGGAAGCGGACCTCGAAATTCAAGAGCTGATGCTTGCCGCGCTGTCGGCCGCCGGTCTGGCGGATGTACGCTTGGACCTCTGTCACGTTGGGGTGGTGGCGGCATTGCTAGACCAGTCGCCGGTTGCCGCTCGTATTCAGGACGACCTCTTCACGGCGCTCGCCGCCAAGGACGTCCCCGCTTTGCGTGCTATCACGGCCGACTTGCCGCCGACACAGCGCGACGCCATCAACTTGTTGCCAGCACTGTACGGCGGTGTCGATGTGCTGGACCGTGCGCGTAAGCAGTTGCCCGCGCTGCCCGCCATCGGCCGTGCGCTGGACGACTTGGCTACACTGGCCGAGCGCGCAGGCGGGGCAACCGTCAACATCGACTTGGCCGATCTGCGCGGCTACCACTACCACAGCGGTGTGATGTTCACTGCCTACGTGGCCGGTGTGCCGAATGCCGTGGCGCGTGGCGGTCGGTACGACAAGGTCGGAGAGGCTTTCGGCCGTGCCCGCCCGGCGACCGGCTTTTCGTTGGACTTGCGTGAGGTCGCAGGCATTTCGCCGGTGGAGGCGCGCGCCGCTGCCATCCACGCGCCCTGGTCGGGCGATGCCAAGCTTCGTGAGGCGATCGCTGCGCTGCGCGCGGCGGGCGAGATTGTCATCCAGTCGCTGCCGGGCCACCCGGAAGATCTGGAGGAGTTCGCTTACGATCGGCAACTCGTCGAAGAGGGCGGTCGCTGGATCGTCAAGCCCCGCAACGCTTCGGTCTGAAGTTGTTGCATAACGTTGTGTAAATACCCGGTAATTCCAGGGAAGGCCCTGGCAACAAGGGTAGAATACGTTTTTAACCCATCTGCAAATTCAACATGTCCGCACCAGCAGTGAGCCAAGGACGCAATGTCGTCGTCATCGGCACCCAATGGGGTGACGAAGGTAAAGGGAAAATCGTCGATTGGCTGACCGATCATGCGCAAGGCGTGGTTCGTTTCCAGGGCGGACATAACGCAGGCCATACCCTCATCATCGGCGGCAAGAAGACGATTCTGCGTCTGATTCCGTCGGGCATCATGCGCGATGGTGTCGCGTGCTACATCGGCAACGGTGTTGTGCTCTCGCCTGAAGCGCTGTTCAAAGAAATCGACGAGCTCGAGTCGGCCGGCGTGCAGGTGCAGAACCGCCTGCGCATTTCGGAAGCAACCAACCTGATCCTGCCGTACCACGTGGCCATCGACAAGGCGCGCGAAGCCAAGCGTGGCGCCGCCAAGATCGGTACCACCGGCCGCGGCATCGGCCCGGCATACGAAGACAAGGTGGCCCGCCGCGCGCTGCGTGTGCAGGACCTGTTCGATCCGGCTTACTTTGCCGAGCGTCTGCGTGAGAACCTGGACTTCCACAACTTTGTTCTGACGCAGTACCTGAATCACCCGGCGCTGGATTTCCAGCAGACCCTGGACGAGATGCTGTCGTACGCAGGCCGCCTCGCCCCGATGGTGACGGATGTGTCGGCCGAACTGTTTGCCGCCAACGCCGCCGGCAAGAACCTGATGTTCGAAGGCGCGCAAGGCACGCTGCTCGATATCGACCACGGTACGTATCCGTTCGTTACGTCGAGCAACTGCGTGGCAGGCAATGCCGCGGCGGGTGCAGGCGTTGGTCCGGGCCAGCTGCATTACATCCTTGGCATCACCAAGGCGTATTGCACGCGCGTGGGTTCCGGCCCGTTCCCGAGCGAGCTGTATGACGCGGACAACCCGGCGCGCCAGGATTCGATCGGCGTGCGTCTGGCCAATGTCGGCAAGGAATTCGGCTCGGTCACTGGCCGGCCCCGCCGCACGGGCTGGCTGGATGCTGCCGCCCTGCGTCGGGCGATCCAGATCAACGGCGTGTCGGGTCTCTGCATGACCAAGCTCGATGTGCTGGATGGCCTGGAAACGCTCAAGCTGTGCGTCGGCTACATGCTCGATGGCAAGGAAATTGACATCCTGCCGCGTGGCTCCGATGCTGTGGCGCGTTGCCAGCCGATCTACGAAGAATTCCCGGGCTGGAACACCTCGACCTTCGGCTTGAAGGAGTGGGATGCGCTGCCCGAGACTGCGCAGGCTTACCTGAAGCGCGTCGAAGAAGTGGCTGGCATTCCGATCGCCATGATCTCC
The DNA here is from genome assembly GCF_052950655.1 of Ralstonia sp. VS2407. NCBI lineage: Bacteria > Pseudomonadati > Pseudomonadota > Betaproteobacteria > Burkholderiales > Burkholderiaceae > Ralstonia > Ralstonia sp. VS2407. The sequence goes on from NZ_JBRFVG010000001.1 coordinate 576,625, forward strand.
ACCGGCCCTGACCGCGACGAGACCATCCTGCTGCGTCATCCCTACAAGGACTGACGCGCTGCTCTCAGATTCGCCCGGTGATTCGCCGGGCGAATTTGCATGGAGCGCCGTTTTTCATAGAACACGATAGCGGCAACTCACGCCGCATTCACGATACGAAGAGGTACACCATGAACCAGCCGATCAACGACGACTCGCACCTGTGGGTGTCTTGGGATGACTACCACGGCCTGATCGAGCGCCTGGCACTCGTCGTGCACGAGTCGGGCTGGAAGTTTGACAAGATCCTGTGCCTGGCGCGCGGCGGCTTGCGTGTTGGCGATCAGCTTTCGCGCATTTACGACCTGCCGTTGGCCATCCTGGCGACGAGCAGCTATCGCGAAGCCGCTGGCACGCAGCAGGGCGATCTCGACATCGCGCAATACATCACGATGACCCGTGGCGAGCTGTCGGGCCGCGTGCTGTTGGTGGATGATCTGGTGGATTCGGGCATCACGCTGGAGCGCGTTGGGCGTCACCTCAAGGAGCGCTACCCGGCCGTGACCGACGTGCGTACTGCTGTGTTGTGGCACAAGGCGTGCTCGAAGATCAAGCCTGATTATGCCGTGCAGTTTCTTGCGACCAATCCGTGGATCCATCAGCCGTTCGAGGAGTACGACACGCTGCGCCCGCATAACTTGGCGGCGTGGATCAAGCGCGGCAAGTCACGTTCAGCCGGCAACGGCGAGGCGCCGGCAGTTTGAGGCGTTGGTCGATAGCGTCGAGGAGCGAATGGAGTGGCGTGTGCGGCTTGCGTCGTGCGTGCCACTTCGGTAACCTGCTGTCACGGGCTGCAATATTGGCCCGAAACCCGCGTACGGATTGGCTTTGCAGGAGTTGGCCAATCGGAGGTGCGCGGTTGATCGAGGCGAGGTGTGTCTTTGTGGATGCACTGGGCTTCGAGCCCACCCAGCGTTTGGGGCAGGTGAGGCCGGTGATCCTGGCTCGGCCCTGGCGCGATAGCCAAGACACAATGCACGTCGCACTTCGCGGAATGTCGCATCAGCAACTGAACAACGGCAATCCGGCCGCGGAAAAGAAAAACGGCGCAACTTGCGTTGCGCCGTTCCTAAACTCTGGTGCCCAGGAGAGGACTCGAACCTCCACGGAGTTACCCGCTAGTACCTGAAACTAGTGCGTCTACCAATTCCGCCACCTGGGCAGGTGTGCGTGTACCGAAGCTGTAATTATTACGGGATCCAGCGATCCTGTCAACACTCTAGAAGAAAAAATTGAATCAACCGACTTATCCGATCCCGAGCCGCGAGGAAATCCTCGGTGTGCTACGCACGTCGGGTTCTCCGCTGTCTGCCACCGACATTGCCAAGACGTTGTCTGTCACGCGCAAGGAGCATGACGGCTTTATCAAGCGTCTGACCGCCATGGAGCGGGATGGTCAGATCGAACTCAACCGCAAGGGGCGCTACGAACTGGCGCACCAGCCCAATTTCATCGAGGGCCGCGTGATCGGCCATCGCGACGGCTTCGGCTTCTTCGTGCGCGATGATGGCGAGCCCGATATCTTCTTGCCCGAGCGCGAGATGCAGAAGGCCATGCACGGCGACCGCGCCCTGGTGCGTGCCGTCGGCTACGACCGCCGCGGGCGTTCGGAAGGGCAGATCGTCGAGATCCTGCAGCGGGCCAACAAGCGCGTCATCGGACGGTTGCTGTCGGAGAGCGGCACGCTTGTCGTGGCGCCCGAAGACAAGCGCCTGGGCCGCGACATCCTGATCGCGCCGAAGGGACAGGGCAAGGCCAAGGTCGGCCAAGTGGTGAGCGTCGAGATCCTGGAATATCCGGATCGCTACGTACAACCGATCGGCCGCGTGGTCGAAGTGCTGGGTGAGATTGACGACCCGGGCATGGAGATCGAAATCGCGGTGCGCAAGTACGGCGTGCCGCACGAGTTTTCCGAGCCGACGCAACGCGAGGCGGAAGCGCTGCCCGACGTGGTCCGCGACGCCGACCTGGCTGGCCGCATCGACTTGCGCGATGTGCCGTTGGTCACCATCGATGGTGAAGACGCACGCGATTTCGATGACGCTGTCTACGCAGAGCAGGTCAAGATCGGCCGCACCAAGGGCTGGCGTCTGATCGTGGCGATTGCCGACGTGTCGCATTACGTGCGGCCCGGACATCCGCTGGATGCAGACGCCATTGATCGCGCGACCTCGGTCTATTTCCCGCGCCGCGTGATCCCGATGCTGCCGGAGAAGCTCTCGAACGGCTTGTGTTCATTGAACCCGGAAGTGGACCGTCTGTGCATGGTCTGCGATGCGGTGATCACGGCCAAGGGCGAGATCAAGGCTTATCAGTTCTACCCGGCAGTGATGCACTCGAAGGCGCGCCTGACCTACAACGAGGTCTGGGCGATCCTGTCGAACGTGAAGGGTCCGGAGGCTGCCAAGCGTGCGCCGCTGGTGCCGCATCTGCAGGACCTGTACGAGCTGTATCAGACGCTGCTCAAGGCGCGCCGCGAGCGTGGCGCGATCGACTTCGACACCACCGAGACGTACATCGTGTGCAACGCGCAGGGCAAGATCGAGCAGATCCTGCCGCGCACCCGCAACGACGCGCACAGGCTGATCGAGGAGTGCATGCTGACGGCCAACGTCTGCGCGGCCGAGATGCTGGAGAAGTACAAACATCCGGCGCTGTACCGCGTCCACGCTGGCCCGACGGAAGAAAAGCTGCAGGCGCTGCGGGCCTTCCTGAAAACGAGCGGCTTGACCCTGGGCGGCGGCGACAAGCCGCAGGCGGCCGATTACGCCGAACTGATGGAAAAAGTGGCTGCGCGTCCTGACGCACCGATGCTGCAGACCATGCTGCTGCGCTCGATGCAGCAAGCGGTTTACAGCCCGGACAACATCGGCCACTTTGGCTTGGCGTATCAGGCATATGCGCACTTCACCAGCCCGATTCGCCGCTATCCGGACTTGCTGGTGCATCGTTCCATCAAGTCGATCCTGCATCGCACGCGCTATGTTCCGGCGCTGGCACCGGGCGTGCAATTGAATAGCGCGCTGTCGCCCAAAGCGCGCCGTTTGCAAGCCGAAGCCGAGAAAGGCGTGCCGGCAGCGGTCGTCAACAAGGCCAAGACAGAAGCGATCTGGAATGAACTGGGCGTGCACTGTTCGGCCAACGAGCGTCGCGCCGACGAAGCCTCGCGCGATGTCGAAGCCTGGCTCAAGTGCTATTTCATGCGCGACAAGCTCGGCAACGAGTTCTCGGGCACCGTCAGCGCGGTCACATCGTTCGGCATCTTTGTGCAACTGGATGAGCTGTACGTGGAAGGCTTGGTACACGTGACCGAGCTGGGCAGCGATTACTTCCAATACGACGAAGCCCGCAACGAACTGCGCGGCGAACGCACGGGTATCCGTTATCGCCTGACCGACCGCGTGCGCGTGCAGTTGCTGCGCGTGGATCTGGATGCCCGGAAGATGGATTTCCGCCTGATCCAGGAGCCTTCAACCAAGGCGCTGCGCCCGGCCAAGGTGACCGGCGCCCCAGAAGCCGCGACCGCGCGTCAGCCTGCAGGGCCAACGCCGGCACCGCCGGTTGGCCGCAAGAAGCCGCGCCAGTTGGCCGCATTGCTGGGCGGTACGGCCAAACCGGAGGAGTCTTTTGACGAGACGCTTGATCGCGTCATCGAAGAGCAGCCGGTGTTTGAGCCGGGAGGCCGTGCCGTGCCCCCGGGCCATGCCCACGCCAAGCCAGCGCGTAAGAAGCAGCCGGCGCGAGGCCCGAAGCCCAAGGGCAGCGCCAAGACTGCTGCGCCGCGCAAGACAGCAGGCAAGGCTCCGCGCAAGACCAAGGGACGTTAAACCGGTTAAAGCGGCCGGTGAGCGAGGGCAGACGGGTACAATCGCGCCATGTCTAAGTCCAAGCTCCTCATCGGCTTTCATGCCGTTACCGCCCGACTGCGCCACGGCGCCAAGTCGATCGACGAAATCTACTTCGAGGCCAACCGCCGCGACCGCCGCATGCAGGATTTCCTGAAAGCGGCGGAAGCAGCGGGCGTGCGTCTCATCCCCGCTGATGCCGACCGTCTGCGCGGCATTGCCGGGACCGACCGCCACCAGGGCGTGGTTGCCAAGGCAGAGTCGCTGTCGCTGGCGCTCAATCTTGATGAACTGCTCGACGGCATCGAAGGCACGCCGCTGCTGCTGGTGCTCGACGGTGTGACGGATCCGCATAACCTCGGTGCGTGCCTGCGCGTGGCAGATGCTGCCGGTGCGCATGCCGTGATTGCACCGAAGGACCGCAGCGTTGGGATCAACACGACGGTCGCCAAGGTGGCCAGCGGCGCGGCCGAAACCGTCCCGTACATCACGGTGACCAACCTGGCGCGCACGCTGCGCGAGTTGCAGGAGCGCGGCGTATGGGTGATTGGCACGGCTGACGAGGCCGAACAGGATCTCTACCAGGCGGACTTCAAGGGCCCCATCGCCATCGTGATGGGCGCCGAAGGTGAGGGCATGCGTCGTCTCACGCGCGAGACGTGCGACGCGCTGGTCAGCATTCCGATGGCCGGCAGCGTGGAAAGCCTGAACGTGTCGGTGGCCAGCGGCGTTTGCCTGTTTGAAGCTGTGCGCCAGCGTGCAGCGGCACCTGCCAGGAAGTAATGAGTATCGAACCCTCGGCCGCATTGGCCCAGGCCCGTGCCTGGGTCGAGGCCGCCCAGCGCGTTATGGTGCTGACGGGCGCTGGCGTCTCAGCAGAATCCGGCGTGCCTACCTTCCGTGATGCGCTGACTGGCCTGTGGTCGCGGTTCAACCCCGAAGACATGGCCACCGAGGCCGCGTACCGCAAGCACCCGCGCACGGTGTGGGACTGGTATCAGGAGCGCCGCGAGCGCGTGCTGCAGGCGCAGCCGAATCCCGCCCATCTGGCGATTGCCGCACTGGCCAAGCGCAAGAGGGTGACGCTCGTCACGCAGAACGTCGATGGTTTGCACCAGCGCGCCGGCAGCGAAGGGGTAATCGAACTGCACGGCAACCTGTTTGCCAACAAGTGGTTGGGTGGCTGCGGCAAATGCGATATCGCCACCGCCGAGCCGGGCAGGCCGCCGCGTTGTGCGACGTGCGGCGCGATGTTGCGCCCCGGTGTCGTTTGGTTTGGCGAGCAGTTGCCGCTCGTGGCGAACTACCGCGCTGAAGAGGCAGCCAACGCGTGTGACGTATGCCTGGTGGTTGGCACGTCCGGCATGGTGTATCCGGCGGCCGGGCTGCCGGGGTTGGCAAAGGACCACGGCGCCAAGGTGATCGTCGTGAATCCGGAGCCGAGCGCGCTGGATGCAACGGCCGACCTGGTGATCCACCAGCCGGCGGGCGTCTGCTTGCCCGCCATGCTGGAATAAGGCGCGGCGTTCTTCTTACGCTGCCACGCGCAGCGGCTCAATCAACGCTTCCAACTTGACCGCGTCCGCCGCAAACAGGCGGATGCCTTCGGCCAACTTTTCGGTGGCCATGGCATCGGCGTTCATGTGCCAGCGGAACGATTGCTCGTCAGCCGGCAGCCGCACGATGTTGGCGGCGTTGGCATTGTCCGGAGAGAGCTTGCGTTCGACGGGCGCGTCGGACTGCTGCAGCTGGGCGAGCAAATCGGGGCTGATGGTCAGGAGGTCGCAGCCGGCCAGTTCAACGATCTGCGAGATGTTGCGGAAGCTCGCGCCCATCACTTCGGTCGGGTAGTCGAACTTCTTGTAGTAGTTGTAGATGCGCAGGACGGACTGCACGCCGGGGTCGTTCGCGCCGCCTTGTGCGATCGGATCCCAGTTTGCGCCGGCGTCCTTCTTGTACCAGTCGTAGATACGGCCGACGAACGGCGAGATGAGCTGCACGCCCGCTTCCGCGCACGCCACCGCCTGGGCCAGCGAGAACAGCAGCGTCATGTTGCAGCGGATGCCTTCGGCGCGGAGTTGATCCGCCGCGCGGATGCCTTCCCACGTCGACGCAATCTTGATCAGCACGCGCTCGCGCGCCACGCCTCGCGCTTCGTACAGCGCAATCAAATGCTTGGCCTTGGCGACCGTCGCTTCGGTATCGAACGACAGGCGGGCATCGACCTCGGTCGACACACGGCCCGGGATGATCGACAGGATCTCGCAGCCGAATGCCACGAGCACGGCATCGATGATGTCCTCCACGCTGTCGCTGCGGGCGTCACGCACGGCTTGTTCCAGCAGCGGACGGTACTCGGCCTTCTGCACGGCCTTGAGAATCAGCGACGGATTGGTCGTCGCATCGTGCGGCGCGAAGGCGCGCATGGCCTGGAAATCGCCCGTGTCGGCGACGACGGTGGTGAACTGCTTGAGTTGATCGAGCTGAGTCATGAAGCGAGTCCGAAGTGCGTTCCAGCGTTGCGCTGGAGGTGGAAAGGTGAATCGATTGTACTCCGCAGGTTTGCCTCCGCCAGCCGGTCGAGAGCCATCGAATTGATCCGGTACACTACTGGGTTTTCCGATCCCGACCGAGTTTTTGCGATGACGCAGGATGAACTGAAGGCGCTGGTGGCGCAGGCCGCAGCAGATTACGTATTGGCCAACGTGCCCGAGGGCGCCGTGCTGGGTGTCGGCACCGGCTCGACCGCCAACCTGTTCATCGACGCCATGGCGCCGCACAAGGCGCGCTTTGCCGGCGCGGTGTCCAGTTCCGAAGCTTCGACGCGCCGCCTGCAGGGGCACGGCTTCACGGTGCTCGATCTGAATGAGGTCGATGCCATTCCCGTGTACGTGGACGGCGCTGACGAGATCGACGCCTCGGGCGCCATGATCAAGGGCGGCGGCGGTGCGCTCACACGCGAAAAGATCGTCGCGTCGGTCGCCAGCGTGTTTGTCTGCATCGCCGATGGCAGCAAGCTGGTTGAGACGATGGGTGCGTTCCCGTTGCCGGTGGAAGTGGTGCCGATGGCACGTGCGGCCGTGGCCCGCCAACTTGCTGGGCTGGGCGGTCAGCCGCGTTTGCGCATGACGAAGGAAGGCCAGATCTACAAGACCGATAACGGCAACGTGATCATCGACGTGGTGGGCCTGCGCATTGCCGATCCGAAGGGCCTGGAATCGATCGTCAACGATATTCCGGGCGTGGTGACAGTCGGCCTGTTTGCCAAGCGCGGCGCCAATGTGCTGCTGCTGGGGACCGAAGCGGGTGTGCAGCGTCGCGATTTCTGATCGCTGTTCGCGCATTGTCGAAAGGCTGCCCATGCAAATGGGCGGCTTTTTTTGTGGTCGTTGCGGCGCGTTGAGCCGGCATTGCCCAAACAAAAAGCCGTTCAGTTTTGCGCTGAACGGCTTTTTATTGGTAACGACAGATCAGGCCGAGGGCGGCGGCACGTAGCCGGCGGCCTCGTCTGCACCATCGCCAAAGAAGTACTTCTCGGTCTGCTTGAGCAGGTACTGGCGTGCGCGCGAGTCCGCCATGTTCAGGCGGTTTTCGTTGATCAGCATGGTCTGGTGCTTGAGCCAGCCGGCCCAGGCTTCCTTCGAGACGCTTTGCCAGAGTTTCTTGCCCAGTTCGCCGGGCAGGGGCGGGAAGTCGAGACCTTCGGCTTCCTTGTTGAGCTTGACGCAGTGGACCATGCGGGCCATGGGGATTCCTCTTGTGTGGCGGGAGCGCCGCTCGAGCGCGACGCAGGTGCCGCTATTGTAAAGGCCGCGCGCCGCCGGGCTAGGATTCCACGACGCGCGCCAAGGGTTTAGAGCTTCTTCATCAGCACCATCGATCGCCGCTGCCAGTTGTACAGCTTGCGGCGGTCTTCCGGCAGATCGTCCACGCTCGCGCGCACGAAGCCACGCTTGAGGAACCAGTGTTCCGTCCGAGTCGTGAGGACGAACAACCGCCTGAGGCCCAGCGCACGGGCGCGCACTTCTGTGTGCTTGAGCAGGCGCTCGCCGTCGCCGGTGCCCTGGCTGTCTGGGGAGACGATCAGGCAGGCCATTTCGGCCATGCCGTCCTTCGGGTACGGATACAGCGCGACACAGCCAAAGATGATGCCGTCGTGCTCGATGACCGAGAAGTTGGCGATGTCGCGCTCCAGCAGCCGGCGTTCGCGCGGCACCAGCGTGCCGTCTGCCTCGAGCGGTTCGATGAGCGAGACGATGCCTCCGACGTCGTCCAGCGTGGCCTCGCGCAGGTATTCCAGATCGGTGTGCGACACCATGGTGCCCACGCCGTCGTGCAGGAACAGCTCCAGCAGGATGCTGCCGTCCAGCGCAAACGGAATCACGTGTGCCCGGCGCACGCCGCCGCGCATCGCCTTGACGATGTGCTGCAGGTAATACGCCGTGTCGTGCGACAGGCTGCCGTCGCGCAGGCGTTCGATGGCGGTTTCCATCGACAGGTCTTGCTGCAGCTTGCCCACGCGGTCCATGATGCCGGGCAGCTCTGTGATGAAGATGAGCTTGTCGGCCTTGAGCGCGGTGGCGGTGTTGGCGGCCACGTCTTCCATCGACAGGTTGAACGCCTGGCCCGTGGGCGAAAAGCCTAGCGGCGAGAGCAGCACGATCTTGCGGTTGGACAGCGAGTGCTGGATCGACTCCGCATCGATCTTGCGCACCAGCCCCGTGTGCTGGAAGTCCACGCCGTTGACAATGCCCACCGGCCGCGCCGTCACGAAGTTGCCCGATACGACGGACATGCGTGCGCCAGCCATCGGCGTGTTCGGCAAACCTTGGCTGAAGGCGGCTTCGATATCCAGGCGCAGTTCGCCGGAAGCCTCCTTGGCGGATTCCAGCGCGGCTGCGTCCGTTACGCGTACGCCATCCACGAACTGGGTTTTCACGTTGCGCAGGGCAAGCTGTTCTTCCACCTGCGGGCGCGAGCCGTGCACGAGCACGATGCGCATGCCCATCGCATGCAACAGCGCGACGTCGTTGACGAGTGCGCCCAGCATGCCGGCCTGGACCAGCTCGCCGCCAAAGCCGATCACGAACGTCTTGTCGCGGAAGGAATGAATGTAAGGCGCCACCTCGCGCAGCCAGTCCACAAACTGCTGCTGTTCGGGCGTGGGCGGAATCGGCGCGACGTCGACTGGGGCGGGCGTGTGCGCCGCCAGCGAAACGCCGGAGGCGGGGGCGGAGGAGCGAGCGGTCACGGACGGAGGAGGAAAAGCGGCACGGGGCGCGGGCCGGCGTAGGAAAGATGCGCGGATTATAATCCCGCCCGATGTCAGATTCCCACGCCCAGCCGCCCCGGCCACGCCCGGCGGCGCCTTCCCCGAAATCGCCGAAAGACACGCCGCCGCCCGAGCGCAAGCCCGGCGGCAATGGTCGCTCGCAGCGCCGCCAAAAGCCCACGCCGGAAGAACTGGCCGCGGCGCTGGAGGCTCGCCGCGCACGTGCCAACCGCGTCGCCCCGATTACGTTTCCTGAAGCGCTGCCCGTGTCGGCCCGGCGCGACGAGATCGCCCAGGCCATCGCCGCCAACCAGGTGGTGATCGTCTCGGGCGAGACCGGCTCAGGCAAGACCACGCAGTTGCCGAAGATCTGCCTGTCGATCGGGCGAGGCATTGGCGCGGGCGGTACCGGCCTGATCGGCCATACGCAGCCGCGCCGGATTGCCGCAACGTCTACCGCCAAGCGCATCGCGCAGGAAATCGGCACGCCGGTGGGCGAGCACGTGGGCTTCCAGGTGCGCTTCAACGACACGCTGTCGGCGGGTGCATCGGTCAAGCTGATGACTGACGGCATCTTGCTGGCGGAGACGCAGAACGATCCGCTGCTGCGCGCCTACGACACGATCATCATTGACGAGGCGCATGAACGCAGCCTCAACATCGACTTCTTGATCGGCTATCTCAAGCAGCTTCTGCCGCGCCGCCCTGACCTGAAGGTGATCATCACCTCGGCGACCATCGACGCGCAGCGCTTTGCCGAGCACTTTGCGGGCCCCAAGGGGCCGGCGCCCGTCATTGAAGTCAGCGGCCGGTTGTATCCGGTCGAAGTGCGATACCGGCCGATTCAGCGCGACGAGAAAGACAAGGAGCGCGATCTTTACGAAGCCCTTGTCGATGCGGTGGACGAACTGGCCCGCGAAGGGTCGGGCGATGTGCTGATCTTCCTGCCGGGCGAGCGCGAGATTCGCGAGGCGGCCGAGGCGCTGCGCAAGCACCATCCGGCGCATACCGAGATCCTGCCGCTGTTTGCGCGCTTGTCCGTGCAGGAGCAGGAGCGTGTCTTCAAGCCATCCAATGCGCGCCGCATCGTGCTGGCAACCAACGTGGCCGAGACCTCGCTGACGGTGCCGGGCATTCGCTACGTGGTCGATACGGGGCTGGCGCGCGTCAAGCGCTATTCGTATCGCAACAAGGTCGAGCAACTGCAGATTGAGCCGGTATCGCAGGCTGCGGCCAACCAGCGCGCCGGTCGTTGCGGCCGGGTGGCCGATGGCGTGTGCATCCGCCTGTATGACGAGGCGGATTTCATCGCGCGGCCGCGTTTTACCGATCCGGAAATCCTGCGTTCGTCGCTGGCCGCGGTCATCCTGCGCATGAAAGCTCTGCGGCTGACGGAGGTCGAGCAGTTCCCCTTCATCGAGCCGCCGCTGGGTCGTGCGATTGCCGATGGCTATCAACTCTTGCAGGAACTCGGTGCTGTCGACGAGGAAAACGCGCTGACGCCGCTGGGCAAGCAGGTTGCCCGCCTGCCGCTGGACCCGCGCGTGGCGCGGATGATCCTGGCTGGCCGCGACCACCAGTGCCTGCGCGAGATGCTGATCATCGCGAGCGCCTTGTCTGTGCAAGACCCGCGCGAGCGTCCGCAAGAACTGCAACAGCAGGCTGATCAGGCGCATCGCCAGTTTGCCGATGAGAAATCGGAGTTCCTCGGCTGGGTGAAGCTGTGGAAGTGGTTTGAAGAGGCTGTCGCACACAAGAAGTCGAACAAGCAGCTGCAGGATCAGTGCCGCTCGCACTTCCTGTCGCACGTGCGGTTGCGAGAGTGGCGCGACGTGCATTCGCAGTTGCACACCACGGTGGCGGAGCAGGGCTGGAAACTCAATGACTCTGATCCGACGTATGAGCAGTTGCACCTGGCGCTGCTGACGGGGCTGCTCGGCAATATCGGTGTGCGTATTGAAGAGGCGGATGGGAAAGGCCGCGAATACCTCGGCGCGCGCGGTATCAAGTTCTTCCTCTGGCCGGGGTCGGTCATTGCGCGCAAGGCGGGCAAGTGGGTCGTGGGTGGCGAACTGATCGAGACCAGCCGCCTGTTCGGCCGCACGCTGGCACGCATCGAACCGGAATGGGTGGAGAAGGTCGGCGCGCACCTGTTGAAGGTGTCGTGGAGCGATCCGCACTGGGAAAAGAAGGCCGGGCAGGTGATGGCCTTTGAGCGCGGCACGTTGTACGGCCTGCCGGTCTATCAGCAGCGCCGTGTGCACTTCGGGCCGATGCAGCCGAAGGAAGCGCGCGAGATGTTCATCCGCCGCGCGCTGGTCGATGGCGAGTTCGAAACGCGTCTGCCGTTCTTCACGCACAACCAGCGCCTGGTGCGCGAGATCGAAAACCTCGAACACAAGTCACGCCGACAAGACGTGCTGGTGGACGACGAACTGATCTACGCGTTCTACGACAGCCAGATTCCGGCGGACATCTACAACACCGTATCGTTCGAGCGCTGGTATGCCGAAGCCGCCAGCGCGGGCGGCAAAAGCGGCCAGAAGCTGCTGTACCTGAATCGCGATGACCTGATGCGGCACGAAGCGGCCGGCATCACGACTGACCTGTTCCCGAAGGTGCTGCCCATTGCCGGTATCGACATGGGGCTGACGTACCACTTCGAGCCCGGCAGTCCGCGCGACGGCGTAACGCTTACCGTGCCGCTGTATGCGCTCAACCAGGTGCCCGTGCAGCGCACCGAATGGCTGGTGCCGGGCATGCTCAAGGAGAAGGTGCATCTGCTCCTGAAGAGCCTGCCGCAGAAGCTGCGTCGCCATTGCGTGCCGCTGCCGGACTACGCCGCCGGATTCGTCTCGCGCGTGCGGTTGGGCGATGGCGACCTGCTCGACCGCTTGATCGCCGACGTGCGCGAGCAGACCGGCATCGCGCTCAAGCGTGCCGATTTCAAGCTCGAAACGCTGCCCGCGCATCACTTCATGAATTTCAAGGTGATCGACGAGCACGGCCGCCAGCTCGACATGGGCCGCAATCTGGCCCAGTTGCGCGCGGAGCTGGGCGGACGCGCGCAGCAGACATTCCAGTCGATCGCCGCGCAGGACGCTTCCGTGGCCGGAATTCAGAGCGACAGTGCGAGGCCCGGCAAGGCGGCCAAGTCGGAAGCGCCGTCAAACGCCGCGCTTTACTCGGGCCTGACGACATGGAGCTTTGGCCAGTTGCCGGAACTGCTGGAGGTCCGCAAAGGCAACCAGACGCTGTTCGGGTATCCGGCACTCGTTGATGCCGGTGATCACTGCGATGTAGAAGTCTTCGATGATCCGGCGGAAGCCACGCGCATCCATCGCCTGGGCTTGCGGCGGTTGTTTGCAATTCAGCTGCGCGAGCCGTTGAAGTATCTGGAAAAGAACATCCCGGGCCTGTCGCAGATGGCGATCCAGTTCATGAACCTCGGCACGCAGGACGATTTGCGCGACCAGATCCTGGATGCCACGCTGGAGCGTGCCTGCCTGCAAGACCCGCTGCCCACCGATGACGCCAGCTTCGGTGCCCGCAAGGACGAAAGCCGCGCGCGCCTGACGTTGCTGGCACAGGAGATTGCGCGGCTGGTCGGCGCCATCCTTGCCGAATATGCGCAACTGCCGCGCAAGCTGCAGATCGCCAAGCCGTTTGCCGCCGCCACCGCCGATATCGACGCGCAGCTCAAGACGCTGATGCACAAGCGCTTTATCGAGGCGACGCCGTATGCGCAATTAACGCATTTCCCGCGTTACCTGAAGGGCATCGCCCTGCGCATCGACAAGCTCAAGGCTGACCCCGCCCGCGACACGCAGCGCATGCAGGAGATGGCGCCGCTCATCCAGCAATACCAACGCGCGGAAAAGGCCTTGCGTGTGCAAGGGCAGGGCGGTAACGACCCACGCATGGAGGAATTCCGCTGGATGCTGGAGGAGTTGCGCATCGCCCTGTTTGCACAGGAGCTGCGCACGCCGGTGCCGATGTCGGTCAAGCGGCTGCAGAAGGTGTGGGAATCAATGCAGCGATAGCTGGAATGCGTTGTCGGGAGCGGGGAAAGTTCCCGCTTTCTTTTTTTGATTTGTGTCAGCGATGGCGTAAATGCGAGCGTTAAAATGGCTGGCTAAGTTGCTGAATCTTCTCGATATGTCTGCCTTGCGCGCCTCGTTTGCCTCCCGTTGGTTTTCCACGCTTATCCTTTCGGCCGCTGCTTTGATGGCAGCGCATGCGGCGCGTGCTGAAGTCGTCACCGTGCTCAATTCGGGCGACGCAAGCGTCTCTTTGATCGATAAAGACACCCGCAAGGTGCTGGAGACGTTTCCGATCGGCAAGGAGCCGCACCACCTGATCGCCACGCCGGACGAAAAATCGTTGATCGTCGCCAACGCCGTCGGCAACGAGCTGGTATTCCTCGATCCCGTGACCGGCAAGATTCAGCAGCGTGTTCCGCACATCGACGACCCATACCAGATCGGCTTCTCGCCGGACCAGAAGTGGTTTCTGACGACCGGCAACCGTCTGGATCGCGTTGATATTTACCGTTGGGACGGCCACGCGCTGACCATCGCCAAGCAAATTCCGGCAGCCAAGACGCCCAGCCACATTGCCTTCACTGCCGACAGCAAGATCGCGTTCGTCACCCTGCAGGATTCCAACGAGGTGATGGCCATCGATTTGCCTACGCAGAACGTGATGTGGCGCATGACCATTGGCTCCGCGCCGGCCGGTGTGTGGGTCACGACCGATCAGAAATACCTGCTGGTGGGCATGACCGGCGCGGATTACGTCGAGGTGATCGACTGGCACAACCGCACCAGCGTCAAGCGCATCCCGACCGGCAAGGGCGCGCACAACTTCCGCGCGCTGGGCGACAAGCGTCACCTGTTCCTGTCGAACCGCGTGTCGGGCACGATCAGCATCATTGATCAGCAAACGCTGACCAAGGTGGGCGACATTACCGGCCTGCCGCCTGGCCCCGATGACATGGAATTGACCGCCGACGGCAAACAGCTGTGGGTGACCTGCCGCTGGGCCAAGCGCGTGGCGATCGTCGACGTGGCAAGCCGCAAGGTGGTGGAAGAGATCAAGGTGGGGCGCTCGCCCCATGGCATTTACTTCCGCACACGCGCTCCCCTGATTTGAGTATTGCGACGATGAAATCCGGCCTGTCGATGTTGCGCACGGTCGCTGCTGCGGCGGCGCTGGGTTTGTGCGCGTTGGCCACGGCTGCGCCCGGTGGGGTGAATGCCGGCGCGTGCAAAGGCACCGTCTATTTGACGTTCGACACAGGCAGCATGAGCCAGGCGCAGTTGATTGCCGACACGCTGCGCCGCCATCGCATCCACGCCACGTTCTTCCTTGCCAACGAGAAGACCATCCACGGCGACAGCACGCTGGATGACGGCTGGGCGCCGTATTGGAAATCGCTTGCTGCCGATGGTCACGCCTTCGGTACGCACACCTTCGACCACGTCTACTACAAGGGCGAGGCGGGCGTGGGCAAGGTCCGCTTCCGCCCGCAGTTTGGCGAGCAGGGCGGCCGTAATGTCGTGTGGGGCGAGCCTGAATTCTGTGCGGAACTGAAACACAGCGCCGAGCGCTTCAAGGCCATGACCGGTCAGCCGATGGACCCGCTGTGGCGCGCGCCGGGTGGGCATCTTTCGGCAACGACCGAGGCCTGGGCCAAGCAATGCGGGTTTGCCCACGTGGCATGGGCGTCCGCCGGTTTTCTGGGCGATGAGTTGCCGTCCGAGCGTTACCCGAACGATGCGCTGTTGCAGAAGGCACTGTCCAGTCTGCGCGACGGCGACATCACCATGGCGCATCTGGGCATCTGGTCGCGTAAGGATGCGTGGGCGCCAGCGGATCTGGAGCCGCTGATCACCGGTCTGGAGCGCAAGGGTTTCTGCTTTGCCACGCTGCGCGATCATCCGCAGTACAAAGCCTGGTTTGCTGCTCACTCGGCACACACGGCGGCCCGCTGACATGTTTGACTGGATTGCCGACACCTTCACGCTAGCCCAGGATGTGCTCTTCCAGCACGTCGTGATGCCGATCACCTATGCCATCGGCCTGGGTGGTTACGTTGAAGATGCGTACCCCGGCACCGAATGGCTGCTGATGGGGTTGGTGCAGATTGCTGTGCTGCTGTTGATCTTCCGCCCGCTGGAGCGCTGGCGCCCGGTGGAGCCGATGCACGACCGCAAGGCCGTGCGCGCCGACATCTTCTACACGCTGTTTCACCGCCTGGGATTCTTTCCGCTGCTGTTGTTCTTCACGCTGCAGCCGCTGATCGACCACCTCGACGGCAAGCTGCGCTTCTGGGGCTGGGCGCATTTGAACGTTGAAGACTGGTGGCCAGGCGTCACGTCGGTTTCCATCGTCAGCTTTCTGATCTATCTGGTGATGTTCGACTTGCTCGACTACTGGTACCACCGCCTCTCACACAAATTTCACTGGTGGTGGAACCTGCATTCGCTGCATCACAGCCAGCAACAGATGACGCTGTGGTCTGATGACCGCAACCACATCCTCGACGATGTGCTGCGCGGCGCGGTGTTTGCCGTTGCGGCACTGGTCATTGGGGTAGAGCCCTCGCAGTACGTGCTGCTGGTCGCCATTTCGCAGTTGCTGCAAAGCCTGCAGCACGCCAACGTGCGGTTGCATTTTGGCTGGCTGGGCGACCGGCTGCTGATCTCGCCGCGCTTTCATCGGATGCATCACGCCATCGGGCTGGGGCATGAGGTGCCGGGGAAGCCCGGCGTGCTGGGTGGCTGCAATTTTGGCGTGCTGTTCCCGTGGTGGGACATGCTGTTCGGCACCGCCATCTTCTCGCCGGAGTACCACGCCACCGGTATCCGCGATCAACTTCCCGCACCGCAAGGGCGCTCGCGAGACTACGGACGCGGCGTGCTGCGTCAGCAGTGGCTCGGCCTCAAGCGCTTGCTCGGCCGAGCGTAAAGCGCACGTGCGGCGGCGCCAGCGTCGTTTCTGCGCGCTGTGCTAGGCTGTTCGCTCCCTGAATTCCCGATTTCTGCATGAACGACCTGATTCGCTCATTTGGCCGGGCGCTGCTCTCGCAACTGCATCCGCGCATGCTGTTCCTGACCGTCATGCCGTTCGTCGTGGCTGTCGTTGTCTGGGGCGGGGTGCTGTATTTCGGCTGGGATGCCATGAACGGCATGGCCCGCAACGCCGTGGAAGGCTGGGCCTTCATGGGCTGGATCAAGAGCGGCCTCAACGCCATCGGCATGGCCGGGTTGTGGTCGGCCATCGCGCCGCTGCTGGTGATCACCTTGCTGGTGCCGGTGATTGTCGTGTCGATCCTGGTGCTGGTGAGCGTGGCGTCCGTGCCGGTGGTCATGCGTTTTCTTGATCGCAGCTATCCACAGTTGGAGCGTCGCAAGGGCGGCTCGGTGTTGGGCAGCCTGACGCATGCGCTGCTATGCACGCTTGTGGTCATCCTGGTGGCCGTCGTCACGCTGCCGCTGTGGCTGATTCCCCCGTTTTTTGCACTGATTCCACCCTTGTTGTGGGGGTGGCTCACGTACCGGTTGATGACGTACGACGCGTTGGCTGACCACGCGACGGTCGAAGAGCGTCGTGCGATCATGCAGCGCTACCGGCTGCCGCTTCTGGGTATCGGCGTGGCCGTTGGCATGTTGGGCTCGGCGCCCACGCTGCTGTGGGTATCGTCGGTGGTGACGATTGTGCTGTTCCCGATCATCGCCATCGCCGTCATCTGGCTGTACGTGCTGATCTTCATTTTCTCGGCGCTGTGGTTCGGCCATTTCTGCTTGCGCGCACTCACGCGCCTTCGTGCTGAAGCGCCGCCTGCGCGCATGGTCGAGGCCATCGAGATCGAGGTCACTACGATTGAATTGCCTCGCGAATAATTAGAAACCATCGGAACTGACATGGCTTTCGGCATGATCATCATCGGCGACGAGATTCTCTCCGGCCGCCGCGAAGACAAGCACCTGCGCAAGCTGATCGAAGTGCTCGGCGAGCGTGGCCTGGCGTTGGAGTGGGCCGAGTATGTCGGCGATCAGCCCGCGCGCATCACCAGCGTACTCAAGCGGACCTTCGCCAGCGACGACGTGGTGTTCTGCACTGGCGGCATCGGCGCAACACCCGATGACCATACGCGCCAATGCGCCGCTGCTGCGCTGGGCGTGCCATTGGAGCTGCATCCGGAAGCGCGCGAGCAGATCACGTTGCGCATTTCAGAGTCGGCCAACGGTGACCCGGTCAAGGCCGATGTCTCCACGCCTGAAAACCAGCACCGCTTCAAGATGGGTGAATTTCCGCGGGGCGCGCGCATCATCCCGAACAGCTACAACCGTATCCCCGGATTCTCGGTGGCGCATCACCATTTCATGCCGGGTTTTCCGGTGATGGCGTGGCCGATGATGGAGTGGGTGCTTGACACCTATTACGCCGATCAATTCCACCGCGCGCCGCGTGAGGAGCGCTCGTTCCTGGTGTTCGGCTTGCCGGAGTCGCGGCTCACGCCGCTGATGGAGCGCATCGAAGCTGAGTTCGATGGGGTGAAAGTCTTCAGTCTGCCCAGTGTGGGCGATGCAGCGCGCGGCGAGCGCTATGCCCGCTCGCACATCGACCTGGGCGTTAAGGGCTCACCGGACGCTGTGGCGCGCGCCTATCTGTTGTTGCGAGAGGGCGCGTTGGCGCTGGGTGGCGAGATTTTCGAGGCGGACGCCCCTGCGGCGTCCTGACGCCCAGCAGCGTGCCTCAGGCGCCGTGCCAGGGCAGGCCCCGGAAGCACCAGCCTTCCACGGTCTTGCGATGGCCTTCGGTGTCTTTGGCGCCCTCAAAGCCTTCCAGCACATCCATCGCTGCCGCATAGCCTGCTTGCGCAGCCGCTGCCGCCGCGTGCTTGGAGCGCGCAGCGCTGCGGCACAGGAAGAGCACCGGCGCATCTTTTGGAACGGCAGCTTCCAGCGCGCTCAGAAAGTTGGTGTTGCGTACGCCGCCCGGATACTGATTCCATTCCACATGCACGAACTGGCTTGGCGAGATGTCCGGTGTGCCGACCCAGTCGAGCTCGGCGCGCGTGCGCACGTCCACTAGACGAGCCTGCGGGTCGGCGGCCAATAGGGCGGCAGCCTCTTGCGGCGACAGTGCGCCGAAGTACGGCAGTTGGTCTGCCTCGCGGCGGGCGGCAGCAGCCTCGAGCAGGGACTCGCGGGTCAGCGTGGTGGCAGTCATGGTGGGCAGGAGCGAGTGAAAGGGTAAATGACCATTTTAGCGCCGCCGTCACATGGCGCGGGTGAAAATCCCCGAGATGGTGCGCGCACAGTCTTTGTGCACACAAATAGTGCTGCTTGGGGTGATATGCACTGTTTGTGTGCGTTGACTATGCTGCTTGGACAGCCTTAGCTCCTTCAGCGGGGCAGCGCGAACATGGGGCCGGCCGGATTGGCGGGACGCGCGCACCGTGTCAGGCATGGGCTGGCGCGGCGCTGCACTGTTTGCGGGAGTGCATGCCCGATGTCGGACCGGAATTGGCATAGTTTCTGCTAAGATTCCCGCGGTCTTTTTCGGGGGCGTCCGTTCATGTCGGACGACCTTGCTGGAAAGAAGATGTTTCGGAGTGAGGACGAATTGCGGCCGATGTGCAGCGATCCGTCACACAACCGGCTCACAATACTTTGCGTTATTGCGCTACCAGGAGAATGGCATGTCCCAAAGCATTGCAGACGTGATGAAGCTCGTGAAGGAAAACGACGTCAAGTTCGTCGATTTCCGCTTCACCGATACCAAGGGTAAGGAGCAGCACGTCTCGGTCCCCGTTTCGCACTTCGACGAAGACAAGTTCGAAAGCGGCCACGCTTTCGACGGCTCGTCGATCGCCGGCTGGAAGGGCATCGAAGCGTCGGACATGCTGCTCGTGCCGGATGCAAACACCGCGCACGTCGACCCGTTCTACGAAGAGCCGACCCTGGTCCTGACCTGCGACGTGGTCGAGCCGTCGGACGGCAAGGGCTACGACCGCGACCCGCGCTCGATCGCCAAGCGTGCTGAGGCCTACCTGAAGAGCACCGGCCTGGGTGACACCGCCTACTTTGGCCCGGAACCCGAATTCTTCATCTTCGACGGCGTGACCTGGAACATCGACATGCAGGGTTGCTTCGTGAAGATCGATTCCGAAGAAGCTCCGTGGTCGTCGGGCAAGGAGTTCGAGCACGGCAATTCGGGTCACCGTCCGGGCAAGAAGGGCGGCTACTTCCCGGTTGCTCCGATCGACACGTTCCAAGACATGCGCTCGGAAATGTGCCTGATCCTGGAATCGCTGGGCATTCCGGTTGAAGTGCATCACCACGAAGTGGCAGGCCAAGGCCAGAACGAAATCGGCACGAAGTTCAGCACGCTGGTGCAACGCGCCGACTGGACCCAACTGCAAAAGTACGTGATCCAGAACGTCGCACACACCTACGGCAAGACCGCAACGTTCATGCCGAAGCCGGTCGTGGGCGACAACGGTTCGGGCATGCACGTTCACCAGTCGATCTGGAAGGACGGCCAGAACCTGTTCGCAGGCAACGGCTACGCCGGTCTGTCGGAATTCGCGCTGTACTACATCGGCGGCATCATCAAGCACGCTCGCGCGCTGAACGCCATCACTAACCCGGGTACGAACTCGTACAAGCGTCTGGTGCCGGGCTTCGAAGCTCCGGTCAAGCTGGCTTACTCGGCACGCAACCGCTCGGCTTCGATCCGTATTCCGTACGTTGCGAACCCGAAGGGTCGTCGTATCGAAACGCGCTTCCCGGATCCGCTGATGAACCCGTACCTGGGCTTCTCGGCACTGATGATGGCCGGTCTGGATGGCGTGCAGAACAAGATCCACCCGGGCGAAGCCGCAGACAAGAACCTGTACGACCTGCCGCCGGAAGAAGACGCAAAGATCCCGACCGTGTGCTCGAGCCTGGATCAGGCCCTCGAGTACCTGGACAAGGATCGCGAGTTCCTGACCCGCGGTGGTGTGTTCTCCAACGCCATGCTGGACGCCTACATCGAACTGAAGATGGAAGAAGTCACGCGCTTCCGCATGACGACGCACCCGCTCGAGTTCGAGATGTACTACTCGCTGTAATCTGTGAGCGCCCCGGGCAATGTGTCGGGGCGAAGAGACGGTTGTGAGAGGAAGGGCGGCGCAGGTCGCCCTTCCTTTTTATGAGCGGAGTTTTGTGGCTAGAATGAGCGTCCGCCGGACTCCGGCGCCCGATCGACGTATCCGCCAGGTTCCATTCATGTTCCGTCCTTCCCCACGCATCGCATCCGGACTGTTTGCCGCGGCTGCGGCGGTGTTTGCCACGCTGTCCGTGCAGGCGCCCGCGTACGCCGATGATGTCTATCTGTGCACCGGCCCGAACGGCGTGCCGGAGTACCGCAACAGCGGCAACGTGAAAGGCTGCAAGAAGTTGACGCTGCCCGATGTGGTGACCGTCCCCGGTACACGCAGCCCGCGCAGTGCAGGAGCCGCGCCCGCACCGGCTCAAAACAATGCAGGCGGCGGTTTCCCCCGCGTGGACAACGCCACGCAGAAGGCACGTGATGGCGAACGCCGCCAGGTGCTGGAGGCCGAGCTGGCAGACGAGGAGCGCAAGCTCCAGGCGTTGAAGACCGAATACAACAACGGTCAGCCCGAGCGCCAGGGCAACGAACGTAACTATCAGAAGTATCTGGACCGCACCGCGCAGTTGAAGGGCGACATCGAGCGCAGCCAGGCCAATGTCGATTCCATCCGCCGGGAGCTGGGCAACCTCAAGGACTAGATGAACCATGCGTCGACTGATCCGCAAAGCGGCACGCCGCGATGAACAGGAACAGACGACGCCATCCGCGCCGTCAGCCTCCGCCGCCGGGCTGGAAGTCTCCGTAGGCGAGCCCATCGACGGGCCGCCGCTGATTCCGTTCTCACATGGTGCACCGCCGTCGTTCCCTGGGCTCGATGCGGTGCCCAATCCCATCCTCTTCGTCCGCCATCCGGCGCTGACGGTTTTCTACGCCAATCCTGCCGCTGAAGCCGCACTGGCCGTGTCCCGCCGCCAGTTGGTGGAGATGTCGCTGTACGAGCTGTTTGCCGATCCGTCGGAGCTGGCCGAGATGATCGCCACCGTGGCAGCGCGTCAGTTCGACGCCAAGCGGCGCGACGTGTCGCTCGACCGTGTGGGTCATGAGCCGCTGCACGCGCACGCCGTGGTGGGGGCGCTCGACTTTGCG
The DNA here is from genome assembly GCF_052950655.1 of Ralstonia sp. VS2407. Lineage (NCBI taxonomy): Bacteria > Pseudomonadati > Pseudomonadota > Betaproteobacteria > Burkholderiales > Burkholderiaceae > Ralstonia > Ralstonia sp. VS2407. The sequence goes on from NZ_JBRFVG010000001.1 coordinate 598,039, forward strand.
CCCGGTTCGGTGCTGCTTGAGCTGCTGCCCAACGAGCAGAAGATCCGCAGCGAGCGAGAAGAGCGTCTGCTCGACCTGACCTCCGCCAACAAAGAACTGATCCGCAACCTTGCGCATGAGATCAAGAACCCGTTGGGCGGCATTCGCGGCGCGGCCCAGTTGCTGGAGTTCGAGCTGCCCGAGCGCTCGCTGCGCGAGTACACACAGGTGATCATCAAGGAATCCGACCGGTTGCAGACGCTGGTCGACCGCCTGCTGGAGCCGCACCGGCATCCGCATATCGTGGGCGATGTGAACATCCACGAGGTGCTGGAGCGTGTGCGCTCGGTGGTGCTGGCGGAATTTCCGCAGGGCTTGCGGATCGTGCGCGACTACGACGCGAGCCTGCCGGAATTCCGAGGCGACAAGGAGCAGCTCATCCAGGCCGTGCTCAACATCGTTCACAACGCGGCGCATGCGCTGGGCCCTCGCATTGCGCAGGGCGACGGCGAAATCATTCTGCGCACCCGTGTGGCACGCAAAGTTACGATTGCAAAACGTCTTTACAAGCTGGCATTGGACTTGCATGTAGTGGACAACGGTCCTGGTATCCCGGACGACATCCGCGAGCGAATCTTCTTCCCGCTGGTGTCCGGAAGGGAGGGGGGAAGTGGGCTGGGCCTGACACTCGCGCAGACGTTCGTGCAGCAGCACGATGGTCTGATCGAATGCGAGAGCAGGCCGGGTCAAACGGATTTCCGCATTCTCGTGCCGCTGCACTGAAGCGTCGCAGCTTCAACAACGCAGCACGAGTCGGCCCAGGCGAGACGAAGTCAAGCAGACGAACCAACACATGAAGCCAATCTGGATAGTCGACGACGATCAATCCATCCGCTGGGTCCTTGAGAAGGCGCTGGCGCGTGAGAGCCTGCTCTCGCGCAGCTTTACCAACGTGCGCGATGCGCTCAACGCGCTCGACGAAGAAACGCCGCAAGTCCTGATTTCCGACGTCCGCATGCCGGGCGGCTCGGGGCTGGATCTTCTGCAGGCCATCAAGGCCAAGCACCCTGGGCTGCCGGTCATCATCATGACCGCGTATTCGGATCTGGACAGCGCCGTGGCGGCGTTCCAGGGTGGCGCGTTTGAATACCTCGCCAAGCCGTTCGACGTGGATCGCGCGGTCGAGCTGATCCGCCGCGCGCTGGAAGAGAGCCTGCGCGAAGAGGAAATCGACGATCGCCTGAGCGATGCGCCTGAGATTCTCGGTCAGGCGCCGGCCATGCAGGACGTGTTCCGCGCGATTGGGCGGCTGTCGCAGTCCAACGTGACGGTGCTGATCACCGGCGAATCGGGCACGGGTAAGGAACTGGTGGCGCGGGCGCTCCATAAGCACAGCCCGCGCGCGAGCGGCCCCTTCATCGCGCTGAATACGGCGGCGATTCCGAAAGACCTGCTCGAATCCGAGCTGTTCGGCCATGAGCGTGGCGCCTTCACTGGCGCACAGACCATGCGCCGCGGTCGCTTCGAACAAGCCGAGGGAGGCACGCTGTTCCTCGACGAAATCGGCGACATGCCGTTCGATCTGCAAACGCGGTTGCTGCGCGTGCTGTCGGATGGGCATTTCTATCGTGTGGGGGGTCACAACCCGCTCAAGGCCAACGTTCGCGTCATCGCGGCCACGCACCAGAATCTTGAAACGCGCGTCAAGGACGGTCTGTTCCGTGAGGACTTGTTTCACCGCCTGAACGTGATCCGTCTGCGCTTGCCGGCGCTGCGTGAACGCCCGGAAGACATCACGCTGCTGGCACGCCATTTCCTGCAGAAGAGCGCCAAGGAGCTGGGTGTGGAGCCCAAGCGTATGTCGGATGATGCGCTGGCGCATATCGCTACGCTGCCGTTCCCGGGCAACGTGCGACAACTGGAAAACCTCTGCAACTGGCTGACCGTGATGGCGCCGGCGCAGACCATCGAAGCCAAGGACTTGCCCGCCGACCTGGTGCGGGGCAATGCGCAGATGCTGCCGGCCATGGGCGACGCCCCGGCGCGCCAGGCATTCATTGGCGAGCCGTCGCATGGTGCCGAACCGTACGGTGTTACGCCGTCGGTCGATACGTTGCTCTCAACCGCTTCAGTGGGCGCATCCATCGCCGCAGGGTGGGAGCGTGCGCTCGCGGGTGAGGCCAAGGCCATGCTTGAAGCGGGCCAGCCTGACGTGATGGACGCGCTTACGCGTCGCTTCGAAAAGGCGATTCTGGAGGCTGCGCTTGGTGTCACGCGCGGGCGCCGCGTCGAGGCGGCAACGCGCCTGGGCATCGGCCGCAACACCATCACACGCAAATTGCAGGAGCTTGGCTTCGACTGACGCGCTGTCAGCAGGGCCAGTCCACCGAATATCGTCGAGCTTGGCGATTGGGATTGGGCGGATTTCCGATACGGGAGTCCGCCCTTTTTTTGTGCCGCGAATGCGTGCCGCGCTTAGTGCAGCTTGTGCTTCAGCTGCGACAGTTCTTCATGCGCGCGCATCACGGCGGATTCCACGGAGTGGTCGACCTTGCCGGTGGCGTTTTGGCAGGCCATCTTCGCGCGGTCGGAGCAGGCTTCGAGCTTGTCGATGGCCTCAACGAAGGTCTGCTGATCTTCAGCGCCTTCCAGGCGCGAGTGGCATTGGCGAGCTTGGTCGTCCAGTTGCTGGATCGATTGCTTCAACGAGTCGGGCACGTCCTTGTGCGAGGCACAGGTCCGGGCCAGTTCGGCGATGGTGCTTTCCGCATGTTCAAAACGCTGGCGCAGTTTCTCTGTTTGCATGGAGGGCTCCTGTCGATTGCGTGAAAAGGGCGTTGCCGCCGTATGCACCGTTATGAGGCCGTCACATGGTGCAAAGCGGTGCAACGCCCAATTTCGGCGCAAGCGGCGTGCCGTGTGCGGCAAGCGACGCCGCACCTCCGGATTGTGTTGCGGTGCAAGGATGCTGTGTCAGTCGCGTGGCGCGGGCAGGGCCAGAGAACGCGCCTCCAGGATGCGCTCGGCAACTTCGGCAAAGCCGCCGCCGCCCTCCGCCTCGGTGAGGTAAGTAGGCGGCACGGGCAGCGTATCGATCACGTCCAGCACATTGGCCACACCCACCGAGAGCGGGAAGAACTCGAACATTGCAGCATCGTTGGCAGAGTCGCCCACGAACACCCAGCGGTCGCGCTCGGCATGTAAGTCCAGGCCGAATGCGCGGCGCGCGAGTGACACGCTGGCGCTCAGCTTGTCGTGCTTGCCGAACCAGCCGTTGACGTGAATCGAACTGACCGTGGCATGCATGCCGTGCGTGCGCATGATGTCGACGATATGTTGCACGGCGTGTTGCGGCAGCGGCGGGACTTGCTCCGCATGATCGACAGCGAGATCCGCCGCGTGCCAAGCCTGGTCCGTTGCCAGCGCAGAACCCGGCACGGCGCGCCTGATCTCCGCACCGACTTCACGGATGCGCTCCAGATTGCGCGCGCGCGTTTGCGCGTCGTCAACAAAGTCAGTGGCGAGATGCCCGCGCGAATCGACGCGCATCGCAAACGCGCCGTTCTCGCCGATCACGGCATCCACGGGCCACAGTCGCGCGATGACTTCGCACCAGGCAATCGAGCGGCCCGTGACCGGCACAACCTTGATGCCGGCGCGATGCAGGCGCTCGAGCGCCGAGTACGTCTGCGCGGGAAGCTTCCCCCTCGTGGTGAGGGTGCCGTCCACATCGGTGAAGACGCCAGTGATATTGCGCAGCGCATCATCCGAGAGCTGGTGCAAGGCCAGAGGAACACGTCGCTCGGCGATGAGGGGCGTGGCTTCAGGCGAGTCCGGAGCGGCAGGAGTGGTGGGGGAGGCGAGCATGCTGCGGGTGCAAAAGAGAGTGTCTTGAACCCATTCTAACGGCCGTTGCAAGCCTAACCTTGGAGGGATTTCCCGATTTCTTTGTGACAGAAAGCCAAGTAACATCCCGCTGTCATAAAAATGACCGACCGTGCATATACAGTCGGCGCGCCGTGGGCGGAGCGAGGGAGCCCGCCGGGTCGAAACCAGGAGAAATCATGTCGATCAAGAAGATTGCGGGGGCCGCAGCAGTGCTGGCCGCGTGTACGTTTGCGCAAGGCGCGTACGCGGTGACGGAAATCCAATGGTGGCATTCGATGGAAGGCGCCTTGAACGACAAGGTGAACGAGATCGCCACCAAGTTCAACGCGAGCCAGTCCGACTACAAGATCGTGCCGGTCTACAAGGGCCAGTACGATGAATCGCTGGCTGCGGGCATCGCGGCATTCCGCGCCGGCAACGCACCGGCCATCCTGCAGGTGTTCGAAGTGGGTACCGCGACGATGATGAACGCCAAGGGCGCCATCGTGCCGGTGGCCAAGGTCATGAAGGACGCCGGCGAGAAATTTGATCCGAAGGCCTACGTGCCTGCTGTGGCTGGCTACTACACGTCGAACAAGGGCGAGATGCTGTCGTTCCCGTTCAACAGCTCGACGACGATCATGTATTACAACAAGGACGCCTTCAAGAAGGCCGGCCTTGACCCGAACAAGCCGCCCGCAACGTGGCAGGAAGTGGCCATCGATGCAGCCAAGCTCAAAGCCGCAGGCGTGCCCTGCGGCTACACGACCGACTGGCAGTCGTGGGTGCATCTGGAGAGCTTCTCGGCCTGGCACAACGTTTCGTTTGCGACCGAGAACAATGGTTTTGGTGGCGCAAAGGCTCGCCTGAACTTCAATGGCCCGGTGCAGATCAAGCACATCCAGAACCTGCTCGACATGGAGAAGAAGGGCTACTTCACCTACGCCGGCCGCAAGGACGAGCCGAAGGCGAAGTTCATTGCGGGTGAGTGCGCCATGCACACGGGTTCGTCGGCAGCGCTGGCGAACATCCGCAAGAACGCCAAGTTCAACTTCAGCCCGGCGCCCCTGCCGTACGAAGCCGGCGTGCCCGGAGCCCCGCAGAACACGATCATCGGCGGCGCTTCGCTGTGGGTGATGGGCGGCCACAAGGCTGAAGAGTACAAGGGCGTCGCGAAGTTCTTCTCGTTCCTGTCGCGTCCGGAAGTGCAGGCCGACTGGCACCAGTCGACCGGCTATCTGCCTGTGACCCTGGAAGCGTATGAGCTGACCAAGAAGTCCGGCTACTACGACAAGAACCCCGGCGCTGACGTGGCTGTCAAGCAGATGATCGTCAAGACGACCGACAAGTCGCGCGGCATTCGTCTGGGCAACTTCCCGCAGATCCGGCAGGTGATCGACGAAGAGCTGGAAGCCGTCTGGGCCGGCAAGAAGACGCCGAAGGAAGCGCTGGACACGGCTGTGGCACGCGGCAACGAGCTGCTCGCCCGTTTCGAGAAGACCGTCAAGGAATAAGCGCCGATTCGGTGCTCGTCTAAACCGCCGGCCTCGTGCGTTCGCACCGGCCGGCGGTGCGTTTTTGGAATGTCGCATGGAAAAACGCGTCGTTTTTCGGTCGCGCTGGCTGCCGTATGTGCTGGTGGCCCCGCAGATCGTCATTACTCTGGTGTTCTTCTTCTGGCCCGCGGGGCAGGCGCTGTATCAGTCGCTGCTGCGCCAGGATGCCTTCGGCATCAACCTCGAATTCGTGGGGCTGGAGAACTTTCGTGATCTCTTCAACGATCCGACCTACCTCGGGTCGTTCCAGACCACGGCGGTGTTCGCCATTGGCGTTGCGCTGGTGGGTCTGGGCACCTCGCTGGCGCTGGCGTACTTTGCTGACCGCGCGCTGCGTGGCGCCACGTTCTACAAGACCCTGCTGATCTGGCCGTACGCCGTTGCGCCGGCCGTGGCTGGCGTGCTGTGGAGCTTCCTCTTCAACCCGACGCTGGGCATCGTGTCGTTCGTGATCCGCAAGATGGGCGTGGACTGGAACTTCGTGCTCAACGGCGGGCAGGCGCTGACGCTGGTGGTCATCATCGCGGCATGGAAGCAGATCAGCTACAACTTCCTCTTCTTCCTGGCGGGGCTGCAGAGCATTCCGAAGTCGCTGATCGAAGCGGCGGCCATTGACGGTGCGGGGCCGTGGAAGCGCTTCTGGTCGATCGTTTTTCCGCTGCTGTCGCCCACCACGTTCTTCCTGATGGTGGTGAACGTCGTGTACGCGTTTTTCGACACCTTCGCCATCATCGATTCGGTCACGCAGGGCGGGCCGTTCAAAGCGACGGAGACGCTGGTGTTCAAGGTCTATCAAGACGGCGTGCGCGGTCTCGATATCGGTGGATCGGCGGCCCAGTCGGTGATCCTCATGGCCTTGGTGATCGTGCTGACGATCGTCCAGTTCCGCTACGTCGAACGCAAAGTCCAATACTGAAAGGAGGGCAACCGCACCATGATTGAACGCCGTCCGTTCCTGGACTTCCTCACCCACGTCGTGCTGATCCTTGGCGTGATCGTCGTGGCGTTTCCGGTGTACGTCGTATTCGTCGCATCGTCATTGACGGCCGAAGACGTGCTGCAAGCACCGATGACGCTGATTCCTGGTCCGCACCTCATCGAGAACTACCGCACGGTGCTCACGTCGGGCATGGGCAACTCGGCCACGCCGGTCGGCACCATGCTGATGAACAGCCTGATCATGGCGTTGGGCATCTCGCTCGGGAAGATCGCGATCTCCATCATCTCGGCCTTCGCGATCGTCTATTTCAAGTTCCCGCTGCGCAAGACGTTCTTCTGGCTCATCTTCGTTACGCTGATGCTGCCGGTGGAAGTTCGCATCCTGCCCACGTACAAGGTGGTGTCGGATCTCGGCATGCTGAACACCTACGCTGGCATGACGATTCCGATCATCGCGTCGGCCACGGCCACGTTCCTGTTCCGGCAGTTCTTCCTGACCATTCCCGATGAACTGGCGGAAGCTGCGCGCATCGATGGCGCCGGCCCGCTCAAGTTCTTCTGGGATGTGGTGCTGCCGCTGTCGCGCACCAGCATCGCGGCGCTGTTCGTGATCCAGTTCATCTACGGCTGGAACCAGTACCTCTGGCCGCTCCTGATCACGACCGAAAAGAGCATGACGCCGATCGTGCTGGGCGTGACGCAGATGATCTCCCGCTCCGGCGATTCCGCCACCGACTGGAACCTGCTGATGGCCACCGTGATGCTGGCCATGTTGCCGCCCGCGGCAATCGTGATCGGCATGCAGCGGTGGTTTGTGAAGGGCCTCGTCGAAACCGAAAAGTAAAAGAAGCAAGATGGCAAAACTTTCGCTACGCAACGTGCAGAAGCATTACGCCAACCTCCAGGTCGTGCACGGCATCGACATGGAAATCGGCGACGGGGAGTTCATCGTCATCGTCGGCCCGTCGGGCTGCGGCAAGTCCACGCTGCTGCGCATGGTGGCGGGGCTGGAGCCCATCACCGGTGGTGAAGTGTGGATTGGCGACCGCGTCGTCAACGAACTGGAGCCGGCCGAGCGCGATATCGCGATGGTGTTCCAGAACTACGCGCTGTATCCGCACATGAGCGTGTTCGACAACATGGCCTACGGCCTGAAGATCCGCGGCTTGCCCAAGAGCGATATTCAGGCCCGTGTGGAACAGGCCGCAGGCATTCTCGAACTCGGCAAGCTGCTCGATCGCAAGCCGCGCCAGCTCTCGGGCGGCCAACGCCAGCGTGTGGCCATGGGCCGCGCGATCGTGCGTGAGCCGGCCGTGTTCCTGTTCGACGAGCCGCTCTCCAACCTGGATGCCAAGCTGCGCGTGCAGATGCGCCTGGAGCTGAAGGATCTACATCGCCGTCTGCGCACGACGAGTCTTTACGTCACGCACGATCAAGTTGAAGCGATGACGTTGGCCGATCGCATGATGGTGCTCAACGGCGGGCGGGTCGAGCAGATCGGCACGCCGCTTGAGGTGTACTCGCGTCCGGCCAGCACGTTCGTGGCGGGTTTCATCGGTTCGCCGCCGATGAACCTCGTGCCCGTGTCGCGCCATGCCGGCGGCGGTACGCAGATCCGGGTGGATGGTGCGAAGGAGGGTGAGGCTGCCGCCACGCTGGGCCACCTGCCGATGGGCCTTCACCTGCCCGAGCGCGCGCTGATGGGTTTGCGCCCCGAGCACATCGAGCCGTGCTCTGCTGATGAGGCCATCGCCCTGATCGACGTGCGCGTGGTCGAAGCCCTCGGTGCAGATGCGTTCGCGTACGGCACGCTGGCGGGTCACCCTGTCGTGGTCCGCCTGGAACCGCACGCCAGCGTAAAGGCCGGTGACAAGCTGCCGATCACCGCCTCGGCCGAGCATCTGCACTGGTTCGACCCGCAAACCACGCGCCGCATCGAGGCCCTGGCATGACCGGTGCACGCGTCTTGCCGGCCTGGCCGTATCCGCGTGCCATTGCACACCGTGGCGCGGGCAAGCTGGCGCCCGAGAACACGCTCGCGGCCTTCCGCCATGGCGCATCGTTCGGCTACCGCATGTTCGAGTTTGATGTGAAGCTCTCCGGCGACGGCGTGTCAGTCCTGTTGCACGATGCCACGCTGGATCGCACCACGAACGGCGCAGGCCGCCTCGATGCGCTCACGCGCGGTCAGATTGCGCAACTCGACGCAGGCAGTTGGCACAGCCCCGCCTATGCCGGCGAGCCGGTGCCGACGCTGGCAGCCATCACGCGCTACCTGCGCGCCAACAACTTCCTCGCCAATATCGAGATCAAGCCGGTGCCGGGCGCCGAGTGGCGCACGGGCGCTGCTGTCGCGCTCGACGCCCGCACGTTGTGGGCCGGCGCCGACGTGCCGCCGCTGCTGTCGTCGTTCTCCGAAGAAGCGCTGGCCGCCGCGCGCGAAGCTGCGCCGGAGTTGCCTCGCGCTTTGCTGCTCGACAAACTGCCCGCTGATTGGCTCGATCGCCTGCGTGCATTGGATTGTGTTGCGCTCGACGCCAACCATCGCGAACTGACGCCCGAAATCATTGACGAGGCACACGCCGCAGGGTTTCGCGTCTGCTGCTACACGGTCAATGACCTGGACCGTGCGCAGTTGCTCTGGGGCGCTGGGCTGGATGGGTTGATCACCGATTGGGTCGACCGTATTTCTCCCGCCTGAATGTGATCAAGGCATGGCTTTGACGTGGCATAACAACGGTCCTTTGTCACGTCAAAGAATCAGAATATTGCTTATAAACATGCTATGCTTCCCCTCCGTGAAGACTTAGGTCCTTCCCGCACAACTTGTCTGTAAAAGCTGTCTCGGTACCTCCTTTCTGCATTGCGCGATCCGGTCCGACCAGGTGATTTCAGGCGATTTAGTTTGCGATCCGCTAACCGGTCAAGCCGTGTCGCGGAAGGTTGATGAACCCGCTGAACTCCGGCAGACCCGGAGAAAAGTGAGCGCCCCATGACAGAGCTGTATAAGCAGTACCAGGACACTTCGTACCTGTCCGGCGGTAACGCCGCCTACGTTGAAGATCAGTACGAAGCGTATCTTCAAGATCCCACGTCCGTTAGCGAGGCCCTGCGCGCGTACTTCGATGCGCTGCAGAACGTCCCCGCCGTCGACGGTTCCAACGCCCGGGATATCCCCCACGCCCCCATCGTCACGTCGTTTGCTGAGCGCGCCAAGTCCGGCCCGATCAAGACGATTGTCGCGTCTGCTGATTCCGATATGGGTCGCAAGCGCGTGTCGGCCACGCAGCTGATCGCTGCGTACCGCAATGTGGGCCTGCGTTGGGCCGATCTTGATCCGCTCAAGCGTCAGGAGCGCCCGCCGGTGCCGGATCTCGACCCGGCTTTCTACGGTTTCACCGAAGCCGATCAGGACATCATCTTCAATGCCAGCAACACGTATTTCGGCAAGGAGTCGATGAGCCTGCGCGAGCTGGTCAACAACCTGCGCGAAACGTACTGCGGCTCGATCGGTGCCGAATTCATGTACATCAGCGACCAGGCCCAAAAGCGCTGGTGGCAGGAGCGTCTGGAAACCATTCGCTCTAAGCCGACGTTCTCGGCTGAAAAGAAGAAGCACATCCTGGAACGCCTGACGGCCGCTGAGGGCCTCGAGCGCTTCCTGCATACCAAGTACGTCGGTCAGAAGCGCTTCTCGCTGGAAGGCGGCGAGAGCTTCATCGCGGCGATGGACGAACTGATCCAGCACGCCGGCGCCAAGGGCGTGCAGGAAATCGTGATCGGCATGGCCCACCGCGGCCGCCTGAACGTGCTGGTCAACACGCTGGGCAAGATGCCCGCCGACCTGTTTGCCGAATTCGAAGGCAAGCACGTGGACGACCTGCCGGCCGGCGACGTGAAGTACCACAAGGGTTTCTCGAGCGACGTCACCACCCCGGGCGGCCCCGTCCACCTGTCGCTGGCGTTCAACCCGTCGCACCTGGAAATCGTCAACCCGGTCGTGGAAGGCTCGGTCAAGGCACGTCAGGAACGCCGCGGTGACAAGCACGGCGCGCAAGTGCTGGCAGTGCAGGTGCACGGCGACGCGGCCTTCGCTGGCCAGGGCGTCGTGATGGAAACGCTGAACCTCGCACAAACGCGTGGTTACGGCACGGGCGGCACGATCCACATCGTCATCAACAACCAGATCGGTTTCACGACGTCGGACCCGCGCGACTCGCGCTCGACGCTGTACTGTACCGACGTGGTCAAGATGATCGAAGCGCCGGTCCTCCACGTGAACGGCGACGATCCGGAAGCCGTCGTGCTGGCCATGCAACTGGCCGTGGATTACCGTACCGAGTTCCAGAAGGACATCGCCGTCGACATCATCTGCTTCCGCAAGCTCGGCCACAACGAGCAAGATACGCCGGCGATGACGCAGCCGCTGATGTACAAGAAGATCGGCACGCATCCCGGTACGCGCAAGCTCTACGCAGACAAGCTCGTCACGCAGAACACGCTGAAGACCGAAGAGCCGGACGGCCTCGTGCAGGAATTCCGCGCCGCCATGGACGCGGGCAAGCACACGGTCGACCCGGTGCTGTCGAACTTCAAGAACAAGTTCGCTGTGGACTGGATGCCGTTCCTGAACCGCAAGTGGACGGATGCTGCCGATACTGCTGTGCCGATGGCCGAACTCAAGCGTCTGGCCGAACGCATCACCGCCATCCCCGATCACTTCAAGCTGCACCCGCTGGTTGAGAACGTCGTCAACAACCGCGCCAAGATGGGCAAGGGCGAGCTGTCGCTGGACTGGGGCATGGGCGAGCACCTGGCCTTCGCATCGCTGGTGGCGTCGGGCTACCCGGTGCGTATCACCGGTCAGGACGCTGGTCGCGGTACGTTCACGCACCGCCACGCCGTGCTGCACGATCAGAACCGCGAGCGTTGGGACGCCGGCAGCTACATCCCGCTGCAGAACGTGTCGGAGAGCCAAGCTCCCTTTACGGTGATCGACTCGGTGTTGTCGGAAGAAGCCGTGATGGGCTTCGAATACGGCTATTCGTCGGCTGAGCCGAACACCCTGGTGATCTGGGAAGCCCAGTTCGGCGACTTCGCCAACGGCGCACAGGTGGTGATTGACCAGTTCATCTCGTCGGGCGAAGTGAAGTGGGGCCGCGCCTCAGGCTTGACGCTGATGCTGCCGCACGGCTACGAAGGCCAAGGTCCGGAGCACAGCTCGGCACGCCTGGAGCGCTACCTGCAGCTCTGCGCAGACCACAACATGCAAGTGGTGCAGCCGACCACGCCGGCACAGATCTTCCACCTGCTGCGTCGCCAGATGATCCGGATGTTCCGCAAGCCGCTGATCATCCTGACGCCGAAGTCGCTGCTGCGCAGCAAGGATGCGGTGTCGCCGCTGTCGGATCTGGCCAAGGGCCATTTCGAAACGGTGATCGCCGATACGGCCGAAGATCTGAACGCCGCCAAGGTCAAGCGCGTCGTGGCCTGCTCGGGCAAGGTCTACTACGACCTGGTCAACGCCCGTAAGGAACGTGGCCTGACCGACACGGCCATCATCCGCGTGGAACAGCTCTACCCGTTCCCGCACAAGGCGTTCGCAGCCGAGCTGAAGAAGTATCCGAACCTCGCTGAAGTGGTGTGGTGCCAGGACGAGCCGCAGAACCAGGGTGCCTGGTTCTTCGTGCAGCACTACATCCTCGAGAACATGACCGAGGGTCAGAAGCTGGGCTACGCAGGCCGCCCGGCATCGGCATCGCCGGCCGTGGGCTACTACGCGAAGCACAACGAGCAGCAGAAGGCGCTGATCGATGCCGCGTTCGGCAAGCTCAAGGGCTTCGTGCTGAACAAGTAAGCGACCTCTGCACCAGGGCGGCAGCTTCGGCTGTCGCCTTGGTGCATCTTCGCTCCCGAATTCCACCGTATATCGAATTAGCGCGGCTCCCGCACAAGAGGAGTACGTGCACATGAATCCAAGGAAGCACCGAAATGGCTATCGTTGAAGTCAAGGTCCCGCAGTTTTCCGAGTCCGTTGAAGAGGGCACGCTGATCTCCTGGAAGAAGAAGCCGGGCGAAGCCGTGGCCCAGGACGAAATCCTGATCGAAGTCGAGACCGACAAGGTCGTGCTGGAAGTGCCGGCCCCGTCGGCTGGCGTGCTGGCTGAAGTGCTGGTGGCGGACGGCGCAACCGTGACGTCGGAACAACTGCTGGCCAAGATCGACACCGAAGGCAAGGCAGGCGCTGCCGCCCCGGCTGCTGCTGCACCGGCTCCCGCAGCCGCTGCACCGGCTCCGGCTGCCGCCGCTCCGGCCGCTGCTGCTGCGGGTGGCGTGGCCATGCCGTCGGCTGCCAAGCTGATGGCTGAGAACAACCTGTCGGCTGGCCAAGTGGCCGGCACGGGCCGCGATGGTCGCATCACCAAGGGCGACGTGCTGGGTGCCGTGGCCGGTGGCGCCAAGCCGGCTGCCGCTGCCGCTCCGCAAGCCGCTCGTCCGGCGCTGCAGCAAGTGGCTGCACCGGTAGATTTCGCCGCCCTGGGCGACCGTCCGGAAGAGCGCGTGCCGATGAGCCGCCTGCGTGCCCGTATCGCCGAGCGCCTGGTGCAATCGCAATCGACCAACGCCATCCTCACCACCTTCAACGAAGTCAACATGAAGCCGGTGATGGACTTGCGCGCCAAGTTCAAGGACCAGTTCGAGAAGACCCATGGCGTGAAGCTGGGCTTCATGTCGTTCTTCGTGAAGGCGGCTGTCCACGCGCTGAAGAAGTACCCGGTCATCAACGCCTCGGTTGACGGCAACGACATCGTGTACCACGGCTACTTCGACATCGGTATCGCTGTCGGCTCGCCGCGCGGCCTGGTGGTGCCCATCCTGCGCAATGCCGACCAGATGAGCCTGGCCGATATCGAGAAGAAGATTGCCGAATTCGGCCAGAAGGCCAAGGACGGCAAGCTGACGCTCGACGACCTGACCGGCGGTACGTTCTCGATCTCGAACGGCGGCACGTTCGGCTCGATGCTGTCGACCCCGATCATCAACCCGCCCCAATCGGCCATCCTGGGTGTGCACGCCACCAAGGACCGTGCTGTGGTGGAGAACGGTCAAGTCGTCGTTCGCCCGATGAACTATCTGGCCATGTCCTACGACCACCGCATCATCGACGGCCGCGAAGCCGTGCTGGGCCTGGTGGCGATGAAGGAAGCGCTGGAAGACCCGGCCCGCCTGCTGCTGGATCTGTAAACCTGCCCACGGTCCTACTGCGCGACCCGATCTTGAACCTGCGATGCTCGCCGTACCCGTGTACGGCTGCGCTTCTCGCTCCAACCTCGGGCCGCTCGCTACAGACCGTGAACAGGTTTAAACCGATTGTTGACGTTCCCGCTTAAGCGGGAACGACAGACCAAAGGATTTCTCCATGAGCAAAGAATTTGACGTGCTGGTGATCGGCGCCGGCCCCGGCGGTTACATCGCCGCCATCCGCGCTGGTCAGCTCGGCCTGAACGTGGCCTGCTGCGAAGACAACGCCTACGACGATCCGAAGGGCGAGCCGCGCCTGGGCGGCACCTGCCTGAACGTCGGCTGCATTCCCTCGAAGGCGCTGCTGGCCTCGTCGGAAGAGTTCGAGAACGTGAACCACCACCTGGCCGACCACGGCATCACGGTGGACGGCGTCAAGGTCGACGTGGCCAAGATGCTCAAGCGTAAGGACGACATCGTCGGCAAGATGACGAAGGGCATCGAGTTCCTGTTCCGCAAGAACAAGGTGACGCTGCTCAAGGGCCACGGCAAGTTCGTCGGCAAGACCGACGCCGGCTATCAGGTCGAGATCGCGGGCAAGGCCGGCACGGAAGTCGTGACCGCCAAGCACGTGATCATCGCCACGGGCTCGAAGGCTCGCCACCTGCCGGGCGTGAAGGTCGACAACGTGACCATTGCCGACAACGAAGGCGCACTGAAATTTGGCGAAGTGCCGAAGAAGCTGGGTGTGATCGGCGCTGGCGTGATCGGCCTGGAGCTGGGTTCGGTGTGGCGCCGTCTGGGTGCCGAAGTGACGATTCTCGAAGCGCTGCCGAGCTTCCTCGGTGCGGCTGACGAATCGGTTGCCAAGGAAGCCAACAAGCTGCTGACCAAGCAGGGCCTGAAGATCAACGTCGGCGTGAAGGTCGGCGAGATCGAATCGTCGGGCAAGGGCGTGAAGGTGAACTACACCGATGCTGCCGGCGCTGCGCAAGTGCTGGAGTGCGACAAGCTGATCGTGTCGATCGGTCGCGTGCCGAATACCGACAACCTGGGCCTGGAAGCGATCGGCTTGGCGGCGGATCAGCGTGGCTTTATCGAGGTGGATGAGCACTGCGCGACCAAGCTGCCGAACCTGTGGGCGATCGGCGACGTGGTGCGCGGCCCGATGCTCGCGCACAAGGCTGAAGACGAAGGCGTGGCCGTGGCCGAGCGCATCGTCGGTCAGAAGCCGCACATCGACTACAACTGTATTCCGTGGGTCATCTACACCTACCCGGAAATTGCGTGGGTCGGCAAGACCGAGCAGCAGCTCAAGGCCGAAGGCCGCGAGACCAAGGCCGGCCAGTTCCCGTTCATGGCGAACGGCCGTGCTCTGGGCATGGGCGCATCCGACGGTTTCGTCAAGGTCATCGCCGACGCGAAGACCGATGAAATCCTGGGCGTGCACATCGTGGCAGCCAACGCCTCGGACCTGGTTGCCGAAGCCGTGGTGGCGATGGAGTTCAAGGCTGCAGCCGAAGACATCGGCCGCATCTGCCATCCGCACCCGTCGATGTCGGAAGTGATGCGCGAAGCTGCGCTGGCCGTCGACAAGCGTCAGCTCAACATGTAAATCGCAGGCCGCAAGGCAAGCACGATGCCCGGTGAATCCACAAGATTGCCGGGCATCGGTCCATTTGGGCCCGCAAACGGTGCCTCATGCAGAACAAGCAGATGAACGTCCAGGAAACCTACCTGCAGGAACTGAAGGCGCGCGGCTATCAGCCCGACGAAGCGCAACAACGCGCCGTCGATCGTCTGCAGCGGTGCTACGACGAATGGGTCGCCTACAAGGCCCGTCGATCGAATGCGCTGCGCAAGATGCTCGTGCGCCCCGATTTGCCGCGTGGCGTCTACATGTGGGGCGGGGTCGGGCGCGGCAAGTCGTTCCTGATGGATGCGTTTTATAGCTGCGTGCCGTTGGTGCGTAAGACGCGCCTGCACTTTCACGAGTTCATGCGCGAAGTGCATCGCCAACTGGAAGAACTGCGCGGCCGCGCGGATCCGCTGGACGAGCTGGCCCGGCGCATCGCCAAGCGCTACCGCTTGATCTGTTTTGACGAATTCCACGTCAGCGACGTTGCCGACGCGATGATCCTGCACCGCTTGCTCGATCAGTTGTTTGCCAACGGCGTGCAGTTCGTGATGACATCCAACTATCGGCCCGACTTGCTGTATCCGGACGGCTTGCACCGCGACCGTGTGCTGCCGGCCATTGCGCTGCTGCAGGAGAAGCTCGACGTCCTCAACGTCGATGCGGGCGTCGACTACCGCAAGCGGGCGATGGAGCAGGTGCAGGCGTACTACACGCCGCTAGGCGCCAAGGCCAACTCGGCGCTGCGCGATGCGTTCGCTGCGGTGGCCGGAGTGCCGGACGAGTCCCCGGTGCTACGCATTGAGCACCGGGAGATTCGCGCGGCGCGCAAGGCGGGCGGGGCGGTGTGGTTCGATTTCGCCACGCTGTGCGGGGGGCCGCGCTCACAGAACGATTACCTGGAAATCGCCTCACGCTTTCACACCGTCATCCTGGCCGATGTGCCGAAGATGACGCCGCGCATGGCGTCTGAAGCGCGCCGCTTCACGTGGCTGGTCGACGTGTTCTACGACCACAAGGTCAAGCTGCTGATGTCGGCGGAGGTGCCGGCGGACGAGCTGTACACCGAAGGCCAGATGGCCAACGAATTCCAGCGCACCGTATCGCGCATCGTCGAGATGCAGTCGCGCGAATACCTCGAGGCACCTCGCCGCGAAGTGGACACGTCACTGACCTGAGCGTGCTGAGCCTTGCCTTAGTGTGACGTCGGCGGCGAATTGCGGTGCGACGGCGGGGCCTGCGAGGGCCGCAGGCTTGCGCCAAAGAAGTCCTGTGGCAGGCGCTCGGTCTTGCGGTTGACGTTGCGGAACGCGCCTTCGACCAGCATGGGGGCGACGTTGCTCACATCGGTTTGCGAAGCCATGGTCACGTCTTCGGTAAAGCCGCGTTCGCACAGTTCGCGGCCGGACACTGAATCAAGCAACCACGCTTTCATCATGCCGGTCCGCGACGCCTCGCGATAGATCGCACGAGCGGCGAGCGCTTCGGGCGACAGCGCTTGGGGCAAGAATCCCGCCACCGTTTCCGACAGGTGATGCACGATCGCCCCGGCGGCCAACCAGTCTTCCAGGGCCGGGCGCAGGCTGCCATCAGCCCAGCGCTCTCCTGACGCCACCACGGCCACGCGACGGCCCAGCCGCGATGCGGCTTCCGCCACCGCGCGCGCGTTGCGCAGGCAACCAGCAAACGTCGGCGTCGACCCGGTGGCGAGTGCGAGCGTTGCCCCATTGGGCGAGGGCAGGACCAAGCTGCTGCCGATGGGCAATTCACGCAGCGACGCTGGCGAGAGCGTATACCCCGCCTGGCTGCGGTTGTAGCCCGCCAGCATGGCGCCGGCGCGGCGCGCGAAAGTTTCAGCGCTGGCGTCGCGCCATGGGTACGGATAGATGCGTGCCCCGCGCGCCACGGCCACATCCACACAGGTGCAAAAAGACAGCACGTCCACCACGATGACGGCGTCGCAATGTGGCGCCAGCGCGGATGCTCCGTGCTCACCCCATTCACAGTGGATGTTGTACAGGCTGAATTCGGTTGCCATGTCGCGCCCTCCTGTTTGCCTGGTGCAGCTATTCACTATAGGCGGCCTATTTTTTTTATGGGAGGGTAGGCGTGGTTGATGTGCGCTGAGAATCGCCTGACCGGTGGATTCTTATTGCGCCGTGCTTGATGCGCATCAAGGGCGCGCCCGGGGTTGCTGGCTAGCATCGTCCCCATAATGACGACGATATTCGCCCCCAACCATCCAACCGCGCCGGTTGACGGCATAAGCTCGCCTATCGGCCCGAGCGGGGCAGGCGCGTCGCACGTCACCTGCTATCACTGCGCGTCGCCACTGGACGGCGCCACGGCCGTCCATGCCGACATTGGCGGCAAGTCCCGGGAATTTTGCTGCGCTGGCTGTCAGGCTGTCGCGCAAACGCTGCACGCCTCCGGAATGGGCCACGTCTATGACGGCCCAATCGCCTTCGCCAAGCCGATCGAAGGCGACCGTCGCACCGAAGCCGAAGCCGTTTGGGCGACCTACGATCTGCCCGTCATGCGTGAGCGCTTCGTACGCACACGGGCTGACGGCGCGGAAGAACTTTCTCTTGCCATCAGCGGAATGCGTTGCGCCGCGTGTGTATGGCTGATCGAGCGCGCGCTCTCGCGAGTGCCAGGCGTGCGCGAAGCCACCGTCAATTACGCCACGGAACGCGCGCGCATCGTTGGAGATGCCGGGGCGATGCGGCTGTCCGCGGTATTTGCCGCCATTGCCGACGTCGGATACGAAGCGTGGCCCGACCAGCCATCCGCCCGCCGCACTGCTGAAGCACGTGAGCGTCGCAGCCTGCTGATCCGCTTGGGGCTGGCGATGCTCGGGATGATGCAAGTGATGATGTACGCGTGGCCGGTTTACCTGCACGGCAGCGACATCCCCGTGAGCCAGACGCGCCTGATGCAGTGGGCCAGCTTGATGCTGACCGTGCCGGTGGTGTTGATTTCTGCGCGGCCCATTTTCGTCAATGCTTGGCGGCAAGTGCGGCATGCGCACGTCGGTATGGATGTGCCCGTGGCGCTGGGAGTCGGCGCGGCGTTCATTGCCAGTGTGCTGGCGACCTTGCGCGGTCATGGCGAGACGTATTTCGATTCCGTGACGATGTTCGTCGCTTTCCTGCTGGCGGCGCGCTATCTCGAACTGCGTGCGCGACAGAGTGCTGCTTCTGGCGCTGAAGCGTTGGTGCACCAGTTGCCAGCCACCTGCCGTCGCTTCCATGCCGAAAGCGGCGCGCTGGAAACCATCCCCGTTGCAGCCTTGCAGCAAGGCGATTGCGTGGAAGTGCGCGCCGGCGAAGTTCTGCCCGCCGACGGCACCATTGAACGCGGCACCACTGAGATCGACGAATCGCTTCTCTCCGGTGAAAGCGTGCCGCGTCCGCGTGACGTGGGCGCGACCGTGCTGGCGGGCAGCTACAACGTCGTGAGCGCCATTCGCGTGCGTGTGAACCGCGTGGGCGCCCAGACGCGCCTTGCCGCCATCGTCGATCTGCTGGAACGCGCCCTGTCGGACAAGCCACGTATGGCTGAACTCGCCGATCGTGTGGCCGGGCGCTTTGTGGCAGTGCTGCTCGGTTGGGCGCTGCTGACGGCGATCGCGTGGTGGTGGATCGATCCGACTCGCATGTTTGCCGTCACCGTGGCGGTGCTGGTGGTGAGCTGCCCATGTGCGTTGTCGCTGGCCACGCCGTCTGCATTGGCCGCAGCCAGTGGCGCGCTGGCACGGCGCGGTGTGCTGGTCACGCGCGGTCACGCGATCGAGAGCCTGGCAGCCGTGACGGACGTGCTGCTCGACAAGACCGGTACGCTCACCGAAGGGCGTCTGCGCTTGCTGAGCATCGAGACGTTCGCCGATGTGGATGCCGAGCACTGCCTCGCATTGGCGTGCGCGATGGAGCAATCCGAGAATCATCCGATCGCCCGGTCGTTGCGCGCCGCCACCTCCGCTGAAATGCTTTTGCCAACGTTGGGGCGCGTGACGAATGTGCCGGGGCAGGGCGTGTATGCCGCGGCTGATAACCAGTTGGTGCGTCTTGGTACGCAGTCGTTCGCAGCAGCGCGCTACGCAGATCAGCCGGTTGCTTCCATTCGTTACGGCACGCAAGCGCCGATGGAGGAAGTGCCACCGGCGGCCGCATGCACGTCGATCTGGCTCGGCCGCGATGGCCAACCGCTCGCGCGCTTCACGCTGGCCGATACGCCACGTGCCGATGCGCCCGCATGCTTGAGCGCGTTGCGTGCACAAGGATTGCGCCTGCATCTCGTTTCCGGCGATGCGCCAGAGACCGTGCACTGGTGGGCCAACCGCCTTGGCATCGACCGCGCCGTGGGCGGCGCCAGCCCCGAAGACAAACGTGCCTATGTGCGCCAGCTGCAGGCAGACGGCGCTCGCGTGCTGGCCGTCGGCGACGGCATCAACGACGCGCCGTTGCTCGCGCAGGCGCAGGTCTCCATCGCCATCGGGTCGGGTGCGCCGCTGGCCCAGGCCGGCGCGGATGCCATTCTCACCGAGCCTCGCCTGTTTGCCATCAGCGAGGCCGTGTCGATTGGCCGTCGCACGTTGCGCGTGGTGCACCAGAACCTTGGCTGGGCCTTCGCTTACAACGCGATCAGCATTCCGCTCGCCACGCTTGGGTGGCTGTCGCCGCTGGTAGCGGGCATCGGCATGTCGGTGTCGTCGTTGCTGGTGGCGCTCAATGCGTGGCGTTTGTCACGTGCCGCTTAAGGAGCCGAAATGGAAACGCTGTTCCTGCTGATTCCGCTGTCGCTGATGTTGGTGGTGGCGATTGTCGGAGTGCTGTGGTGGGCCGTCGGCTCGGGCCAGTACGACGATCTCAAGGCGCCTGCTGAATCGATTCTGCTGGACCCTGATACCCCGGCGCGTGACGCAGTGTCGCGGGACGGAACTACTTGACCACGTTGGCTGGGGTGCCTTGACGCACGTCAAGACTCGAATATCGCCCCATTCTTAACATGACCCTATCAAACCAACACTCTCGGGGAGCAAGCATGCAATCGTCCAGCGCGTTGCAGCCCACCCAGACCTTCAATTACCGCGTTGTTCGCCAGTTCTCGATCATGACGATCGTCTGGGGCATCGTCGGTATGGCGGTCGGTGCGCTGATCGCGGCCCAGTTGATCTGGCCGCAACTGAATTTCGGGGTGCCTTGGCTGACCTACGGCCGGCTACGCCCTCTGCACACGAATGCCGTCATCTTTGCGTTTGGCGGCAGCGCGCTGTTTGCGACGTCTTACTACATCGTGCAGCGTACCTGCCAGGTGCGTCTGCTTTCCGACAAGCTTGCTGCCTTCACGTTCTGGGGCTGGCAGGCAGTGATCGTGGCGGCTGCCATCACGCTGCCGCTGGGCTACACAAGCTCGAAGGAATACGCCGAACTCGAATGGCCGATCGACATCCTGATCACCGTGGTGTGGGTGGCTTACGCGATCGTGTTCTTCGGCACAATCGCCAAGCGCAAGACCCGGCACATCTACGTGGCCAACTGGTTCTTCGGCGCCTACATCATCACGATTGCTCTGTTGCATATCGTCAACAACGCTGAATTGCCGGTGTCGATGTGGAAGTCGTACTCGGCCTATGCCGGCGTGCAGGATGCGATGGTGCAATGGTGGTATGGCCACAACGCAGTGGGCTTCTTCCTGACCACCAGCTTCCTGGGCATGATGTATTACTTCGTGCCCAAGCAGGCCGAACGCCCGATCTATTCGTATCGCCTCTCGATCGTCCACTTCTGGGCGCTGAACTTCACCTACATGTGGGCGGGTCCGCACCACCTCCAATACACGTCGCTGCCCGACTGGGCGCAGTCGCTGGGCATGGTGTTCTCGCTCATTCTTCTGGCACCGTCGTGGGGCGGCATGATCAACGGGATCATGACCCTGTCGGGTGCCTGGCACAAACTGCGCACCGATCCGATCCTGAAGTTCCTCGTGGTGGCGCTGTCGTTCTACGGCATGGCGACGTTCGAGGGCTCGATGATGTCCATCAAGACCGTGAATGCGCTGTCGCACTACACCGACTGGACGATCGGCCACGTGCACTCCGGCGCCCTGGGCTGGGTGGCGATGATCACCATCGGCTCGATGTACTACATGATCCCGCGCCTGTTCGGCCAGCAAAAGATGTACAGCACGCGTTTGATCGAGGTCCACTTCTGGGTGGCGACCATCGGCGTGGTGCTCTACATCGCCGCCATGTGGGTTGCCGGCGTGATGCAAGGCCTGATGTGGCGCGCCACCGAGGCTGACGGCACGCTGACCTACAGCTTTGTCGAAGCGGTGAAGGCAACGTACCCGTTCTACCTGATTCGCTTGGCTGGCGGTCTGTGCTTCCTGGGCGGCATGCTGCTGATGGCATTCAATGTGTTCAAGACCATCCAGGGCAGCAAGGCCATCGATGCACCGATTCCTCAATCGGCCCAGACCCCGATGGTCGCGGCTCAGTGAGGAGGGGAACATGAGCAACCAATCCAACAAGTTTTTCTCGCACGAGACGCTGGAAAAGAACATCGGTCTGCTGATTGTGATGACGCTCGTCGTCGTCAGCATTGCGGGCCTGGTGCAGATCTTGCCGCTCTTCTTCCAGCATTCGACCACTGAACCGGTCAAGGGCATCGCCCCGTATTCGCCGCTGCGGCTGGCGGGGCGCGACATCTACATCCGCGAAGGCTGCGTTGGCTGCCACTCGCAGCAAGTGCGTACGCTTCGCGCCGAGACCGAGCGCTATGGCCACTACTCGCTGGCTGGCGAGTCGGTGTTCGATCACCCGTTCCTGTGGGGCTCCAAGCGTACGGGCCCGGATCTGGCGCGCGTTGGGCAGCGCTACTCCGACGACTGGCATCGCATCCATCTGCGCGATCCGCGTGAAGTGGTGCCCGAGTCGAACATGCCGTCGTATGCGTGGCTCTCGAAGACGCCGCTGGACAACAGCGACATCGAGAAGAAGATGCATGTCTTGCGTCAGCTGGGTGTGCCTTATACGGATGCCCAGATCGCCGGGGCGCGCGAGCAACTGGCAGGCAAGACCGAAGAAGATGCCGTGGTCGCCTATCTGCAAGGCCTTGGCGTAGAGCTGCGTAACGTCCGGGACGTGGCTGTTGCTCCGGCGGCGGCGCCTGCCACCGTTGCAGCGAAGGAGTAAGCCATGGCCACGCTGAGTGCAATTGCCACTGCCGTCTTCCTCGTGCTGTTCGTCTGCATCACCTGGTGGGCATTCTCCGCGCATCGCCGCGCTGCGAATGCGGAATCGGCCATGCTGCCGTTCCTGCTGCCCGATGAGACCGAGGTCGCCGGTGCGCACGCAGACGCGTCGCGCCCGCATCAATAAGGACACAGAATCATGAGCGACTTCATTTCGGAGTTCTGGGGGTATTACATCGCAGCGATCGCCCTGGTCGGCATCGTGTGGTGTGTCTGGTTGCTGTTTTCGCAGCGGCGCATTCAAGTGGCACCCGGGCACAGCGCCGGGGAAGATACGGGCCACGTATGGGATGGCGATTTGCGGGAATTGAATAACCCGCTGCCGCGCTGGTGGATGTGGATGTTCCTGCTGTCGTGCATCTTTGCGTTGGGGTACCTGATCCTCTACCCGGGGTTGGGTTCATACGGCGGCGCGCTCGGTTTCTCGACACGGGGCGAATTGGCCGCGCAGCGTGCTGCAGCCGATGCGCAGGTCCGTCCGGTCTATGCGCGTTATGCCAGCATGGATATCAAGCAGATCGCCGCCGATCCCCAGGCCCACGAGATCGGCCAGCGCCTGTTCCTGAACAACTGCGCGCAGTGCCACGGCTCCGACGCCGGCGGCTCGAAGGGCTTCCCGAACCTGACCGACAGCGACTGGCTGTACGGCGGCGATCCCGAGACGATCCTGACCACCATCACCAAGGGGCGCCACGGTGTCATGCCATCGCTGGCTGCGGTGGTGGATGGCAACCAGGCGGTCAACGTGGCCAACTACGTGCGCTCGCTGTCGGGCCTGTCTTACGACCCGATCAAGGCAGCGCGTGGTGAACCGACGTTCAAGTCGGTCTGCGCGGCCTGCCACACGGCAAGCGGCAAGGGCAATCAGACACTTGGCGCACCTAACCTGACCGACCGCGTCTGGCTGTACGGCAGTTCGGAAGCAACCATCGTCGAGACCATCCTCAAGGGTCGTGACAACACGATGCCGGCACACGAGAACCTGCTCTCACCAGAGAAGATCCGCATGCTGGCGGCCTATGTCTGGGGTCTGTCGAACAGCAACACGAGTCACGCGCAATGAGCGACAAAGAACCAGCCTGGCGTCCGATGACGCCCGCCACCGCGGCGGCGGGCGCCGAAGACGCACCCACCGAGCAGATGCTCTATGAGGTCCGGCGCAAGATTTATCCGCGCGCCGTGACCGGCGCCTTTGCGCGTTGGCGAGTCTGGCTGGTTCTGGCCACACAAGCCATCTTTTATGGCCTGCCGTGGTTCCAGTGGAACGGTCGCCAAGCGGTGCTGTTCGACCTAGGCGCACGCAAGTTTTACCTTTTTGGGCTCGTGTTGTGGCCGCAGGATGTCATCTATCTGACGTTGCTGCTGGTGCTGTCGGCGCTGGCGCTGTTTCTATTTACGGCGGTGGCGGGGCGCCTCTTTTGCGGCTATGCCTGTCCGCAGACGGTCTACACCGAGATTTTCATGTGGATCGAGCGGCATATCGAAGGAGATCGCTTCGCGCGCATCCGCCTCGACGGTGAGCGTTGGAGCCTGCGCAAATTCCGCCTGAAGGCCGCAAAGCATTCGGCCTGGATCCTCATTGCGCTCTGGACGGGCTTCACCTTCGTCGGTTTCTTCACGCCGATCCGCGATCTGGGCATGGAGACCTGGACGCTGTCTCTCGGCCCCTGGCAGACATTCTGGATGCTGTTCTACGCATTTGCGACGTGGGGCAACGCTGGTTTCATGCGCGAGCAAGTCTGCCGCTACATGTGTCCCTACGCTCGTTTCCAGAGCGTGATGGTCGATCCTGATACCTACGTCGTGACGTATGACACGCAGCGCGGCGAGCCGCGCGGCAGCCGCTCGCGCAACGCCGATTTCGAAGCTCAGGGTCTGGGTGCTTGCGTCGACTGCAGCATCTGCGTGCAGGTGTGCCCCACCGGCATCGATATCCGCCAAGGGCTGCAATACGAATGCATCGGTTGCGGTGCTTGCATTGACGCCTGTGACCAGGTCATGGACAAGATGCGCTACCCGCGGGGTCTGATCCGGTACACGTCGGAACGCGCGATGCTTGATCGGCTCAGCCCGAAGGAAGCCCGGCGACATCTGCTGCGCCCGCGCGTGCTGATCTATACGGGGATCATGCTGGTGCTCGTCACGGGGTTCATCGTGGCGTTGGCCATGCGGCAGCCGCTCAAGGTTGACGTCATACGTGATCGTGGCGCACTGGCGCGTGAAGTGGACGGCGGCAAGATCGAGAACGTTTATCGCCTGCAACTGATGAACGCGTCCGAGCACCCCATGCGCGTGACCATCGCCGCAGAGGGCATGCCGGAACTGGACGTGCAGGGCGGTCAGGGCGAGTCCACCACACTGGAGCTCCCGCCGGCGGCTAACCGGCTGCTGCCAGTGCGCGTGCGCCGGCCGGCTGACGATGCCGCCCCCGGCTCGCACAAGATCCGTTTCGTCATCCATGCAGACAGCGGTAGCGACAGCCTTGTACTGCGCGAACCGTCGAGCTTCATCGTGCCGCGCTGATGCGGCATCCCCAACAGGAGGCAACGATGCACGCAACGCAATCTTCCGCACAGGCCCGTCCGTGGTGGCGCGAGCCTTGGCCGTGGCTGCTGATGGCAGGGCCTTTCGTCGCCATGGTCGGCTGTGGCGTGACCATCTGGCTGGCAATGTCGCATCCCGATGCTGTCATTCACGACAACGTCGTACGGCGCGGTTTGGTCGTCGAAAAGATGGCTGGCGCACCGGTGCATGCCATTCACACGGAGGCCCGATGAAGCGTCGACTGCTGATGTGGATTCTGTGGCCGGCATTTCTGTCGGCCGCCCTGGCTGAGCTGGTGGTCTTCGCGGTGGTAGACCCCGCCGACCTGCGCTTTTTCGGCGAACAGATCACGGTGTCGGCCCAGGCGGTCTACACCGTGTCGTTCTTTGTGTTCTGGTTGTTGTGCGGATTGTCGAGCGCGCTGACGCTCTATGTGTCGCCTGGCATTGGCAAGCTGGAAGCGCATGAGCACCCGCTGGTCTGAGCGGGCGCCATGGACGGCAGCTTAGGCCGCCTGACCGCTCATGACCTGGCGCAGGCCGGCCAGGTCGATCAGCTTGACGTGGCGTTGGCGGATCTGGATGAGACCTGCTTCGGCAAAGCGCGAGAACAGGCGGCTGACCGTTTCGAGTTTCAGGCCAAGATAGCTGCCGAGTTCTTCGCGGCTCATGCGCAGGACAAACTCGGTCGACGAATATCCGCGCTGGGCCGAACGCTTCGACAGGTTGAGCAGGAAGGCTGCGAGACGCTCCTCCGCACGCATGGAGCCCAGCGTGAGCAGCATCAGATGATCCTGCGAAATCTCCTTGCTCATGATGCGCAGGAACTGATGCTGCAGCGAAGGCAGCCGGCGCGAAAGGTGCTGCAACTCGTCGTAGCGCACCACGCAGACTTCGGTATCTTCAAGCGCGGTGGCGTCCGACACGTGGCGCATATCGCCAATACCATCAAGCCCGACGATCTCACCCGGCAGGTGGAAACCCGTGATCTGATGCCGGCCGTCTTCAAGCGTCAGATGGGTTTTGAGCGTGCCGAAACGAATGCCGTACACCGCCTCCAGCGGCTCACCCAAAGAATAGAGCGATTGCCCCTTCTTAATGCGGATGCGCTCGCCGACCAAATCGTCCATCTTGCGCACGTCGTCCGAGTTCATTCCCACCGGCAGGCAGATTTGCCCGAGTACACAGGTGGAGCAACGCGAGGCTTGGTCGGTAAGTGCGATTCGAGTGAGCACGGGCGGGGGCGAATTTCGGGAAAGTGAAATGAGTAATTCTTGTTGTACAGCGCCAGCTTATTATAACGGCGACCTTCTTGTCCTCGGACATTTCCGATGGGGCAAAACGCGTCAATTAGGCTTAGTTCGCAACAGTAAAACGAAAACCTTGGTCCATATCAAAAGAGCGTCAGAAAGATGAGTGCCGCGGCGCTTCTGAGCGTTTTCCTGATTGCATTGCTCGGCGGTGTGCATTGTCTGGCGATGTGCAGCGGTATCGCACTCGCGGCCGAACGTGGCGCTGTGGCGGTGCGGATCGTGTCCCGTCGCCGGCTCTGGTTTGAACAGGTCGTCATGCATGCCGGCCGGCTGTCCACCTATGCGTTGCTGGGCGCAATCATGGGTGCGATGGGCGCGACCGTCTGGCGCCAGCAATGGCTGCCGATTCAACGCGGCTTGTTTGCTTTCGCTAGCGCATTGCTGGTCGCCTATGGGGTTTTACTGCTTGTGCGTTCCGCTGGAGATGCGTGGCGGAGTGTGTGGCTTGAGCGCTTGCTTGGCCGCGTGGCAGGTGGCCTGTCTCGAGGGGCTGCCACGCTGGGCGGTAGGCTGCAGCGTCAGCCGCCGCTGCTGCGCCGCTATCTCACGGGTATGGCCTGGGGGCTGGTGCCGTGTGGCATGGTCTACGGCGCATTGGCTGTGGCGTTGTTGGCAGGCAACGCCGCCTCCGGCGCCGTGGTCATGCTCGCCTTTGGTGCCGGTACGTTGCCCAACCTGCTGATGATGTCTGGTCTGGCTGGGTGGCTGCGCGGGCTGTCGCGCCAGCGATGGGCGCGGGGCGCGGCCGGCATCGCCATCGCCGGGTTTGGGGTCTGGGGGCTGTCTCACGCAATCTGGTTGCCAGAGATGCTTAACGCACACGGATTCTGTCTGGTGCTGTAGGCGCTCAGGCAGCCGAAAATTGCCAATCGTCCCATGATGGAAGGCTAGGACATCTTCCCGGTTGCGGCGCCGCTGGAAATTGCCCTACAATCAACCACAATTCGATTCGCCACCCGCGCAAATCAACAATCCTAAGCGCGGCGCCAAGCGATGCCATCCAGCGGTAGAGTCCCCTGGACAGTCGATTCGGGCGGGCTGCCGTTCTTCTTGGTAGTCGTCCGGTGCAGTATCCGTCCCCATGGCGGCGGAAGAAATTGCCCTTGTGGTGCCTGACCGGCACCGGATCAACTCGCTCCTCCGGCCCTACTTTGCGGGCATAGCCACTGCGTTTCGGTGCAGGATC
Organism: Ralstonia sp. VS2407; assembly: GCF_052950655.1. NCBI lineage: Bacteria > Pseudomonadati > Pseudomonadota > Betaproteobacteria > Burkholderiales > Burkholderiaceae > Ralstonia > Ralstonia sp. VS2407. Next base: position 625,554 of record NZ_JBRFVG010000001.1, read on the forward strand.
CAATTGAATTAATTGGTCTTCGCGCGCCGGGCCCGGGCGGGCAAAAGCATTCAGAAATGCCGCGTGCTTCGCGGTGGGACGACAAACCTCAAGCGTGACGGCGACTGGCCGCGCGCGAGCAATGACGAGCCGCTCAACCCGATGAATACCCAAGAGGCGAAGATCGTCCTCGAAACCGCGCTGATCTGCGCGCAGGACCCGTTGCGAGTCAATGACTTGCGCAAGCTCTTCGACGAAGATGTGTCCGCAGACACCATCCGTGTGCTGCTCGAAGAGCTGCGCCAGGATTGGTTGAATCGAGGTGTCGAACTGGTCGCGCTGGCCTCCGGCTGGCGCTTGCAGAGTCGCCCGGAAATGCGCGTGTACCTCGATCGCCTGCACCCGGAAAAGCCGCCCAAGTACTCGCGCGCTGTGATGGAAACGCTGGCGATCATCGCTTATCGCCAGCCGGTCACTCGCGGTGATATCGAAGACATTCGCGGCGTGACGGTCAACACGCAGGTCATCAAGCAGATTGAAGATCGTGGCTGGATCGAGGTTATCGGTCATCGCGACGTGCCGGGCCGCCCCGCGCTGTATGCGACGACCAAGCAGTTTCTCGACGACCTTGGATTGCGCTCGCTGGACGAACTGCCGCCGCTTGAAGATGCCCGCGCCCAGGCGCAGGCGAGCTTGCTGGAGCAGGGCGCCATCGAATTTGAGGGCGGTGCAATTGCTGTGGAAGAGCTGACTGCGCTCGTCAACGACGCGCCGGAAGGCGCTGAGAGCGCCGAGGTTTCGGTGCAGGAATCGGCTCGGTCGCCGGTTGCCGAGGCTTCCGTTGAGGTCATCGTTGAAACGCCGGTGCCGCCTGCTGAGGTTGCGGCGGGTGACGAGCCAGCGCTGGAAACCGAGTCGCAGGCGCTGAGTGCGACCGAGGTTCCATCCGAAGATGAGTACAAAACACCGGTCGAGCCGCCTGCGGCTCCGGCCAATGAACATTCGTAATGCCATGGCAGCCGAGCAGTCGGCGCATGGTCTGAACCCTTAGATTTGAAAGACGTTGTGAGCACCCAGCCAGATTCCATGGATACACGTATGCCGGCCGACGCCGACGCTCAGCCGCCGCGACAAGACGGCGGTGATGGGACTGAGGCCGCGCCTCGTCGCAAGGGACTGCGCCGCGGCTTGCGCAACCTCGTGGCTTCGCGCCGCCAGCAGCAGGACGGCCGCCCTGAGGGTGAAGCCGCTGAGGCGGGTGGCGCGGACGCTGGCCAGCCTGCTCAGCCGCGCAAGAGCCGCGCGCCACGGGTGCGGAAGCCGAAAGAGGCGGCGGCTGAGCCGACGGTCGTTGCCGCAGAAAGTGCTGCATCGGCCGAACAGGCGCCAGCAGACAGCCAGGGCGAGCGACGTGGTCCGCGCGGCCGTTTTGGCAAGAACCGTCGCCGTCAAGGCGAAGGCCAGCCGGCGGAGCGCGCCGAGCGCAGCGAGCGTACGGAAGGCGCAGGGGGCAAGAATGCCGGCGGTCGTGGCAAGCAGCAGAGCCGCAACGGCAAACCGCAAGGCAAAGCCGGCGGCCCGACCCAGAATCGCGGGGGCAAGGGGCTGAAGGGTGGCAAGGGCTCCGAAGACGTCTTCCAATACGTGATTTCAGGCGCGTACGACTCGGAGGTTGACGCCGGCGGCGCCTCGCAGTCTCCCAAGACGCGCGAACTGACATCCGACGATGACGCGCCCAAGCTGCACAAGATCCTGGCTGATGCCGGACTTGGCTCGCGCCGCGACATGGAAGACCTGATCCTGCAGGGTCGCGTTTCTGTGAATGGCCTGCCGGCTCATATCGGCCAACGCATTCTCGCCACCGACCAGGTGCGCGTGAATGGCAAGCTGATCCAGCGCAAGCTTCCCAACAAGCCGCCGCGCGTGCTCCTGTATCACAAGCCGGCCGGTGAAATTGTCAGCCAGTCCGATCCGGAAGGTCGTCCGACCGTGTTCGATGCATTGCCGCGCATGAAGACCGGCAAGTGGGTCGCTGTCGGTCGCCTTGACTTCAACACCGAAGGCCTGCTGATCTTCACGACCTCCGGTGACATCGCCAACCGGTTCATGCACCCGCGCTATGGCGTTGAGCGTGAATATGCGGTGCGTACGCTTGGAGAGCTGGCTGAGACCGATCGCCAAAAGCTGTTGCACGGCATCCCGCTCCAGGACGGCGAAGCCAACTTCCTGCGCTGCGTCGATGGCGGCGGCGAAGGTGTCAACCACTGGTATCACGTCGCTCTGACCGAAGGCCGGAACCGCGAAGTCCGGCGCATGTTCGAAGCGGTCAACCTGACCGTGTCGCGCCTGATCCGTACGCGCTATGGCAGCTTCGTCCTCCCGCGTGGCCTCAAGCGCGGGCGCTGGCAGGAAGTGTCGGCCGAGGATGTGCGTACGCTGATGGGCACGCTGGGCATGAAGGTGCCGACGGCCAGTTCTGGCGGTGGGCAAGACCGCCAGGGCAATCGTCGCCGTGGGCCTGCGCCGGTGCTGATGGGGCCGATGTCGTCTGGCTTTGCCGGTGAAGCAAACTTCCAGTCGCGCGGCATGGGTGTTGAGAACGGTAATCGCGCGCAGCCCGCGCAGCGCCGTCCGTCCAACCTGCGTCAGCCCGATCCGATGCAAACGTCCATGGGCTACATCAATGTGGGCGGTCCGACCACGCTGACAGCGCGCACCCGCATGGGCGAGCGCACGAATGGCCGCGGCGGTGCGGCCGGTGGCGGTGGGGTGCGTGATGGGAATCGTTCGCCCGGCGGCAAGCGCCCTGGAAAGAGCGGCGGCGGCATGCCTAACGGCAACAAGGCGCCGCGCGGTGGTGGAAAACGCGGCGGTAAGCGCTAAAAAATTGGGGGCGTTGTGTGCGGCAGCCGTCGCAACGCCCACTTTTGTGGCGGCTTCGGGGCAATTTTTGCGTTTTGCCTGGAAGCGTATTACAATGTGAGTCTAATCAAAAGTCATCCTGTAGAAGATGGGCGAATGATATGGGCGTTGCGCCCATTTTTTTTTGCTTCCGCAGGTTGGCCATACCGGGAAATTCTTCAGGAAAAACGTGCATCTGACTGATCTGATTGAGAAAACCCTCACCGCCATGGGTTACGAGCTGGTGGAAGTGGAGCGCGCGCCCGCCGGGCTGCTGCGCGTGTATATCGATCAGGCAGAGAACGGCATCGTCATTGAAGATTGCGAAAAAGTGAGCCATCAGCTCACGCGCGTGTTCGAAGTTGAAAACGTCAACTATGAACGGCTGGAAGTGTCGTCGCCGGGGCTGGATCGCCCGCTGCGCACGCTGGCCGACTTCACGCGCTTCGCCGGCCTTGAGGCCAAGGTGACGCTGCGCTTGCCGGTTGGCGGGCAAAAGAATTTCACGGGAATCATTCAGGCCCCGACGGGCGAACCAGGCCAAGAAAGAATCGGCCTTGAGTTTGAGGGCAAGGAAGGCCCCGCGCTGCTGGAATTTACGCTGTCGGAACTCGACCGCGCCCGGCTGGTGCCCGTGCTGGACTTCAAAGGAAATCGAAACAAAGGGAACAAGCAATGAGCCGCGAAGTTCTGTTGCTCGTCGATGCGCTTGCGCGCGAAAAAAACGTCGACAAGGATGTGGTGTTCGGGGCGCTGGAGGCCGCATTGGCTTCCGCGACCAAGAAGCGCTTTGAAGAAGACGTGGATGTGCGCGTGGCGATCGACCGTGAGTCGGGCGAACACGAAACCTTCCGTCGCTGGCTCGTCGTTCCCGACGATGCAGGCCTGCAGGAACCGGACAAGCAGATCCTGCTGTTCGAAGCCAAGGAGCAGAATCCTGACCTCGATGTAGACGACTTCGTGGAAGAGCAGATCGAGTCGGTCGAGTTCGGTCGCATTGGCGCGCAGGCTGCAAAGCAGGTGATCCTGCAGCGCATCCGCGATGCCGAGCGCGAGCAGATCCTGAATGATTATCTGGATCGTGGCGAGAAGGTCATGACCGGTACGATCAAGCGTGCCGACAAGAAGGGCCTGATCGTTGAAACCGGTCGCGTCGAGGCGCTGCTGGCCCGCGACCAGATGATCCCGAAGGAAAATCTGCGTACGGGCGACCGTGTCCGGGCGTACATCCTGAATGTCGACCGCACCGCACGCGGCCCGCAGATCGAGCTTTCGCGCACTTGCCCTGAGTTCCTGATCAAGCTCTTCGAAAACGAAGTGCCGGAAATGGAACAGGGCCTGCTGGAGATCAAGGCAGCCGCGCGCGATCCTGGCGTGCGTGCGAAAATCGCGGTTGTTGCACACGACAAGCGTATCGATCCGATTGGCACCTGCGTCGGCGTGCGCGGCACCCGTGTGACGGCTGTGCGTAACGAAGTTGGCGGCGAGGCCGTGGACATCGTGCTGTGGTCGGAAGACCCGGCGCAGTTTGTGATTGGTGCGCTGGCGCCGGCGCAAGTGCAGTCCATCGTCGTGGACGAGGAAAAGCACAGCATGGACGTGGTGGTCGACGAGGAAAACCTCGCCGTGGCCATCGGCCGTAGCGGCCAGAACGTTCGCTTGGCGTCGGAATTGACCGGCTGGCAGATCAACATCATGACGCCGGCAGAGTCTGCGCAAAAGCAGGCAGAAGAAAGCTCCGTCGTTCGCCAGTTGTTCATGGCGAAGCTGGACGTGGACGAAGAGGTTGCCGACATCCTGATCGAAGAGGGCTTCAGCTCGCTCGAGGAAGTGGCCTACGTGCCGCTGCAGGAAATGCTGGAAATCGAAGCGTTCGACGAAGACACCGTCAACGAGCTGCGCAACCGCGCTCGCGACGTGTTGCTGACGATGGAGTTGGCGAAGGAAGAAAAGGTCGAGAAGGTGTCGCAAGACCTGCGCGACCTCGAGGGGCTGACCCCGGAGCTGATCGGCAAGCTGGCCGAGGGGAACATCCAGACGCGTGACGACTTGGCCGAGCTGGCCGTGGACGAATTGGTCGAGATGACCGGCGTCGACGAAGAACAAGCCAAGGCGCTGATCATGAAGGCGCGTGAACACTGGTTTTCGTGAGTCGCATAAGCGTTGATCGTTTATCGCAATCCTCACTGAAACCAAGCATCGAAAGGGTTTGAATGGCAAGCACAACAGTTGCCCAACTCGCTGGCGAATTGAACCGTAGCGCATCTGCGCTGCTGGAACAATTGCAGGCCGCGGGCGTGCAAAAGGCGACGCCGGAAGACGTCATCACCGAATCGGACAAGACCCGTCTGCTCGACTATCTCAAGCGAGCACACGGCAGCGCCGAGGATGGCGCGCGCAAGAAGATCACGATCACCAAACGCGAAACCAGCGAAATCCGCCAGGCGGATGCCACCGGCAAGACGCGTACCGTGCAAGTGGAAGTCAAGAAGAAGCGCGTGCTGGTCAAGCGTGATGAGCCGAACGCGGCACAGGCCGAATCGGAGGCTGTAGAGGCCGCACCGGTGGTCGATGCCGAGGAAGTCGCGCGTCGCGAGGAAGAACAGCGCCGCCAGGCCGAATTGCTGGCTCGCCAGGAAGCCGAGCTGAAGGCACGCCAGGAAGCGATGGAGCGCGAGGAGGCTGAGCGTCGCGCCCGTCAGGAAGCCGCCGAAGCCGAGCAGAAGCGTCAGGCTGAACTCGCTGCCAAGAAGGCGGAAGAGGAAGCCGTGGCTGCCCGCGCTGCCGCTGAAGCCTCGGACGAAGCCCCGCGCCGCAAGGCCGAGGAAGACGCCGCACGTCTGGCAACCGAGCGCGAAGCGGCCCAGAAGGCTGCTGACGAAGCGCGCGTTGCTGCCGACAAGATCAAGGCCGAGGAAGATGCCGCTCGCAAGCGTCGCGAAGCTGCTGAAGCCGAAGCCCGAGCCATCCGCGAGATGATGAGCGCTCCGGCTCGCGTGCTGAAGACGCCCGCTGAGCGTAAGGCTGAAGAGGTCAAGAAGGCCGAGCAATCGGGCACGCTGCACAAGCCGGTCAAGCCGGCTGGCGAAGCACGCCCGGCTGCGGCTGCCAAGAAGCCGGCTGCCCCCGCACCTGCCGCTGCTGCACCGGGCTCGCCTACGGGTGACAAGAAGGGCGGTCGTGGCAAGGCGGGTTGGCAAGACGACAACCGTGGTGGGAAGCGCGGCGGCTTGAAGACACGCGGCGACACCGGTGGCGGTGCCGACGGCTGGCGCTCGGGCTCCAAGGGTGGCCGCAACCGCCATGGCGACGACAACCGCAATGCCTTCCAGGCACCGACCGAGCCGGTCGTACGTGAAGTGCACGTGCCGGAAACCATCTCTGTGGCCGATCTGGCGCACAAGATGTCGGTCAAGGCTGCTGAAGTCATCAAGCAGATGATGAAGCTCGGCCAGATGGTGACGATCAACCAGGTGCTGGACCAGGAGACCGCGATGATCGTGGTCGAAGAGATGGGTCACCAGGCGGTCGCAGCCAAGCTGGACGATCCGGAAGCGCTGCTGATTGGCGGCGTGGAAGAGCCGACAAACGCCGAGGCCGAAACCCGTCCGCCTGTCGTGACCGTCATGGGTCACGTCGACCACGGCAAGACCTCGCTGCTGGACTACATTCGTCGTGCCAAGGTTGCGGCAGGCGAAGCCGGCGGCATCACGCAGCACATCGGTGCGTATCACGTTGAAACCGATCGCGGCGTCATCACCTTCCTCGACACCCCGGGTCACGAGGCCTTCACGGCCATGCGTGCACGTGGTGCCAAGGCAACCGACATCGTGATTCTGGTCGTGGCTGCCGACGACGGCGTCATGCCGCAGACGAAGGAAGCCATCGCCCACGCGAAGGCGGCCGAGGTGCCCATCGTGGTGGCGATCACCAAGGTCGACAAGCCCGAAGCCAACCCCGACCGGGTCAAGCAGGAGCTGGTGGCTGAGAGCGTGATTCCGGAAGAGTACGGCGGCGATGTGCCATTCGTGCCGGTATCCGCCAAGACTGGCGAAGGTATCGACAGCCTGCTGGAAAACGTGCTGCTGCAGGCTGAAGTGCTGGAACTGAAGGCGCCGGTCAATGCGCCGGCCAAGGGTCTGGTGGTGGAAGCGCAGTTGGACAAGGGCAAGGGCCCGATCGCTACGGTGCTCGTGCAGAGCGGTACGCTCAAGCGCGGCGACGTGGTGCTCGCAGGCACGGCCTATGGCCGCGTGCGCGCCATGCTGGACGAAAACGGCAAGTCGGCCAAGGAGGCTGGTCCGTCGATCCCGGTGGAAATTCAGGGTCTGTCGGAAGTGCCGGGCGCCGGTGAAGAAGTGCTGGTACTGCCGGACGAGCGCAAGGCGCGCGAAATCGCGCTGTTCCGCCAAGGCAAGTTCCGCGACGTGAAGCTGGCGCGCCAACAGGCTGCCAAGCTGGAGAACATGCTGGAGCAGATGAGCGAAGGCGACGTGAAGTCGCTGCCGCTGATCATCAAGGCAGACGTTCAGGGCTCGCAGGAAGCGCTGGTGCATTCGCTCAAGAAGCTGTCGACCGGCGAAGTGCGTGTGCAGATCGTGCACGCTGCTGTGGGCGGCATCACTGAGTCGGACGTCAACCTGGCAACCGCGTCGAAGGCCGTCATCATCGGCTTCAACACGCGGGCCGATGCCGGTGCGCGAAAGCTGGCGGAGAACCACGGCATCGACATCCGCTACTACAACATCATCTATGACGCTGTGGATGAGGTGAAGGCGGCGATGTCGGGCATGCTGTCGCCGGAAAAGCGCGAAGAGACGACGGGCCTTGTCGAGGTGCGCCAGGTCTTCCACGTACCGAAGGTGGGTGCCGTGGCCGGCTGTATGGTGCTGGACGGCTTCGTCAAGCGCAATTCGCTGGTGCGGGTGCTGCGTGCGAACGTGGTCATCTTCTCGGGCGAACTCGATTCGCTCAAGCGCTTCAAGGACGATGTGAAGGAAGTGAAGCAAGGCTTCGAATGCGGCCTGTCGATCAAGAACTTCAACGACGTTCAGGAGGGCGATCAACTCGAGGTCTACGAGATCACCGAGGTGGCGCGTACGCTGTAATACGTTGGCCGGACGCAGCGGTGTCCGGCTCGACTTTGCGACGGTGGCCCGGGCGCGTCCCGCGCCACCGTTTTGTCTTTTGGGCCGGGCTGGCGCGTGCCGGCGGCGCCCATGTGAGGAACACACTATGCCGAAGAAATCGGGATCGGCCGCTGGCCGCAACGTGCGCATCGCCGATCAGATCCAGCGTGATCTGGCCGAATTGATCCAGCGCGAAATCAAGAACCCGGCGATGGGCCTGGTGACGCTGCAATCCGTGACGCTCACGCCTGACTACGCGCACGCCAAGATCTACTTCACGGTGCTGGGCGCCGAGCCGGAAGTCGCCGGCGCCATCCTGAACGAGAAAGCCGGCTACCTGCATTCGCTATTGTTCAAGCGCCTGCACATCCACACGGTGCCGACACTGCATTTCCACTTCGACGGTTCGGTCGAGCGTGGTATCGAGATGTCGCGATTGATCGATGAGGCCAACGCCACGCGCGCCAAAGACGACTGAAGATGGCTGAGCAACATGCGCCCAGGCCGCAGAAGCCGCCGCGCCGCGATGTGCACGGAGTGCTGCTGCTGGACAAGCCGATCGGCTGGTCGAGCAACGATGCGCTGATCCGCGCCAAGCGCCTGCTGTGGGCTAAGAAGGCGGGGCATACCGGCACGCTCGATCCGCTGGCTACCGGCTTGCTACCCCTGTGTTTTGGCGAGGCGACCAAGTTTTCACAGGATTTGCTCGATGCGGATAAGACGTATGAGACCGTCGTGCGGCTTGGCATCAAGACGAGTACCGCAGATGCGGAAGGCGAGGTGCTGAGCGAGCGTCCGGTATCGGTCACGCTGGAGCAACTGCACGTAGCCATCGCGCGCTTTGTCGGCGAGATCGACCAGGTGCCGCCGATGCACTCTGCGCTGAAGAAGGACGGCAAGCCGTTGTACGAGTACGCGCGCGCGGGTCAGACCGTGGAACGTGCTGCACGTCGAGTAACGATCCACGCGATCGATGTGCTGGCGACGGATCTGGAGTCGGCAACGCCGACGATCACGTTGCGCGTGTCATGCAGCAAGGGAACGTACATCCGCACGTTGGGTGAAGACATTGGCGAGGCGCTGGGCTGCGGCGGGCATCTGGTTGCGCTGCGTCGCACGCAGGTCGGCAATCTGACACTGAACGGCGCCGTGACGCTCGAATCGCTGGACGCAGCCCCTGACGATGCGCGCGCCGCATTGCTGGCACCAGTCGACGCGCTGTTGCAGACGCTGCCGCGTGTGGAGTTGGATGCGGACGAGAGCCGCCGCTTCCTGCATGGTCAGCGCTTGCCGTTGCGATTGGCGTTACCGAATGCAGATCAGGTGCGTGTGTACGGCGTGCGTGACGCGATTGCAGCGGATGCCACGGCGTCGCTGCTCGGTGTGGCGGCTTGGCAAGGCGGTGTGCTGCGGCCCGAGCGGCTCGTGCATCTCTAAGCCGTCCGACGGCAACAAAAAAGCCACGCTGCTACGCGTGGCTTTTTTGTTTGCGCGATCTTGGATCAGTGCGCGCCGGCTGCCGCTTCTGCACCCGCCGCCGACTTCGCCGGCTTGGTCAGCCAGATGAAGACGATCAGTACGATAAACAGCACCGCCGAAATCCAGAAGATATCGTTGGCGCCCAACATTGCGGCTTGCTGCGAGATCACGCGTTCGATCACGCCATTGGCCTGCAGGTTGGGCATGCCAAGCTGCGTGTACTGGTTGATCGACGACGCATAGGCCGGGTTGTACGGATTCACGTGTTCAACCAGTTGCGCGTGGTGCAGGGCAGAGCGGTTGTCCCACACCGTAGTCGAGATCGATGCTCCGATGCCACCGAACATGATCCGCACGAAGTTCGATAAACCCGATGCTGCCGGAATCCGCTCGGGCGACAGGCCCGACAGGATGATCGACGTGAGCGGGATGAAGAACATTGCCATGGCGGCGCCCTGGATCAGCGTCGGAATCATCAGCGTCCACGTATCCACCTGCACGGTAAAGTGCGAGCGCATCCAGAACACAAGTGCGAAAGTCATGAACGCCGTGGTCGCGACCCAGCGTGCGTCCATCTTGGGCAGGTTCTTGCCGATGACGGGCGAGAGGATGATGGCGAAGATGCCCACTGGCGCCATGATCAGGCCCGCATCCGTGGCGGTGTAGCCGACGATGGTCTGCAGCCACAGCGGCAGGATCACTAGGTTGCCGAAGAACAACCCGTATGCCACCGAGATGGCCACGACCCCGGCGCTGAAGTTGCGGCCCTTGAACAGCGTCAGGTCCACGACGGGGTGATCTTCGGTCAGCTCCCACACCAGGAAGAACGCGAAGCCCACGATTGCAACGACCGTCAGCACCACGACCTCGGTCGAGTTGAACCAGTCGAGTTCCTTGCCGCGATCGAGCATCAGCTGAAGCGAGCCCACCCACAGGATCAATAGCGCCAGGCCGATCTTGTCGATCGGGAGCGCGCGTGTCGGCGATTCACGATCCTTGTAGATGACCCATGTCGCGTACGCTGCGAGGACGCCCACCGGGATATTGATGTAGAAAATCCACGGCCAGCTCATGTTGTCAGAGATCCAGCCGCCGAAGATCGGCCCCATGATTGGCGCGACCAGCGTTGTCATGCCCCATAGGGCCAACGCCATTGAGCTTTTGGCGGGCGGATATGTCGACAGCAGCAGCGATTGCGACAGCGGAATCATCGGACCTGCGACAGCGCCCTGGATGATCCGGGCCGCGATCAGCATGCCCATATTGGGCGCCAGCCCGCACGCCCACGACGACAGCACGAACAGCAGAATGGACGTGACGAACAGGCGCACCTGCCCGAAACGCTGCGTCAGCCACCCCGTGAGCGGCACCGAGATGGCGTTGGCTACCGCAAACGAGGTGATGACCCACGTGCCCTGGTTTGGGGCCACGCCCAGGTCGCCCGAAATTGCCGGGATCGACACGTTGGCGATGGACGAATCCAGCACGTTCATGAAGGTGGCCAGCGACAGCGCGACTGTGCCGATCGCCAGTTTGGCGCCGGTCAGTGGCTGTAGCGGCTTGGGCGCGGCGGTTGCCATGCGTCAGACCTTGGGTGCGGGTTGCGAAGTGCGCGGAGCCGTTGCAGCCGGCACGTTGGTGGCGGCCGGTGCCGTAGCGCCGCCGCGGCCGGCGTTGGCCGTGATGATGCTGGCAATGACCTGATCGGCGTCTTTTCCGGCCTGGTCGTACACCGTCGTTTGCAGCGGCGAGGCTGTCGGGGCGGTGGCCAGACTCTGGCCGCCTTCATCGTGGATGTCGACCTTGGCTTCCATCGACAGGCCCACGCGCAGCGGGTGGTCCTTCAGGTCCTTCGGGTCGAGCGACACGCGTACCGGCAGGCGTTGCACCACCTTGATCCAGTTGCCCGTGGCGTTCTGTGCCGGCAGCAGCGAGAACGCCGAGCCCGTGCCCGCCGAGAAACCGACCACCTTGCCGTGATACGTCACGCTGCTGCCATATACGTCGGCCACCAGTTCAACCGGCTGGCCCACGCGCATATGGCGCACCTGGACTTCCTTGAAGTTGGCGTCCACCCAGAGCTGGTCCAGCGGCACGATGGCCATCAGGGGCGTGCCCGGGGCGACGCGCTGGCCGACCTGCACCGAACGCTTGGCCACATAGCCCGTCACCGATGCCGGCAGGCTGGTACGCGCATAGGCCAGGTAAGCCTCACGCACCTTGGCAGCAGCCTGCAATACGTTCGGGTGACGCTCCAGCGTGGTCTGCTCGGTCAGCACACGGTTGCCTTGCAACTGTTCCTTGGCGGCTTCCAGTGCGGATTGCGCAGCCTGAACAGCGGTTTGTGCGTGCGAGATTTCTTCTTGCGACACGGCACCCGTGCCGGCGATCTGCTTGCGCCGTGCCAGGTCGTCCTTCGCTTTGGCGAGATCGCTTTCGCGCATGGCCAACGTGGCGGTGAACGCGCTGGTGTTCGAATACAGCGTGCGCACTTGGCGCACCGTCTGCGCGAGCGCCGCTTCGGCCTGCTCCAGAGCGACGCGTGCATCGGCACGGTCCAGTTCGATCAGAGGCTGGCCTGAGGTGACGAGCTGCGTGTCATCGGCGCGAATGGCGACCACAGTGCCCGCCACCTGCGGCGTCACCTGGACCACGTTGCCTTGCACGTATGCATCGTCGGTCGACTCGAACCAGCGGCCGTACAGGCCCCAGTAGAGGCCGTAGCCGACGCCGGCAACCACCAGTGCGGCGGCCAGCGTGGTCAGCATGCGCTTGCGCTTTCCGTTGGCATTGCCGTTGCCGGCGGGCGTTGCCGCGGGGGCTGAGGGTGCGGGGGCAGCGGACGGTGCGGCTTGGGGCTTGTTGTCACTCATGATGTTGGCTCGAAAGAATGCGGTGGAACGGTCGGTTCAGTTCAGTTCAATTCAGTACAGCTCAGCCATGCGAGGCGGTGGCCTCGGGCTTGGCGCCCGGCAGGTCTTCTGTTGTATAGCCACCGCCGAGGGCCTTGATGAGGGCCATCTGCGCGTCGAGCCGGCGTGCCTGCAGATCGGTCGCGAGCTTGCGTTGCTGCAGCACGGTCGTCTCGGCGTTCAGCACAACCAGTTGCGTGCCAAGGCCGGCGCTGTAGCGGGTGCGGGCGAGGCTGTAGGCGCGCTCAGCTTCGCTCAAGGCGGTGCGCTGGATGGCGATCTGCGAGTCAATGCTGTGGAGCGTGGTGATCTGGTCAGCGGTGTCGTGCAGGGCTTCGGTGAGCGTCTGGTTGTAGCTCGCGACAGCGGCGTCATAGTTGGCGTACTTGCCGCGCAGGTTGGCGCGCAGCTTGCCGCCCTGGAAGATCGGCAGCTTGAGCGCCGGCCCAATACCGAGCTGGCGCGAGGCGCCGAGCAGCAGGTTTTCCGGCGCAATCGAGGCCAGCCCCAGGAATGCAGTCAGGCTGATATCCGGCAGGAACTGCGCCTTGGCGACGTCGATATCCTTCGACGCGGCTTCTACGCGCCAGCGCGCAGCCACGAGATCCGGGCGACGGCCGATCAGGTCGATGGTCAGGTTGTTCGGCAGCTTGGGCGTGGTTTGCGCGAGCAGCGTCGGGCGTGTGATTGCGAGTCCGCGGTCGGGGCCCTTGCCCAGCAGCGCGGCCAACTGGTTGCGTGCCAGCGCGATCTGCTCGTCGACTTGTTCAAGTTCCGTTTGTGCAGCGGCCACATTGGCGCGGGCCTGCGTGGTTTCAACTTGCGTATCAAGACCCGCACGCACGCGTTGGCCTGCAAGGTTGGTCAGATCCTTGCGCTGCACGATCGCACGTTCGGCCACGTCGCGCTGCGCGTAGAGCGCCGCGAGCTTGGCGTAGGTGCGTGCCACCGTGGTCGACAGCATCAGACGCGAAGCCTGGCTTTCCGCTTCCATCGATTTGTCATCGGACAGCGCAGCTTCCAGCGCGGAGCGATTCTTGCCCCAGAAATCCAGGTCGTAACTCACGCCCAGCTGGATCTTCGATTCCGTGAACCACCGGCCAGCCAGCGGCGTGCCTTCAAACATGTCGTATTCCGACAGGCGCTGGCGCGTCATGTCGGCATCGAGCCCGACGCTCGGATACAGGTTGCCGCGCACCACATCGGCCATCGCACGCGACGCGCGCACGCGGGCAAAGGCGACTTGCAGGTTCGGGTTGTCCTTGATGGCTTCATCTACCAGTGCGCGCAGTTGCGGATCGTTGAACTGATCGACCCAGTTCTGCGACGGCCACTGGCCGCCTTGCGAGGGCAACGATTGCGTGCTCGCCAACTGGCTCGGCGTGGTCAGAGTCTGTGTGCTGTGCGAATTGCCGAGGTTCGCGCAACCGGCCAGCACGGCCAGCGTCACGGCGGAAAGCGCCACACCCAGGCGTGCCGGCCATTGCGCGCGCGTACTGCCGGCGCGGCTTAGGGGCGAAAGTGCCTGAGGGGCGGAGTTCAAGGCGTTCATGTTGTTTGATGGGTCAAGCGATCAAGGGGGCGGGAAGCGTCCGGTGCTGCGGGTGCAATTCGGGCAAAGCGGCGTCAGTGACCGGCGGGGCGCACGCGATGCGCCTCCGTTGCGGCGCCGTTGTCGAGAATGCGCTTGAGAAGTCCGCGCAGCGTATCGACGTCGCCCGGCGTGAAGCCAGCAAAGAAACGGTTCAGCACGTGCGTATAGATGGCCGGCATGCGGTCGGCCAAGTCGCGGCCGGCCCGGGTCACCTCCAGATGCACGACACGGCGGTCGGACTCGCTGCGCACGCGCTCGATCAGGCCACGCTTTTCCATGCGGCTGAGCATGCGCGTGAGTGAGCCGATGTCGGTATTCAGCTCGCGGCCGAGATCGGTAGCGGTTTGACATCGGCCGTTGGCTAGCAGCACCAGGCAGCTGGCCTGCGAGTGCGTCACATCCATCGCGGCAACCTCCTGCTCGATGGCCATGGACAGCGCCGTCTTGGCGCGCCCCACGAGGTAGCCCACGCTTTCGCACATGCGGTAGTCCTCCACCCGGAAGAGGGTTCCGGCGGCAACTTCGGTGGCGGGTCTTGTTTGTTCGGACATCTTATGTATGCACAATCATTGTCCGGACAAATATACGAATCCGCGCAGCAAACAGCAAGGTACTGAATGCGCGATTCCACTTTTAGAAATAATTGGTGATCTAGTGCGCACGCAATCTGTGCTCCTTCATCGATACGTCAAGGAGTGTCATGTCTTGCGCATCGCAGCATGCTAGAATGTCAGGTTATTCCGCGAGCTGAATTTGGGTACTGTCCCGGGCTCGTGTCACGTCTTTTCGAGTTCACATCCCATGCGCGCGCTTCGCAACATCGCCATCATTGCCCACGTTGACCACGGCAAAACCACGCTGGTCGACCAGCTCCTTCGCCAAGCCGGCACGTTCCGCGAGAACGAGCAGATCGCCGAGCGCGTGATGGATTCGAACGACATCGAAAAAGAACGCGGCATCACGATCCTGGCCAAGAACTGCGCGGTCGAATACAACGGCACGCACATCAACATCGTCGACACGCCGGGGCACGCCGACTTCGGCGGTGAAGTGGAGCGTGTGCTGTCGATGGTCGATGGCGTGCTGCTGCTGGTCGATGCCGTGGAAGGCCCGATGCCGCAAACGCGTTTTGTGACGCGCAAGGCGCTGGCCCTGGGTCTGAAGCCGATCGTCGTGATCAACAAGGTGGACCGTCCGGGCGCGCGTCCGGAGTGGGTGATCAACCAGACCTTCGATTTGTTCGACAAGCTGGGCGCCAACGACGACCAGCTCGACTTCCCGGTCGTGTACGCCTCGGGCCTGAACGGTTACGCCGGCCTGACTGACGACGTGCGCGAAGGCGACATGAAGCCGCTGTTCGAGACCATTCTCGACAAGGTGCCGCAGCGTAACGACGACCCGAACGGCCCGTTCCAGCTGCAGATCATCTCGCTGGACTACTCCAGCTACGTCGGCAAGATCGGTGTGGGCCGCATCACGCGTGGCCGCGTGCGTCCGCTGCAGGACGTGGTGGTCAAGTTCGGCCCGGAAGGCAACCCGATCAAGGGCCGTATCAACCAGGTGCTGAAGTTCCGCGGCCTGGAGCGCGAGCTGGTGCAGGAAGCCGAAGCCGGCGACATCGTGCTGATCAACGGTATTGAAGAACTGGGCATCGGCTGCACCGTGTGCGCCCCGGACGCTCAGGAAGCGCTGCCGATGCTGAAGGTGGACGAGCCGACGCTGACGATGAACTTCTGCGTCAACACCTCGCCCCTGGCTGGCCGCGAAGGCAAGTTCGTGACGAGTCGCCAACTGCGCGATCGTCTGGACCGCGAGCTGAAGTCCAACGTGGCCCTGCGCGTGAAGGACACCGGCGACGACACGATCTTCGAAGTGTCGGGCCGTGGCGAATTGCATCTGACGATTCTGGTGGAAAACATGCGCCGTGAAGGCTACGAGCTGGCCGTGTCGCGCCCGCGCGTGGTGTTCAAGGAAATCGACGGCGTGAAGTGCGAGCCGTTCGAGCGCCTGACCGTGGACGTGGAAGACGGCCACCAGGGCGGCGTGATGGAAGAGCTGGGCCGCCGTAAGGGCGAACTGCTCGACATGGCGTCGGACGGCAAGGGCCGTACGCGTCTGGAATACCGCATTCCGGCCCGTGGCCTGATCGGCTTCCAAGGTGAATTCCTGACGCTGACGCGCGGCACTGGCCTGATCAGCCACATCTTCGACGACTACTCGCCGGTCAAGGAAGGCGACCTGGGCGAGCGCCACAACGGCGTGCTGATCTCGCAGGACGACGGCGCCGCCGTGGCCTACGCGCTGTGGAAACTGCAGGATCGCGGCCGCATGTTCGTGTCGCCTGGCGATGCGCTGTACGAAGGCATGATCATCGGCATCCACAGCCGCGACAACGACTTGGTCGTCAACCCGATCAAGGGCAAGCAGCTGACCAACGTGCGTGCGTCGGGCACCGATGAAGCCGTTCGCCTGGTGCCGCCGATCCAGATGTCGCTCGAATACGCGGTCGAGTTCATCGCCGACGACGAGCTGGTGGAAGTCACGCCGAAGAGCATTCGCTTGCGCAAGCGTCACCTGAAGGAACATGAGCGCAAGCGCGCCTCGCGTGAAGAAGCGGTCTGATCGCCAGTCGATCTGCCAGAAAAAAGCCCCGAGATGTCGGGGCGTTTTTTTTGCTTAGCGCTCAGGACGGATAGCCGATATGGTCGGGCTCAGCCGTCAAGGTGGAGCGCGGGCTGCGCCACTCGGGTGGCTTCCACAGGTAGCGAATATCCCGATCGCGGAACGCGTCTGCCCACATGTCGCGCCATTCGTGGAAGGTGAGGGTGATCGGGTTGTGCGTGTGGACCTGCCGCGTGATGCCAAAGACGGGCGCGTCTTTCTCGGGCACGAAGCTGCCGAACATGCGATCCCAGATGGTCAGCACGCCGGCGTAGTTTCGGTCAATGTACTGGGGGTTCTTGGCATGGTGCACGCGATGCACCGACGGCGTATTCACGTATTGCCCGAGCCACCGCCAGAAGCCGGCGTAGCGCGAATCTAGTGCACCCAGCCGCGTATGCACGAAGAACTGGAACGCCAGGTTCAGACCCACAGCCAGGATCACCCAGTCCGGCGTAAAGCCGATCCACGCAAGCGGAATCCAGAACAGCCACATGCCAGAAATCGGATAGGTCAGGCTCTGGCGGAATGCCGTCGAAAAATTCATGCCTTCCGACGAGTGGTGCGTCACATGCGAGGCCCACATCCAGCGCACGCGATGGCTGGCGCGGTGGAAGAAGTAGTACAGAAAATCCTGCAACAGCAGGAGCAGCACGAATGACCACCACGTTTCAGGCACGGCGCGCAGGCCGTGGCTGTACGTCCATGCGTACACCGTCTTGATCATCAGCCACAGGAAGAACGCGTCCGACGCCTGGTGCATGAGCGCGAGGCACGCGTTTGAAACGGTGTCCTTGAGGCTGTAGACGGACGGATCGCGCTTGCGCCAGTACCACGCCTCCGCGCCGATGGTCAGCAGGAAGACCGGCGCAAAGGCCAGCAGAATCAGGCCTGGGTCGAAACTCGACGCGCCCGGGGTGGCGTTGGCAGGGGTCATTGAATTGTTGTGATGTGTGTCGTCTCCAACCGCCAGGTATACGCCCAACACCCGCGCCGCGAAAGGGGGCAGGCTAGAGCCATTCCTCGCTTCAATACGCTGTCGTGTACAGTGCGTGCCGTTATTCCCACAACAACATCCGAGACATGCAATCCACCGTTTCCATCGCGCCGCAGGCTGAAGTTCAACCCAACGTGATCGCCGAAGTACGCGGCGGCATCGGTTGGCTGACGCTGAACCGGCCGCAGGCGCTCAACGCGCTGTCGCTGGAGATGATCCGCGCGATGTCGCATGCGCTGTTGGCCTGGCAGCACGATCCGGAAGTCCACGCCGTCATCCTGCGCGGCGAAGGCGGCAAGGCCCTGTGCGCAGGCGGCGACATCCGCTTCTTCCACCGCGCCGCCACGGCCAACGACCCGCAACTCATCACCTTTTTCACCGAGGAATACCGCCTCAATCACCTGATTTTCAGCTATGCCAAGCCCTACATCGCGGTGATGGACGGTGTGGTCATGGGCGGTGGCATGGGCATCTCGCAAGGCGCATCGCTGCGCGTGGTGACCGAGCGCACCAAGATGGCCATGCCCGAAACCAATATCGGCTTGTTCCCAGACGTGGGCGGTGGCTGGTTCCTGGCGCGCGTGCCCGGCCATGTGGGCGAATATCTGGGCGTGACGGGGCAGATGATCGCAGCGGCGGACGCGTTGTCGGTGGGCCTTGCCGATTGCCACGTCACCACCGAGGCGCTGTCGGCCATCGTCCAGCGCCTGCACGACGGCAACTGGAGCAGCGCCGAGCAGATCGCCGCGTGTTTTACCGAAGCCGCTTCGGCGCCCGATGATGCCAAGGCCATCATCGCACCGCACCGCGAGGCCATCGATGACTGCTTCAGCCAGGGGAGCGTGCAAGGCATCTTCGCCGATCTGGCCGGCAGCACGGACGCCGAATGGGCAGCACAGACCGCCGCGCACATGGCCAAGCGCTCGCCGTTGATGATGGCGGTGACACTGGAGCTGATCCGCCGTGGCCGCCATACCACCTTGGCCGACGAGCTGCGCCGCGAACTCGACATGATGACGCACGTGTTTGCCGAAGGCGACGGTATCGAAGGCATTCGCGCGCTCGCGGTCGACAAGGACCATGCGCCCAAGTGGAAGCACACCAGCATCGACGCCGTGCGTGACGATGAAGTGACTGCGTTCTTTGTCTCGCCGTGGCGCCATGAGCAGCATCCGCTGCTGGGGCTGTCGGACTAGAACCGGTAAACTGCGCGCCTGGATTTTGAATCGTTGACTTGCTGTGACCGCTGAACGCCCCACGCCGAACCCCCGCCGCTTGTCGGTCGCGCCCATGATGGATTGGACGGACCGCCATTGCCGGTTCTTCCATCGCCAGATCTCGCGCCACACGTGGCTCTACACGGAAATGGTGACCACCGGCGCGCTGCTCCACGGCGACGTCCCGCGCCACCTCGATTTCGACGAGGTCGAGCATCCGGTGGCGCTCCAGCTGGGGGGCAGCGAACCTGATGATCTGGCACAGGCCGCGCGCCTCGGCCAGCAATGGGGCTACAAAGAGATCAACCTCAACTGCGGCTGCCCGTCTGAGCGCGTGCAACGTGGAGCATTCGGCGCATGTCTCATGGCCGAGCCCAAGCTGGTGGCGCAGGGCGTCAAGGCGATGCGCGATGCGGTGTCGATTCCGGTCACGGTCAAGCACCGCATCGGCATCGACGCCATCGAGACCTACGATTTCGTGCGGGATTTCGTCGGCACCATCGCCGAGGCGGGTTGCGAGACCTTCATCGTCCACGCGCGCAACGCCATCCTGAAAGGCCTGAGCCCCAAGGAAAACCGCGAGATTCCGCCGCTACGGTACGAAGTCGTCTACCAGCTCAAGCGCGATTTTCCGCATCTGGAAATCCTCCTTAACGGCGGGGTGCAGACGCTGGAGCAGGTCGACTCGCATCTCGCGCATGTGGATGGCGTCATGATCGGCCGCGAGGCGTATCACCATCCGCACCTGATGGCTGCGTTCGATGCGCGGTACTACTGCGCAGCTACGGAGGCCCCCACGCGCGCCGCGGTGGAAGAGGCGATGATCGGCTACGTCGGCCGCTGGGTGGAGCGCGGAGGCTACGCGGGGGCGGCGGTGCGGCACATGCTCGGACTGTATCGCGGTGTGGCGGGTGCCCGCGGCTGGCGGCGCGTGCTGTCGGATTCCAAGGCGCTGGGTCGCGTCAAGACGCTGGCCGACGCCCACGCGCTCTTCGACGAGGCGCGGGCGTACCTGCGGCGCGGCGAAGAATCAGGCGAGGAGGCGGTCGCCGTATAAATTGCGCGACCCCCCTAGGCACGCTGAAAGAATGTTTGTATAATTTCGTTTTTCGCCGAGCAGTTGTCAGTTTTGCTGTTCGCACGATGGTGGCTGTAGCTCAGTTGGTAGAGTCCCAGATTGTGATTCTGGTTGTCGTGGGTTCGAATCCCATCAGTCACCCCAAGGTTTCAATAAAAAAGCCCGCTTCTGCGGGCTTTTTTACGTCTGCGCGTCGGCTACCACCGTACCCTGGTGATACACCACCTTCCAGCCATCGGCCGTCCGCCGCCATAACGTCGCCCGGCGCGTCGTCCGGTTCGATTGCACCAAGGTGTACGTCAGCAAGTAGTTGTCGGGCGCGATCTCCTGGCAGCGGAAATCGCGCGTTTGCCAGAAATCCTCGCCGATATGGCCATGCCGGGCATCGAGAACGCCGAGCACATAGCTGCGGCTATAGCGTTGACCTGACGCACCGGTTTCCCAGAAATCTTCCGTGGTCATGCGCTCGAAGTCTTCGCGGCGCGTGCCCAATTCGGGGCGATGGAAGATGGGTTCGCGCCGGCGCAGTTCTTCCAGCACGCTCAGCAGAGCTGGGGCGGTATCCAGAGACGGTTCCATGCGGCAAGCCTCCTTGGAAAACTCCAAGCATACTGCTCAGCGTGCGTAGCTTAGCGTTTTTCGCGCCGCACAATGCGGGGCTTGCGCTTCGCCCCTATGATGGCGCCTTCGCCTTTTCCGGAAACCACTTCGATGCAACGCACTGCCCGTATTGGCCTGTCTTCGCTGACGATCGCACTGTCGCTGGCTTGCGGCACCGGCGCCTTTGCCGCCACGCTTCAGAAACCCCAGCTCGATGCGTTGCTCGCCGCTGAACAATCCTCGGCGTCGGCTGACCTGAACAGCTTTCTCGCGGCAGTCGCCAAGGCAGATCCGCAAGTTGCACGCAGTGTCGCCGCATACCAGAAGAAGGCCGTGCTCACTGGCGACGACCTCGTCAACATTGGGCGTCTGCTGGGTCTGTACAACCGCCTGCACAATCAGCAGGCCGTGATCGCCTCGATCGAGAGGATGGTCGCGCTGCCGACGGTGCGTGACGACAAAATTCCGCAATACGAGAACCCCGCCATCGTGGCGTTCGGCAAGCTGGTCGAGGGCATGGCGCGCGACTTCGGCCTGAAATACCGCAACGTCGACAACCGCGTCTTCGAAGTCACGCTGCCGGGCACAGGCTCTGACGAATTCGGCATCCTGACCCACGCCGACGTTGTGCCCGCCAAGGCGGAAGAATGGGTGCTCGGCGACGGCACCAAGCTCGATCCGTTCAAGGTCACGCGCGTCGGCAATCTGCTGTACGGCCGCGGCACGATTGACGACAAGGGGTCCATTGCTGCCGCGATGTACGCCATGAAAACGGTCAAGGACAGCGGCGTGCCGCTCGCGCGCACGATCCGCCTGATGATCGAAACCACCGAAGAAACCGGTGGCGATGGCATGAAGTACTACCGTGAACACACGCAATTGCCGGCGTACAACATCGTGCTCGACAGCAAGTACCCGGCCGTCGTTGCGGAGAAAGGCACCGGCGCATTGAAGGTGTTTTTCCCTGCGCAGGCCGGTGATGCGACGCACACGGCCATCGTTTCGATGACGGGCGCGGCGTCGGCCAGCTCCATCCCACAAACGGCCACGGCTACCCTCAAGGGCGGGGATCTGGGCGTGGCGGCCGCCGCGCTCGAAGCCAAACGCGATGCGTTTGTGAGTAGCTTGGCCGCACAGGGCAAGTTTGCAATTGACATCACGCACACCGCGGACAGCATCGTCGTGAAGGTGACCGGCACCTCCGCACACGGTTCGCGCCCGGAAGAGGGCGTGAACCCGCTGCCGCGCTTGGCGCTCTTCCTGCGTGCAGCTGATCTTGGCCTGGCAGACAACGCCTACGTCCACGCCGTGCGGTATCTGGCCGAAGTTTACGGCACCGATTACCTCGGCAACACCATGGGCGTGGCCTACAAGGATGACTTCATGGGCCCGCTCACCATCTCGCCTACGGTGATCGGCGACAAGAACGGCCGCGTGGAGGTGACCGCCAACGTGCGCATGCCGCGCGGCAAAACGCCCGATGCGCTGCGTGGCGAGATCGCCGGCAAGATCAACGCATGGGCCACCGCCAACCATGTCGCCCTGGAGATCAATCATGACCAGGGCAACTGGATGGCGCGCGATCCGAAGGGCGCGTGGTTGTCGACGCTGCTCAACATCTACGGCGACACGACTGGCCTCGACGCCAAGCCCGTCCCGACGGCCGGCAGCACGACCGCCAAGCTGATGCCGAATGCCATCAACTTCGGCCCGGCGATGCCCGGCAAGAAGTACACCGCGCACAACGCCAACGAGTACAAGGAAGTGCCGGACCTGGACCTCGATATGCAGATGTTCACCGAGATGCTGGTGCGCATTGGCAATCTGCCTTACATGCAGTAACCGCCGGGAACCGCCATGAACATCATCCGCGCCAAGTCGTTTACTGCTGAGCATGCCTGGGGCGCGCTCGACATTGCCAACATGAGCGGCATTACCACGCGCTTGCATTGGACCGACCAGCCTTATCGCTGGCATGTGAACGATGGCGAGGAGGTGTTCGTGGTGCTCGACGGCACGGTCGACATGCATTACCGCGAAGCCGGCGAAGAGAAGGTCGCGGTGCTGGAGCCCGGTGACATCTTCTTCGCCGGTGTCGGCTGCGAGCACGTGGCGCACCCGCGCGGCGAGGCAAGAATTCTCGTTGTCGAGAAAGCGGGGAGCGTGTAGCGGATCGCCAGCCGGTTGCGGCGAAAAAAAAGCCCGCAATGTGCGGGCTTCGAATTCAGCGATCTCATTGCCCCTGAGGGCATTGGCAATACTACTGTCACGTACGCCAAACAACATCGGGGTAAACGTCCGTTTTGCTGAGGGAACATCGTTGAATGTGCTGCTGCAGCAACTTGCGAACAAAAAAACAGCCCGCTCAAGCGGCGGGCCGAAAATCAGTTGAAGAAAGCCCTGTCCTCAGGGCAGGGCAAGTGTATGAAATCAGTTGCGGCGGCAGCATTGGGGTATGCCCTGATCGGCTGCGGTAGCGCCATGCAAAGCCCTTCATCGTCGTCTTCCCTTAGCAGCTTTCGGCGCCAGCAGCACGTGAACCCGCCGGAATCGCATCCAGCATGCGGCAGATGGCGGCCATGCTGCCGACCATCGTACGGCGCTGCTCCCCCTGATAAATGCGCACGCCCTGGGTTTGGCGGAAGGGCACCGGCTGTACCGGACGGCGGCGGGAAGACATCGATCCGAGTCGCATGGCAGACCTCGTGAGTTCGGGTGGAAAAGCGAGTGGCAAGACTCCGCCCTGGCGGGCCGATGGCTCACCTCCAGGTTGGATCAAACGGCCAAGGTTTGGCGCTGGGATGCGCCGGAGACTTACGGAGCAGCGGGCCGGATCAGACCGACGGCCAAGCCCTCCAGGTGAAACTCATCACGATCCAGATCAACGTGGATCGGTTCGAAATCCGGATTCTCGGCAATCAGTTCGACATGGCGGCCTTTGCGCTGGAAGCGCTTGACCGTGACGTCGTCGCCCAATCGAGCAACAACGATCTTGCCGTTGGTGGCTTCGGCAGCGCGCTGCACGGCCAGCAGATCACCGTCCAGAATGCCGGCGTCGCGCATGCTCATGCCACGCACCTTCAGCAGAAAATCGGGCTGCGCAGAAAACAGCGACGGATCGACCTGATACTGGCGATCAATGTGCTCTGCAGCCAGGATCGGACTGCCGGCAGCCACACGGCCCACCAACGGCAGCGTCAATTGCATCAACCCCATCGACGGCAGCGAGAACTGATGCTGCGCCGTGTCGCCGGCCGCCCGCAGCCGAATGCCGCGCGAGGCGCCAGGCGTCAGTTCGATCACGCCCTTGCGTGCCAGCGCGCGCAGGTGTTCCTCGGCCGCATTGGGCGATGAAAAACCGAACTCTGCGGCAATCTCGGCGCGTGTGGGCGGGAAGCCCGTGCGCTGGATCGTCTGACGGATCAAGTCGTAAATCTGCTGTTGGCGAGGGGTGAGGGCGGCCATTGGCGTACTGTATATTTGAACAGGTGCTGTGATTTTATACAGTGACGCGGGAAGCGCAAGTGATTTTGTTGTGATGTGTTGCGTGAGCACCCGGCCCTTATGACCGGCGTCAAAACCTATGCGACTGGTTAGAAGCTTATGCGCAATCCATGCAGGCGCGGCCGCGGCGAATCGCATAAAATCAAGGTCTTGACCGATTTTTTGCATCGCCACATAGCCCGATTGAGCCTCGTTGGGCTGGCCCGAACGTCACCATGTCCGCCTTCAATCAAGAGACCGTTCTGAGCGTCCATCACTGGAACGACTCGCTGTTCAGCTTCAAGACCACGCGCGATCAGGCGCTGCGCTTCCATAACGGCCACTTCGTCATGATTGGGCTGGAGGTCGAGGGCAAGCCGCTGATGCGCGCCTACAGCATCGCCAGCCCGAACTATGAAGAGCACCTCGAGTTCTTCAGCATCAAGGTGCAGAACGGCCCGCTGACGTCGCGCCTGCAGCATCTGAAGGTGGGCGACAAGCTGCTGGTGAGCAAGAAGCCGGTCGGCACGCTCGTGCTGGATGATCTGCTGCCCGGCAAGAACCTGTATCTGTTCGGCACTGGCACCGGCCTCGCGCCCTTCATGAGCATCATCCAAGACCCGGACACTTACGAGCGCTTCGAGAAGGTCGTGCTGCTGCACGGCGTGCGCCAAGTGAGCGAGCTGGCCTATGCCGACTTCATCACCCGCGAATTGCCGAATAACGAGTTCTTCGGCGATCAGGTGCGCGAGAAGCTGATCTACTACCCGACCGTCACGCGCGAGCCGTTCCGCAACATGGGCCGCCTGACCGACCTCGTCGATAACGGCAAGCTTTCTGCCGACATCGGCCTGCCCCCGATGGACCCGGCTGTCGACCGGGCGATGATTTGCGGCAGCCCGGCCATGCTGGAAGACACCTGCAAGCTGCTTGATGCCCGCGGTTTCAAGATTTCGCCGCGTATGGGCGAAGCCGGGGACTACGTGATCGAGCGCGCCTTCGTCGAGAAATAATCGACACGGCTCCCGCTGCAAACGCCGGCCTGTGTGCCGGCGTTTTGTTTTCTGGGCGCACAGGGCAATCCCGCGTCGGCAAAGGCGGGGCGGGCGGATACAATGCGCGCCTTGCCCACAACGCATGTCTGCAACGATGTCCTTGCCTACCATCGCCATCCTCGCCACCGGCGGCACAATCGCCGGCTCTGCTGACGACGCTGGCTCCGCCGCACGCTATCGCGCTGGCGCCGTCCCCATCGATCAACTGCTTGCGGCCAGCAAGCTCGGTTTGGAGCGCCTTGCCAACGTGCGCGCCGAGCAGGTCGCCCAGATCGACAGCAAGGACCTGACGTTCGACGTGTGGGAAAAACTGGTGGCGCGGATCCGTCACTGGATCGACGTCGAGCGTGTGGACGGCGTGGTCATCACGCACGGCACCGACACGCTGGAAGAAACCGCGATGCTGCTGCACCTGACGCAGCAGACCGATACGCCGATTGTTCTGACGGCGGCGATGCGGCCGTCGACGTCGCTGTCGGCGGATGGGCCGTTGAATCTGCTGAATGCGGTGCGGCTGGCAGCCAGTCCATCGGCGCGCGGGCGCGGCGTTCTGGTTGCGCTCAACCAGCGTGTGCATGCCGCTCGCGATGTGCAGAAGGGACACACTTACGCGGTCGAGGCGTTTGTCTCGCCGGACACGGGCCCGCTGGGTTTTGTGCTCGACGCGCAAGTACAGTTTCAGCGTGCAGCGCAGCGTGTAGCCGCAACCGACGTGCTGCCGATGCCGCCCGCAGGCCAGTGGCCGTGGGTTGAGGTTGTGGCGAGCTATGCGCAGCCCGATACGCGCTTGGTTGATGCCCTGGTCGCCGCTGGCGTGAAGGGGCTGGTCGTTGCCGCAACCGGCGCGGGCTCCATCCATGCGAATCTTGAGGCGGCGCTGAACCGAGCGAGTCAGCAGGGCGTTTTCGTGCTGCGTTCCACGCGTACCGGTGCCGGCGTGGTGCCCGCGCAGCCGGGCGGAGAGCGCTGGGCATCGAGCGGCTCGCTGAACCCCTATAAGGCGCGTGTGCTGCTGACGTTGCTTCTGGCCTCGGGCCGCGCCCAGGCAGAAGTTGCCTCCCTGCAGCAAGTCATTGATCGATATTGAAAAAATCGCCAAGGCCTGCGTATAATGGCAGGCTAACCAACCTTGCTGCACCGGAGTGTGACGCCCGGGCGGCTTAATCCACAAGGAGCGTCAATGCGTCATTACGAAATCGTATTCATCGTCCATCCGGACCAGAGCGAGCAAGTGCCCGCGATGATCGAGCGCTACAAGAGCACGGTCACCACGCAAGGCGGCCAAGTGCACCGCGTCGAGGACTGGGGCCGTCGTCAACTGGCCTACATGATCCAGAAGCTCGCGAAGGCTCACTACGTGTGCCTGAACATCGAGTGCGGCAAGGAAACCCTGGCTGAGCTCGAGCACGCGTTCAAGTTCAACGACGCCGTGCTGCGTCACCTCATCGTTCAGACCAAGAAGGCTGAAACGGCGCCGTCGCCGATGATGAAGGAAGTCGCACGCGAAGAGGCCAAGAAGGCCGCCGCTCAGACCGAACAGGCCGCCTGATGCCGCGTGGTGCTGCGCAAGCCTGATCGCGCATCGCCAGCATGAACGAAACCTACGGGGACAACGCCATCAACCGCCTGCAGCTCGTTGCCACTCTGGTCGAGCGCGAGGTGATGCGATACACCCCGGCCGGCGTGCCGATCGTCAACTGTCTGCTGGCATACAGCGGGCAGGCGGTCGAAGCGCAGACAGTGCGGCAGATCGAGTTTTCGATGGAAGCACTGGCAGCCGGCAAGATGGCTTCCGTTCTGGATCGCATCGCTCCGGGCACCGTCCTGGATTGCGTAGGATTCCTGGCTCGCAAGCACCGCAGCAGTAAGGCACTGGTCTTTCACATCTCCGGATGTAACGTATTCGTAAAGGATTGAATCATGGCATTCATGAACAAGAAGCAGCGCGACGCGAAGAACAAGAAGCGCTTCCAGCAGCAAAACCCGTTGTTCAAGCGCAAGAAGTTCTGCCGCTTCACCGTGGCCGGCGTTGAGCAGATCGACTACAAGGATCTGGACACGCTCAAGGACTTCATCGGCGAGAACGGTAAGATCACCCCGGCCCGCCTGACCGGCACGCGCGCGATCTATCAGCGCCAGCTGGACACGGCCATCAAGCGCGCACGTTTCCTCGCGCTGATGCCGTACACCGATCAGCACAAGCACTAATCAGCGGGATAAGGAGAACTCACAATGCAAATTATTCTGCTCGAGAAGGTCGTCAACCTGGGTAACCTGGGCGACGTGGTGCGTGTGAAGGACGGTTACGCTCGTAACTTCCTGATCCCGAACAAGCAAGCCCGCCGCGCCACGGATTCCGCCATCAAGGAATTCGAAGCCCGCCGCGCTGAGCTGGAAAAGCTGGCAGCTGAAAAGCTGGCTGCTGCGCAAGCCGAAGGCGAGAAGCTGAATGGCCTGACGCTGCAACTGTCGCAAAAGGCTGGTGTGGACGGCCGCCTGTTTGGCTCCGTCACCAACCACGACATCGCTGATGCACTGGTTGCTCAAGGGTTCAAGGTCGAGAAGGCGCAAGTGCGTCTGCCGAACGGCCCGCTGAAGACCGTGGGCGACCACCCGGTCGTCGTGTCGCTTCACACCGATGTGGCAGTTGACGTGAACGTGTCGGTGCTGGGCGAATCGGCCTAAGCGCGCATGCAGTACCTCGCGGCGCACGGGTCACCGAGCGACGCGAGTCAAGAAGGCAGGGACGAAAGTCTCTGCCTTTTTTTGTTGTCCTTTGTGTCAGGGGTTCAGATTGAAGACCGAGCAGCGCCGCTATAATCCCGCCATGAACGCGCCCTCCGATCCCCAGCTCGATTCCCTCAAGGTACCCCCGCATTCCATCGAGGCCGAACAGTCGGTGCTCGGCGGGTTGCTACTGGATAACGCCGCTTGGGATCGCATTGCCGATTTCATCAACGAGCACGATTTCTATCGCTACGACCACCGGCTGATCTTCCACAACATCGGCAAGCTGATCTCGCAGGCCAAGCCTGCTGACGTGATCACGGTGTACGAGCAGTTGCAGGCCGCCGGCAAGGCGGAAGAGGTGGGTGGCCTGGCCTACCTGAACGCGCTGGCGCAGAACACGCCGAGCGCTGCCAACATCCGTCGCTATGCGGAAATCGTGCGCGACCGCGGCGTGCTGCGCCAACTCGTGACGATCGCCGACGAGATTTCCGCCGGAGCCTTCAACCCGCAGGGCCGCGATGTGCGCCAACTGCTGGATGAGGCTGAATCCAAGGTGTTCGCGATTGCCGAAGAAGGCTCGCGCGGGCAGAAGGGCTTTCTGGAAATCCAGCCGCTGCTGACGCAGGTGGTCGAGCGCATCGACGAGCTGTACCACCGCGACAACCAGAGCGACATTACGGGCGTACCGACCGGCTTCGTCGATCTCGACCGCATGACGAGCGGTATGCAGGGCGGTGATCTGATCATCGTGGCCGGCCGCCCATCGATGGGTAAGACGGCATTCTCGCTGAACATCGGCGAACACGTAGCGGTGGAACAGGGCCTGCCGGTGGCCGTATTCTCGATGGAAATGGCGGGCACGCAGCTCGCCATGCGTATGCTGGGTTCGGTTGGGCGATTGGATCAGCACCGGCTGCGTACCGGCCGTCTGCTCGACGAGGACTGGCCGCGCCTGACGCACGCCATCCAGAAGATGAATGACGCGCAGCTCTTCATTGACGAAACGCCCGCGCTGAACCCGATGGAGCTGCGTGCGCGTTCGCGCCGGCTTGCACGGCAGTGCGGGCAGCTCGGTCTGATCGTCATCGATTACCTGCAGCTGATGTCGGGCTCGGGCGGCGGTGAGAACCGCGCGACCGAAATTTCGGAAATCTCGCGATCGCTGAAGGGCTTGGCGAAAGAACTCAACTGCCCGGTGATTGCGTTGTCGCAGTTGAACCGAAGCCTGGAACAGCGCCCGAACAAGCGTCCTGTGATGTCGGACTTGCGTGAATCCGGCGCTATCGAACAGGATGCCGACGTGATCCTGTTCATCTATCGCGATCAGGTCTACAACCCCGATTCTCCGGACAAGGGTACGGCCGAAATTATCATCGGTAAGCAGCGTAACGGCCCGATTGGTACGGTTCGTCTCACGTTCCTGGGTGAATACACGAAGTTCGACAACTTCACCGGAGGCAATGCCTTCTTCGACAACGACACGTAACGTGTAATTCGTGTCGGCCCGCCACAACGTGCCACGTATGTCGCGAGGCGGGTTCCGGTAAAATATTGCGTTTTAATGACAGCGCCGGCGGTGATCCCGTCCGGCGTTGTTTTTACGACTCCTGCTTTTTTCCGTTCCCAAGGATCATCATGTTCGGTCGCTTCATGCCCACCGAAGGCAAGTTTTTTGAGTACTTCAACCAGCACGCCGAGTGCGCCGTCAAGGCGGCCCATGCACTCAAGGAGCTGGTCAATGACTTGCCCAATGCCGAAATGCATGCACGCAACGTGCAGAACTTTGAAAAGAAGGCCGATCGCATCACGCATGACACGATCGAGCTGCTGCACAAGACCTTCATCACCCCGCTCGATCGCGACGAGATCCACAAGCTGATCACGACGATGGACGACATCCTCGACCTGATGGAAGACGTGTCGCTCACCATCTCGTTGTATGACGTGACCAACCTGACGGACGAATCGCGCCAGCTTGCGATGATCTGCGTGGCTTGCTGCGAGGAAGTCCGCAAGGCTGTAGCGCTGCTCAACGACATGAACAACGGCCGCCAGATCCTCACCATCGCCCAGGAAATCGACCGACTTGAGTCGGAAGCCGATCGCGTGATGCGCGCGGCCATGGCCAAGCTGTTCCGCACCGAGAACGATATCAAGCTGCTGATCAAGCTCAAGGCGATCTACGAGCAACTGGAGAGCGTCACCGACCGTTGCGAGGATGTTGCCAACATCATCGAAGGCATCGTGCTCGAAAACGCCTGACGAGACGACGCCTCATGCATACGCTTCAGATCAGTCTCTGGGTGGTCGTTCTGCTGGTGGCACTGGCCATCGTGTTCGACTTCATGAATGGCTTCCACGACGCGGCCAACTCCATTGCGACGGTGGTGTCGACGGGCGTGCTCAAGCCGCAGCAGGCAGTGGCGATGGCCGCAGCCTGCAACGTGATCGCCATTTTCATCTTCCACCTCAAGGTGGCGACCACGGTGGGACGGGACACGATCGATCCGTCCATCGTCGATCACTACGTCATCTTCGGGGCGTTGGTCGGCGCCATCGCGTGGAACATCATCACTTGGTACTACGGCATTCCGTCGAGCTCTTCGCATGCGCTGATCGGTGGTTTGGTGGGCGCAGCTGTGGCCAAGTCTGGCACGGGCTCGCTGGTGGCGAGTGGCTTGCTCAAGACCGTGGCGTTCATTCTGATTTCGCCGTTGCTTGGCTTTATCCTCGGCTCGCTGCTGATGGTGGCGGTGTCCTGGCTGTTCTTCCGAACGCCGCCATCCAAGGTGGACCGATGGTTCCGGCGCCTGCAGTTGCTATCGGCCTCGCTGTACAGTCTGGGCCACGGCGGCAACGATGCGCAGAAGACCATCGGCATCATCTGGATGCTGCTGATCGCGGGCGGCTACGCGTCGGCCACGTCAACTGAACCGCCGATCTGGGTCATCGTCTGCTGCTATGTGGCGATCGGTCTGGGTACGCTGCTGGGCGGCTGGCGGATCGTGCGGACGATGGGTCAGAAGATCACCAAGCTCAAGCCGGTTGGCGGTTTCTGCGCTGAAACCGGTGGGGCCATGACGCTGTTCTTGGCGTCGGCGTTGGGTGTGCCGGTCTCGACCACGCATACCATCACGGGCGCCATCGTCGGAGTGGGGTCTGCGCAGAAGGCTTCCGCAGTGCGTTGGGGTGTGGCTGGCAACATCGTTTGGGCGTGGGTTCTGACGATTCCCGCGTCGGCGTTCATGGCAGCGATTGCCTGGTGGATTGGCCGACACGTGCTGTAAGTCGACGGCAGGTCGACTCCGAAAAAACGAAACGCCCACCAAATCGGTGGGCGTTTCGCATTGGGGTGAGCGCCGCGTTAGTTATTGCGTGGCGAAGCGCGCGATGGGGTCATCGTCCGCAGGAGTCGTCGCAGCGGCAGGCCCGCGCGTCGACATCAGGCTGTCGGCTTGAGCGTCGCGTGAGCGGGCGAGGGTTCCCAGTGGATCATCGTCGATCGGATGGGCTGGGCTGGCGGGTGCCGGAGCCGTCGGTGCAATGGTCGGCGCTGGCGTATCGGGCAGATTGCTCACGGCCACCACGCGGCGCGCGCCCATGTAGCGGCTTGTCCAATAAGACTTGGTCATGTCTTCCAGGCGCACGGTGCCACCCGTGGCGGGTGCATGGACAAACCGGTTCTGGCCCACATAGATGCCGACGTGCGAATTCGGCTGGCCGGTCGTGTTGAAGAAGACGAGGTCGCCCGATGCAACGTCGCGGCGATCCAATGACGTGCCACGGCGGCCCATTTCGGCGGCGGTGCGTGGCAGGTTCACAGATGCAGCGCGCTGCACGACGTAGCGCACAAGCCCGCTGCAATCGAAGCCACTATCGGGAGTATTGCCGCCGTAGCGGTAGGGCGTGCCGACCAGCGCCATCGCCTCGATGGAGATTTCTTCCAGACCCGCGCTCGGATCGTGGATCGGGGCGCCGCGCGTGCGCAGGCCCGCGTCGCGCGAGGCGGTGGAGCGGGTGGGTGTCGACGAGCAGGCAGATAGCAAGCACACTAGCGCCAACAGGCCGGCGCCTGCCAGTCGCGTATTTCCGTGGAGGAAGCTGTGCTGCGCGAGCATGCGCCATTAGGAGAGTCCAGATAGCAAGCATGCTATGCGCGCCGCGTCAGAAAGCCAAACTGCGTGTTGGCGAGGCGCAACGCCAAGCGGGGCGCGGGTCTGCGGATTTTGCCCAGATGGCGTCGCGCTTTGCGGGCAGTTTTACCAGCGCAGTTGGACGCTGCGTGTGCTGCCGGTCTGCACCGTCGCGCGCTTGGTGGTGCCCTGGTACGTGGCGATGACGTTATAGCTTGCCGGCGGGGCTTTGATCAGACAGCGCGGGCCGTCAGCGCGAAAGCTTGCGACCTCCTTGCCGTGCCGTGTGAGTTGTACGTCGACGTCGGCCAGATATTCGCCACGTGCGCCTTGGGTGAATAGCAAAGACAGGTTGTAGTTGCGTGCCTCGCTGTTCAGCGCCTGCTGCTCGTCTTGTGCAACGCCGCCGCAGACGTAGCTGATTTGGCCGGCGGTCTTCGGCGTGAGGTTGTCGGCGAGCGCAATGGAGGCGCTGGCGGACAGCATCATCGCCAGCGCAGCCGACGTCAGGGTCAAGCGCGATCGGGTCTGCAGGTTCTGCTGCATGGGCATCATTGGCCTCCATCAAGGAAAAAGAGAGGTGCCCGACAAGCAGCAAAAAAAAGGCCACGCAACTGCGTGGCCTGATCGAACAACGGTTTGCGGCAGACAAATATGTTGCTGCGTGATTTCTACAGCACGTCTGACGCGTGATCTGCGAGCCGCGAGCGCTCGCCGCGCGCCAGCGTGATGTGCCCGCTGTGGCTCCATCCCTTGAATCGATCCACCACATAAGTCAGGCCCGACGAGCCTTCCGTCAGGTACGGCGTGTCGATCTGCGCGATGTTCCCCAGACAGACGATCTTGGTGCCCGGGCCCGCCCGCGTGACGAGCGTCTTCATCTGCTTGGGCGTCAGGTTCTGCGCCTCGTCGATGATCAGGAACTTGTTGACGAACGTGCGGCCGCGCATGAAGTTCATGCTCTTGACCTTGATGCGCGAACGGATCAGCTCCTGCGTGGCAGCGCGGCCCCATTCACCGGCATTGTCGTCGGACTTTTGCAGCACTTCGAGATTGTCGTCGAAGGCGCCCATCCACGGCTGCATCTTTTCTTCCTCCGTGCCGGGCAGGAAGCCGATGTCTTCACCCACGGGCACCGTGGCCCGCGTGATGATGATCTCGTTGTAGAGCTTCTGATCCAGCACTTGCTCCAGGCCTGCCGCCAGTGCCAGCAGCGTCTTGCCCGTGCCGGCCTGACCGAGCAGCGACACGAAATCGACTTCCGGATGCATCAGCAGGTTCAGCGCGAAGTTCTGCTCGCGGTTGCGCGCGGTCACGCCCCAGACGTTGTTCTTCTGGTGCGTGTAGTCCTTGAGCGTCTGCAGCACGGCAGTCTTGCCATTCAGCTCCTTGACCTGCGCATACAGCGGCAAGCTACCGTCATTCGGCTCCAGGAAGACAAACTGGTTGACGAGGAACGATGGCACCAGCGGGCCGGACAGGCGGTAGAACGTCGTGCCCGTCTTGGGGTCCTGCCAACTCTCGATGTTCTTGCCGTGCTTCTGCCAGAAGTCTGCCGGCAGGGCCATGATGCCGCTGTAGAGCAGGTCGGTGTCTTCCAGCACGCGATCGTTGAAGTAGTCCTCCGCCGGCAGGCCGAGGGCGCGCGCCTTGATCCGCATGTTGATGTCCTTGGACACCAGCACGACCGATCGGTCTGGACGCTGCTGCTGCAATGCGGCCACCACGCCAAGGATCTGATTGTCAGCCTTGCCCTGCGGCAGCCCATCAGGCAGCTTGATGTCGTTCAGACGCGTCTGGAAGAATAGGCGCCCCTGCGCATCGCGGTTGCCGAGCTTGGCAAGCGGCAGGCCGTCATCCATTGCTCCATCGGTGCCTGCCACAAGTTGGTCGAGCGTGCGGCTGACCGTGCGCGCATTGCGCGCGACTTCGCTCATGCCCTTCTTGTGGTTGTCCAGCTCTTCCAACGTCATCATCGGCAGATAGACGTCGTGTTCTTCAAAACGGAAGAGCGATGTCGGATCGTGCATCAGCACGTTGGTGTCGAGCACGAACAGCTTGGCGGGGCCTTCGTCGCGGCGGGTGCGGCGGCGGGCGGCAGTTTCGGTCGATTTGCCCGTCGCGCTTACTTTGTCGACGGCCTTGGCCAGAATGCCCGCATGTTCGCGCGAACTGTCTTTCGCCATGGGAGACGCTTCGCCCGAGCGGGCGCGGGCCGTGCTGGCTGCATTGCGTTTGGGTTGTGCACGGCCGGTTTCTGACAACGCCTCGCGCTCGAGCGCTGGCACCGGTTTTCGAGGTTCCTGACCCGCCTTCGGCTTTCCGGCTTTGCCGAAAGGCTTGAATTCAGCCGGGTCAAGCAATTGGGCTGGCTGGGTGGGCATGGTCGGCAGCGGCATGCTTCGATTACCTCTCTGGGTGGAACAACGACGAAACACCGTCCGCGCATATGGCGAGGCGGTGCTGGCGGGAAACGCTGGAAAACGGACGGGCGCGTCGCAGCAGTTGATGCATGGACGACGGCCACAAAAAAGCCGCCATGACCTGCGAGAGGTGGGGCGGCCTAGGTGAACGCCACGACAAGCTGCACGTTTCGGACGTTCTGCCCGGCCTGCTTGCCGGGAAAAACGCAGAAGCGGTATCAGGCCAACTTGGCCGCCGGTACCGTCGTGGGCTATCGGAATGGCATCCGGATTTCGTACTCATCGGTTCCGACTGTATCGGAAGCTTTTGTGATTTGCAATCGCTCACATGTGACCTGTGGTGCGTCGCAAACTGGGCACGACAGACGATGCGAAATCGACGGGAGAATCAGCCGCCAGGATGTCCTGCACGGCTCTTTCCCGACCGCTGGCTCCCCGTGCGGTTACAGCGCGCGTACCGCCGCGAGGACATCATCCACATGGTTGGGCACTTTCACGCCGCGCCATTCCTTGCGCAGCACGCCCTTGCTGTCGATCAGGAATGTGCTGCGCTCGATGCCACGCACGTCCTTGCCGTACATCTTCTTCATCTTGATCGTGTCAAAGATGTTGCACACGGCTTCGTCGGCGTCGGAAATCAGCTCGAACGGCATCTCCAGTTTCGCCTTGAAGTTTTCGTGCGATTTCAAGCTGTCGCGCGAGATGCCGAACACCACGGCGCCGGCGGCTTCAAAGGCCTCGTACTGGTCGCGGAAGTTCATCGCCTCCGTGGTGCAGCCAGGGGTGTTGTCCTTCGGATAGAAATACAGCACGACGATCTTGCCGCGCTGCGATGCCGGCGAGAACGTGATACCGCTGGTTGCCGGTGCGGAGAAATCGGGAAGAGGCTGGTCGATCGTGACGGGCATGGTGTGTTCCGGAAAACCGCGAGGAGAGAGATGGGGAAGCTCGTGGACGGGCAAATCTGAGATACCGCGCCCGACGCCAACCGGAGATCGGAAAGATCAGGCCGGCTGAACGATCAGGCTGCCGCTGCGGCCGGCAACTTCGCCCCATGTGACGGGCTGCACGGGCAGGGTACTGCGATCGAGCGTCGCGTAGTAATCGCCCATCGACCCTAGCCGATGGCCTTGGGCGCGCCAGCCTCGCAGCAACTCGCGGAAGATCGGGGCGAGTTTCTGCCCTTCAAGTTCTGCATGCAAGGTAAATACCTGGTCGCGGTCGGACTCCGTCATCTTCAGGATATGCCGGGCGACGTTATCGAGAGTGATGTCTTCCACGCCGATCAGTTCGTCCAGCGTGGGCAGCGTCGTCGGCAATTGCACGTGGTTCAGCGCTTTGCCATCAATGCTCGGGATGTACGGATGCGTGCCCCGGCCGTCGGAGGCGTAGGCCATGCCCCAGTTGTCGATCTGGCGGAACGCGTGGTCGTTCATTTGCCAGCCGGCCGCGCCGTGCGTCACGGGTGGCTGGCCGAACACCTGGATGAAACGTGCGTGCGCGGCGGTCATCTGGCGGGCCGTCCAGCCGGCATCGCGCTGGCGGACATTGTCTTGCCAGAGCACGTGGTCCCACGTGTGGATGCCGGTCTCGAAACCTGCCTCGGCGATGGCGCGCATTTCGGCAGCGGCTTTGCGGCCGATGTCGGGGCCTGGCAGCAACACGCCGTACATCAGCGTGCGAAGGCCGTAATGCTCGACGACTGACGTGCGGGAAACCTTTTTGAGGAAGCCGGGGCGAAAGGCCCGACGCAGCGCCCAGCCGGTGTGATCGGGGCCGAGGCTGAAGAGGAAGGTCGCGCCAGCCTCGTGCTCGCGCAACATACGCGCGAGATTGGGCACGCCTTCGCGGGTACCGCGCAGGGTGTCGACGTCGATCTTGAGGACGATGAGAGCCATGAACCTGCGCGGAAGGTGCGACTGAGATGCAGCTTTTACTTGTTGCCGTTGCCGTCTTCGACCAAGCTGCGGGCTTCAGCCACGTGCGTGCGATACGCTTCGAAGATGTTCGCCAGCGCGTCCTTCATCACCGTGGTCGGCTTCCAGCCGAGGTCTTCCATGGTGTTGGCGATCTTCGGTACGCGGTTCTGCACGTCCTGGTAGCCGGTGCCGTAGTAGGCGCCGGAGGTCGTTTCCACCAGTTGGACCTGCTTGGCAGTGTCTTTGTACTCGTCGATCTGGGCGGCCTGTTCCAACATCATGTTGGCCAGTTCACGCACCGAGTAGTTGTTCGACGGGTTACCGATGTTGTAGATCTTGCCCGAGGCCACGCCGTCCTTGTTGGCAATGATGCGTACCAGCGCGTCGATGCCGTCATCGATATACGTGAAGGCGCGCTTCTGGCTGCCGCCGTCGACGAGCTTGATGTTCTCGCCGCGCACGATATGGCCGAGGAACTGCGTCACAACGCGCGACGAACCTTCCTTCGGGGTGTAGATCGAGTCGAGGCCCGGGCCGATCCAGTTGAACGGACGGAACAGCGTGAAGTTCAGGCCTTCCATGCCGTAACCCCAGATCACGCGGTCCATCAACTGCTTCGAGCATGCGTAGATCCAGCGCGGCTTGTTGATCGGGCCGTAGATCAGCGGCGAGGCTTCCGGATCGAATTCCGAATCGCTGCACATGCCGTAGACCTCGGAGGTCGACGGGAAGACCAGGTGCTTGCCGTACTTGGCAGCCGAGCGAACGATCGGCAGGTTGGCTTCAAAGTCCAGCTCGAACACACGCAGCGGGTCTTTGACGTAGGTCGACGGCGTGGCAATGGCCACCAGCGGCAGGATCACGTCGCACTTCTTCACGTGATACTCGACCCACTCCTTGTTGATGGTGATGTCACCCTCGAAGAAGTGCATGCGCGGGTGGTTGACCAGGTCGCCCAGACGCTCGGTCTGCATGTCCATGCCATAGACCTCCCAATCGGTGGTCTCCAGGATGCGCTTGGACAGGTGGTGGCCGATGAAGCCGTTGACGCCGAGGATCAGTACTTTTTTCATGAAGGCAAACTCAAGATCAGGAGAGGGCGAGCTGGCTGGCGAGCTGCTGCGCGGTCACGACAGATGTTCCGCTGGCAGCTTGGGGCTCGACGCGCCAGAGCTCGTGAATGGCGATGGCTCCCCCATCGCCGCACACGCCGAACATCGCATTATCCACGACGTGCAAGCCCGGCGGCAAATTCGTAAAGGTTTGGTGCGCCAGACGGGCCCGCGCGACAACGTAGCGTTCGCTGCCCGCGTCCGTAAAAGCACCGGGGTAGGGCGGCGCCACTGCACGGATCAGGTTATAGACCTGCTGGGCCGGTTTGGACCAGTCGATGCGGCCGTCTTCGGGTTTGCGGCCGCCGAAATAGCTACCGTTGGCCAGCACGTTCGGGTGCTGCGGAATGTGCCCGGCAATCATCGCGGGAAGCGCACGCCACAGGGTTTGCTCTGCCGCAACAGTGGCCTTTTCGAACACTTCGTGCGAGGTGTCGTCCGGCAGGATCGGCACGATGGTCTGGTCGACGATGTAACCGGCATCCGGCTTTTCGACCATTTCGTGCAGGGTGGCGCCGGTTTCGGTCTCGCCGTGCAGCACCGCCCAGTTGATGGGCACGCGGCCGCGGTACTTGGGGAGCAGCGAACCGTGCATGTTGAACGCGCCGAATTTGGCGAGGCTCAACAGGCGCATCGGGATCATGTGCCGGTAATAGAACGAAAAGATGAAGTCCGGAGCGATGGCGGCGATCCGGGCGTGCAGATCTTCGCCGTTTGCGTTGTCCGGCGTGATGTACGGGATACCCAGTTCCTGTGCGGTGGCGCGCACGCTGCCGAACCAGATGTTCTCGGCGGCGTT
This sequence comes from Ralstonia sp. VS2407, assembly GCF_052950655.1. NCBI lineage: Bacteria > Pseudomonadati > Pseudomonadota > Betaproteobacteria > Burkholderiales > Burkholderiaceae > Ralstonia > Ralstonia sp. VS2407. The sequence continues at coordinate 663,755 of NZ_JBRFVG010000001.1, forward strand.
GTCCTCGTGCGTGACAACGAGTTCAACCTGAATGCCACGCGCTGCCAGCACGCGCAGGCAGCGTACGCCGACGTTGTGATACGCGAAAACGACGGCTCGCCGCTTGAGCTGCGAACTCATGCAACACCCCGCTGCGAGCCAGTCTTCATATCGGCGGCGCCGGCTTCATGCAGGTGGGGCGTTTCTTCCAGCACACCCTGCACCAGATAGCGCGGGCGCTCGCGCACCTGTTGATAGATGCGGCCGATGTATTCGCCCAGCAAGCCGATGCCGAACAACAGCACGCCCATCAGGAAGAACGTGATGGCGAACAGCGTGAACACGCCCTGGACTTCCGCGCCCAGGATGAAGCGCCGCACCACCAGCAGGATGAACAAAACCGCCGACGCCAGCGACAGCAGCATCCCGATCGCCGAGAACCATTGCAGCGGCACCACCGAGAAGCCCGTCACCAGGTCGAAGTTCAAGCGCACGAGCTTGTACAGCGAGTACTTCGACTCGCCGGCGAAGCGCTCTTCGTGGTCGACTTCGATTTCGGTCGGGTTCTTGCTGAACGTGTAGGCCAGTGCCGGGATGAAGGTGTTGACTTCGCGGCAGCGGTTGATGGTATCAACGATGGTCCGGCTGTAGGCCCGCAGCATGCAGCCTTGGTCGGTCATCTTGATGTGCGTGATGCGTTCGCGCAGCGAATTCATGGCACGCGACGCGGTGCGGCGGAACCAGCTGTCCTGGCGCACGCGCCGGATGGTGCCGACGTAGTCGTAGCCTTCGTCGAGCTTTTCGACCAAGCGGCCGATTTCTTCCGGCGGGTTCTGCAGGTCGGCATCGAGCGTGACGACGCGTTCGCCACGCGCATGTTCGAAGCCGGCCAGGATGGCCATGTGCTGGCCGTAGTTGCCGTTGAACAGCACGACGCGCGTGCTGTCTGGGCGCGCCCGGAATTGCTCGGCCAGCATGGCGGCGGAGCGGTCGCGGCTGCCGTCATTGACGAACACGACTTCATACGAAATGCCGAGCGCGTCGAGTGCGGGATACAGGCGCGCAAACAGCGCGGCGAGCCCGTCTTCTTCGTTGTAAACCGGAATGACGACCGAGAGAGCGGGTGTCTTCATTATTGGATTATTGGTACTGGGCGCAAAGTTGGCGGACCGCGCTGACCACGCGATCCACATCGGAATCTTCCATGCCGGCAAACATCGGCAGCGTAACGATGGCACGGCCAATGCGTTCGGCCACCGGAAACATGCCCGGCTTCCAGCCGAGTTCGCGATAGAGCTTGAACAGGTGGATGGGTGGGTAGTGCACGCCCGCGCCAATGCCTAGCGCCTTCAGGCCAGCCATGAACCCAGCGCGATCGACCTTCAGGCGATCCAGCGGCAGCACGATCTGGAACATGTGCCAGTTGGTGTGCGTGAAGTCCTCTACCGGCAGTTCAACGCCGAACGACTCGATGTCTGCGGCGCGCATGCCGGCAAAGTAACGGCGGGCCAGGGCAGCGCGGCGTGCAGTCACGGCTTCAAGCTGAGCGAACTGGCCCAGGCCAATCGCGGCATTCACGTCGGTCAGGTTGAACTTGCCGCCCACCAAGTCGACTTCCATGCCGTCGAAGCCGGTGCGCACGACGCCTTGCAGGCGATATTTCTCGGCCAGCACGGCTTCTTCTGGCGTATTGAGCACCAGCGCGCCGCCTTCGATGGTGGTGATGTTCTTGTTTGCCTGAAAGCTGAAGCTGACGAGGTCGCCGATCTCGCCGATGCGCTTGTCGCCCCAGCGCGAACCAATGGCCTGTGCGGCGTCTTCCACTACGCGCAGCTTGTGGCGGCGGGCGATGTCGTACAGACGGTCCATGTCGACGGGCAGCCCCGACAGATAGACCGGAATGATGGCCTTGGTGCGCGGCGTGATGGCGGCCTCGACCCTGTCTAGGTCGATGTTGCGCGTCACGGGGTCGATGTCGACGAAGACCGGCTTGGCGCCGACCGTCAGGACCACGTTGGATGTGGCGACCCACGAGATCGGCGTGGTGATCACCTCATCGCCGGGGCCGATGCCGGCAATGCGCAGCGCGACTTCCATCGTGGCCGTGCCGTTGGCGAATGTGCGGACGATGCGGCCACCGAAGTACTCCGACAGCGCGGCTTCGAATGCGGCAACCTTGGGGCCCGAGGTGATCCAGCCCGAGCGCAGCACGTCGGCCACGGCGGCGATGGTCGCCTCGTCAATGGTCGGGCGTACGAAGGGCAGAAACGGCAATTCGGCAGTGGCGGTGGTTTGCGTCATGACTTGAATGAAGTTGGGTGCTGGGCGCGGGCACATCGGCTCACGAGCGGGCCAGCACAAGTACGCCGACGAGGATGATGGCGATGCCGATCAGGCGCTGTACAGACAGCACTTCGCCAAACAGATACCACGCCAGGAAGGCGTTAACCACGTAGCCCAGGGAGAGCATCGGATACGCGATGGTCACATCCACGCGCGACAGGCCGAGAATCCACACCACCACCGAGATGACGTAGCACGACAGCCCGCCAATGATGGGCCACTGCGTTGCAAGCTTGATGCCGATCGGCAGAATGTTGTCGGCCGAAAACGCAAAGCGGCCGATGTTGTTGACGCCCGCCTTGAGTAGCAACTGAGCGCAGGCATTGAGCATGACGCCCGTCAGGATCAGCCCGAAAGTGACCAGATTCATGTGTTCTTTTGATGTTTTGCAGACTGCGGCGGTTTCCCCGTGCGGATGTTCTCAATCCCGCCGCCGGGGCGCATGTTACGACAATTCCGCTTGCACGCCCCTTTCGGCAATCCGTAGCGGTGAAACCTAGTTGCGCCGGACGATCACACGGCGGGCATCGCGGGCGATCACGATCATCGGTACGCCCTCGGCTGCCAGCCGGTCATAGGTGCCCGGACCCATCATGGCAACGGCCTGACCGCCGGCTTTCCAGCGCGCCACGAAGGCTTCGGTGGTCGGTACCCACTTGGCCGGCTCCTGTTTGACGCCAAATGCCAGTTCATCGGGCTCCTGCACCATGATGGTGGGCCGGCCGAGGTAAAACGGCATTGTATGGTCCAGGCGCTCCACCGCATAGAACGGCACGTCGGGCTTGAGCCACGGCCTGACCGCGGCCACGAGATCGATACCCGACATGGAGCGCCCGAAGGCTTCGTGACCCAGCGTGGCCGCTGTAAACGTCAGGAACCACGCGCAAGCAAACGCGGCCACGCTTTCGAAGCGCCTGCCTGCCAAGCGAAGTGCCAGCCACGTGAAGCCTGCTCCAGCCGCGAACGCCACGGCCAGGAACATCGCAAATCGAGAAAACACGGCGTTCGGGTACATGTCCGACGACATGGTTGCCACGTAACCGCTGGCCGCGAGACCGACCACCGCCAGCGCCAGGAAGGCCTTGAGCTGCCAGCGCCATGCGCGCTCGCTGGTGTGCTCCAGCACCAGGGCTGCCAGAATCGCCAGCGCGGGGATGATCGGGAAGATATAGCCCGGCAGCTTCGAATCCGAAATGCTGAAAAACGCGAAGATGAGGATGGCCCACAGGCCTAGCATGAGCGTGGGGCGGAAACCATTCCTGGCGGTTTCACCACGTGCAAGGGTCAGGTGTGCGGCACCGGGCAATTGAGCAAGCCACGGCAGGAAGCCGGCCACCAGCAATGGCACGAAGTACCAAAGCGGCGCATTTCGGTTATGCACGGTCGACGTGAAACGCTGGAAATGCTCGTGCACGAAGAAAAACCACGCGAATTCCGGGTTGCGTATGGAGATCAGGACGAACCACGGCGCGCCGACGGCAAAGAAGATGATCAGCCCGCTCACCAGATGCAATCGTTTCCACAGGGCCCAGTCGCGCGCGACCAACGTGTAGACCACCAGCACAAAACCCGGCAGTACCACGCCGATGAGGCCCTTGCTCAGCACTGCCAGCGCCATGGATGCCCAGCAGGCCCACATCCAGCGGCGTTGTTGAGCGCGTGTGGCATCCGGATGCTGCGCGATCAGTAGCGCACCCAACGCCATCGTCATGCAGCCGGCCACGCCCATGTCGAGCGAATTGAAGTGCGAGCCTACGTTCCACAGAGGCGCGCTCACGAGCACCAGCCCGCTGATGACGGCCGTCCGTTTGCCCCACCAACGCGCCGCCGCCAGCATCGTGAAAACAATGCCGACGATGCCGGAGAACGCCGTGAACAGCCGCGCCTGCCAGTCGCCGATGCCGAAGAGTGTGTAGGCGAGTGCGGTGCCCCACATCTGCAGTGGCGGCTTCTCAAAATATTTCAGGGCGTTGTACCGGATGGTCACCCAGTCACCGGAGACGAACATCTCGCGCGCGATTTCAGCGTAGCGGCCTTCGTCGGTGGGGATCAGGTGCCGGTAGCCCAGCGTGCCGAGCCAGACGGCCAGGAACGCAGCAGCCAGGAGCCAAAGGGAGGCGTCGCGCCAGGGCAGGGTGGGCGCTTGAGCGGTGCGGTCGATCGGCATGCGGTCAGGCGCGCTCGATCAGTAGGGCGGCGGCCACTTTACGGCCTTCCAGCATCAGGATGTTGTACGTGCGGCCGGCGGCCTGCAGGTCCATGGCGTCCACGCCGATGCGCTTTTCGGTAAGCGGCACCGTCAGCCGCGGGTGCGGGAAGCGCAGCTTGTTGCCCGTCCCGAAGATCACCACTTCGGCCCCCAGGTCAAGCACGCGCGCGAAATGCTCGGGCGTCAGATCCTCAAAGCGCGACACATCCCACGGCACCACGGCGCCCTCGGGCATCACCAGCACGGAGTGCTCGTAGCGCACCTTGTTGATTTCGATATAGCCGTCGCCATAGCCGGTAACGGTATTGAGAATGGTCGACGAATCGGATGAATGGAGCTTCAAGGCGGGAATCCCATCGGGCGCCATGGCGGCGGCGCATGGTGCGGCACGCTGGCTAGGGCGCTAGGTTTCAGACTGCGGGCAGGTTTCGCTGCGTTGCAAAAATGCCCGCCTAAGTCTGTCATAATGGGCTAAATTATATCTTTTTCTCTCCTTCGCCCGCCGCGCCACAAGCGATGTCCGGCAAGGAATAGCGTAGCGGCGCCTGCCGCTGTGTGGCGTTACCGTCGCCGCTTTGCTGCGCCACAGAATGCCCCGTAGTTCCAGCCCGTTCAACGTCGCCCATCGCCGCCTTGCCCGTGAAAACGATCCAGAAATCCGCCAAGCTCAACAACGTCTGCTATGACATTCGCGGCCCCGTGCTCGAGAAGGCCAAGCAGATGGAAGAAGAGGGCCACAAGATCATCAAGCTGAATATCGGCAACCTGGCCGTGTTTGGTTTCGATGCGCCTGAAGAGATCCAGCAGGACATGATCCGCAACCTGCCGAATTCGGCGGCGTATTCGGATTCCAAGGGCATCTTCGCGGCGCGCAAGGCGGTGATGCACTACACGCAAGAGCAGGGCATCAAGAACGTCACGCTGGAAGACATCTATCTGGGCAATGGCGCGTCGGAGCTGATTTCGCTGGCCACCAACGCGCTGCTTGACGCTGGCGACGAGCTGCTGCTGCCGGCGCCCGACTACCCGTTGTGGACCGCCGTGACCAGCCTCTCGGGCGGCACGCCGGTGCACTACATCTGCGACGAAGCCAATGGCTGGATGCCAGACCTGGACGACATCCGCGCCAAGATCACGCCCAATACCAAGGGCATCGTCGTCATCAACCCGAACAACCCGACCGGCGCGCTGTATTCGGACGAACTGCTGCTGGGCATTGTTGCCATTGCGCGCGAACACGGCCTGGTGATCTTCGCCGATGAGGTGTACGACAAGGTTCTGTTCGACGACAACAAGCACACCGCGATCGGCTCGCTGTCGGAAGACGTGCTGACCGTGACGTTCAACAGCCTGTCGAAGAGCTACCGTTCGTGCGGTTACCGCGCGGGCTGGATGGTCGTATCCGGCGACAAGCGCCCGGCCAAGGACTACATCGAAGGCCTGAACATGCTGTCTTCGATGCGCCTGTGCGCCAACGTGCCGGGGCAGTGGGCCATTCAAACCGCGCTGGGCGGCTATCAAAGCATTAAAGACCTGGTGGCGCCGGGCGGCCGCATGCGTCGCCAGCGCGACCTGGCGCATGAGTTGATCACAGCGATCCCCGGCGTGACCTGCGTCAAGCCCAAGGCTGCGCTCTATATGTTCCCGCGCCTGGACCCGGCGGTGTATCCCATCGAAGACGACCAGACCTTCATCCGCCAGCTGCTGGAAGAGGAGCGTGTGCTGCTGGTGCAGGGCACAGGCTTCAACTGGCACTCGCCGGACCATTTCCGCATCGTCTTCCTGCCCCACGAAGACGATCTTCGCGAAGCGATTGGCCGAATTTCGCGCTTCCTGGAGCGGTACCGTCAGCGTCACGGTACTGGCATCCGGGCCGCATAAACTCGGTCTTCCGCCAGATCAGTAACTGCGGGGCAGACCGAAGTGTCTGCCCTGTGTGTTTTTTGCTTCTCCGCTTTTTCGTTTCTTTACGACACGTCTCATGAATCCCATCAAGATCGGCCTGCTCGGGCTCGGTACCGTCGGTGGCGGTACCCTCAAGGTTCTGCAACGGAACCAGGAAGAAATCCGCCGTCGCGCGGGTCGCGGCATTGAAGTCGCCATGATTGCCGTGCGCAATGTCGACCGCGCCCGCGCCATCGTGCAGGAAGCCGGTGCGACCGTGCCGGTGGTGAACGACCCGTTTGCGGTTGTGGATTCGCCCGAGATCGACATCGTCGTGGAGCTGATTGGCGGTTACGACCTGACGCGCGAGCTGGTGCTGCGCGCCATCGCCAATGGCAAGCACGTGGTCACCGCCAACAAGGCGCTGCTGGCGGTGCATGGCAACGAGATCTTCAAGGCCGCGCAGGACAAGGGTGTGATGGTGGCGTTCGAGGCGGCCGTGGCTGGCGGTATCCCCATCATCAAGGCGCTGCGCGAGGGCCTGACGGCCAACCGCATCGAGTGGATCGCCGGCATCATCAACGGCACCACGAACTTCATCCTGACCGAGATGCGCGACAAGGGCCTGGACTTCGATACCGTGCTCAAGGAAGCCCAGCGCCTGGGCTACGCCGAAGCCGATCCGACCTTCGACATCGAAGGCTTTGACGCCGCGCACAAGCTCACGCTCATGAGCGCCATCGCCTTTGGCGTGCCAGTGCAGTTCGAGCGCGCCTACGTGGAAGGCATCACGAAGCTGGAAGCCGTCGACATCCGCTACGCAGAAGAACTTGGCTACCGCATCAAGCTGCTGGGCATCACGCGCCGTGTCGAAGCGGGCATTGAGCTGCGCGTGCATCCGACGCTCGTGCCGGCCAAGCGCCTGATCGCCAACGTCGAAGGCGCAATGAATGCCGTGGTCGTCAACGGCGATGCGGTGGGCCCGACGCTGTACTACGGCAAGGGCGCGGGCGCCGAGCCGACCGCTTCGGCCGTCGTGGCCGATCTGGTGGACGTGACGCGCCTGCACACGGCCGATCCGGAACACCGCGTGCCGCATCTGGCATTCCAGCCCGATGCGCTGTCCGATACGCCCGTGCTGCCGATCGACGAAGTGCGTTCGAGCTACTACCTGCGCATGCGCGTGGCCGATGAAACGGGCGTGCTGGCCGACATCACGCGCATCCTGGCCGAAGGCGGTATTTCGATCGACGCCATGCTGCAGAAGGAATCGCGCGAAGGCGAGCCGCAGACCGACATCATCATGCTGTCGCACGTGACGGTGGAAAAGCGCGTGAACGCCGCCATCGCCGCCATCGAAGCGCTGCCGACCGTGCTGTCGAAGGTCACGCGCATCCGCATGGAAGAACTGAACTAAGCGCAGGACATGAGCATGCAATACCGATCGACCCGCGGCCACGCAGAGCCGCAAAGTTTCTCCCGCATCCTGCTGGGCGGCCTGGCGCCGGACGGCGGCCTGTACCTGCCCGAGCAGTACCCACAAGTCAGCGTTGAAGAGCTGACCCGCTGGCGCGACCTGCCTTACGCCGACCTCGCGTTCGAAATCCTGCGCAAGTTCGCCACCGACATTCCCGAAGACGACCTGCGCGCACTGACGCGCCGCACCTACACGCCCGAGGTCTACTGCAACGCGCGCGCCGGCGACAACACTGTCGACATCACCCCGCTGCACAAGCTGGGCGAGGAGGGCGGCACGTCGCTGTCGCTGCTGTGCCTGTCGAACGGCCCGACGCTGGCCTTCAAGGACATGGCGATGCAGTTGCTGGGCAACCTGTTCGAATACGCGCTCGACCGTGAACACGCCGAGCTGAACATCCTGGGCGCCACCTCCGGCGACACGGGCAGCGCCGCCGAATATGCCATGCGCGGCAAGCGTGGCGTGCGTGTGTTCATGCTGAGCCCGCACCGCAAGATGAGCGCGTTCCAGACCGCGCAGATGTTCAGCCTGCAAGACAAGAACATCTTCAACATCGCCATCGAAGGCGTGTTCGACGACGCGCAGGACATCGTCAAGGCGGTGTCGAACGATCTCGACTACAAGGCCCGCCAGAAGATCGGTACGGTCAATTCGATCAACTGGGCGCGTGTCGTCGCTCAGGTCGTCTACTATTTCAAGGGCTACCTGCTGGCGGCCCCGAAGATCGGCGACAAGGTGTCGTTCTGCGTGCCGTCGGGCAATTTCGGCAACGTCTGCGCCGGCCACATCGCGCGCATGATGGGTTTGCCGATCGACAAGCTGGTCGTGGCCACCAACGAGAACGATGTGCTGGACGAGTTCTTCCGCACCGGCACATACCGCGTGCGGTCGGCCGCGCAGACGTACCACACGTCCAGCCCCAGCATGGACATCAGCAAGGCGTCGAACTTCGAGCGCTTCGTGTTCGACCTGCTGGACCGTGATCCGGCGCGCCTCGCCCAGCTCTTCCGGGACGTGGACGAAAAGGGCGGCTTCTCGATGACGGGCAAGCCGGAGTTCGACCGTATCGCCGAGTTCGGCTTTGTCTCGGGCCGCAGCTCGCACGCAGACCGCGTCGATACCATCCGCGATGTCTTTGCCACCTACGGCACGATGATCGACACCCACACCGCCGACGGCGTGAAGGTGGCGCGCGAGAACCTGACCCCGGGCGTGCCGATGGTGGTGCTGGAAACGGCGTTGCCGGCCAAGTTCGGTGACACCATTCGCGAAGCGCTGGACCGCGAGCCGGAGCGTCCGGCTGGCTACGCTGACATCGAATCGCTGCCGCAGCGCTTCGAGGTCATGCCGGCAGACGCTGACCGCATCAAGGGCTACATCGCCCAGCACACCGGCCTTTGAACCTGCCCATGGTCCTACTGCGCGCCCCGATCTTGGCGCTGCGATGCTCGCCGTACCCATGTACGGCTGTGCTTCTCGCGCCAACCTCGGGCCGCTCGCTACGGACCATGAACAGCTTCCAAAAAGATGAAGATCCTGCCGGATGACGTCGCCGGGGCAACCTTCGAGCGCTGCCTGCACGACATCCGCGCCTGCCGCGAGTGCAAGGGCGCATTGGCGCACGAGCCGCGCCCGGTGGTCGTGGCGGACCGCCGCGCCCGTGTCCTGATCATCGGGCAGGCACCAGGTCGCATCGTCCACGAGACCGGCATCCCCTGGAACGACCGCTCGGGCGACCGCCTGCGCCAGTGGCTGCAAATCCCGTACGACGATTTCTACGCCGACCGGCGCATCGCCGTGGTGCCGATGGGTTTCTGCTTCCCAGGCACCGGCGCGAACGGCGATTTTCCGCCCCGCCCGGAATGCGCGCCCAAATGGCACCGGCCGCTGCTCACGGCGATGCCCGATGTGCGGCTCGCGCTGCTGGTGGGCACCTATGCCCAGCGCAACTACCTCGACGTGCCGCGCGACTGGTCGCTGACCGACGTGGTGCGCAACGGGCCCGTGCAGGACGCCGACGGCCGCATGCTGTTTCCCCTGCCGCATCCAAGCCCGCGCAATCTGGCCTGGTTCAAACACAATCCGTGGTTTGACGCGCACATCGTGCCGGCACTGCGTGCCGCGCTGGCCGACGCATTCGCTTGATACGCCTGGGCTGATGCATGGCATCGGTCTGGAACCGATACAATCGAAATCTCCCTTTCGATTCCGCTTTCCCATTCCCGCATGTCCGCCAACGATGCTCCCGCCGTCAAACCGTCCTTGCTGACGCTCGATGCGGCGCTGTCGCAACTGCTTGCCGCAGTGCGCGCTTTGCACGAGACCGAAACCGTGTCGACGTTGCACGCCAACGGGCGCGTCCTCGCCGAGGCCGTCCGCAGCAGCTTGAACGTGCCGCCCGCCGACAACACGCAGATGGACGGATACGCCGTGCGCGCCGCCGACATCACCGCGCCGGGCACGCGCCTGAAAGTGGCGCAGCGCATTCCCGCCGGCCATGTCGGCCAGCCGCTGAATGCGGGCGAGGCGGCGCGCATCTTTACCGGCGCGCTGATCCCGCCGGGCGCCGATGCCGTCGTCATGCAGGAGCAATGCAAGGCTGATGCGGACACGGGCACCGTCACCATCGACCACGTGCCGGAATCCGGCGAGTGGATCCGTCGCGCAGGCGAGGACATCGCCGACGGCGCCGAGATCCTGCCGCGCGGCACGCGCCTCGGCCCGCAGCAACTGGGCTTGGCAGCTTCGGTCGGCTGCGCCAATCTGCACGTCGTGCGTCGTCCGCGCGTGGCCGTGTTCTTTACCGGCGACGAACTGGCCATGCCCGGCGAGCCGCTCAAGCCCGGCGCCATCTACAACTCCAACCGCTTCACGCTGCGCGCGCTGCTGGAAAACCTGGGTTGCGACATTACCGATTTCGGCATCGTGCCCGACACGCTGCAAGCCACGCGCGACACGCTGCGCGAAGCGGCCGAGGAACACGACCTCATCATCACCTCCGGCGGCGTGTCGGTGGGCGAGGAAGACCACATCAAGCCGGCGGTGGAAGCCGAAGGGCGCCTGAACCTCTGGCAGATCGCCATCAAGCCGGGCAAGCCCCTGGCCTTTGGCGAGGTGCGCCGGCCCGAAGGCATGGTGGGCGGCCCGACCGCCTTCTTCATTGGCCTGCCGGGTAATCCGGTGTCGAGCTTCGTCACCTTCCTGCTGTTTGTGCGGCCGTTCGTCCTGCGCCTGCAGGGCGTGGCCGACGTGACACCGAAACGCATCCCGATGCGCGCCGACTTTGCGCTGCCCAAGGGCGATCGCCGCAACGAGTTCCTGCGTGCGCGCATCAACGCGGGCGGCGGGCTGGACCTGTTCCCGAATCAAAGCTCCGGCGTGCTGACCTCCACGGTGTGGGGCGATGGCCTGATCGACAACCCGCCCAACCAGCCGATCGCGCCGGGCGATGTGGTCAGCTTCCTGCCGTTTGCAGGCCTGGTTTAAGGAGCGATGGACATGCAGATCGAGCTTCGTTTCTTTGCCAGCGTGCGTGAACAACTGGGAACCTCGCAGGAGCAGGTGGTCGTGCCGGAGGCCGTGCGCACCGTGGGCGATGTGCGCCGCTGGCTTGCCCAGCGCGGTCCGGTCTGGGGCGAAACGCTGGCCGAAGGCCGTGCGCTGCGCATGGCGGTGGACCACCAGATCGTGCCGGCCGATACCGCCGTGCACGACGGCTGCGAAGTCGCTTTCTTCCCGCCCGTGACCGGTGGTTGAGCGCAGGAGACCGACCATGTCCGTCCGCGTGCAGGAAGCCGACTTTGACCTCGGCGCCGAGATTGCAGCGCTGCGTGCCGGCCGCCCGAACATTGGTGCGGTGGCCAGCTTCATCGGCACCGTGCGCGACATCAATGACGGCACCGGCGTGTCGGAGATGGAGCTGGAGCACTATCCCGGCATGACCGAAAAGGCGCTCGCCGACATCGTGAGCGCCGCCATGCAGCGCTGGGAGCTGATCGACGCGCTCGTCATCCACCGCGTTGGCAAACTCAAGCCGCAAGACCAGATCGTGCTGGTGGCGGTGGCGTCCAAGCACCGCGGCGAGTCCTTTGCCGCGTGCGAATTCATCATGGATTACCTCAAGAGCGAGGCGCCGTTCTGGAAGAAGGAACAGACGCCCGAAGGCGCGCGCTGGGTCGATGCGCGTGTCACCGACGACAAGGCGCTCGCCCGCTGGGGCATTGCCACCAACAACGCCGCGAAAAGCACGGCTGATCAGCCCGGCGCATCGGCGCAACCGAACGACTACGAATAACAAGGACGCGACCGCATGAGCGGAATGGGCTTTCTGGCAGTTGGGGTGGGTGCTGCGCTGGGAGCCTGGTTGCGCTGGGCGCTCGCCATCTTGTTGAACGCCATCAATCCGGCCTTGCCGTACGGCACGCTGGCAGCCAATCTGGTGGGGGGCTACCTGATCGGCATCGCGGTAGGTTTTTTCGACATGCATGCGGGGCTGCCGCCGGAATGGCGTTTGCTTGTCATCACCGGTTTTCTGGGCGGGCTGACGACGTTCTCCACCTTTTCAAGCGAGGTTGTCGCCAACATCCTGGCCGGCGACCACCTGATGGGCGCGCTGCACATCGTGGCGCATCTGGGCGGCTCGCTGTTCCTCACGATGCTTGGTCTCTGGACGGTGCGCACGTTCAGTTGATCGCAAGATCGGCCCTGCAAATTGAGTTGCGAATGAGAAGTTGGGTTCACATACTGGTAGTGCCTGCGGTGGCTTAGGGACGTCCAGTACGGACGTCCAGTAAGGACGTGCAGTATCGAAGGCCGCCGCGGGTTGCTTTGTGTTGTTCCATCCATAACGAGAAGGAGACGCAATGAAACCAACCCGAACGGCGCGCCTGCGACGGCACGTCTCGCCCAGCAACCTCATCGCTGCCGGTGCCGTGCTGCTGGCCGGTTGCGGCGTACTGAGCGCCTGTGGTGGCGGCAATGACGGCAACAACGTGCCGGGCAATACCAAGCCGGCCTTTGCCGGCAAGGTGACCGTCACGCGGTACGACGGCGTATCGGATGACCTGCTGACCGCCGGCCTGGGTGCAAGCGGCCTGGCTTCGGCCACCGCGCCGACCATCGCCAACCCCACGGCGCCCACGGCAGCCGAGCTGCGCCGCCTGGCGATCTACGCCAATTACCGCGCGCTGGTCGACACGGCGGCCAAGGGCGGCTACGGCACGCTCTACGGCCCGAACGTCGATGCCAGCGGCAACGTCACGCAGGGCTCCGGCATGATCGCCGGCACCGAATACGTGACGTACTCCGACGACGGCACCGGCCAGCAGAACGTGGTGCTGCTCGTGCAGATCCCAGACAGTTTCGACGTCAACAACCCCTGCATCATCACCGCCACCTCGTCGGGTTCGCGCGGCATCTACGGGGCGATTTCCACCGGCGAATGGGGCCTCAAGCGCAAGTGCGCCGTTGCCTACACCGACAAGGGCACCGGCGCCGGCCCGCACGACCTGGCCACCGACACCGTCGCCCTGCAGGACGGCACGCGCACCACGCGCAGCGCAGCCGGGTCCAACGCGCACTTTGCCGCGCCGCTCACCAGCAGCCAGCTCGCCGCCTTCAACACGGCCACGCCGAACCGGCTGGCGTTCAAGCACGCGCATTCACAGCGCAACCCCGAGAAGGATTGGGGCCTGTTCACGCTGCAGGCCGTCCAGTTCGCGTTCTGGGCGATCAACGACAAGGTGTCGGGGACGAGCGGTGCGCTCATCGGCAGCGCGCTGCCGGTGCGTCCGGACAACACTATCGTCATCGCGTCGAGCATCTCCAACGGCGGCGGGGCGGCCATCGCGGCGGCTGAGCAGGACACCGGTGGTTGGATCGATGGCGTTGCTGTTGGCGAGCCGGGCCTGAACCTGCCGCCCAATACCGGTGTGCAAGTGGTGCGCGGCGGCACCACGCTGCCGACGACCGGCAAGCCGCTGTTCGACTACGTGAGCTACGCCAACGTGTTCCGGCTGTGCGCGGCGTCGTCGGCCAGCGTTGCTACCGCACCGGCGCAGGCGTTCTTTGGCAGCCTCACGACGTTCCCGGCGGGCGCCCAGGCCAACCGCTGCGCTGCGCTGAAGGCGGCCGGGCTGCTGACGTCCAGCACGGCGGCTGCCCAGGCTGACGAAGCCCTGCAGAAGATGCACGCCTACGGTTGGGAGCCCGAGTCGGATCTCGTGCATGCGTCGATGTCGTTCTACGAGATCGATCCATCGGTGGCGACCACGTTTGGCAACGCGCTCTCGCGCGCCAGCGTGACCGACAACCTGTGCGGGCTGAGCTTCGCGGCAACCGACGCATCGTTCCATCCGACGGCCGTGAACGCCACGGCGCTCGCGCAGATGGCGGCGGTTGGCAACGGCATTCCGCCCACCTCCGGCGTGCAACTGGTCAACAACAACGCCCAGGGCGGGCCGACGCGCAGCAACCAGTCGGTCGATTCAACCGGCACGCAGGCCGCCAACCTTGATGGCGCGCTGTGCCTGCGCAACCTGCTGACAGGCGCCGATGCCGCTTCGCAATCGTTGCAGACCGGCATCAGCCAGACGCTGCGCACCGGCAACCTGCAAGGCAAGCCGGCGCTGATCGTGCAGGGCCGCAACGACGCGCTGCTGCCGGTCAACCATGGCTCGCGGCCGTACCTGGGGTTGAACGCCAAGGTGGAGGGCGGCTCGAGCAAGCTGTCGTACATCGAGGTGATGAACGCGCAGCATTTCGACGGCTTCATCGACCTCGTGCCCGGCTATGACTCCCTCTTCGTACCGCTGGTGCTCTATGAACAGCGCGCGCTGGACGCCATGTACGCCAACCTGAAGAACGGCACGCCGCTGCCGCCTTCGCAGGTGGTGCGCACCACCCCGCGCGGTGGCACGCCCGGTGCTGCACCGGCCATCAACGCGGCCAACGTGCCGAACTTCACGAGCACACCGGCGGCGGGCGACCGCATCTCGGTGAGCGTGTCGGGCGGCGTGGCGACGGTATCGGTGCCCAACTGATGCGATAGCCGGGACGGTTTTGACGCACTTGGGACGGCGGCGCGGCCGGCAGGCACGCCGCCGTTTGTTCTGGCGCAAATCTGCATCAAAACCCGCGTTTCCACGCTTGAAATGCCACCGAAGCTCCCTATCTTTCGGAGCAGTGAAACATTTTCCGCAAGGGGTTTTTAATGCGTTTGGACAAACTGACCACCCGCTTCCAGGAAGCGCTGGCCGACGCGCAGAGCCTGGCGCTGGGCAACGACAATCCGTACATCGAACCGGTCCACCTGCTGCTGGCCATGCTGCGCCAGCCGGATGGCGCGACCAAGAACCTGCTGGCGCGCGCGGGCGTGAACACGGGGGCGCTGGACACGGCGCTGGACCGCGCCATCAAGCACCTGCCGCAGGTGCAGGGTGGTGAGCAGGTACAGGTCGGCCGTGATCTGGGCAACCTGCTGCAGCAAACCGAGAAGGAAGGCATCAAGCGTGGCGACCAGTTCATCGCCAGCGAGCTGTTCCTGCTGGCCGCCGCTGACGACAAGGGCGAGGCCGGCCGCATTGCGCGCGAGCACGGCCTGTCGCGCAAGCCGCTGGAGGCCGCCATCGACGCCGTGCGCGGCGGCCAGACCGTCGGCAGCGCCGAGGCCGAAAGCCAGCGTGAAGCGCTCAAGAAGTACACCATCGACCTGACCGAGATGGCCCGGATCGGCAAGCTTGACCCCGTCATCGGCCGCGATGATGAAATCCGCCGTGCCATCCAGATCCTGCAGCGCCGCACCAAGAACAACCCGGTGCTGATCGGCGAGCCGGGCGTAGGCAAGACGGCCATCGTCGAAGGCTTGGCGCAGCGCATCATCAACGGCGAAGTGCCTGAGAGCCTGAAGAACAAGCGCGTGCTGGTGCTCGACATGGCAGGCCTGCTGGCCGGTGCCAAGTACCGCGGCGAGTTCGAAGAGCGCCTGAAGGCCGTGCTGAACGACATCGCCAAGGAAGAAGGCCAGACCATCCTCTTCATCGACGAGATCCACACCATGGTGGGCGCGGGCAAGGCCGAAGGCGCGATGGACGCCGGCAACATGCTCAAGCCGGCGCTGGCGCGCGGCGAGCTGCATTGCATCGGCGCGACCACGCTGGATGAGTACCGCAAGTACATCGAGAAGGACGCCGCGCTGGAGCGCCGGTTCCAGAAGGTGCTCGTGGGCGAGCCGAGCGTGGAGGCGACCATCGCCATCCTGCGCGGCCTGCAGGAGAAGTACGAACTGCACCACGGCGTGGAGATCACCGATCCGGCGATCGTGGCCGCGGCTGAACTCAGCCACCGCTACATCACCGACCGCTTCCTGCCGGACAAGGCCATCGACCTGATCGACGAGGCTGCGGCGCGCATCAAGATGGAAATCGACTCGAAGCCCGAGGCGATGGACAAGCTCGACCGCCGCCTGATCCAGCTCAAGATCGAACGCGAGGCGGTGAAGAAGGAAACTGACGAAGCGTCGCAGAAGCGGCTGGAGCTGATCGAGCAGGAGATCGAACGCCTGCAGAAGGAATACGCCGATCTGGACGAGATCTGGAAGGCCGAGAAGGGTGCCGCGCAAGGTGCGGCTACGCTCAAGGAAGAGATCGAGAAGATCAAGCTTGAGATCACCAAGCTGCAGCGCGAAGGCAAGCTCGAGAAAGTGGCCGAACTGCAATACGGCAAGCTGCCCGAGCTGGAAGGCAAGCTGAAGGCCGCCACCGCCGCGGAGTCTGCCGGCCAGAAGCAGCCGAACAAGCTGCTGCGCACGCAGGTGGGCGCCGAAGAGATTGCCGAAGTCGTCAGCCGCGCCACGGGCATCCCCGTGTCGAAGATGATGACCGGCGAGCGCGAGAAGCTGCTGAAGATGGAAGACCGCCTGCACGAGCGCGTGGTCGGCCAGGACGAGGCCGTGCGTCTGGTGTCGGATGCCATCCGCCGCTCACGCGCCGGCATTGCGGACGAGAACAAGCCTTATGGCTCGTTCCTGTTCCTCGGGCCCACGGGCGTCGGCAAGACCGAGCTGTGCAAGGCGCTGGCCGGCTTCCTGTTCGATTCGGAAGAGCACCTCATCCGCATCGACATGAGCGAGTTCATGGAGAAGCATTCTGTGAGCCGCCTGATTGGCGCGCCGCCGGGCTATGTCGGCTACGAGGAAGGCGGCTACCTGACCGAAGCCGTGCGCCGCAAGCCGTACAGCGTGGTGCTGCTCGATGAAGTGGAGAAGGCCCACCCGGACGTCTTCAACGTGCTGCTGCAGGTGCTGGACGATGGTCGCCTGACCGACGGCCAGGGCCGCACGGTCGACTTCAAGAACACGGTGATCGTGATGACGTCGAACCTCGGCTCGCAGCTCATCCAGCAGATGGCGACCGAACCGGCGGACGTGATCAAGGGTGCCGTGTGGCAGGAAGTGAAGACGCATTTCCGCCCCGAGTTCCTGAACCGGATCGACGAAGTGGTGGTGTTCCACGCGCTGGACCAACGCAACATCGAATCGATCGCGCGGATTCAGCTCAAGCGTCTGTCGGCACGTCTGGCGCAGATGGACCTGGCGCTGGAGATCAGCGACGAGGCGGTGGCCAAGCTGGCCTCTGCGGGTTACGACCCGGTGTTCGGGGCACGGCCGTTGAAGCGGGCAATCCAGCAGCAGCTTGAGAATCCGGTGGCCCGGATGATTCTGGAGGGCAAGTTCGCGCCCAAGGATGTGGTGCCGGTGGATTATCGGGATGGGCAGTTCTCGTTTGATCGGGTTGTGCACTGAGGCTGTGTTGTCGTGCGTTAAAAAGCCGCTCCGGAGGGTTCCGGAGCGGCTTTTTTGTTTTTGGCTTTTTGTTTTTGTTGGTGGTGCATCTCTGTTTCACTGAATCGCCCCGACTTTCCTAGACACCCCCGAGCCGTTGGGAATGACGTTGTTCGAACTCTACCGGTGATAGTCCGTTGGCGCTCGAATGGCGCCGTGTTGGGTTGTAGAACATCTCGATGTAGTTG